>JAWKVL010000019.1:0-71341 GCA_041398065.1 Dongiaceae bacterium | reverse complement strand
CGGGAATTCCACCTCGACCGTCAGGCCGAATATTTCGAGGATTACTGCCGGCGCTACACCGACATGCCGATGCTGGTGCGCCTGGTGAAGCAGGGCGGGCACTATGTTCCGGACCGCATGCTGCGTGCCTCGGACTTTGCCGACGGATTGGGCGAGACCAACAATCCGGACTGGAAGACCGTTGCCTTCGACCGGCGCGCGCGTCGCCTGGTCGCGCCGCTAGGCTCAGTCGGCTTCCGCTGGGGGGAGCAGGGCAAGTGGAACCTGGAAGCCAAGGACAGCGGCGGCCGCGATGTCGAGCTCGAGATGAGCTTCGTGCTCGACAGCGAGTATGACGAGGTCGTCAACGTCGCTTTCCCATATTTCGGCAATCGCGAGCACGACCATTTCAAGGGCACGGAGCATCCGGACGTCCTGCCGCGCGCCGTGCCGGTGAAGTCGGTCAAATTGAAGGACGGCGAATGCCTGGTTGCGACGGTATTCGACCTGTTCGTCGCCAATTACGGCCTCGACCGCGGCCTGGGCGGCGAGTTCGTTGCGTCGAAATATTCCGACAACGTGCCCTATACGCCGGCCTGGGCGGAGCGGATCACCGGCGTGCCGGCGGACCAGATCGTCACCGTCGCGCGGGAATTCGCGCGCAACGCCGAGAAGACCAAGGGCCGCTCCATGGTGATCCTGGGTGCGGGCCTCAACCACTGGTACCACATGGACATGAACTACCGAGGGATCATCAATCTCCTGGTGATGTGCGGCTGTGTCGGCCAGTCCGGCGGCGGCTGGTCGCATTATGTGGGGCAGGAGAAGCTGCGGCCGCAGACCGGCTGGCTGCCGCTCGCCTTCGCGCTCGACTGGGCGCGGCCGCCGCGGCAGATGAACTCGACCTCGTTCTTCTATGCTCATACCGATCAGTGGCGCTACGAGACGCTGAAGCTCGAGGAAATCCTGTCGCCAACCGCGCCGCAAGGACCGTGGGACGGGGCGCTGATCGACTACAACGTCCGTGCCGAGCGCATGGGCTGGCTGCCATCCGCGCCGCAATTGCGGACGAACCCGCTGGAGCTCGGGCGCCAGGTCGCGCAATCCGGCGGCGACGCCAAGGATTTCGTGGCGCACGGGCTCAAGGACGGCAGCCTGAAGATGTCCTGCGAGGATCCGGACGATCCGAAGAACTGGCCGCGCAACCTGTTCGTCTGGCGCTCGAACCTGCTGGGATCCTCCGGCAAGGGTCACGAGTATTTCCTGAAGCACCTCTTGGGCACCAGCCATGGAGTCCAGGGCAAGGACCTGGGCGCAGTCGGCGGCGAAAAGCCGAAGGATGTCGCCTGGCATGAGAACGCGCCGGAGGGAAAGCTCGACCTGCTGGTGACGCTGGACTTCCGCATGTCCACGACCTGCGTCTATTCCGACATCGTTCTTCCCACCGCCACCTGGTACGAGAAGAACGACCTCAACACGTCGGACATGCACCCGTTCATCCATCCGCTCACAGCGGCGGCGGACCCGGCGTGGGAAGCACGCTCCGACTGGGAGATCTACAAAGGTATTGCCGCCGCCTTTTCGCGCGTGGCGCCGGAGGTTCTGGGCGTCGAGAAGGACGTCGTGCTGGTGCCGATCCTGCATGACACGCCGGGCGAGATCGCCCAGGCGCTTGGCGTCAAGGACTGGAAGAAGGGCGAGGTCGAGCCGATCCCCGGCAAGACCATGCCGCAGGTCGTGGTGGTCGAGCGCGACTACCCGAACCTCTACAAGCGGTTCACCGCGCTCGGCCCGCTGATGAGCAAGATCGGCAATGGCGGCAAGGGCATCTCCTGGAACACCGAGCACGAGGTGGACAATCTCCGCCGCCTCAACGGCGCGGTGGAGGAAGCGGGCGCCACGCAGGGCCTGCCCCGGATCGAGACCGACATCGATGCCGCGGAAGTCATCCTGATGCTGGCGCCGGAGACCAACGGCGAAGTGGCGGTGAAGGCCTGGGAGGCGCTTTCGAAGAACACCGGCCGCGACCACGGCCATCTCGCGATCCCCAAGGAGGACGAGAAGATCCGCTTCCGCGACGTGGTGGCACAACCGCGGAAGATCATCTCTTCGCCGACCTGGTCGGGACTTGAATCGGAGAAGGTCTGCTACAACGCCGGCTACACCAACGTGCATGAACTGATCCCCTGGCGCACGCTCACCGGCCGCCAGCAGCTCTACCAGGATCATCTCTGGATGCGCGCCTTCGGCGAGGCGCTCTGCGTCTATCGGCCGCCGATCGACACCAAGTCGGTCAAGCCGATCATCGATGCGAAGCCCAACGGGCAGAAGCAGGTGGTGCTGAACTTCATCACCCCGCACCAGAAATGGGGCATCCACTCCACCTACACCGACAATTTGTTGATGCTGACCCTGTCGCGAGGCGGGCCGATCGTCTGGATCTCGGAGACCGACGCGGTCAAGGCCGGGATCGTCGATAACGACTGGGTCGAGGCGTACAACAGCAATGGCGCCTTGGTCGCGCGCGCGGTGGTCTCGCAGCGGATCAAGGAGGGCACGATCTTCATGTACCACGCACAGGAGAAGATCGTGAACGTGCCGGGCTCGGAAACCACCGGCCAGCGCGGTGGCATCCACAACTCTGTGACGCGGGCGATCCTCAAGCCGACTCACATGATCGGCGGATACGCCCAGCAATCCTACGGCTTCAACTACTACGGCACGGTGGGGTCGAACCGCGACGAGTTCGTGATCGTGCGCAAGCTCGACAAGGTCGACTGGCTGGAAGGGCCGGCGGCAAGGAAGGAGGCCGCAGAATGAGAATCCGCGCTCAGATCGGCATGGTGCTGAATCTCGACAAATGCATCGGCTGCCATACCTGCTCGGTCACCTGCAAGAACGTCTGGACCAGCCGCGAAGGCATGGAATACGCGTGGTTCAACAACGTAGAGACCAAGCCCGGCATCGGCTATCCTAAGGACTGGGAGAACCAGAAGCGCTGGAACGGCGGCTGGCGCCGGCGCTCCAACGGACGGCTGGAGCCGCGCATGGGGGCGAAATGGCGGATCCTGGCAAAGATCTTTGCCAATCCGGACCTGCCGGAGATCGACGACTACTACGAGCCCTTCACCTTCGATTACGAGCATCTGCAGACCGCGCCGGAATCCAAGGCCGCGCCGACCGCGCGGCCGCGCTCACTGATCACCGGCGAGCGGATGGAGAAGATCGAATGGAGCGCCAACTGGGAGGAGATCCTGGGCGGCGAGTTCGCCAAGCGATCGGCCGACTACAATTTCGAAGGCGTGGAGAAGGAGATCTACGGCCAGTTCGAAAACACCTTCATGATGTACCTGCCGCGGCTTTGCGAGCACTGCCTCAATCCCACTTGTGTCGCGGCCTGTCCATCGGGCGCCATCTACAAGCGCGAGGAGGACGGCATCGTCCTGATCGACCAGGAGAAATGCCGGGGGTGGCGCATGTGCGTCTCCGGCTGTCCCTACAAGAAGATCTATTACAACTGGTCGACGGGCAAATCCGAGAAATGCATCTTCTGCTATCCCCGGATCGAAGCCGGCCAGCCGACCGTCTGCTCCGAGACCTGCGTCGGGCGCATCCGCTATCTCGGCGTGCTGCTCTATGACGCCGACCGGATCGAGGCCGCGGCGGCGACGCCGAACGAAAAGGATCTCTACGAAGCGCAGCTCGCGGTCTTCCTCGATCCCAACGACCCGCAGGTGATCGCACAAGCGCGGGCCGACGGCGTGCCGGAGGCTTGGCTGGAGGCCGCGAAACGCTCCCCGGTCTACAAGATGGCGATGGATTGGAAGGTCGCTTTCCCGCTGCATCCGGAATATCGCACATTGCCGATGGTCTGGTATGTGCCGCCACTCTCGCCGATCCAGTCGGCAGCGGAAGCTGGGAAGATCGGCGTCGATGGCGAAATGCCGGATGTACGCAGCCTCCGCATCCCGGTGCGCTACCTTTCCAACCTACTGACCGCCGGCAAGGACGAGCCGGTGGTCGCAGCACTTGAGCGCATGTTGGCGATGCGCGCCTACATGCGGGCGAAGACCATCGACGGCATGATCGATGAGGGGATCGCGCGCCGGGTAGGCCTCTCGGGCGCGGACATCGAGCACATGTACCACGTGATGGCGATCGCCAATTACGAGGACCGGTTCGTGATCCCGACCAGCCACCGCGAGGTCGGCGAGGATGCCTATGACGTGCGCGGCTCGTGCGGCTTCTCCTTCGGCAATGGCTGCTCCGGCGGCACCTCGAACGCCGACCTGTTCGGCGCCAAGCGCAAGAAGACCGTGCAGACCCCGACGGAGGTGTTCTGATGACCGCGATGTTCAAGATCCTGTCGGTGCTGTTGACCTATCCCGAAGAGGAGATGCAGGCGGCGGCCGGCGCGCTCAGGTCCGCGATTGCGGGAGAACGCGTGCTCGATACGCCATGCCGCGCTCGCCTGGTGGCACTGGTCGACGAGCTGGCCGAGCGCGATCTCATGGACCTGCAGGAGCGCTACGTCTTCCTGTTCGACCGCACGCGGTCGCTTTCGCTGCATCTTTTCGAGCATGTTCATGGCGAGAGCCGCGACCGCGGCCAAGCGATGGTCGATTTGCGCGGCATGTACGAGGCGGCCGGGCTGGAAATCGCCGCCAATGAGCTGCCCGACTATCTGCCGCTGTTTCTCGAGTTCCTGGCGACCCAGCCGCTCGACGAGGCGCGCGCGCTGCTGTTGCGGACCCTTCATATCATCAGCGCTATCCGTGAGCGCCTGGCCAAGCGCGACAGTATCTATGCCGGTGTCTTCGAGGCCCTGGAATCGCTGGCGGCCGCCAAGCCGGATGCCGAGGAGCTGGAAGCCCTGCGCCAGGCGCCCGACGATGATCCCGGCGACCTGCAGGCGCTCGACCGCGCTTGGGCGGAAGAGCCGGTGACCTTCGGGCCCGGCGCCGGCAGCTCCTGCCCGGCCGAGCGATTGGAGACGCGGCTGCGTGCTTCGATCCGATCGGTTGCCGATACCCAGTCCGGAGGTGTGCGATGAGCCTGACCCTCAATACCGTGCTCTATGGCATCTATCCCTACATCGCGCTGGTGACTTTGATCCTTGGCTCGATCGTGCGCTACGACCGGGAGCCCTACACTTGGCGTTCCGGCTCGAGCCAGCTGCTCCGGCGGCGGCAGCTGATCTGGGGCTCGGTGCTGTTCCATGTCGGCGTGCTCGTCATTTTCGTCGGCCACTTCGTCGGGCTGCTGACGCCGATCGCCTTGTTCGAGATGCTCGGCATCAGCCACGGCGCGAAGCAGCTGCTCGCCATCGTGGCGGGTGGCGTCGCCGGAATCATGGCGATCGCCGGCGCCACGCTGCTGATCCATCGGCGGCTGTTCGATTCGCGGATCCGCAGGACCTCGAGCTTCAGCGACATCGCGATCCTGCTGCTGCTCTACGCCCAGCTCTTTCTCGGCGTGTTCACGATCCCGATCTCGCTGCAACATCTGGATGGTGGCGAGATGGTGAAGTTCATGACCTGGGCGCAGGGCATCTTCACCTTCCAGCCGTACGCGGCCGACGCTATCGCGGATGCGAATCCGATCTTCAAGCTGCACCTTTTCCTTGGCCTCACCATCTTGCTGGTATTCCCGTTCACGCGGCTGGTGCACATGCTGAGCGTTCCGTTGCGTTATTTCTGGCGGCCGGGCTACCAGGTCGTGCGGTCGCGGCGGCAGGCGGCGGAGTAGCATCATGAGCTCGCAGGTCGACGAAGCCATCGCGGAGTTCCGCGCTTTCCAGCATCGGCCGAAGGCGGTCGCGATGGAGATCCGGGTCAATGGCGTTGCCATCGGCGGCGACGCGATCCGCCGCGAGGCGCAGAACCATCCGGCATCCGATCCGCAGGCGGCGATCGACGCCGCCGCGCGGGCGCTGGTGGTGCGGGAACTGCTGCTGCAGGAAGCAAGACGCCTCGAGATCGTTGCCGAAGCGGCGGAGGACGGGAACGGCCGCCGGGCAACCGATGAGGACGCCGTGATCGCTGCGCTGCTTGGCTCGCAAGTGGAAACACCGAAAGCGGACGAGGCGACCTGCCGGCGCTACTATGAGAACAACCGGCGCAAGTTCCGCTCGCCGGATCTCTACGAGCCCCGGCATATCCTGATCGCCGCCGATCCAAGCGATGTTGCGGCGCGCGAGCGCGCGAAATGCCTGGCGGAAGCGCTGATCGCTGATCTGCAACGCGATCCGGCGCGATTTGCCGAGCTTGCGGCGGAGCACTCCGCATGTTCCTCGAAGAGCCACGGCGGCAATCTCGGCCAGGTGACCGAGGGCCAGACGGTGCCGGAGTTCGAGACTTTCCTGTTCAACCTGGAGGACGGCCAATTGTGCGCCGTGCCGGTGCCGACGCGTTTCGGCTTCCATGTGCTTCATCTGAATCGCAAGGTCGCCGGGCGGGTGCTCGATTTCGAGCTGGTCCGCGATCGGATCGCCGCCTATCTCGAGACGGCCAGTTGGAATCGCGCGGTCGCGCAATATATCGGCCTGCTCGCCGGCGCGGCACAAATTGCGGGAATCGACCTGCCGGCCGCCAATTCGCCGCTGGTGCGCTAGCCGGTCCCGAATATGTGTCGCCCGCCTTCATTTTTGAAATCCATTTGACATATTGCGCCCGGAGGTCTTAGCGTTCCTGGGGGAGGGACGTGCGGGATGACCCTCAAGGGGACGAACCAGGAATCGGGGCGGCCGTACAACCGGCGGATCGTGCTGGAGACGATCCGGCTGCATGGTCCGATTGCGCGTGGCGACATCGCGAAGCGCGTGGGCCTGACCGTCCAGACTGTTTCGAATATCATCCGCGAATTGGAGCTCGAGGGGTTCCTATTGGGCGCCCGTGAGCAGCCGAAGGGGCGGGGGCTGCCGCCGACCTTTCTGAAGCTCAATCCGAGCGGCGGCTATGCCATCGGCCTGCACCTGACGCCGGTCGGCCTCAAGGCCGCGCTGATCAACCTTGCTGGCGAATTGATCGGCCAGCGCGAGCGGAAGCTGCGGCACATCAGCCCCTCTCGGGCCTTTCGCGAAATCGGTCAGCTCGTCGAGGGGCTTCGCAAGCTGCGGCCGCGCGGCCGCATTCTGGGTATCGGCCTTGCCATGCCGGGCCCCTTCGACGTTGAGTCCATGAGCTTCGTCGGCCCGACCACCCTCGAAGGGTGGAAAGGCGTGCCAGTCCGCGAGCGGCTGTCGAAGCTGACCGGCCTGTCCGCTTTCATCGAGGTTGATTTGGCGGCGGCCGCGCTGGGCGAGCGGCTCTACGGCGCCGGGCGCGATCTGCGCGAGTTCTACTATCTCTATTTCGGTTTCGGCCTCGGCGGCTGCCTGGTGCACGAAGGCGCGCCGATGCGCGGCGCGTTCGGCAACGCAGGCGAGATCGGGCATCTGCCGCTGGTGCCGGACGGCGAGCCGTGCCCGTGCGGCAATCGCGGCTGCCTGGAGCGCTATCTGTCGCTCGAAGCCATGGAGCGGCGCTCCGCGCGCATCGGGCTGGACGGATGGATTGGCGAGGCGGGGCCGCTGCTGCGCCGTGCTGTTGCGACTATAGAGAACCTGTACGATCCGGAGACCATCGTCATCGGCGGCTTCGTGGAAGAGCAGCTGCTGGGCCGGCTGATCGAGGCGGCGCAGCCACTGGCGCATTCGGTGTCCGAGCGCGGCGGGCGCGCCTCGCCCCGCATCACGCGCTCCGGGGAAGGG
This sequence comes from Dongiaceae bacterium, assembly GCA_041398065.1. Classification (GTDB taxonomy): domain Bacteria; phylum Pseudomonadota; class Alphaproteobacteria; order Dongiales; family Dongiaceae; genus Dongia_A. The sequence goes on along the minus strand of JAWKVL010000019.1, from coordinate 63,612 downwards.
GAGAATACGGTGCTGCGTGGCGCCGCTGCGCTGGCCATTGCCGGCGTGCTGTCGCCGCGGTCCGGCTCACTGTTCGCGCAGGACGAATCGCCTGAGCCGGCTCGTCGGCCGGCCAAGCGCAAGGAGGCGGCGTGATGGCGGACGCACCGCTCCTGCAGCTGGACGGCATCACCAAGAATTTCGGCGCGATCCAGGCGCTGCGCGGCATCAGCTTCTCGATCCACCGCGGCGAAGTGGTGGCCCTGCTCGGCGATAACGGCGCCGGCAAGTCCACCTTGGTGAAGATCATCTCCGGCGGGCTGGAACAGACTTCCGGCCGCATCCTGTTCGAGGGCGAGGAGCGCACCTTCGCATCACCTGCCGAAGCCAAGGCGGCCGGCATCGAGACGGTCTATCAGGACCTCTCGCTCTGCACCAACGTCGACGTGGTGGCGAACTTCTTCATGGGGCGCGAGATCGTCAAGAAATGGTTCGGCATTCCCATCCTGCAGGAAGCGGAGATGGAGGCGGCCGTCGCCAAGACCATGGCCAACGCCGGCACGCGCATCCCCTCGCTGCGCACCAACGTGGAGCATTTGTCCGGTGGCCAGCGCCAGGCGATCGAGCTCAACCGCTTCGTCCATTGGGGCGGCAAGCTGGTGCTGCTGGACGAGCCGTTCGCGGCGCTCGGCGTCGAGCAGACCCGCCGCGGCCTGGAGATGATCAAGCGCATCGCGGCCCAGGACATCGGCGTCATCATCATCACCCACATCATGGCGCAGGCGTTCCAGGTGGCCGACCGCATCGTCGTCATTCGCCAGGGCTTGGTGGAGGGCGACGTGAAGCGAACCGAGACCAGCCCTGACGAAGTCGTGCGGATGATCACTGGCGAGGCGATCGAACGCCAAGCCCAACAAGCGTAGCCCAGGTTCCTTCGGATCTGTGGCGCGCAGAACCTGTGAGGCAGAGGAGAAGCGAACATGAAACGTCTGTTGAGTAGCGTGACTGGCGCACTTGCGATCGCCGCGGTGGCGATGGCGTCGCCCGCTTGGGCGGAATCGAAGGGCAAGATCTACTACATGGTGCCGACCTTGCTGGACGAGTTCCAGACCGCCTCGGTCGATGCCCTGGAGAAGTTCATGGGAGAAGTCGGCTACGAGCTGGTCTCCGAGAACGCGGACAACAAGACCGACCTGCAGCAGAGCCAGATGAACGACGTCATCGCGGCCAAGCCCAAGGCGATCATCCTGGCTGCCGTGGACTTCAACGCGATCCAGCCCTCGATCGAGAAGGCCCGCGCGGCCGGCATCCCGGTCATGATCTTCGACCGGCAGATCACCGCGACCAAGACCGACCTCACCTCGGTCGCCGGCACGGTCGAGATCGGCTACGTCGCCGCCGATCAGATCCAGGGCCTGCTGAAAGCCAAGAACGGCGCGGTCAAGGGCAAGGTGCTGCAGGTCCTCGGTGATCCGGGCGACCCCTACACGCTCGACATCCAGAAGGGCTTCGAGGAGAAGATGAAGGCCTTCCCCGATGTGAAGATCATCTCGCTGCCGGCGATGCAGTGGGAGGCCTCTAACGCCGGCACCATCGTCTCCGACCAGATGGTCGCCAATCCGGACATCGACCTGATCTTCGTCCACGCGGCGCATCTCGCCGTGGCGGCGGTGGCCTCGCTCGAGGCCAAGGGCAAGAAGCCGGGCGACGTGCTGCTGGTCTCCTCCAACGGCGCGCCGGTCGGTCTCGATCTCATCCGCAAGGGCTGGGAGCAGGTCGAGGTCGAGCAGCCGCTGTTCGCACAGGCGGCCGCGCTGGCCATGTTCGCCGACAAGGTGGTCAACAAGCAGGAGCTGAAACCGGGCACCTACAACGTGCTGGGCCTCAAGTCCGAGCTGACCATCGAGAGCTGGGGTCCGAACATCAAGATCCCCGGCGCCGCGATCACCAAGGAAAACGTCGACGAGCCGAAGTTCTGGGGCAACATGAAGGTGCCCGAGGAACCGGTGAAGTCGGTCGAATAGTTGTCTGAGTCCTGGTCCCGGGTCGCGTCGGCGGCGGCGCGGCCCGGGCCGCATTCAAGTGACAACCGGAGCGCAAGGATGATCTCCCCCGGACGTCGGGCACTCATCGAGTTCATGCTCGACAACCTGGTCTGGCTGCTGCTGGTGGTCGTGCTGGCGGTGTTTTCGCTCACGGTTCCGAACTACTTCCAGCTCGCCATCTTCTCGAACATCATCGAGGATTCGACCTATGTCGGCGTGATGGCGATCGGCCTCGCGATCGTGGTGATCGCCGGGCACATGGACCTTTCCGTGGAATCCGTCGCCGCTCTGACCGCGATGGCGACCGGCATCCTGTTCTGCTCGCACGGCATCGGCCTCGGCTACGCGTTGACGCCGGAATGGCTGGTGGTTCCCGTTTCCCTGCTGATCTCGCTCGCCATCGGCGGCGTGATCGGCGCGATGAACGGCTGGCTGGTGGTGCGCCTCAAGATGAACGCCTTCATCGTGACCCTTGCCTCCTACATCTGGGTGCGCGGCTTGGTGGTTGCGGTCTCCGGCGGGCGCTCGGCGCAGGATCTCGATCCGGCGCTGCGCTTCATCGCCATCCAGTTCGTGGGGCCGATCCCGCTCATTGCCTGGATTGCGGTGCTCTGCTTCGTCGGCTTCTCCTTCATGATGGCGAAGACGCCGTTCGGCCGGCACATCACCATGGTCGGCGGCAACCCGGTCGCAACCTTCCGCGCCGGCATCAAGGTCGATCGCCTGGTGCTGGTCAGCTTCGTGCTGGCGGGCGCCGTCGCCGGCCTTGCCGGCTGGCTGCTGGCGATCCGCACCTCGGGCGCCACCGCCAATCTCGGCCTCGGCATGCTGTTCCGCGCTTTCGCCGCGGTGGTGATCGGCGGCGTCAGCCTCAAGGGCGGCATCGGGCGGCTGCCCGGCGTCTATGCCGGCGTGCTGCTGTTGTCCTCGATCCAGACCGCGATCAACCTGATGGGCCTGCCGGCGCACTACACGCAGATGATCCTGGGCGCGCTGGTGCTGGCCGCCGTGTTGCTCGACACCGTGAAGCTGCAGATCCGGCAGAAGCTCGCATGAGGCTGAAGGACCGCATCGCCCTTGTCATCGGCGCCGCGCGTGGCATCGGCGCCGGCATCGCCGCGCGCTTCGTGGAGGAGGGGGCGAAGGTCATCATCGCCGATCGCGAGGCGGAGGCGGGCGCGGCAACCGCGGCACGGCTTGGCGGGCACTTCATCCAGGTCGATATCGCCCAGAGATCCGACGCCGAGCGCGCGGTCGCGACGGCGCTCGAAAAACACGGCCGGCTCGACATCCTGGTGCAGAATGCCGGCATCTATCCCTGGACGTTGATCGAGAACATCGAGCCGGCGGAATGGGACAGCGTGCTCGGCGTCAACCTCAAAGGCACCTATCTGGCGGCGCGCGCCGCGCTGGCGCCGATGAAGGCGCAGCACTATGGCCGCATGGTCTTCACGTCCTCGATCACCGGCCCGCGCGTCACCAGCCCAGGCCACGGCCACTATTCGGCCAGCAAGGCCGGCATCAACGGCTTCATCAAGGCGGCCGCGCTCGAGTTCGCCGGCTTCGGCATCACGGTCAACGGCGTCGAGCCCGGCAACATCCTGACCGAAGGCGTGCAGCAGGGGCGCAGCCCCGCCTTCATCAAGTCAATGGCGGACATGGTGCCGCTCGGCCGCCTCGGTACGCCGCGCGATGTCGCCAACGCCGTGCTGTTCCTCGCCTCCGACGAGGCCGAATACATCACCGGCACGACCATCGTGGTCGATGGCGGCCAGACACTGCCCGAGGGCGCCGACTTCCGTCTCAACCCGGAGTGAGCGCATGACCAGACCCGGCAAATTGAATGGCAGAGTGGCGCTGGTCACCGGCGCCGCGCGCGGCATCGGCCTCGCGGCCGCCCGCGCCCTGGCGCAGGAAGGCGCACGCGTTATGCTGTGCGACATCGACGCAGATGTCCTGCAAGAGGCGACGGACGGTCTGCGCGACGAGGGGCTGCAGGTGCAGTCCATCCCCGCCGACGTGTCGGATCAAGCAAGCATCGTCCGCGCGGTCGAAGCCGCCGCCGCTGTTGGCCGTCTCGACATCCTGGTGAGCAACGCCGCTATCAGTGACGAATCCGGGATCGAGACGCTGACGGCGGAGCGTTGGCACCGCGTCATGAACATCAATCTCGACAGCGTGCTCTATGGCGCGAAGGCCGCGATGCCGCATCTGAAGCAGAGCCCCTGCGCCAGCATCGTCAACGTGGCCTCGATCCAGGGCCTGCGCGGGCAGCCCAACTCCATGGCCTACGCCACCGCCAAGGGCGCGGTGGTCAACCTGACACGCTGCATGGCGGTGGATTTCGGGCCGCTCGGCGTACGCGTCAACGCGATCGCGCCGGGCTACATCGACACCCGCATGGCGCTGATGCACGGCAACATTCACGAGCACCAGACCGAGTGGTTCCAGGACGTGTTCATCAAGCACGGCCGGTTGCCGCTGCGACGGCCCGGCACGGTCGAGGATGTCGCCGGCCCGATCCTGTTCCTCGCGAGCGACGACAGCCGCTATGTTACCGGACAGGTGATCGTGGTCGATGGCGGCCTGACCTGTACCTACTGAGGGGAGCGGCATGTGCGCTGACAACATCTATCAGCGGCGCGGCATCAAGACCCTGATCAACGCCAAGGGTACTGCAACCCGCCTGTCGGGCGGCATCATGCGGCCTGAGGTGATCGCCGCGATGGCAGAGGCAGCGGTCCGCTGTGTCGACATGGCGGAGCTGGAGGCGCATGCATCGCAGGTGATTGCCGAACTCACCGGCGCGGAGGCCGGCTATGTCGCTTCCGGCGCGGCGGCGTGCCTGCTGCTGGCGACCGCCGCCTGCGTGACTAGGCTTGATCCGGGTTCGATGGCGCGGTTGCCGGATACATCCGGCATGAAGAACGAAGTGGTCGTGGTCCGGAGCCAGCGCAATATGTATGACCATGCGGTCCGCGCTGCTGGCGTCCGCCTGGTCGAGGTGGGCTTGCCGGACCGCTACGCCGGGGCCGGCATTCGCGACGCGGAGCCCTGGGAAGTCGCCGACGCCATTACCGAACGCACGGCCGCGCTGTTCTATGTTGCGGACCGCGCGGCGCGCCCGTCGCTCAAGGAGGTCGTGGCGGTAGCTCACGCGCGCGGCGTGCCGGTAATCGTCGATGCGGCGGCGCAGCTGCCGCCGCAAGCCAATCTTCGCCGTTTCATCGCGGACGGCGCCGACCTGGTGGCGTTCTCCGGCGGGAAGGCCATCAATGGGCCGCAAGCCACAGGCTTTCTGTGCGGCCGCCGCGATCTCATGATGGCCGCCGCGCTACAACATCTCGATCTCGACATCCTGTGGGATCAGTGGGCGCCACCACCGGCTCTGATCGAGAAATCACGGCTTGCAGGCATGCCGCCGCACGGGATCGGCCGGACCTGCAAGGTCGGCAAGGAACAGATCATCGGCCTGCTCACGGCATTGGAGCTGTTCGTGGCCGAAGGGGATGCGGCGCGTCACGCGCGCTGGCGGGCGACGGCGCAAATACTGGCTGATGGTTTGCAGGCAGTTCCTGGCTGCGCGGTCAGCCGGGAAGGCTTCGACGATGTTGAAGGAGTGCCAACCGTCTCGCTCACGCTGTCGCACGGCGGCGCGTTTTCCGTTCAGGATCTGCTGAGAGCGCTGCGGGAGGCCACTCCCGCCATCGAAGCGGACCCGACACTCTGCGACCGGGGGACCGTGACGTTCAGTCCGATTTGCATGCAAGCGGGGGAAGCGGAGCTGGTGGTCGATGCGGTGAACCGGCTGATGGCGTCCAGCCGTACCTGAGACGCTTGGCGAAAACGGCCGGCCCGGGCGCCGCGCTCGCCAACCGGGTTTCCACCTTGCTGAAACAGCCCATCTGAGAGGCGGCCGCCGACCCGCTCATTTTGCCCTTGATTTCCCTGCTGATATTCTGTATACCACATAACGTATTCCCAGGGGAGTAGACACGCCTAGAGCTGTCGGCAGGCCCGGATCGAAGGTTGAAGACCGGATCAAGGCTGAACCGCGCAGCACATCGACGACGAGAGATGGGAGGCCAGGATGAATGTTGCTCAGATACTGCTTCAGAAGCAGGCGCGGGTGGTGAGCGTCCGGCCGCGTGAGCCGGTTTCAGCGGCGCTGAAGCTCATGGCAGCCGAAAATATCGGCGCATTGGTCGTAACCGACATCGTGTCGACGGAAGGAAGCACGGTCCTGGGCATGTTCTCCGAGCGCGATGTCGTGCGGGCCCTGGCCACCGATCGGGAAGACATCATGCGGATGCCGATCGAACGCTTGATGAGCAAGAAGCTCATCAGCTGCTCCCCGGATGATGAGCTGGCGGACATCATGGAGAAGATGGACCGGCATGGCATTCGCCACATTCCCGTGCTCGATGACCACACGCTGGTCGGCGTGGTCGGGATCCGCGACGTGATCCACGTGCTGCGAGGCTACGTATCGGGCCGGGAAGAGATCGACTCGGCCGCCTAGCCGCCGCTGGCGATTCCGCGATATTGCATCTGCGTTCTAGATCCCAAATCGACAGCACTCGCGCGGGGCGGCGCGGGTGCTTTGGTGCCATTTGCCGCACCCCGCTGAACGCTTGCCGCATCCCAAAGGAAGGGGCCTCACTGCTGCCCCGTATCACATTTTAATAATTATTTTCAATGAGTTACATCGCAAGTTGGGCCGCGATGCCGTTTGCGCATGCTCAAACCGCATAGGTATTATGTATACCAGATATATAATCTGGTCTTGAAGATAATGCTGTCTCACTTTATATGCAGTGCAGCAAAACATGATTGAAGGAACTGAGCCGTGGACCTCCTGACCGCTATCGTCTGCTTCGCCGTGCTGTTGCTCTCGGCGGCTTTCATTCTCGAAATCGCGCTCAAGCGGCCGGAGACTTTCCTCGAGATGTCCAACGGTACGCGCGCTTTCGCTGAGGCACCCGTGCAAGCCCTGGCGTCGAAGGGTGTGGCGAACCATGGTCGCGACCGCGGCCCGAAGTCCGAACATCGCACCTTGGCGGCCGCCTAACACAAGGCTGGCTGAAATATCTGCTCGGAGCGGGCCGTTGAGGTCGCACAGACCACGATGTCCCGCCGAGTATGATCCAGGGATCTGAAATCGGCGGCGCTGCAGGGATGATGAGAGGACGGCTGCCGTCTTGGACTATTTGACGAGCGTCACCGGTACCTTGCTGAGCTGTAGCACTTTATAAGCGACCGATCCCAGGATCATTCCGGCCACACGGCCCAGCCCGCGCGTGCCCATGACGATCTCAGCGCAATCCTTTTGTTCCGCGTAACTCGCGATCGCCTCCGCAGCATCGCCGATCGCGACATGAGTCTCATACCGGATACCAGCTTTGTCGAGTTGCTCTTTCGCCGCCGTCAGCGACTTGTTCGCTTCCTCCACATGGAAATCCTTCACTGCCGCACTATCAACCAGGCTGGTCGCGGCGTAGGGCAGGGGCGGCTGCACGTTCAACAGATGGAGTTCGATGCCGTCAGTGGCCTTCGCCAACTTGCGGATGGCGAACTGCACTGCGGCGAGCGAGCTGGACGAACCGTCCACCGGTAGCAGAATGCGCATCGGATTGGTGCCCCTCCTTTATGGTTTCAATGATGCGGCAACGGATCCGCCCATCGGCATTCACTAGGACGCGAGATCGAGTTTGCGGCGCCGGCGCGCGGCGATCACGCGGGACAACGCGAGGCCGATAACGACCACCGCAATCGCGCCGGCGATCGGTGCCGCGGTGTGAAAGAACCGCTCCTCGCTGGCGAGCCAGTCGAGCATCACGGGATCGGTGACCATCACCTCGCCGGCGATCCATCCCAACAATCCGCCGCCGGCCAGGACCAGCAGCGGGAAACGCTCGAGGATCTTCAGAACCAGCGTGCTGCCAAAGATGATCAGCGGCATGCTGATGACCAATCCAAGCACCAGGAGCACCAGGCTGTCGCGCGCCGCGGCCGCGATCGCAATGACATTGTCCAAACTCATCACGGCATCGGCGATGACGACGGTCCGAATGGCGGCGAAAAGCGTGGCGCTGCCCTTGCCGTTGCCGTGCTCGCTCTCCGCCTCAGGGATGATAAGCTTGACCGCGATCCACAATAGCAGACCGCCGCCGACGAGCTTCAGATACGGAACCTTGAGCAGGTAGACAACGCAGGTCGCGAAGATGATTCGCAGTATGATGGCCGCCAGTGAGCCCAGGGAAATGCCCCATCGGCGCTGCATTGGCGGCAGGGGGCGGCAGGCCAGGGCGATGGCTACGGCATTATCGCCGCTGAGAAGAATATTGATCCAGATGATGGTCAGCAGCGCGACCAGGAACTGTTGATCCACTCCCAACCCCCTGACTTACCTGGATTCCGTCCAGATTTTCGACCGCAGTACGGAGACCGTCGTTCGGTCGTTGTGTTCTAATGCGTCATACAGTATGATAAATGCCAGCGACACGGTTCCGCAAGCCTGTGCTGATCGAGAACCGCTTAAGAATATAATGATGCCTGCTGGGCTTTGGTCGCTGCCCGTGGGGCACTGGGAGGAGATAGCCAATGCTAAACAGGTTGTCCGTTCTGACTCTGATTCCGGCAGCGCTGGGCGCTGCCGCTGTTGGTATTACCTGCGTTGACTACGCCCAAGCTGAGTGGAAGCCGACCAAGACGGTCGAATTCGTCGTGCCGGCCGGCACTGGCGGCGGCGCCGACCAGATGGCCCGCATGCTTCAGGGCATCATCCAGAAGTACAATCTGATGGACCAGTCCTTGGTCGTCGTGAACAAGGCCGGTGGATCGGGTGGCGAGGGCTTCTTGGATGTCAAGGATTCGAAGGGGAATCCGAACAAGATCATCATCACCCTCTCGAGTCTGTTCACCACCCCGCTGGCGACGGGAATTCCGTTCAGTTGGGAAGACATCACGCCGGTCGCGATGCTGGCGCTTGATGAGTTCGTCCTGTGGGTCAACTCGGATACGCCCTACAAGACCGCGCAGGACTATATCGATGCCGCCAAGAAGGCGAACGGTGAGTTCGCGATGGCCGGAACTGGCTCGAAGCAGGAAGACCAGATCGTGACCGTCGGCCTCGAGCAGGGCACGGGCATCAAACTCAAATACATCGCGGAGAAGGGCGGCGGCGACGTCGCCAAGGCCCTGGTCGGCAATCACGTCCAGTCGACCGTGAACAATCCGATCGAGCAGGTGTCGTTCTGGAAGGCGGGCAATACCCGGCCGCTGTGCGTGTTCGACAGCAAGCGCATCGACCAGACCGACAAGATCACGGCCGACATGTCATGGCACGACATCCCGACCTGCGAAGAGGCAGGCGTGAAGGTCGAATACACCATGCTGCGTGGCATCTTCATGCCGGCCGACGTGCCGCAGGAAGCCGTCGACTACTACGTCAACGTCTTCAAGAAGGTCCGCGAGACCCAGGAGTGGAAGGACTTCATGGTGAAGGGCGCCTTCAACCAGTCCTTCATGTCTGGCGACGAGTTCCACGCTTGGCTCGTGAAGGCAGCAGACCTCCACAAGGATCTGATGACCAAGGCGGGCTTTGTGAGCAACTGACGAAATAGCGGGGCTCCGGCGGCGATGCCGGGGCCCCCTCATCTTGTCAGTCGGGAAATTCGTTTCCCACCGGATCGAATGGAGATTTCCGGATGCAGCACGAAGACGAATCGAGCCCAAGCCTAGTCTCAATCAAGGCGGCAGACATTGTCGTCGCGTTGATCCTGATCGGCATCGGCCTTGTGGTCATCACCGACAGCCTTCGACTTGGCATAGGTTGGGACGCGGACGGCCCGAAATCAGGCTACTTCCCCTTCTACACCGGACTGCTGATCGTGGCCTCGTCAATCGGCACGATCCTGTTCACCTGGCTCAAGCGCGCGAAGAAGGGCAACGCGTCATTCGTTAACCGCGAACAACTCGGTTACGTGCTGAAAGTTCTGGTGCCGTCAGCAATCTACGTCGCTCTGATCGGAGTGATCGGAATCTACATATCGAGCGCACTGTTCATCGGCGCGTTCATGCGCTGGCTCGGCGGTTTCCGCTGGCACACGATCATCATCATCAGCGTCGGCGTCCCGCTGTTCCTGTTCTTCATGTTTGAGGTCTGGTTCAAGGTGCCGCTGCCGAAGGGGCCGCTCGAGGACATGCTGGGCTACTGACCGGCGCAATGGAATAACCGACGCACAGTGGAGATTTGAGTGGAAGCACTGAGCTCTTTGATCGCTGGTTTCAGCGTCCTCGGCGATCCGATGAACATCATGTACATGTTCATCGGAATCACTCTGGGTGTCCTGATCGGCGTGTTGCCGGGACTGGGCGGTGCCAACGGCGTTGCGATTCTGTTGCCTCTCACATTCAGCATGTCGCCGACTTCGGCCATCATCATGCTGTCCTGCATCTACTGGGGTGCGTTGTTCGGCGGCGCCATCACGTCGGTGCTGTTCAACATTCCGGGCGAGCCGTGGTCCGTCGCCACGACCTTCGACGGCTACCCGATGGCGCAGAAGGGACGAGCGGGCGAGGCACTGACCGCCGCCTTCACCTCGTCCTTCGTCGGCGCGCTCTTTGCGGTCATCATCCTGACTTTCCTCGCCCCGATCGTGGCGTCGTTCGCGCTCAGGTTCGGTCCGGCGGAGTTGTTTGCGGTTCAGCTCTTGACCTTCTGCAGTTTCGTCGGCCTGGGGAAAGAGCCGCCGCTGAAGACGATCACCGCAATGATGCTCGGCTTCGCGCTTGCCGCAGTCGGACAGGATCCGACCACCGGCCAGCTGCGCATGACCTTCGGCTGGTACGATCTGCTTCACGGCTTCAACTTCCTGGTCGCCGTCATCGGCCTGTTCGGCATCGGCGAGATTCTGTTGACGATGGAAGAGGGCCTCGCCTTCCGCGGGCGGAGCGCAAAGATCAATCCGCGCGTCGTTCTGCAGACCTGGGCGATTTTGCCGAGATATTGGATGACGTCATTGCGCGGCGCGATCGTCGGCTGCTGGATGGGCATCACGCCGGGCGGCGCCACGCCGGCATCATTCATGAGCTACGGCTTGGCGAAGCGCTTCTCCAAGCGCGGCGCGCACTTCGGAACCGGCGAGATCGAGGGCGTGGTGGCCCCCGAAACCGCGGCGCATGCCGCTGGCACCAGCGCGCTGCTGCCAATGCTGACGCTGGGCATCCCCGGCTCGCCGACTGCGGCGGTGCTGCTAGGCGGACTGCTGATCTGGGGCCTGGAGCCTGGACCGATGCTGTTCGTTGAGCAGCCAGACTTCGTCTGGGGCCTGATCGCCAGCATGTATATCGGAAACATCGCCGGCCTGGTCGTGGTGTTGACGACGGTCCCCGTGTTCGCGGCCATCCTGCGCATTCCGTTCAGCATCATCGCCCCGGTCATCGTCGCGATCTGTGCGATCGGCGCCTACACCGTGAACAATGCCCTGTTGGATATCAGCTTCATGCTGGTGTTCGGCGTCATGGGCTATGCCTTCAAGAAGCTGCAATATCCGTTGGCGCCCCTGGTGTTGGCGCTGGTGCTCGGCGACATGGCCGAATCCAACTTCCGGAACGCCATGGTGCTGTCGAGCGGCAGCCTCTCGATCTTCTGGTCCAACGGACTGGTCGGGTCGATCTGCGGTCTGGCCATGCTCATGCTGTTCTGGCCGCTGATCTCCGCCGGTATCCGTCGGCTGCGGCCGGTCGCCTCGCAAGGCCAGATCGCCGAATAGGCGGCCCAGGACCGTCTGCGCAATTCTGGTTTTCGGGCTGAGTGACGGGTGCGAGCGGCGGCCTGGAAATGTGGTCGCCGCATGCGGCCCTGGGTATTGAGTTCATGTCACCGTCTGGCGCCAGGAGTAGTGGGTGGCCAGGGCATGGAAGTGGAGGCTCGGGTGGAATCGCTTGTCGGCGCTCTGGAACTTGGTGTAATGTATATCAGATGCGAAATGCACCATGGCGAGCTGAAGGCTGATTCCGTATTCTGCCTCGACCGGCCTTGAGGAGAAAAAGGAGACCAAACGTGGAAGGGCAGCAGGCGAGTTCGCCGCCGACGCTTCGGGTTCAGCCGCTCGATGCAGCAGTGAGTTTTCGCAACCTGGCTTATGAGCGACTCAAGAAGGCGATCACGGAGATGGACATCTACGCTCATCCCAGCGAGATCCGCTTGGACGAGCGTCAGCTGTCGCAGGACCTTGCGGTAAGCCGCACGCCGGTTCGCGAGGCGATCACCCTGCTCGAGCAGGAAGGTTTCGTCCGGTCCGTGCCGCGCCGTGGTGTGTTCGTCGTCAAGAAGACGAAAAAAGAGATCTTGGAAATGATCACGGTCTGGGCCGCGCTGGAAAGCATGTCGGCCCGGCTCGCAGCCGAGAGTGCAACGGATCAGGATCTGAAGAGGCTGAAGGCGCTGTTCTCCGGCTTCGAGAACGAAAAGCCGGCCGATCACCTCAGCGAATATTCGGATGCGAACATCGCGTTCCATCAGGCGATCATTCGCCTCGGCGGCTGCGACCTCATCATCGACATGTCGCAGAACCTCTTCATCCATATGCGCGCCATCCGCAAAGTGACGATCGGACAGGACAATCGCGCGGAGCGCTCGATCATCGATCACATGAACATCATCGAAGCCCTGCTCGCGCGCGACGCGGACCGGGCGGAACGGCTGGTGCGCGAGCACACGTTCGGACTGCGCGCGCACGTCGAGAAGCATGGAGATTTCTTGGGCTAAGGAGTGAGGGGTTTCTCCGCATCCGCCTGAGCGAAAGCGGAATCGGAGGTTCAGGAACCCGCGTTGGGGGAGAAGGGCAGGGTGCTATCACTCTGCTCAAGTGTGGTTGCGTGTCCGTCGCAGCGACGTCGGCAACCCCGGGTTCCCGGGACAAAGATTTGGTTGCGTGAACAGAAAAGTCCAGCGGGAGGAATAGGATGGCTGAAGCTGCAGCCAAAGTTGAAACCGTGAAGGTGGATGCGGCATCGGAGGCCGGCGCATCGGAGGCGCTGACCGACGGGTTCCACCTCGTCATTGATGCGCTCAAGTTGAACGGCATCACGACGATCTACAACGTGCCGGGGATCCCCATCACGGACCTGGGCCGTTTGGCTCAAGGCTCCGGGATGCGCGTCATCTCCTTCCGTCATGAGCAGAACGCCGGCAACGCCGCGGCCATCGCCGGTTTCCTGAACAGGAAGCCGGGTGTGTGCCTGACCGTCTCGGCGCCGGGATTCCTCAATGGCCTGGTCGCGTTGGCCAACGCCACGACCAACTGCTTCCCGATGATCCTGGTCTCCGGCTCGTCCGAGCGCGAGGTCGTCGACCTGCAGCAGGGCGACTATGAGGAGATGGATCAGCTCGCCATCGCGAAGCCGCTGTGCAAGGCGGCGTTCCGCGTGCTGCATGCCGCCGATATCGGGATCGGCGTGGCGCGCGCCATCCGCGCAGCAGTCTCCGGGCGCCCGGGTGGCGTCTATCTCGATTTGCCGGCCAAGCTGTTCGCGCAGGTGATGAATGCCGATGCCGGCAAGAAATCGCTGGTCGAGGTCGTCGACGCGGCGCCGGCGCAGATTCCGGCTCCGGCGGCGATCCAGCGCGCACTCGACGTGCTCAAGGGCGCCAAGCGGCCGCTGATCATTCTCGGCAAGGGCGCCGCCTACGCCCAGGCGGACGACGCGATCCGCAATTTCGTCGAGAAGAGCGGCGTGCCGTTCCTGCCGATGAGCATGGCCAAGGGTCTGCTGCCCGACACGCATCCGCAATGCGCCGGCGCGGCGCGTTCGCTGGTGCTGAAGGATTCGGATGTCGTGATGCTGATCGGCGCCCGTCTCAACTGGCTGCTCTCGCACGGCAAGGGCAAGACCTGGGGCGATGCGCCGCGGAAGTTCATCCAGGTCGATATCGAACCCAAGGAGATGGACAGTAATGTGGAGATCGCGGCCCCCGTGGTCGGCGATATCGGTTCCTGCGTCCAGGCGCTGCTCGATGCCATGGGCGGCAAGTGGGAGGGCGCGCCGGTCGACTGGGTGAACACCGTCAAGGCCAAGCGCGAAGAGAACGTCGCCAAGATGGCGCCGCGCTTGATGAACAACCGGTCGCCGATGGACTTCCATGGCGCATTGGGGGCGCTCCGTACCGTGATCAAGGAGCGGCCGGACGCGATCCTGGTCAACGAAGGCGCCAATGCGCTCGACCTGACGCGCGGCGTCATCGACATGTACCAGCCGCGCAAGCGCCTCGACGTCGGCACCTGGGGCGTCATGGGCATCGGCATGGGGTTCGCGATCGCCGCGGCGATCGAGACCGGCAAGCCTGTGCTGGCGATCGAAGGCGACAGCGCCTTCGGTTTCTCCGGCATGGAGGTCGAGACGATCTGCCGGTACAACCTCCCGGTCTGCGTCGTCATCTTCAACAATGACGGCATCTATCGCGGCACCGACGTCAATGCCGCCGGCTCCGATCCGGCGACGACCGTGTTCGTCAAGGGCGCGCGCTATGACAAGATGATCGAGGCATTCGGCGGCGTGGGCGTCAACGCGACCACGCCCGACGAGCTGAAGCGCGCCGTCGACCAGGCGATGGATTCCGGCAAGCCGACACTCATCAACGCGGTGATCGACCCGGCGGCGGGCAGCGAAAGCGGCCGCATCGGCAATCTGAATCCGCAAAGCGCACTTTCCAAGAAAAAGCCGGCATGACCGGCGTCAATCTCTGAGCGACGAGAGGATGCAATGAAGGCTCTCGAAGGCGTCAAAATTCTGGACTTCACCCACGTTCAGTCGGGACCGACCTGCACCCAGCTTCTGGCCTGGTTCGGTGCCGACGTGATCAAGGTCGAGCGGCCCGGAGTCGGCGATATCACGCGCGGCCAGCTGCAAGATGTGCCTGGCGTGGACAGCCTCTATTTCACGATGCTGAACCACAACAAGCGCTCCATCACGCTCGACACCAAGAACCCGGAGGGCAAGAAGGTCCTCGAGGGATTGGTGAAAATCTGCGACGTGATGGTTGAGAACTTCGCCCCCGGCGCGCTGGACCGCATGGGCTTCACCTGGGATCGCATCCAGGAGCTGAACCCGAAGATCATCCTGGCCTCGATCAAGGGCTTCGGTCCTGGGCCGTACGAGGACTGCAAGGTCTATGAGAATGTCGCCCAGTGCACGGGCGGCTCGGCGTCGACCACCGGATTCCGCGACGGTCCGCCGATGGTCACCGGCGCTCAGATCGGCGATTCCGGCACCGGGCTGCATCTCGCTCTTGGCATCGTCACGGCATTGTATCACCGCACCATGAGCGGGCGCGGTCAGCGGGTGAGCGCGGCCATGCAGGACGGCGTCCTCAATCTGTGCCGGGTGAAGCTGCGCGATCAGCAGCGCCTGGCCCATGGTCCGCTCAAGGAATACAGCCAGCACGGCGAAGGCCTTCCCTTTGGAGAGGCCGTGCCGCGCGCTGGCAACGATTCCGGCGGTGGCCAGCCGGGATGGATCCTGAAGTGCAAGGGTTGGGAGACCGACCCCAACGCCTACATCTATTTCATCACGCAGGCGCCGGTCTGGGAGAAGATCTGCGACGTAATCGGCAAGCCGGAATGGAAGACCGATCCGGAATACGCCAAGCCGGCGGCGCGACTGCCGAAGCTCAAGCACATCTTCGACACGATCGAGCAATGGACCATGACCAAGACCAAGTTCGAGGCCATGGACATCCTCAACGAGCTCGACATTCCATGCGGGCCGATCCTGTCGATGAAGGAGATCCTCGAGGAGCCGTCCCTGCGCAAGACCGGTACGGTGGTCGAAGTGGATCACCCGACCCGCGGCAAGTATCTGACGGTCGGCAATCCGATCAAGCTGTCGGACAGCCCCACCGAGGTGACGCGGTCTCCTCTGCTCGGCGAGCACACCGACGAAATCCTTCGCGAGGTGCTCCGGCTGGACGAGCAGCGAATTCGCGAGATCAAGGCATCCGGTGCCCTGGAGGAGCCTCGGCGCGCCGCGGCTAAGTAGGGCGAATAGCGCATCTGGCGTCACGCCGCCGTCCCGTGTTGAACGCCCGGGACGGCGATAGGGAGAGTCTGTTTCCGTCGAGGAAGCGAACAAAGCAAGACACAGTTTCAGGAGAGGCTTCATGGCACATGGGTCAGTGAACGTCGAGGACAAGAGCGCGGTCCGCAAGGTTCTGGACGCAGTCAAGGCTGACGGGCGCACGGCTCTCACCGCACCTGAAGGCAAACTGGTTTGCGATGCCTACGGAATTGCGGTGCCCAGGGAGGGGCTCGCGCGCTCAGCCCAAGAAGCCTGCAAGCTCGCGGAGGGCATGGGCTATCCGGTGGTGCTGAAGATCGTTTCGCCCGACATCCTGCACAAGACCGAGGCCGGCGGCGTCCTGGTCGGGCTGAAGAGCGCTGACGATGTCGCCAAGGGCTATGAGACCATTCTCGGAAACGCCAAGAAGTACAAAGCGGATGCCAAGATCGAGGGCGTGCAGATCCAGCAGATGCTGACCGGCGGCCAGGAAGTGATTGTCGGCGCGGTCAGCGACGGCAGCTTCGGGAAGCTGGTGGCTTTCGGCCTCGGCGGCGTTCTGGTTGAAGTGCTCAAAGACATCACCTTCCGCCTGGCGCCGGCCACCAAGGAAGACGCCCTGTCGATGCTCGACAGCATCCAGGCGGCCGAGATGCTCAAGGGCGTGCGCGGCGGCGAGGCGGTGAACCGCGACGCCATCGCCACCATCATCCAGCGGGTCGGTGATCTCGTCAGTGACTTCCCCGAGATCGTCGAGATGGATCTCAATCCGGTGTTCGCGACCTCGAAGGGCGCCATCGCGGCGGATGTGCGCATCGTTGTCGATTTCGCGCCGAAAGAGAGCCGCTATCGCCCGAAGCAGGAGGATATCGTCCGGCAAATGAACCGCATCATGAAGCCCGATGCGGTGGCCGTGATCGGCGCCTCGGCCGAAGATGGCAAGATCGGCAATTCGGTCATGAAGAACCTGATCAACGGCGGCTACCAGGGAAAGATCTATCCGATCCACCCGAAGGCCGACGAGATCATGGGGCGCAAGGCCTACAAGTCGGTCAAGGACGTGCCAGGCGTCATCGATGTGGCTGTCTTCGCCATCCCGGCCAAGTTCGTGGCACAGGCTCTGGTGGAATGCGGCGAGAAGAAGATTCCGGGCGCCGTGCTCATTCCGTCCGGCTTCGCGGAGACCGGCAATGTCGAAGGCCAGAAGGAGATCCAGGAGATCGGGCTCAAATACGGCATCCGCCTGATGGGCCCGAACATCTACGGCTTCTACTATACCCACAAGAATCTGTGCGCGACCTTCTGTACCGCCTATGACGTCAAGGGCAAGGCGGCGCTGTCCTCGCAATCCGGCGGCATCGGCATGGCGATCATCGGGTTCAGCCGCTCGGCCAAGATGGGCGTCTCCGCGATCGTCGGCCTCGGCAATAAGTCCGACCTGGACGAGGACGATCTGCTGACCTTCTTCGAGCAGGACGAGAATACCCAGATCATCGCGCAGCATTGCGAGGACCTGAAGGACGGCCGCTCCTTCGCGGAAGTCGCGCGGCGGGTCTCGAAGAAGAAGCCGGTGGTCGTGCTGAAGGCCGGCCGGACCTCCGCCGGCGCCAAGGCGGCGAGTTCACACACCGGCGCGCTGGCCGGCAACGACAAGATCTATGACGACGTGTTCAAGCAGGTTGGCGTCATCCGCGCCAAGGGCCTGCGTGACATGCTCGAGTTCGCGCGCGGCATTCCCGTGCTGCCCACGCCCAAGGGCGAGAATGTCGTGATCATTACCGGCGCCGGCGGATCGGGCGTGCTGCTCTCGGACGCCTGCGTCGATAACGCTCTGAAGCTGATGGCGATGCCGAATGACCTCGATGCCGCCTTCCGCAAGTTCATTCCGCCGTTCGGAGCCGCCGGCAACCCGGTCGACATCACCGGCGGCGAGCCGCCCGCCACCTACAAGAACACGATCAAGCTGGGTCTCGAGGATGACCGGATCCACTCGATCATCCTGGGCTATTGGCACACCATCATCACGCCGCCGATGGTATTCGCCAAGCTGGTCGCGGAGGTGGTCGAGGAGATGAAGGCGAAGGGCATCCACAAGCCGGTGGTCGCGTCGCTGGCCGGTGACGTCCAGGTGGAAGAGGCGTCAGAATATCTCTATGACCACGGCGTCCCCGCCTATCCTTATTCGACGGAAATTCCCGTGGCGGTGCTGGGCGCCAAATACAAGTGGGCCCGCGGCGCCGGCCTGATCTGATCGAGATGGAACAGCGACGCGCTTCGGCGCGTCGCTGTCATGTCGGCTTGATGCTCGAATTTCGCGCGCGAGCGCGCCGACGCTGACTCAAGCGGTCAATTCCTTGGCGGTGATGACGTAGCTGAACTTGTCCGGGTCGAGGCAATCCAGCTGGTGCGATCCGGTTTCCGCCTGCGGATACATCAGGAAACCGATCGGCGCCTCCGTGCTCCCGGGGAGTGCGACGTCGTGGGCCACATTGTAGGCAAGCCAGTTTCCTTCCCATGATCCGAACAGGGTCTTGCGGGCGTCAACAACCTTGGTGTCGTCGAGCGAAAGGTTTCCAGGCGGCTCCTCAAGCACGACCTTGCGCACGTCTGCTGGGTCGACCGGGATCCAACCGAAATCCGCCAGGAACACTTCGGCGCGGCAATGCTGGGCCTTGGTCACGATCTCCGACTTCGCACCCAGGCTCTGATAGCCGAACTTGGACGGCGCGACGCGGATACCATAGAGGTCGCGCGCCGGCAGGCCGGCGGCGCGCGCCAGGCCGACATAGAGCGCATTGAGATCGGCGCACTTGCCGCCGAGATTGTTCAAACTCAGCATCGCGGCGATGTCGCCGCGGCCGCAGCCACGCACCTTGGCATCGCGGAACGTGTTCTCGACGATCCACTCGTAGATGGCACGTGCCTTGTCGATGTCCGAATCCAGCCCGGATACGATCGTGTCGGATGTCTGTTTCACCAGTCCGTCCACCGGAATAAGGGCGGTGCCTTCGGTATAGAACGCCCGTTCGGCGCCAGACAGACTTGCGCCAGCGCCGGGCTTGTCGAAATCAGTCGCGCGGTCCTGTGTCGAAACCCGGCTGGTAAGCTCCACAACCGGCGCCTTCTCATCGGCCGCCCATGTCACATGAAGCATCTGCGCGCCGTATTTCGGATCCTGGGTGAGCGATGCCGCGCTGGCGTTGGTCGACCATTCGCTTCGTTCCGGCCGGATCCAGCCGGCCTCGTTGACGGACGGGATTGGAATCCACGCCTGCGTCGACCCTGCGGGGTCCTTGATATCGATCCGTGTCCGCAGCTCGAATCGGCGCCAAGTGCCGGGCTGCGGCGCGAAGCCACCTGCCGCCCATGACCGAGGCACCACGGAGAGTGCGGAGAGCGCAACACCAGTTTTCAGAAAGACTCGTCTGTCGATGCTCATGAATGCCTCCCGGATACTGATTTGACCCTTGCCTTGATTCTTAGTCGTTCTCCGCATCCGCGGAGTTGCTGCATTGCACAAACCCAGTGCATGAACCGGCAGCCATGAAGGCGCAGGTCGGACTCCGAGTCCGCGCGAGGTTTGCGCGGGACGCACCGCCCTGCGCCCGTCGCATTGCTGCTGGCTTGATGTCAGGAAAACGGAACTGTCCAACGCCCCGAAACTCGGGAGCAGAGCTCTCCGTCACGCATCGACATTGGGAGCGTCTTGGTTCGGCGTCAATGCAAAACCGCTGCGGCAGCAACCGCGTAACAGTGCAACGGACGTCGCCCAATCCCGTTAATTGGTCGATGCGTTTCGATCTTTAGACCAAGACATCCGAAGCTTGTTGCCTTGTTATTAAAGTGGTTCCAGAATGTGAATACAACTGATGCGGAACCTCGTGAGCTGGTCGACCGGTGCCTCGCGTGGAAGCCCGGGACATCGTCTCCAGCTGATGTACGATCTGGGGAGGAACCGGTACGATGAACATGGAACTCTCGCGACGAACCCTCTTGAAGGGTGCGGGCGTGGGGTTGGCTGGAACAGCGCTTGGCGCGTTCGGCTTCGGCGGCGTGGAAGCCGCTCATGCCGATGCGATCCGGGCGTTCAAGCTGGTCGGCACCACCGAAACCCGCAACACATGCCCATACTGCTCCGTTGCTTGCGGTGTGATCCTGTATTCCAAGGGCGATCTCACCAAGGGCGAGAAGGCTGACATCACGCACATCGAAGGCGATGCCGACCACCCGACCAATCGCGGCACGTTGTGCCCGAAGGGCGCCGCTCTGCTCGACTTCGTCCATTCCGAAACGCGCCTCACCAAGCCGCGCATCCGCAAGCCGGGCGCCGACAAGTTCGAGGACGTTTCCTGGGACGACGCGCTGGATCGCATCGCGCGCCTCCTCAAGGACGATCGCGACCAGAACTTCGTGGCGCAGAACCAGGACGGCGTGACGGTCAACCGGTGGCTCACCACCGGCTTCCTCGCGGCGTCGGCGACCACGAACGAAACCGCGTTCGTGACCTACAAGGTGGTCCGCAGCACCGGGATCCTGGCATTCGACAACCAAGCGCGGGTTTGACACGGCCCAACGGTGGCGAGTCTCGCCCCAACATTCGGCCGTGGCGCAATGACGAATTCCTGGACCGACATCAAGAACACGGACCTCGTCATCATCATGGGCGGCAATGCCGCCGAAGCGCATCCGTGCGGCTTCAAGTGGGTCACTGAAGCCAAAGCGAATCGCGGCGCCAAGCTGATCGTCGTCGATCCGCGTTTCACGCGCTCGGCTTCGGTGGCGGATTTCTATGCGCCAATCCGGCAAGGAACGGACATCGCGTTCCTGCTCGGCGTGATCAACTACTGCATCCAGAACGACAAGGTCCATTGGGACTATGTGAAGGCCTTCACGAATGCGACTTATCTCGTGAAGGATGGCTTCGCATATAAGGACGGCCTGTTCACGGGCTATGACGAATCGAAGCGCGAATACGACAAGTCGACCTGGGACTACCAGATCGGCGAAGACGGCTTCGTCATGGTCGACGACACGCTGACCAATCCGCGCTGCGTGTGGAACCTGCTGAAGGAGCACGTCTCCGTCTACACGCCGGAGATGGTGGAGCGCATCTGCGGCACGCCCAAGGACAAGTACCTCAAGGTCGCGGAAATGGTGGCGGAGACCGCATCTCCGACCAAGACCATGACCTCGATGTATGCCCTTGGCTGGACGCAGCATTCCAAGGGCTCGCAGAACATCCGCTCGATGGCGATGCTGCAGTTGATACTGGGCAACATTGGCATGCGCGGCGGCGGAATGAACGCCCTCCGCGGCCATTCCAACATCCAGGGGCTGACCGACATCGGGCTGATGTCGAATTTGGTCCCCGGCTATCTGACGATCCCGAACCAGAAAGAGGTGGACTTCGCCACCTACATGTCGACCCGCGGCTTCAAGCCGCTCCGGCCCGACCAGATGAGCTACTGGCAGAACTACAAGAAGTTCTTCGTGAGCTTCATGAAGTCTATGTGGGGCGACGCTGCCACGCCTGACAACGATTTCGCTTATGATTGGCTGCCGAAGCTCGACGTGCCGACCTATGACGTGTTGCGTGCGTTCGAGCTGATGCACCAGGGCAAGATGAACGGCTACATCTGCCAGGGCTTCAATCCGCTGCTCTCCTTCCCCAACCGGACGAAGTGCACGGAAGCGCTCTCGAACCTCAAGTTCCTGATCTCGATGGATCCGCTCGAGACCGAGACGGCGCGGTTCTGGGAGAATCACGGCCAATATAACGACGTCGATTCGTCGAAGATCCAGACCGAGGTCATTCAGCTGCCGAGCACGTGCTTCGCGGAGGACGAAGGATCGCTCACGAATTCCGGGCGCTGGCTGCAATGGCACTGGGCTGGCGGAGCCCCGCCGGGCGACGCCAGATCCGATACCTGGATCATGGCGCAGATCTGGAAGCGGCTGAAAGCGCTGTACGAGAAGGAAGGTGGGCCGTTGCCCGATCCGATTCTCAAGCTGCGCTGGCCGTACGCCAATCCGGACGAGCCCAAGGCCGACGAGATCGCGCGCGAAGTCAATGGCTACGCGGTCGAGACCGTGTACGATGCGACCGATCCGACCAAGGTCCTGGTCGAGAAGGGCAAGCAGGTTGTCAGCTTCGCGCAGTTGCGCGATGACGGCACCACCTCGTGCGGCTGCTGGATCTATTCCGGCTGCTTCAACGAGAACGGCAACAACATGGCTCGCCGCGATAACTCGGATCCGGATGATGCCGGCTTCTACTCCAAGTGGTCGTGGTCCTGGCCGGTCAACCGGCGGATCTTGTACAACCGAGCCTCGGCCGACCTGAATGGTCAGCCGTGGGATCCCGACCGAAAGGTGATCGCCTGGGATGGCGCCAAATGGTCGGGCTATGACGTGCCTGACATCGCCCCCGGGGCGAAGCCGGACGTAGTCGGCCCCTTCATCATGAACCCCGAGGGAACGGCGCGCCTGTTCACCCGCGGCATGATGAAGGACGGACCATTCCCGGCGCACTACGAGCCGTTCGAATCGCCGATCGCCAACCCGGTCGCGCCGAACATCCGCGGCAATCCTGCGTCGCGCGTGTTCCAGGACGACATGGCGCAGTTCGGCGATGCGGAGAAGTTCCCGTACGCGGCGACGTCCTATCGCCTGACCGAGCATTTCCACTTCTGGACCAAGCATGTCCAGCCGAACGCCGTCATGCAGCCCGAGTTCTTTGTCGAGATCTCGGAGCAATTGGCGGCGGAGAAGGGCATCAAGTCCGGCGGGTGGGTGAAGGTCATGTCCAACCGCGGCGAGGTGAAAGCGAAGGCGGTGGTGACCAAGCGCATCAAGCCGCTGCAATGCGATGGCAAGACCGTGCACGTCGTCGGTGTGCCGCTGCATTGGGGCTTCACGGGTGTGGCGAAGAAGGGCTTCGGCCCCAACTCGCTGACGCCGTTCGTGGGCGACGCCAATATCGAGACGCCGGAATACAAGGCGTTCCTGGTCGATATTGCGCCCATCGCCGAACCGGTATCGTAGGGGAGGCCGCGCCATGTATCCTCCGCTTCCGAATCCGTCCGTCCAGCCCTCGGCGATGCAGTTCGGCCAGGAAGACCTGGTCCGGCGCTCGGCATCAAGCGTGCCGCCGCCGTCGCGCCAGCAGACCGAGGTTGCCAAGCTGATCGATGTTTCGAAATGCATCGGCTGCAAGGCCTGCCAGGTCGCCTGCCTGGAATGGAACGACATGCGCGAAGAGGTCGGCGTCAATCATGGGGTCTACGAAAACCCCATGGACTTGACGCCGTCGATGTTCACCCTCATGCGCTACACCGAGTGGGAGAACGCCGAGACCGGCAATCTCGAATGGCTGATCCGCAAGGACGGCTGCATGCATTGCGCCGATCCGGGCTGCCTCAAGGCCTGCCCTGCGCCCGGCGCCATCGTGCAATATTCCAACGGCATCGTCGATTTCGTCCACGAGAACTGCATCGGCTGCGGCTATTGCGTGAAGGGCTGTCCCTTCAACATCCCGCGCATCTCCAAGGTCGACTTTAAGGCCTACAAGTGCACCTTATGCTCCGACCGCGTGGCGGTAGGGCAAGGGCCGGCCTGCGCCAAATCGTGCCCGACCCAGGCCATCGTGTTCGGCCCCAAGGAGGACATGAAGAAGCACGCGGCCGAGCGGATCGAGGATCTGAAGTCCCGCGGCTATGCCAATGCGGGCCTCTACGATCCGCCGGGCGTCGGCGGCACGCACGTGATGTACGTGCTGCACCATGCGGACAAGCCGGAGATCTATGCCAATCTGCCGAAGGATCCGAAGATCAGTCCGGTGGTCGAGCTGTGGAAAGGCCTCACCAAATACGCTGGCCTGACTGCAATCGCGTCGTTCATCGGCATCGGGTTCCTGCATCATGTGGTCTCCGGCGCCAACCGCGTGTCTGACGAGGACGAGAAGAACGCCAAACGGCTGACCGAAACTCAGCAGGGAGGTCGGTGATGGCCAGACCCTATGATGTCGGCCCGAAGGATCAGGTCCACCCGGGCAATCCGGTTACGGTGGATCGCTACACCGCGGGTGCGCGCATCAACCACTGGATCACGGCGATCAGTCTTGTGCTGCTCGCTTTGTCCGGGCTGTCGCTGTTCCACCCCAGCCTGTTTTTCCTGAGCGGGCTGTTCGGGGGTGGAGAGGCGACACGCGCCATCCATCCCTGGATTGGCGTTGTGCTGTTCTTCAGCTTCCTTGGATTGTTCTTCCGGTTCTGGCGGGCCAATCTGTGGAAAGGCGAGGATGGGACCTGGATGGCGCGCCTCAGCGATGTCCTGCGAAAGCGCGAGGAGAATCTGCCGGAGGTCGGCAAATACAACGCGGGTCAGAAGCTGGTCTTCTGGCTGATGTCGATCCTGATCATCATCCTGATTGCGAGCGGGCTGGTGATTTGGGATCAGTATTTCTCGCAATACACGACCCTGGGTCAGAAGCGCGCCGCGGTATTGATCCATTCGCTTGCCGCGATCGTCATCATTTGCGTCTGGATCGTGCACGTCTATGCTGCGATCTGGGTGCGTGGCACGATCCGCGCGATGACCAAAGGTTCGGTCACCGGCGGTTGGGCATGGCGGCACCATCGGAAGTGGTTGAAAGAGCTGGTTACCGGCAAGCGTGACGATCAAGGCAGCGGCGCGAGGCCCGCAGAATAGGGCTCCTCTTCCGCGCAGCACGTGACCCGTGTGGTTCGTGAGGTGAGTGATGGCAAAAACGGACGCGCCGCAGCGCGATATGACCTCGATCGGAGAGGTCGCAACGCCTGCGTTCGTCCGTCTGCCGGATCCGCTGCAGCTGTTCGCAACCCGTGCCGCGCGCTACCGCTACCTGGCGGAAGGCCATGATCTGGCCCCCTACCTGCTGTTTCTCGCCGGCATTTCCGATACTCAGCATCGGTCGCAGCAAGAGCTGCCTTCTCCGGAACTGCCCGAAGCCGACGCGCTGAAGCGCGCGCGCGAGTTCGGCATGCCGGCCATCGACCGGGCGCGGTTTGTCCCGGACGCGGTGTTCGATCGGACGCTCGATCGTGTCTTGGCGCTCCTGACCGGCATTGAGATGCCGGAAGAGGCGAGGGCGGCCCTGGCACGTGTGACCGCGGCGGACGGCGCAGTACAGGCCGACATGGTTCGCTCGGTGCTGGCTTATGCCATTCCGATGGAAGCCTTGGCCGAGCATCTCTTCGTCGCGGCCGCTTTGCAGGTTCATTTCGCCAGGCTGGCGGCTGGTCTCGATCCCGAGCGCCTGGTGCCGGTTGGAGACGCTTTGTGCCCGGTCTGCGGCGGGCCGCCCGCAGCCTCGATGGTGGTCGGCTGGCAAGGCGCCCACGGCACGCGCTATTGCGGCTGCGCGCTGTGCGGCACGCTGTGGAACTATGTGCGCATCAAGTGCGCGCTGTGCGGCTCCACCGCCGGTATCTCGTATCAGGAGGTCGAAGGCGGCGCCGGCACCGTGAAGGCCGAGACCTGCAACAGCTGCCACGGCTATGTAAAAATCCTGCACCAGCACAAGGACCCGGCGGTCGATGTCATCGCCGATGATGTCGCAACGCTCGGCCTTGATCTGCTCGTCCGCCAATCCGGGTTCAAGCGCGGCGGCGCCAACCCCTTCCTGGTCGGCTACTAGAGCATGGCGTCGGCCGGCAACATCGCGAGCGCGCGGCGGCTGCCTTCGGTCGACGAAGTGCTGAGGACCATGGCTGCCGGCGCCATCATCGCAGAATTCGGGCGGCCCGCCGTGGTGGATGCTGTGCGCGAGGTGATCGCCGACGCCCGCCTTGCGGGCACCGGCGCAGCTGCGGAAACCGTCGCGGAAACCGCACGATGGCGTTTGCAGGCGCAAGCGGTGCCCAGCCTGCGGCCGGTGTTCAACCTCACCGGCACGGTGTTGCACACCAATCTCGGCCGTGCGCTGCTGGCCGAAGCGGCGGTCGAGGCGGCGACTGCGGCCATGCGCTCGGCTGTTGCGCTCGAGTTCGATCTCGAGAGCGGGCGACGCGGAGAGCGCGACGACCATCTGCGCGGTGTGCTGTGTGAGCTGACCGGTGCGGAGGATGCGACGGTCGTCAACAACAATGCCGCCGCGATCCTGCTGGTGCTCAACACCCTGGCGAAAGGGCGCGAAGCCATCGTTTCGCGCGGCGAATTGATCGAGATCGGTGGCGCGTTTCGCATGCCGGAGATCATGGCTAGAGCCGGCGCGAAGCTGGTGGAAGTCGGCACCACCAACCGAACCCATCTCAAGGATTATGAAGCGGCCATCGGAGCGAAGACCGGCCTGCTGCTGAAAGTGCATACTTCCAACTACCGCGTCGAGGGTTTCACCAGCGACGTCGCGTCGCGCGATCTCGCAACGCTGGCCCGCGCACGCGGGGTCCCCTTGGTCAATGATCTTGGGTCCGGCACGCTCATCGATCTGGCGCGCTTCGGCCTGGCTCACGAGCCGACGGTGGCGGAGGCGGTGGCGGATGGCGCCGATCTCGTCACCTTCTCCGGCGACAAGCTGCTTGGCGGTCCACAGGCGGGCTTCATCGTCGGCCGCAAGGAGCTGCTTGCCAAGATCAACCGCAATCCGATGAAGCGCGCGCTGCGGCTGGACAAGATCCGCATGGCTGCGCTGGAAGCGACGCTGAAGCTGTATCGCGATCCCGACCGGCTGGCGCATCGGTTACCCACGATCCGCCTGCTGGCGCGGCCGAAGGCGGAAATTGAGGCGCTGGCGGGCCGCGTTGTTCCGCTGCTGACGGCGAGACTAGGCGGTGCCTACCAGGCGCAAGTCGCGCCTTGCGCCAGCCAGATCGGCTCTGGCGCCTTGCCGCTGGAAACAGTGCCCAGCGCAGGCATCGCGATCAAACCGGCGGCCTCGCGCGGACAAGGGCGCGCGTTGACGTCGCTTGCAGACGCCTTGCGGAAGCTGCCGATCCCCGTCATCGGCCGCATCGCGGATGGCAGCCTTATGCTCGATCTGCGCTGCCTGGAAGACGAAGCGGCGTTCGTTGCCAATCTGAACGCGCTTGATGTCGCCGAGGATCGCGATGCACGCGCTTGAGCCCGCAGCCCAAGCTCCGGACGGCGACAGGGTCGCCGACCGGATGGCGATGGCGTACGAAGCGGCCGAGAGCGGCGACTATGGCCGGGCGCTCGAGATCTGGGGCCAATTGGCGCATGCCGGCATCGCGCGCGCGCAAAGCAATATCGGCGCTTGCTTCGCCAATGGTCTCGGCGTTGCGCCGGATGGCGCACTGGCTTTGCGTTGGCTCACCCTTGCGGCGGAAGCTGGAGATCCGGTGGGGCAACGCAATCTCGCGGCCTTGTATTTCAAGGGCGAGTTGATCGAGCTGGATGCGGGTGAAGCCGCGCGCTGGTACCGCGCTGCCGCCGAACTGGGCGATGCCGAGTCGCAGGACATGCTGTCCTGGCTGCTGGTCGAAGGCGAGCTGCTGGCGCCGAAATACGAGGAGGCGCTGCGCTGGGCAGAAGCGGCGGCGGGGCAAGGCGTCGCATCTTCCATGACGCGCCTCGGGATGCTGCATCACAATGCCCTCGGCGTTGCGCGTGATCCGGCGAAGGCGGCCTTCTGGTGGCGGAAAGCGGCGTTGCTGGGCGAGGCGGACGGTCAGGCAATGCTGGGCGCCGCCCATCACATGGGCGCCGGCGTCGAACGAGATCCGGTTGCAGCCCTGAGCTGGCTGCTGCGTGCCCAGCGGGGCGGCAGCAAGCTCGCGGAGCCATTCATACCCGCGGCGCGCAATGCGTGCACGCCCGATCAGCGGCGAGAGGCCGAGCGGAGCGCCGCATGATCGTCGGGACCGCAGGGCATATCGACCATGGCAAGACGGCACTGGTGCGGGCACTGACCGGTGTCGACGCCGACCGCCTGCCGGAGGAAAAGGCGCGCGGCATCACCCTCGATCTCGGCTTTGCCTATTGGCCGCGGCCGGATGGCAGGATCATCGGCTTCATCGACGTGCCGGGCCATGAAAAGCTCGTGCACAACATGCTGGCCGGCGCGACCGGCATCGATCTCGTGCTGCTGGTTGTGGCCGCCGATGACGGCATCATGCCGCAGACCCGTGAGCACCTTGCCATCCTGGATCTGCTTGGACTGTCGCGCGGCATTGTCGCCTTGACCAAAGCGGATCTCGCCTATGAAGACCGCCGGCGCGCGGTCACCGCGGAGATTGGTGCCGCCTTGGCGCACACCGGATTGGCAGACGCGGAGATCCTGCCGGTATCGGCTCTGACTGGCGAGGGCATCGCGACACTCACGCAACGTCTTGACGATCTTTGCCGGGAGACAACCGCGCGCGCGGCCGACGGACGGTTTCGCCTCGCGGTTGATCGTTCGTTTTCGTTGACTGGCACTGGGACAGTTGTCACCGGCACGGTTCTCTCCGGCCGGATCGCGGTCGGCGATGCGGTGATCGTCAGTCCTTCCGGCCTCGAGGCGCGGGTTCGTTCGCTGCACGTGCAGAACCGGCCGGCGGAGCAAGGTCAGGCCGGTCAGCGTTGTGCGCTGGCGCTGGCCGGATCGGGAGTGACCAAGGAAGCGATCGTCCGCGGCGACATCGTGCTCGACCCGTCTTTGCACGCGCCGACCAGCCGCATCGATGCACGGCTGCGGGTGCTGAAATCCGAAACCAAGCCGGTCGGCCAGTGGATGCCGGTCAGGTTGCATCACGGCGCGTCGGACGTTGCCGCCCGTCTCGTCGTGCTGCGCGATGCGCCGATCGCGCCGGGCGAGACCGAGCTGGTCCAGATCGTGCTCGACAAGCCGATCGCGGCGGCGGCCGGCGACCGGTTCATCGTCCGCGACACGTCCGCGAGCCGCACCATCGGCGGCGGCGTGCTGCTCGATCTCCGCGCGCCGGAGCGCAGGCGACGGACGCCTGAGCGTCGGGCTGAGCTGCTCGCGCTCGATGCCGCGGACGCCGTGGCGGCGCTGGCGGGCGTGCTGGATGGGCCACGCGGCTTTGTCGATCTCGACGCTTTTTTCCGCGACCGAGCGGCCGCCACGACAGCGACCAGCCAAGCGGTTGTGCAGCACGACCTGGTCGTCCTGCAAGGCGGTCATCACGCGATTGCCATGCGACGCGCGGCCTGGCAGCGCTTTGCCGATGCCGCCGTCGCAACACTCGATGCCTTCCATGCCGAGCGACCGGACCTGCAGGGCATGGGGCAGGAGCGGATGAGGCTGTCTCTCCACCCACGCCTGCCGGCGCCTTTGTTCGCGGCGGCGGTGCAGCGCCTCGTTGCCGCGGGCATGGTGGTGGTCGATCGCGCCTGGCTGCGCCGCCCGCAGCATGAGGTGCGGATGACAGCGGAAGAGGAGCGGGTCTGGTCGCGCTCGAAGCCGCTGCTCGGCGATCTCAACCGGTTCCGGCCGCCGCGCGTGCGCGATGTATCGCGCGAGTTCGGGGTTGATGAGAAGATCGTGCGGCGTGTGTTCCGTCTGGCGGCGCGCCGTGGCGACGTGGACGAGGTCGCCCTGGATCACTTCTTTCTCACCGAGACGGTCGCGGAAATGGCGGATATCGCGATCGACATCGCAGCGCGGGCGGAGGACGGGCGATTCAATGCGGCCGAGTTTCGCGATCGGCTGGAGAATGGCCGCAAGGTGGCGATCCAGATTCTCGAATATTTCGACCGGCAGGGGTTCACCATGCGCCGCGGCGATTGGCGGCGGGTCAACCCCAATCGCACGGACATGTTTGCCAAGCGCGCAGAGGTGACATCTGGAGGAGATGCGTCCCCGGTGGGGCGTCCGGACTTCAAATCCGGGAAGGGTCGCGAGACGGTCCTTGGTGGGTTCGACTCCCACTCTCTTCCGCCAGTTTCGCAGGGAGCACGGCGATGAGCACGCCAACGTCTTTCATCGCCGCACTCGAAAACGCAGCGAAAGATGCCGGCGCAGCGGAGACCGCCTATCGGCGCGAGGCAGCGGAGCGCATCAAGCATCTCGATCGCGCACGCAGCTTCGCATTCCGGCGCCTGAACCTGTTGCGCCCGATCGTGGAAGCGGTGGGGCGGGCCGAAAGCGAGGAGATGGCGGTCGCGAGCGGGCTCGCGCTGCTGCGTGCCAAGCTGGGCTGGTCGAGCGACAGCGAGGCGCGCACGGCGATTCTGGACTCCTTCACCCCCCTGATTCGGGGCATTTTCGCCGACCAGAATCCGGAGCCCGAAACGCCGCCGGCCGACCTGCCCGCGCTGCTCGCCGAATTCGAGCGCTGGTACGAGGAAACCCACCGTAAGTCCTTCTGGGACTTGCTGGATCAGCCGATGCCGGAGACCCCCCTTGTCGATTTCTGACGCCGACATCTCAAATTTCGCCGAATGGATCGTCGACGAAATTGAACAGCGCGGCGCCTTCACCGCTCTGGTGGTGCTGGTGGAGATTGGCGAACAATCCGTCACGCCGGTCGCTTCCACCTACCTCAACGTAATCGGCGACGAGATCGACTGGCCTGAAATCGTCACGCTGTTCGCCGGCGCGGGCGTGCGCTGGGACGGCGCCTCCTTCTATCCCGTGACGGCGCCGGAGGGCGGGCCGCTTGACAACGATGCGGCGCGCGTCGGGCTGCGCGCGCTGGAAATGCGGGTGAAGGCCGAGCGCCTGGCGCTCAACGAGGGCTTCTTCTTCGACCGCGAGGGCCGCCGCATGATGGTCGAGGAGGCTCCTGCACAGTGACGGCCGGGATCCAGCAGCGGCGATGATGCGCGCGACGGAGGTTCGCACCGACATCGTACTGCTCGGCGGGGGGCACGCTCACGTCCACGTTCTCAAGTCCTTCGCGATGCGGCCTGAACGTGGTGTCCGGCTGACGCTGGTGACGCGCGATCTTGAGACGCCTTATTCCGGGATGCTGCCTGGCGTCATCGCCGGTCTCTACAGTGAGAAAGAGGCGCATATCGATCTGCTCCGCCTTAGTGCGGTGACCGGCACGCGCCTGATCCACGCGGAAGCAATTGGTCTCGACTGCGCGGAGAAGCGCGTTCTGCTGGCTGGCCGGCCGCCGATTGCCTACGATCTCTTGTCCATCGATGTCGGCATCACGCCGGTTTTGGCTCAGATCGCAGGCGCGGCCGAGCATGGTATTGCCGTCAAGCCGATCGGATCGTTCCTCAGCAAGTTCGCAGCACTGCGGAAGCGCTGCCGCGCGCCGGATGGTCCGCGCCGCATCTCGGTGATCGGCGGCGGCGCGGGCGGCGTCGAGCTCATCCTGTCCGTTCGCTCCCACCTGCTTGCCGACGCGCGCCGGGAAGGCCGGGACGGAGCGGAACTCTCCTTCACCTTGGTCACAGACGGCGAGATCCTGTCGACCCATGATCCGAAAGTCTGCGACAGTTTCCGGCGAGCCTTGTCTGACCGCGGAATCGCGTTGCTCGAGCACCAGCCGGCGCGGGCCGTGACATCATGTGCGATCGAGCTTGAGAGCGGCCAGAGCGTCGCGGCGGACGCTGTCCTGGTGACGACCGGCGCTGCCGCGCCATCGTGGTTTGGCGGGACCGGACTCGCGCTCGATCAGGATGGGTTTCTTGCGGTCGGTTCCACCCTGCAGGCGCTCAACGATCCGGACGTCTTCGGCGCAGGCGATTGCGTGAACCTGACCGAGACGCCGCGCGAGAAGGCCGGCGTATATGCCGTGCGCGCCGGCCCGCCGCTTGCGCGCAATCTGCGCCGCCGCGCCCGAAGCGAGGCGCCGAAGCCCTGGCGGCCGCAGCGGCGGCACCTTGCGCTGATCTCGACCGGCGAGCGCTACGCCGTAGCCTCGCGCGGGCCGTTCAAGACCGAAGGTGCGTGGGTCTGGACCTGGAAGGACTGGATCGATCGCCGCTGGATGCGGATGTACCAGGATACGGATGCCATGCTGGCGCGCATGCCGGCTCTCCCGCCCGAGCGCTCCACCGCGGAGGAGATGCGCTGCGGCGGCTGCGCCGCCAAGATCGGACCTGCGCCGTTGTCGCACGCCTTGTCCAGACTGCCGCCGCCGGTCGCCGACGGGGTGATCGTGGGGCTGGATGCACCCGACGATGCGGCCGTTCTGGCGCCGCCGAAGTTCGGCTACCTGGTCCAGACCGTCGACTTCTTCCGCGCGTTCATCGACGATCCCTTCGTGTTTGGAGAGATCGCGGCAAATCACGCGCTGAACGACGTGTTTGCGATGGGTGGCCAGCCGTTGCACGCCTTGGCGACCGCGGTGATTCCGTCCGGTTCCGCGGCAAAGGTCGAGGAGGCGCTGTTTCAGCTGCTTTCCGGCGCCCGGGCCTGCCTCGATCGCGAAGGCGTGGCACTGGTCGGCGGCCATTCGAGCGAAGGCGCAGAACTCGCGTTTGGCCTCAGCGTGACCGGCGAGGTCGCGCCCGACCGCATGATCCGCAAAGGTGGCCTGGCGGAGGGCGACGCATTGATCCTTACGCGGCCGCTCGGCACGGGGATCCTGTTCGCCGCAGCGATGCGCGGGCGGGCAAATGCGAACTCGGTCGCAACAACGCTGACGGAAATGCGACAGTCAAATCGCGAGGCGGCGCTGATCCTGGCGAAGCGCGGCGCGAGCGCGATGACGGATGTGACGGGCTTCGGGTTGGTCGGCCATCTGGACGAAATGCTGACCGCGAGCGGAGCCAAGGCGGAGCTCGATCTTGCGTCGCTCCCTCTCTATCAAGACGTCCTTGCCCTGGCGAAGCAGGGACTGGTGTCGACGCTCCTGCCCGAAAATCTGGCACGTCTCGGTCTGCTCGCAGGCCATATCGACGAGCCGACCAAGGCCATCCTGTTCGACCCGCAAACATCCGGCGGTCTGCTGGCCGGAGTTCCCGCGAGCGTCGCGGCGGACTGTGTCTCGGAGCTGCAGGCTGCCGGCTATGAGCATGCCGTCGTCATTGGCCAAGTAAGAGAGTCAGGTCGCGATGGCAAGAGCGCATCGCTTGCCGTGACGGGTCGTTTGCACGGCTCCTGAACTAGCGCTCACTGTCCTTGTCGGCGGGGAACAAAGCGGCGCAATCGCCACGCGCGCGCCCAATGGCGCGCTCCGCCATGCGCCGGATCGTCGCTTCATCGTGGCTCAAGTCTGCCAGTCCCTGCGCCTGCGCGCTCAGTGCGACCGCGACCGCAACCCGGACGGCCGTCTCCGGATCGTCCATGGCGGGCAGGATTCGTTCGGCCGTCAGTCCCAGCGCCACCCCGTAGCCGGCAAGCGCTCGCGCGGCGGCGATCGCCATGGTCTCATTGATCGCGCGGGCGCGAACGTCGAGCACGCCGCGAAACATGCCTGGAAAGACCAGCGAGTTGTTGACCTGATTCTTGAAGTCGCTGCGCCCGGTGGCAACGATCCGGGCACCCGCCGCCAGTGCTGCTTGCGGCCAGATTTCAGGCACCGGATTGGCGCAGGCGAACACAATGGCATCCGCGGCCATGTGCCGGACCCATTCGGCCTTGATGATGTCGGGGCCCGGTTGTGAAAACGCCAGACACACATCGCTGCCGGCCAATGCTTCGGCGATTCCACCGCTCCGTCGCGCGGCATTGGTTTCGCGACAGATCTGCCATTTCTCGGGATAGAGACTGCTCGACGCCTCGATGTCTGTGCGGTCCGGACCAAGGATGCCCCTGCTGTCGCACACCACGATCTGACCCGGCGCAACACCGTACGCGGTCAGCAGCTTGTAGGTGGCAATGTTGGCCGCGCCGGCGCCGACCATCGCGATCCGTGTCGTCTTGAAATCCCGGCCCGTGACCTGGAGGGCATTCATCAGTCCGGCCAGGACGACGGTCGCTGTCCCTTGCTGATCGTCATGCCAGATCGGAATGGGCAGGCGCTGCCGCAAGGCCTCGAGGACTCGAAAGCATTTTGGCTGGGCGATGTCTTCCAGGTTGATGGCGCCGAAAGAGGGGGCAAGCCACTCCACCGCTTGCACCAGATCGTCAACCGTCCTGGTGGCCAGACACAGCGCCACCGCGTCGACGCCGCCGAGATACTTGAAGAGGAGGCTTTTGCCCTCCATGACCGGCAGGCCGGCTTCCGGCCCGATGTCGCCGAGCCCAAGCACGCGCGACCCATCGGAAACCACGGCGACCAGGTTCCCCTTGTTCGTCAGTTCATAGACCGCTTCCGGGCTTGCCTGGATGGCCCGGCAGGGTTCGGCGACGCCCGGCGTGTACCAAGTGGCGAAGTCGCTTGCCCCCTGGATCGGGCATTTCAATATGGTCTGCATCTTTCCGCCATAGCGCCGATGGCGTTGGATGGCGTCGGAGCTGGAGCCACCAGGCCGCTGATCGTCGGATCCCATCGACTGCCCCCCGGTTTCGCCCGCTGTGGTTGCGTTTGGTCAACAGCATGTCCGAATGGCGGCTTTTCGCGTTGATCCGGATCAAGGCATCCTCCGGTAACCCGGGTGAGGGTTTCTCAGACTGATTCATCTGGCGCCCTCATGATCCGTAACAACGAGATTGCGGACATATTCGACGAAATCGCAGAACTGCTGGAAATTCAGCAGGCGAATCCGTTCAGGATTCGCGCCTACCGCACGGCCGCCCGCACACTCAGGGGCCTGCAGCGCGAGGTCGCGGACAGCCTCAAGAAGGGTGAAAAACTCACGGACCTGCCTGGGATTGGCGATGATCTCGCCGGCAAGATCAAGGATGTGGTCGACACCGGCGGCACCGAGCTGCTCTACCGCCTCCGCCGCGAACTGCCGCACGGCCTGATCGCCCTGTTGAAACTGCCCGGCCTCGGGCCGAAACGCGCCAAGCTGCTTTATGACAAGCTCGGCATTTCCTCCGTTGCGGCGCTGCAGAAAGCGGCGCGTGCCGGCAAGCTGGCGGAGATACCGGGCCTGGGTGCAAAGACGCAAACGGCCATCCTGAATGCTGCGGAAACCGTGAGCGCCGCTCCGCAGCGCGTCCTTCGGTGGCGGGTCAGGCCGGTCGTAGATTCGCTGATCGGATACTTGCGGAAGGCGCCCGGCGTGTCTCAGGTGTCGGTGGCGGGCAGCTATCGGCGCGCGCGCGAGACTGTCGGCGACATAGATATCATCGCGACCGCTAAAGACGGCGCACCGGTCATATCGCACTTCGTCGGCCATGAGGATATCAAGAAGATCCTGGCACAGGGCCCGACGAGGGCGACGGTGATCCTGAGGGATGGGCTCCAGGTCGACCTACGCGTCGTGCCGGAAGAAAGCTACGGCGCCGCTCTGGTCTATTTCACCGGCAGCAAGGCTCACAACATCGCGATCCGGCGGATGGGACAGAAGCGCGGATTGAAGATCAACGAATATGGTGTCTTCCGCGGCAACCGCCGGATCGCGGGCCAAGACGAGAAGTCGGTTTATCGCGCCGTCGGGCTGGCGGAGATTCCGCCGGAGCTGCGCGAGGATCGGGGTGAACTGGATCTGGCGGCTGCGCGTGACTTGCCGGCGCTGGTGGAGAGGCGAGATCTGAAAGGCGACCTGCACAGCCACACCGACGCGACCGACGGTCGAAGCAGCCTCGAAGGCATGGTTGCGGCGGCGCGGCGTGCTGGAATGCGCTACCTGGCGATCACCGACCATTCGCAGCGTCTGACGGTTGCCCATGGGCTCGATTCCAGGCGCCTGCTGCGACAGGGCGCAAAGATCGACGCACTG
The DNA here is from genome assembly GCA_041398065.1 of Dongiaceae bacterium. Classification (GTDB taxonomy): domain Bacteria; phylum Pseudomonadota; class Alphaproteobacteria; order Dongiales; family Dongiaceae; genus Dongia_A. The sequence goes on along the minus strand of JAWKVL010000019.1, from coordinate 27,853 downwards.
AATGCCAAGCTGAAGGATTTCCGGATTCTGAAGGGGATTGAGGTCGACATTCTGGAAGACGGCCGCCTCGACCTGCCGGATGAGACGCTTGGCCATCTGGACCTGGTGGTCGGGGCGATTCACAGTCACTTCAACCTCCCCGCCGCAAAGCAGACGGCGCGGCTGCTGCGCGCGCTGGATCAAGAGTACTTCACGATCCTTGCGCATCCGAGCGGGCGATTGCTGGGCGAGCGCGAGAGCTATCCTTTCGATGTGGAGCGCGTGATCGAAGCGGCGCGGCAGCGCGGCTGTTATCTCGAGCTCAATTGCCAACCCCAGAGGCTCGACCTGACTGACATCTATTGCAAGGCTGCCCGTCAGGCCGGCGTGCTGATATCCATCGATTCCGATGCGCACGACACATCCGAACTCGACTATCTGGCCTATGGCATCGGCGAAGCGCGACGCGGATGGCTAGGCCCCAAGGATGTGCTCAATTGCAGGCCATTGCCGCAATTGATGGCGCTCTTGAAGAAGACGATGGGCTAGCCCGGAAACACGAACTCCGCCGCGATGCTGGCGGAGACCACGAGCCTGCCGTTCGGCAGATCGTTCGTTTCCACTTTGTCCGCGATCTCGTTCGCCGGCAGCCCGTAGCCTTGCCAGCGGGCCGTCAGCCTTTGGCGCAGGACTTCCTCCGGCACCGACAGCATGATGGTGGTATCGAACAGGCCAGGCAGACGCGCCCAGCCCGGGCGGTCGAGCAGGAGATAGTTGCCTTCGACGATCAGGTGGCGCACCGAGCTCGGGATCAGACGTGCCCCGGCGCGCGCGATCTCAAGATCGCGGTCGAAGACCGGTACCGCGACCTCCGCTTCTTCGTTGCTCTTGAGACGGCTCAGCATGTGATAGAAGCCGGCCACGTCGAACGTCTCGGGCGCGCCCTTCCGCGGCCGCAGCCCCAGTGGCACGAGCACGCGATCATCGAAGTGGTAGCCGTCCATGGGAAACACGGCCGCGCTGTCGGCCACTTCGGCGTTCAGTTTCGCGGCGAGAGTCTCTGCCAGTGTCGACTTGCCGGCACCGGGTGGGCCGGCAATCGCGGTCAGGCTGCGTGCCGCCGCGCCACGTCGGCGCAGGACATCGGCAATGCCGGCTAGGTCAAGCTGCTTGGCCATGGACCACTGATGATGCGTTCCCGGATTTTCGATCATGGCGCGGAAAGCGCGTGGACTGTCACAAAAGTATACCGGGCCCTGGAGGGCGCGACAATATCCCGGTCATCGGGCTATTTCAGGATGTGTGGGCGCGTGAACTGAGAAATCGCCGGCTTTGTGGCGATAGCCGCCCTGGGCTGCGGTTTGGTCGCGGGGCCGAGCAGCAGATAGAACGTGTAGCCGCAGACGATGCCATAGAGGATGTTCCCCTCGATCGTCCAATGCGGCATCGTCGCCATGTTCAAGATCAGGAAGCTGATATGCGCCGCCAGCAGCTTTCCCTTCGGTCCCTCTTTCACGCGCAATGCGGCGATGAGCATGGAAGACCAGAGCCCGATCATCGCAACGACACCGACGACGCCGTATTCATAGATGGTCGAAATCAGGGTGTTGTGGGCATAGACGGGGAACCGTCCCACCCAGTAGTTCGGGCCGAAGCCCAAGATCCAGTTCTTCAGGCTGCCGTTCACGTAGGCGTCGATATAACCCGCCCAAATGTACGGACGCGCAGACAGCAGGTGCTTTTCGTCGAGCGTGTAGAATTCCGGCGGCTTGATCAGGCGGCCGGGCTCCGAGAAGACGGTGGCAAGGTCGGCGAACTTCTCGCGCAGGAACCAGGCCGCGACGAGCGCCCCCACCGCGCTGACTCCCAGTATTGCAAGACCGATGGCGACCCTGACCCGGGGCGAGAATCGCCCGACGAAATCCGCGTTGAATTGCACGAATGCCAGCGGCGCGAAGGCGATAATCGTGGTCCGGTAGTTGGCGAACAGCAGGCCGACGAGCAAAGCCAGGATGATTACGCCTCTCGCCCAAGTCCGGAGGCTTGTGGCGAAGCACGCGATCACCAGCCCGGTCGCGAGCACCGTGGAGAAGCCGGCTTCGTGATTGTAGCCGCCGACATAGCTGACGCCGGCGCCCAGACCTTCAACACCTTTCTTGACGTCGAAAATGATGGAGAGCATCTGCAAGAAAAGCGGGGTCACCATCGCCCACAGGAGCAGGCTCATCGTGCGCTCCTCTCCGCGTTCGCTGATCGACTCATAAACGGCGATGGTAATGATGATGAGATAGCCGTATTTGACCACCACGTCGAAGCTGCTGCCGATCGAGTGATTGACGAAAGCGCTGAGAACGACCACGCCGATGACGACGTAGAAGGGCACCAGCGGCGTCAGCAGAAGATGTCGGGTCCTGATCAACAGCAATCCGAGCCCGAAGACCGCAACCGACCCCAGCGCATTCCATGAAATGCCGATCGGCGAGGCATTGAACGTGAAGTCGTGATGGGCGCTGGCGAGGTACCGGAAGCACAGCGCGAACAGCACATAGCGCGCGATGAGGCTGCGCGTGCGGTAAAAGGGATATGCCAGGAGAACCAGGACAAGGAGCGTCGCCGGGTACAACAGCCACCCCGGCAACGACCTGCCGACATCCAATGCGTCGCCCATCAGCGGTTCGCGTTCCTGTCAGACATGGGATTGCTCGGCGCTAGACCCGTCGTACCGCCATGATCGATTTTGTCAAGCCGATCGCGGTTTCCAAGTGAATCTCGGCATCGGGGAAGCAGCGCTCCATGTCACGGACCGTCAGCAAGCTGAAGTCCGGCACGTGATTGTAGAATGGCCACCATTTCCAGATCTCCAGCTGGATCGAGCGCGGAAGAAGCACCACGAATCCCGGGGCGATTGTGTGGCTTTCAATCGGAAAGTGCTTGTAGGGAGTCTGCACAAAGTAGCCTCGTCCAATCCGTCTCACCTCCTCGGCGAAGCCCTGCTGGTGCCGCAGAGCCTGCTCCTGAAATGCAGCGCTCGACCGAATGTTCCCGACTTCGTCTTTCGGCCCGGTGACGTGCTCGATGACCGAAGAGCAGAAAACGACATCGAATTCGCCGTCCCCGAAGGGCAGGCACGGCGACTCTCCCAGCACCCTGGACCTGTGCCCATGGACGCGCTCCGCGACCGCCAGCTTGGCCCGGTCGATATCGGCGATGGTCACGTTCCTGTGGCCGGGGACGACCATTGCGATGTGGCTCCCGTCGCCGCCGCCCAGGTCCAGGACAGACTGTTTCATGATGTCGGGAAACAAGCTGCGGAACAATGCAGCGCGCCTGCTTCGAGCGCGCCTCGAATAACCATGCTTCACCTTCATGAGCATCGCGCGAAGGGCTGACCGACGCGGCGGGTGCGCCCGCTGCTGCATGCCATCGTGCCTGGTGGGGGTGCCCTCGATTGGTGTCGTCATCGACTTGGATCTCGTGCCGCTTGGCTGCTTACAACCATTTCACCCGGTGTAGTCGGGCGCTCACGTTCTTGCGGATGCGCCCACCAGCGGAGAGTCCGAACGGGACGCTGCGCGCCGGCCCGCCGGCTCGTTCCACGCTCTTGACATTTGTGCGAAGCAGGCCGCGTCGAGCCGTTCCTTCAGCGCCGAGCATCGCTCGCGGATCCGCGGGTCGATGGCCAGGGGCGGCCGCTGCGTCGGACGGCGGGGATCGATCTCGGCGATCATCTCGCGGCGGTAGCCGAGATCGAGGGCATCACACAACGCACGCGCTGTCCGCACTGGTTCGGCCAGCAGGAGATCATAGTCGACCAGGACGGTATCGCGCCGCCGGTCGAGCGCCATCTCGAAGTAGAGCGAATTCCGGACGTACCAGAACAGGGCCGCGGCGGATTCCGCAGAAAGCCGGTCGAAGTCAAAGCTCCTGACGAAGTCGGCATTCTCCGGGGAGAGGCCCTGCACCTGCCACGCGGTCCGCTTGCTGCCGGATGCGTAGGCGCGCAGCACGCGCAGATTGGAATCGCCGAACTTCGCCACGGCCGAGCGTACCCGGCCATCGACGTTCCGATATGCCCAAATCGCCCGCGCCGATGGGCCGAAATACTCAAGCAGCTCCGGCGTCCGATGCGAGTCACAGAGCGGCTTGAAAAGGACGAACCGGGCCCGGCTTCGTTCGATCAGGGATTTGATGACCGGCAGCGATCGAAGCTGGAAATCCACGAAGGCCTGGGTGTTCCCCTCGTTGTAGACCTGGAAATCCGGCCGCTCGTCCAGACCATGCGCGAGCATGTTGGTGCCGGATCGCTGCACGCCCACCAGGAAGACAGGGATGGCATGCGCCTTCTCGTCGCGATGCATCATGCGCCACCATGTCTTGCGCGCTGCGCGCCGTCCGCGGATCAGGGGATTGAGATCATGCTCCTCGATGAGGTGACGCCAGCTGTGTGCCTTGCTCCATCGCCAGTTCTGTTCGAGTATGCGGATGAAGATGTTCTTGCTGCGCCTTTCACGAACTGTGGACATCGGTGGTCGCTCCTCGCAATCGTCCTGCTCGGGACGATCACCCCGCTCCGATGCTCTGCACTCACGGCTCGAAACCGGCCAAGCCGGTTCGATCAGCTCCGGGAAGGAGGCCTGATCGGCCGCAACCAGCGAGATTGCGTCGCCTTGAGAAGAGCCGGCACGGCATGTGGCGTCGGCCGCTGCGCCGCAGCGACGTTACGAGGCTTCGACAACCATTGCGGCCGCGCGACACTCCCCCGATAGGGAGCCACGCAATATCCCTGTCCAGCCGCCCGTGCCAGCACAGGAGCTCGCTGGTTGGTCGTGAGAGCACCGCCGACAAACAGCGGGAAGAGGTCGTCATCCCCCTGTGCGGAGTCATCCCGGGGCCGATCATAGTGCCGCAGATGAATGGTTGTGCGGGACAAATCTGTGACGTGTGGAGGTGCGGCCAGTTCCAAGAAGCGCAGCCCGCCGCCGCCTCGGAGGGTCGCAACTCGTGCGGAACCAGCCTTGCCGCCAGCTTAGGCCGGGTTGAACCCCGCCGGCGCGCGAAGATGTCCGCTCTTGATCCACGCGCGACAGCCATCGGCGCCTGCCTTCGCCCGCAGCTCCGCGCCGACAGGCAGGCGAAGCCAGGATTGCTTCGCGAAGGTTTCTCGGCGCTCTACGAAGCTGCCATCGAGCACCAGAATTTCTGCGCCGCCCGGCACCGGTAGTCTGATATCCGCATGGGGCGTCCAACGTTCCAAGCGGACCTCTTCATGCGTGTCACGAAACAACGGCATGATTTCGACACCAGCGCGCTCCGGCACGGTCTTGTACGCGTTCTTGCCCGTATTGATGCGAACCTCGGTGCGGTCGTCGGGGTCGAATTGCCAGAGCTTGACGAAGATCACGCAGCCCGGTTCCGAGCTCGGCGTATGGCGCGAGGTTGGCGGATTGCGCACATAGGAGCCGGCAGGATAGTCGCCGTGCTCGTCCTGGAACACGCCATCGAGGACCAGGAACTCTTCTCCGCCGCCGTGGGTGTGCGGCGAGAAATGGCTGTGCGGCGCGTAGCGGACGATAGAGGTGGCGCGTGCCACTTCGTCGCCGATGCGGTCCAGCATGCGCCGTTCCACCCCAGCCATCGGAGACGGCACCCAAGCGAGCGTTGCGGCATGGATCGCCACGCGCTGCGAGAAGTCCGCATTGAGTTCCATAGGACGGCTCCTATTCGTCGAGCTCTGGATGGATATCGAACGTCTTCAGGCCGGCGCCGCGCAAGACCTTTATGGGCGCGGCTTTCCCGGCGATGTCGGCCGTCAGCAAGCGATGAAGATCGTCGACCGTGAACACACCGGAGTCGCCGAACTCCAGGATGATGTCGCCTTTCTCGATACCCGCGCGCGCCGCAGGACCGCCCGATGGCACCTCCAGGACCTGAACCGCCGCGACCTGCGACCGGCGCAAGCGGCGCGCCAACCGCTGGTCGAGCATGATGGTCTGGCCCGCCAGCCCCAGACGCGCGCGGCGCACGCGGCCGTCGCGCATCAGCCGCATGGTGACATCGGCGGCGGTGTCGATGCCGATCGCAAAGCACAGGCCCTGCGCCCGGCCGATCATCGCCGTGTTGATGCCGACGACCTTTCCCAGGCCGTCCACCAGCGCGCCGCCGGAATTGCCGGGATTGAGCGGCGCGTCGGTCTGGATCACGCTCTGGATCAGCCGGCCCGACGGCGAGCGCAGGGTCCGGCCGAGCGCACTCACAATGCCGGCGGTGACGGTGGCCTGGAAGCCCAGCGGATTGCCGATTGCCACCACCAGCTGGCCCACCCGCAGGCGCGCCGAGCTGCCGAAATGAGCATGCGGCAGTCCGGCGCCTTGGAGACGCAGGACCGCCAGGTCGGTGGCCGGATCGTTGCCGACCAGTTCGGCGTCGAGCTGGCGCCCGTCGGTCAGGCTGCCGGACAGGCGAGTGGCCCCGGAGACGACATGGCTATTGGTCAGCAGGTAGCCGTCGGGCGCGAACAATACGCCGGAACCGGTGCCGGTCTGCCGGCCTTGCGCATGGATATGGACCACCGCCGGGCCGACGGTTTCGAAGGCATGAGCGACCCGCGCGGAATAGGGGTCCAGGGCGTCGTCGGGCTGCTCGATTGAATCGTATGGCATGGCTGGGAAATAAGCAGCGCCGGGCCGGCCTGCAAGATCGGGTGCATGGGCGTGCCTGTTCAGGCTGGCCTGCGGCCGTGGAATGCATCCTCCAGCAACCGCCGGATTCCTTCGCGCGTCACCGCGCGTGGATTGTAGTACGGATTGCGCGTGGCGATATCCGCAGCCTGATCGAGGTCTTGCTCCCTGAGCCCGATCTCTTTCAAGGCCAGCGGCGCGCCGATCATGGCAGCAAGGTCATACAGCCCGGTCGCCGAGTCCCGGGCTCCGAGCGCTCGCGCAATTCGTTGCATCGCTTCAGGCGCCGCCGCGCTGTTGTAGGCCACGGCATGCGGCAGCACGATCGTATGAGTCTCTGCATGGGGCAGGTTGAAGCTGCCGCCGAGCGTGTGGCAGAGCTTGTGATGCAGCGCCATTCCGACAGCGGCCAAGGAAAGGCCGGCGAGCCAGGCGCCATAGAGCGCATCGCCGCGCGTTTCGAGAGTCACAGGATCCTTCGCGATTCCAGGAAGGCTGCCTGCTAGAGCGCGGATGCCTTCCTCGGCCATCAGCGATGTGACGGGATTGGCGTTCTCGGCATAGAGCGCTTCGACGCAGGACATGCTGGCGTTCATGCTGCCGTAACGCTGGATCCGTCGGGCAGCGCCAGCGTCAGAGCGGTCGATCACGGATCGCGGCAGACTCGACCAGGCCGGTCTTTGCCCCGCCTTCGTAAGACCACACCATGGCCATCTCCGGGAGCCGGCATAGGCTGACGCGACGATCGGCAACCGAAGCTTCAATGTGATGGCTCGCTGCGCCGATGGTCGAGCCGCCGCCGATCGGTGACGGCGCCGTCGGCGCCAAGCCTGCGCGCCGGCACGCCGCCTCGGCGGTCTCGATGGGCACATGCATCTTGGCGGTGCGGAAAGATGCTGGCTGCGGCGTGACCCCAGGCGGCGCGCGGCCTCCTCGGCCAGCTTCACTTGCCCGGGCGTCGACAAGATAAGCAGTTTCGTGGAGAGATGCAGGCGCGGTCGATTTCCTGCTCAGCGCTTGGTCGAACGCGCCGGCGCCGAAGACGACGCGGCAAGGCAGCTGATCGTGGTGATGCCCTCGATCATCCTCTCCCGCGAGCCCAGACCGCCGGCCGATGCCGTATCCAGCGCAAACGGCCGTAGGCTCCAGGAGACCAGCCACCGCGCAACCGCCGCAGGCGGCTTTCCATGCCTTCCTTGCTGAGACGGCTGCACAGCCTGCGATAGCCCTGATAGGTCACGTGGGCAGCTGGAGAAGCCGCGCCAATTGTCGAACATCACGGTGTCGCCCGGAGCCAGGCGGCGGCGGCATTTGCATCTTCGGATCGTTGATGTAGGACGCGAACAGCTTGAGCGCGCGATAGAGCGCGGCGACCTGATCCGACGGCAGGTAGAAAGGCGCGCGGTCGTAGTTGTTGTAGCTGACCTGCACCAGGTCGCCCGTGCGGGTCAGGCGGAACAGCGGCCGTGAAGCCTGCAGATGCACGTTGCGGTCGTTGTCGATGTATTGCCCCGTGATGTCGATCGAGGTCAGCAGCCGATACTCCTCCGGATGGTCGCGCTGCATGATCTCGGCGACCTTGAAGCCATCCACAAACACGTTCTCCCCACCGGTGCCGTTGAAGGCGAGGCAGTGCAGCATCTGGTAGCCCGGCGCGTCAAAGCTGTAGGTGCCGTCGGTGTGCGGACCGATCGCCAGGGTGGTGTAGGCGGTGTCTTTGTGCTCCATGTTGGCGGTGAAGTCCCAGAAGCCGCCGAAGATCGTGTGCCGGATATAGGTCACGCGTTCCAGCAGCGCCCGGGTTGCTTCAGGCGTCGCCGGCGTTCCGGTCACGACGCAGAAGCCGTAGGTCTCGACCAGTTCCAGCCACTTCTTCAAGCCCGATTCGTCGGCCATGTTCATCACGGCGTCATGGGGCACCGTCGGCACCTGGGCCTCGACCGTGGCGGCATCCCACAGCACACGGCGCGGCGCGACCTGGTTGGCCGGCAGGAGAGAAGCGAGGAAGGTCGCATCGAACCGGCTGACATGACCATGGTCTGTCCAATCGATGCGTAGAACGCGGCCGTTCTCCTCGATCGTCACCGCGCAGGCCGCGATGTCTTCGGGAATGGCAAAGCTGTCGATCTGGCGCTGCTTGGTCTCCGGGTGGAGGCATTGCGGACTAGGGCAATGGTCCTTCAGCCACAGCAGCGCGAACCGATCGCCGACGCGACCGTCCGCCCAGCTCAGCTCCACATGGCGATCCGCCAGCTTCGCGTCCCGCAGTGCCACGCCCATGAAGTCCTCCGATCCTGATATTCGTGTTGTGCCGTTGTTGTACAAATGTATAATAACGGAAATCCAGCCCGATTGGCAAGAGGGGGTCCATGGCTGCGCCCGAACCACGTTTCACGCGCGACCTGCCGGAGGTGCGCAGGCGCAAGCTGATCGAGGCGACGGCACAGTGCCTGGCCGAGCTTGGCTATGCGGGAACTTCGGTCCGGGCCGTCGCGGCCAGGGCGAAGGTCTCTCCGGGCCTGGTCGCACATCATTTCAAGGGAATCGATGATCTGATCGTGGCGACCTACGATCACGTCGGGCAGCGCGTCGCAGAGACCCTGATCGAAGCCATGGAATCGGCGCCAGATGATGCGGAACTGAAGCTGCGGGCCTTCATCGATGCGTCGTTCAAGCCGCCGGTACTGGATCGCGATCTGCTGGCGATCTGGCTGTCCTTCTGGTCCCTGGTGCGGCGCGATTCCGGCGTGCGCAGGGTTCACAAGAAGGTCTATAGCGACTATCGCGGCCGTCTTGAGGAACTAATCGCCGACATCGCCCATGTGCGTCGGGTCAAGATCGATGCGCACCTGGCCGCTCTCGGTTTCACGGCCATGTTGGATGGTCTGTGGCTGGAACTCTGCCTCGACCCCACGACCTTCTCACGCGAGGACGCGCTGCGGATCGCCCACGCCTGGGTCGACGATCTGGTTGCGGGCGGCTTCCGGGCACTGGCCGTCAAGCGGAACTAGGCAGCGCTCCCAGGTGCAGCTCCAGGAATTCATAGCTGGCACGGCGAAGATCCGAATGGTTGACGGCCTGGCGGTCCAGCGCGCGTTCCAGGAACAGGCCGTCGATCAGGGCCTGAAAGTTTCGCGCGATGTCGATTGCATTGACGTTTCTGCGCCGCTCCGCCGCGACCGTTCCGATCAGCTCCGCCAGGGACTGGAGGTAGCTGCGATAGAGCGTTCGATGCGCGCGGCGGAGGTCGGGGTTGATCACAATCTCGCCCCACAATGCCAGCCACACCGTCAGGTTGGGGACTTGCAGATATTCCGGATCGATGACGGCATCGACGATCCGGCAAAGCCGCTCGACCGGTGATCCAGCCGCATCGCGGTCATCCAGCTCCGCGATCTTCCGGGTGATGTCCTCATAGAGCGCCGCCCGGTATACCTCGGTCAGCAATTCGTTCTTGTCCGTGAAATAGTGGCTGAGCAGGCCGAGCGAGACACCGGCCTCCGCCGCGATCCGCTCCATCTTGAAGGCGGACATGCCGCCCGCGCTGAGGCAGCGGATGGCGGCCTGCACCAGGTCGGCGCGGCGTTTCTCCGGCGCCTGGCGCTTGAACCGCGGCATGGATTTCTTCTGCGATTGCATTCCGCCGTCCATTTCCTTATTGTAAGAATTTACAACAAGAAATTACCGTGGTCCAGGGCGAAAACATCGCCCGGCGCGGAAACATTGAGCCAGAGCAGGTTTCCACATGAAGTCGCACTATCGGGTCGTCATCATCGGCGGCGGCATCGTCGGGTCGAGCATCCTCTATCATCTCAGCAAGTTCGGCTGGACGGACATTGCCCTGATCGAGCGCGCCGAGCTGACGGCCGGTTCCACGTGGCACGCGGCCGCGGGGTTCCACGCGCTCAACGATGATCCCAACATCGCCGCGCTGCAGGGCTACACGATCCGCCTCTATGAGGAGATCGAGAAGGAGAGCGGCCAGAGTGTCGGCATGCACATGACCGGCGGCATCAGCCTCGCCGCGACGCCAGAGCGCTGGGAGATGTTGAAGGCCGAGCGAGCCATGTACGAGACCATGGAAATGGAGACTCGGTTGGTCACGCCCGAAGAGATCAAGGAGCTGTGCCCGATCGTCGACGTCTCCAACCTGCAGGGCGGTCTGTACGACGCCCATGAAGGCTACATGGATCCGCACGGGACGACGCACGCCTATGCCGGTGCCGCGAAGAAGCGGGGTGCGGAGATCATCCTGCGCAATCGCGTGTTGTCGCTGGCGCAATTGCCGAACGGGCAATGGTCGGTAGTCACCGAGCAAGGGACGATCACCGCCGAACACGTTGTCAATGCAGCCGGACTGTGGGCACGCAAGGTCGGCGGGATGGTCGGCATCAACCTGCCGGTCACGCCGATGCAGCATCACTATCTGATCACCGAGGACGTGCCGGAGATCGTGGCGATGGACCGGGAGATCGCCGCCATCACCGACCTCGAGGGCTTCACCTATCTGCAGCAGGAGCGCAAGGGAGTGCTGCTCGGCGTCTATGAGCGCGATCCGCGGCATTGGAAGACCGAGGGCGCCGATTGGGATTTCGGGATGGATTTGCTGCCGCCCGACATTGACCGCATCTCTCCGGAGCTTGCGATCGGTTTCGAGCGCTTCCCCGCCTTGCAGAATGTCGGCATCCGCAAGTGGGTCAACGGCGCCTTCACCTTCACGCCCGACGGCAATCCGCTGGTCGGGCCCGTTCCCGGCCTCAGGAACTATTGGGTCGCGTGCGGTTGCATGGGCGGCTTCTCGCAAGGCGGCGCCATCGGCCTCACGCTTGCGAACTGGATGATCGAGGGAGATCCCGGCGCCGATATCTTCGGGATGGACGTCGCGCGCTACGGCGGCTTCGCGTCCAACGATTCTTATCTGAAGGCGATGACCGGCCAGTTCTACGCTCGCCGCTTCGTGATCTCCTATCCCAATGAGGAATTGCCGGCCGGCAGGCCGCTGAAGACATCACCCTGCTACGATGCGCTGAAGGCGGAAGGTGCGGTCTATGGCTGCACCTGGGGCATGGAGACCCCGCAGTACTTCGCGCCGGGACAACCTGATTTCGTGGAGAAGCCGACCCTGCGCCGCTCGAACGCGCATGCCTTCGTCGCCACGGAGGTCAAGGCAACGCGCGAGGCGGTCGGCATGTTCGAAAGCGCCATCTATGCGCGCTACGAAGTCACAGGACCAGGCGCGGCGGCATGGCTCGATCATCTTCTTGCTGCCAAGCTGCCGAAAGTCGGCCGCGTCCGCCTCGCGCCGATGTTGAATCCGCAGGGCAGGCTGATGGGCGACCTGACCGTCAGCCGGCTGGCGGAGGATCGCTTCTGGCTGATCGGATCCTACTATCTTCAGGCATGGCACATGCGCTGGTTCGCGGAGCGCTTGCCGGAGAAGGGTGTCACCATCCGCAATCTCTCGGATGATTGGATGGGGTTTGCCATCTCAGGCCCGCAATCGCGCGCGCTGATGTCGCGGCTCGTGCCGGGCGACATCAGTCATGCGGCGTTCCCGTTCCTGGCTTGTGCGGAAATGGACGTCGGCATGGCGCCGGCAATCGTGGCGCGCCTGTCCTTGACGGGCGAGCTGGGCTACGAGATCAACGTGCCGGTCGCCTATCAGCGGGCGCTCTATGGCGCGCTGCGTGCCGCCGGCGCAGACCTCGGTCTCAGATCGATCGGCAACCGCGCGCTCGACTCGCTGCGGCTCGAGAAGAGCTACGGCATCTGGTCGACCGAGTTCACGCAATCCTATTCGCCGGAGATGTCGAACCTGCGCCATCACGTGGCCTTCGACAAAGGCGATTTCATCGGGCGCGAAGCTGCGTTGCGCGCGCGAGAGAAGGGCATCGACCGCGTGCTGGTGACGCTCCGCATCGATGCCGCGGATGCAGACGCCTCGGGGTTCGAACCGGTGAAGCGCAATGGAAAGCTGGTCGGGTTCGTCACGTCTGGCGCGTACGGGCATCATGTGGGCCAGAGCCTTGCGCTGGCCTACGTCGATAAGGCCTTGATCGGCACGGACGCCGCGCTGACAGTGGATGTGATCGGGGAGAGCCGGAAGGCGGTGATGCTGGCCGAGCCGGCGTATGACCCACAGGGTTCGCGCTTGCGCAGCTGAGCTAGCCGAGCAGCTTCAGCAGCACATCGGTCGCGGAGTTAATGTCGTCGCGCAGATGCGCCGCGCACGCCTTGGCATCGCCGTCCTTGATCGCACGCAGGATCATCTTGTGCTCTTCGTTGGCGGCCACGTAGTTGCCGGAGCTGTGCAACAGGTGGAAATAGGGGCTGACCTGCATCCAGAGCCCTTCGATCGTAGTCAACAACGCATCCGATCCGGATGCGGCATAGACCGTGAAGTGGAACTCGTGGTTGCCCCGCACATAGGCGCGGGTGTCGCCGTCCTGCGCAGCCTTCGCCATGACATCGACCAGGTCCTGCAACTTGCGCCGGTCTGATTCAGAAACGTTGGGCGTCGCCCATTCGGCGGCGATGCTCTCGATCTCGACCCGGACGCGCGTCAGATCGCGCAAGCGTCCGGCGTCCAATGCCCGGATCCCGACCGAACGGCCCGAGATCACGGTGAGCGCCCGCTCACCGGTCAGCCGCTGCAGCGCTTCGCGCACCGGCATGGCGCTGACGCCAAAGGCGCTGGCCAAGCCCTGAATCGTCACCAGTTCCCCCGGGATGAGCCCGCCATCCAGGATCATTGCTTTCAGCCGCCGATAGATTTCGTCGGGCAGCGTTACGCGCGAAACCTGCATCTGCGGCAGATTGCTGGTGCGCCTCCGGGGCCGATTCATGGGACTCGTCAAGGTCATCTCACTCAAGCGGCTATCGGCACGTTGGGTCCTCGTCAAGGGAGCTCGAATTGATCTTGCGACTGTCATGATATCTGATTTATGATCAAATGATCAAAAAACTTTTGGCGCCTGATCTGTCGTGGCCGTGGATCGGGCGCGTGGGTTCTATGGGACGTCCCGGAACCCAGACAAACGCGGTCGCAAGTTTGGGAGAGAAACTCATGAAACCCATAAGAGGTGCGCTGGGGCTGGCAATGGCCTTCGCGCTTGGCGCGAGCGTCTTGTTGACGAGCGGCGCCGCGAACGCCGCCGACAAGTTCAAGATCTTCCTGTCGATGAGCTTCATCGGCAACGACTGGCAGGCCGAGGCCGCCAACATGGTCAAGGCCATGGCCTCCCACAAATCGATGGCGGACAAGGTCGACCTGCAGGTGCAAGTGGCCGGGCCGAACGCGCAGCGCCAGATCCAGCAGATCAACGCGATGGTGCAGGCGGGCGCCCAGGCCATCGTGATCTTCCCGATCTCGCCGACAGCGCTCAACGCCGCGGTGAAGAACGCATGCGACAAGGGCGTGCTGGTCTTCGCATACGACGCCGAAATTACTGAACCTTGCGCTTACAACATCTCGATCGACCAGGAAGAAGCCGGCCGCGTCACCGCGGAGTGGCTGGTGAAGAAGTTGAACGGCAAGGGCAACATCGTCATTCTGACCGGCGTGCCTGGCACCTCGGTCGATACGCTGCGCACCAAGGCAGCAAAGGCGGTATTCGAAAAGAATCCCGGCATCAAGATCGTAGCGGAATCGGTCGGCATGTGGAGCCAGGCAGTCGCCCGCACCGAGCTCTCCAAGATCCTCGCCACACACAATTGGGACAGCATCGATGGGATGTGGCTGCAGGTCGGCTGCTACACGGCCAACGCCATGCAGCTTGAGGCCGGCAAGAAGCCGGAGCAGCTGCTGCCCTGCGCCGGCGAGGGCGCCAATGGCGGCCGCATCCAGATGCTGCCGATCGGGACCGAGGTGGAGGGCGGCGAATCGCCCTACGCGCCGTTGGGTGCGCCGCGCATCTCTTACGCCTCTCCGCCTTATTCCGGCGGCCTCGCGCTCAAGCTCGCGGTGCAGAAGCTGGAAGGCAAGGATGTGCCGAAGCGCACGACCCTGCCGCTGCCGGTCGTCACCAACGAGACCATCAAATACTGCGAGACCGGCTCGTGGGAGGAAATGAAGGCTGGGTGCAACGCCTTCCCGCCGTCGCTGGTGCCGAATCCGGGATGGTTTGCCTCGATCTTCTCGGAACAGACGCCGGAGATCGGTTTCCAGGCTGCGCTGGTCGGCCAGCCTGAGCAATAATCTGCCTGTCGACTGCACCGGGCGGCGGCAACGCCGCCCGGCTCTTCTTGAATTGAAGGTACCGACCCGTGAGTAGCGAAGGCGCGCCAGCGATCGAAGCCGATCATGTCCGCAAAGCGTTTGGCGCGACCATTGCCGTCGACGATGTCTCGCTGCGAGTGACAAACGGTAGCGTGCATGCGCTGCTCGGCGAAAACGGCGCGGGCAAGTCCACCATTGTCAAGCTCCTGAGCGGGCTCCTGACGCCGGACAGCGGATCATTCCGCATCTTCGGCAAGAGCGCCACGCTGGGCTCGCCACGCGCCGCTCATGCACGCGGCATCCAGACAGCGTTCCAGGAAATGACCCTGGTGCGTGATCTGACTGTCCTCGAGTCGGTGCTGCTGCCGTACGCGCCGGCCAATGCCATAGGCCTGATCCGGCGGCGCACGGCGGAAGAGGACGTCCGGCGCCACTTCGCGGCGCTGGGGCTTGAATCGATCGATCTCCAGGAGGAGGTCGGCAATCTCGATCTTGCGATCAAGCAGAAGATCGAGATCGCGCGCGCGCTCTATCGCAAGCCGCGGATCCTGCTGCTCGACGAACCTACCTCGTCTCTCACCGGTCGGGACGTGGACTGGCTTGGCGAGATCATCGCGCAGGAGAAGGCCAAGGGTGTCACCGTCATCTTCATTTCGCATCGGCTCAAAGAGGTGCGGAGCTTCTGCGACTCGCTGTCGATCCTGCGCAACGGCCAGCACATCGCGACCGGCAAGGTCGCCGATTTCGATGATGAAGAAGTGATCCGCATGATCGTCGGCCGTTCGATCGGCCAGGCATTCCCCGAGCGACCGGCGCGGACCCATGAATCGGGCCCGGAGGTCCTGCGGGTCGAGCATCTCGCCACCGACGGTAAGCTTGCCGATGCTTCTTTCAACTTGCACCGCGGCGAGATCCTGGGCGTCGCCGGCCTGCAGGGCATGGGCCAGCTCGATCTGTTCGTAGCGTGCTTCGGCATGGCGGAGATCACCGGCGGCCGCGTGTTCGTCGATGGCAAGCCGGTCAGGATCGCCAGCCCCGCGGACGCGGTGCGCGCAGATATCGGGATCAGCCTGGTGCCGGAGGACCGCAAGACCGAGGCCCTGTTCCTCAAGCTCCCCGGCACCGTCAATGCCTCCATGCCGGTGATCGACCGCTTCGCGCGTTTTGGCCTAATCGATGCCAAGCGCGAGCAGCAGGAGGTCGCTGATGTCTTTCATCGCGTCGACGTCGCCGACCGCGCGCTTTGGACCAGGGCCGGCGCCTTTTCCGGCGGCAACCAGCAGAAGATCGCGATCGCCAAATGGCTGTTGGCACAGAGTCGCGTGCTGTTGCTCTATGACCCGACGCGCGGGATCGATGTCGGCACCAAGCACGAGCTTTATCGCCTGATGCGCCAGTACGTCGAAGCTGGCGGCGCGATCCTGCTCTATTCGACCGAGATCCCCGAGCTCGTCCATCTCGCGGATCGCGTGATGGTGCTCTATCAGGGTCGCGTGGCGCGAGAGATTGGCGCGGCCGACCTCAGCGAAGATAGCATCGTGCGGGCGGCGCTCGGCGGTGAAGGTCTGGGACGCGCGGCATGACCAGCCTGTCCGCCGGAACACATCCCCTGGCGCGCCGCGGCCTGCGCCTCGGCCGATATCGCGGGCTGCTGGTGGCACTGGCCGTCTTCATCGCTTTGCTGCTCATCAACGATCTGATGACCGCGGGGCCGATGAGCTATTTCGAGGTCAGCTTCATGTCGACCGGCGGCGCGCCGCTGGCGATTGCGGCTGCGGGCCAGACCCTGGTGATCCTGACCGGGGGATTCGATCTGTCCGCCGGCGCCGTCATCTCGCTGGTGAACGTGGTGCTGGCGACCAACATGCCGGATACGGTGGGGGGCATCCTGCTCTGGTCGCTGCTCGGCGTGGGTGTCGGGATGGCGACCGGAGCCTTCAACGGCTTCTTCATCGCGTTCTTCCGCCTGCAGCCGATCGTGGTGACGCTCGCAACCATGTTCATCGTGCAGGGCCTGACGCTGCTGGTGCTGGACAAGCCCGGCGGCATGGTGCCGGCGGGGTTGAGCTCCGCCCTGGTGCAGGATGCGATCCCGAACTTCCTGCCCATGCCGATCGTGGTGCTCGCGATCCTCATCCTGCTGTGGCTGTGGCTGAAGAATACGCGTTTCGGCACGGCGATCTACGCGATCGGCAGCGACATGGATGCCGCGCGGGCGCAGGGCATCTCGGTGCCGTGGGTGCAGCTTCTCGTCTATACACTGGCGGGCGGCTGCTACGGCTTTGCGGGCGTCTTCATCTCGGCCCAGACCGGTGCCGGCGATCCGCTGGTGGGCAACTCGATGCTGCTGCAGGTGTTCGGCGCAGTGGTGGTCGGCGGCACGCGGCTCGGCGGTGGACGCGGCGGCTGCGTCGGCTCGATCGTCGGCGCCTATATCCTGATGATCGTCGTCAACATCCTGCTCGTGCTCAACGTCTCCGCCTATTATTCGACCATCACCGAGGGCTGCATCCTGATCCTGGCTGTTCTGGCCGGCTCCCTGACACGCAAGTCGCAGGCGGCGCGCAGCCTGCGTGCGCTGATCGCCCGGATCAAGGCGCGCTATCACGGCATGCTCCCGGGACAGGGCAATCGTGTCGCCCAGCATCTCGCGCTGCCGGGAGTCGGCGGCGCCGTGCGCGCGATTCAATTGCCATCCTTTTTTGCGCGCCACGCGGAGGCGATCCGTTACGCGCTGCCGGCCTATGTCTGCTTCGTCATCGTGGTTGTGATCACGGAGCTCGCCATCGGGCGCGCCTTGTTCAGCGGCGGCTATTACAACTCGCTTCTGGTGCTGTCCTCGTTCCTGCTGATCCTGGCGCTGGGGCAGGGGACGGTGATCCTGACCGGGGGGCTCGACCTCTCGGTGCCATGGACCATCGCGCTCTGCGGCATCTTGCTTGCCGGCATCGTGAACGGCCAGAACGGGCCGCTGATCTATGCCCTGCCGCTGGTCCTGGCCGCCGGATGCGTGATCGGCCTGGTGAACGGCTTCGGCATCGCCATGCTCGGCATCTCGCCGATCGTCATGACGCTCGCCATGAACGGCATTCTGCAAGGCATCGCGCTGCTCTATTCGCAGGGCACGCCGGCCGGCTTCTCGGCGCCGCTGATGCGCTGGTTCATGACGTCCAAGAGCGAATGGGTGACGCCGGTCGTCGTGTTCGTCGTCCTGTTCGTGATCGGGGCGGTGATCCTGCATCGCCGCACCCCGTTCGGGCGGCGGATCTACGCGCTGGGCAATGGCGAGCGGGTGGCGGCCCTGTCGGGCATCGCGGTCAATCGCACGATCCTGCTGGTCTATATGCTGTCCGGCTTCTGCTCTGCCCTGGTGGGCTGCATGTTGACCGGATTCTCAGGTCAAGCCAGCCTGGGCATGGGCGACGATTACCTGTTGCCGTCGATCGCGGTCGTGGTGGTCGGCGGCACGCTGATCACCGGCGGCCGCGGCACCTATCTCGGCATGGTTGGCGGCGTGCTGCTGCTGACCGCGCTGCAGACGCTGCTGGCCGGAACGACGCTGCCCTACGCGACTCGCGTCATCATATTCGGGCTGGTCGTGCTGGCTGCGGTGGTGGCGCTGCGCGAGCGCAATAACTAGGAGGAGAACATGGCGACACCAGTCGGCCGCAAGCTGATCGATGCCATCCAGCCGGGCTTGCGGGTCTTTGTCTCGGCGGGCGCTTCCGGCATCGGGCGCGCCATCGCGGACATGCTGATCCTGCACGGCGCCAAGGTTCATATCTGCGACGTGTCCCAGAACTTCCTCGACGATTTCAAGAAGCAGCATCCGCAGCATGGCGCGACGCTCGCGGACGTCTCCAAGGAAGCGGACGTGGCCCGCATGTTCAAGGAAGCGGCGGCGACGCTCGGCGGGCTCGATGCGCTGATCAACAATGCCGGCATCGCGGGCCCGACCGGCGCAGTGGAGGAGATCACTCCCGAAGACTGGCGGCGCTGCATCGACATCTGCCTGACCGGGCAGTTCCTGTGCGCGCACCACGCTGTCCCGATGATCAAGCAGGCCGGCGGCGGCGCCATCGTCAACATGTCGTCGGCGGCCGGCCGGCACGGCTATGCGTTCCGCACGCCTTATTCCTCGGCGAAGTTCGGCGTGGTCGGTTTCACCCAGAGCCTCGCGAAGGAGCTGGGGCCGCACAACATCCGGGTCAATGCGATCCTGCCCGGCATCGTCGAGGGGCCGCGCATCGAATCGGTGATCCGGGCCCGCGCCGGCCAGCTCGGCATCTCCTACGAGGAGATGGAAAAGGACTACCTGCAGAAGGTTTCGCTGCGCCGCATGGTGACGCCGCACGACGTGGCTGCGATGGTGCTATTCCTGCTTTCGCCGATGGGCGACAATCTGTCCGGCCAGTCGCTCGGGGTCGATGGCAATGTGGAGACGCTTTAGGAGCATATGACATGGCGGTCATCGCGATTGTCGGATCGGGGCTGATCGGGCGCGCCTGGGCGATCGCGTTCGCGCGTGGCGGCCACGAGGTGCGGCTCTACGATGATGTGTCCGGTGCGGCGGGCAAGGCGGTCGCTTTCGCACAGGAGGCGCTGGCGGGATTGGCGGCAGAGGGTCTGCTGGATGGCCAGGCGCCGGGCGATGTCGCGCGCCGGCTGACAGCCGTGGACAGCCTGGCGGCAGCTCTCACCGGCGCCAGCCACGTCCAGGAGAACACGCCGGAGGACCTCGAAACCAAGAAACGGGTCTTTGCGCAGCTCGACCAAGCTGCATCGCCGAACGCCGTGCTCGCCAGCTCGACCTCCGCGCTGCTGCCATCGCGCTTCACGGAATCGCTGGCTGGCCGCGCGCGCTGCCTGGTGGTGCATCCGATCAATCCGCCCTACCTCATTCCCGCGGTTGAGATCGTGCCCGCGCCCTGGACCGACCCTGCTGCGATGGAGCGTACGCGCGTGCTGATGAAAGCGGCCGGCCAGGCGCCGATCGTGATGAAGCGCGAGATCGACGGCTTCGTCATGAACCGGCTGCAGGGCGCTCTGCTCGAAGAGGCCTTTCGCCTGGTGGCGGATGGTTACGCTTCGGTCGAGGACATCGACATCGGGCTGCGCGAGGGCTTGGCATTGCGCTGGTCCTTCATGGGGCCGTTCGAGACCATCGACCTGAATGCTCCGGCCGGCGTGCGCGACTATGTCACGCGCTATCAGCAGATCTATTCCCGGCTCTTCCCCTCGATGCAGCGGCGCGTCGATTGGGCGGGCGCGGTGATCGAGACGGTCGAGCATGACCGGCGCGCCAGGCTGCCGGCGGCGGATCTACAGAAGCGGCAGATGTGGCGCGACCGCCGCCTGATGGCGCTGGCGGCGCACAAGCGCAAGGCCGCGCGCGAGATTGGTTCATAGAAGCGAAGAGAATTGCCATGGCAACGAAACGCAAAGTGATCATCACCTGTGCCGTCACCGGCTCGATCCACACGCCGTCGATGTCGCCGCATCTTCCGGTGACCGGCCAGGAGATCGCCGATGCCGCGATCGGTGCGGCCGAGGCCGGGGCCGCTATCGTGCACCTGCATGCGCGCAATCCGCAGGACGGCAGGCCGGACCAGACCCCGGAAGCGTTCGAGCCGTTCCTGAAAGTGATCAAGCAGCGCTCCGCCTGCGTGGTGAACATCACCACCGGCGGCGGCCAGGGCATGACGCTGGAGCAGCGCCTGGCGCCGGCGGCGAAGTTCAAGCCGGAGGTTGCCTCGCTCAACATGGGCTCGATGAATTTCGGCCTCTATCCCATGCTGAACCGCTTCAAGGAGTTCAAGCACGCGTGGGAACGGGCGCACCTGGAAGGTTCCCGCGATGCGGTGTTCCGCAATACCTTCAAGGATATCGAGCATGTACTCACCACGCTCGGCAGCGCCGGGACGCGCTTCGAGTTCGAGTGCTACGACACCTCGCATCTCTACAACCTGCATCACTTCCTGGAGCGCGGCGTGGTGAAGCCACCTTTGTTCGTGCAGACCGTGTTCGGCATCCTCGGCGGGATCGGCTCGCATCCGGAGGACGTGATGCACATGAAGCGCACGGCCGACCGGCTGTTCGGCGACCAGTATCATTGGTCGGTGCTGGGCGCTGGCCGCGCGCAGATGCAGATCGCCGCCATGTCGGCGTCGATGGGCGGCAACATCCGGGTGGGCCTGGAGGATTCCCTGTGGGGCGGGCCCGGCCGGCTTGCCGAGACCAATGCCGAGCAGGTGCGTCTTGCCCGCAAGATCATCGAGGGACTCAATCTCGACGTCGCGACGCCCGACGAGGCGCGCGAGATCCTCAGCCTCAAGGGTGCCGACAAGGTCGATTTCTAGGGAGCGCCGTCATGCTGCGGATCGAGATCTTCAGCGAGCAGAAGGACAGCCTGGGTGAAGGGCCGCTGTGGGACGTCAAGGAACAGCGGCTCTATTGGATCGACTCTTACGCTCCTGCGGTCTATCGGGCGGACCTGAAGGGCGGCGACCGCAAGTGCTGGAAAGTGCCGGAGCCGATCGGCTCCATGGCGTTGCGGGAGAAGGGCGGCGCGGTCCTCTCGCTGCGCAGCGGCTTCCATTTCCTCGATTTCGAAAGCGGGGACGTCACTCGCATCAACGAGACGCAGCCGGGCGAGCTGCAGCCGCGCCTCAATGACGGCAAGGTCGACCGGCAGGGGCGTTTCGTCGCCGGCTCGATGGACTATGCGGAGGGCGATCCAGTCGGGAAGCTGTTCCGCCTCGATCCCGATCTCACGGTCACGACGCTGGACAAGGGCATCATCTGCTCCAACGGCCCGTGCTGGAGCCCGGACGGCAAGACCTTCTATTTCGCCGACAGCTACAAGCGGGCGATCTTCGCCTATGACTACGACATTGCGACCGGCGACGTGAAATCCAAGCGCGTGTTCGGTACGTTCGAGGGCTTGCAAGGCTATCCCGACGGCGCGACCGTCGACGAGGAAGGCTTTGTGTGGAGCGTGGAGGTCTATGCCGGGCGCCTGGTGCGCTTCAATCCCGATGGCGTCATCGACCGACTGGTGGGGCTTCCGGTATTCTCGACCACCAGCATCATGTTCGGCGGGCCGAATTTGGATATCGCCTTCGTGACCTCGATGGCGCGGCCGTTCAACGGACGCTATCCGCGCGAGCGCGAGGCTGGCATGCTATTCGCGGTTCATGGGCTCGGCGTGCGCGGCCTGCCGGAGCCGCGCTTCAAGGGCTGACGATCAGGGGAGAGATGAGATGCGCATCGGAAGCTCGTAGATGCGGGAAGACAACCCTCGGCGAAGGTCCATTGTGGGATGTCGAGCAGCAGCGACTCTATTGGATCGACAGCTTCGACGGGCGGGTATTCCGCTGCACCGCCGATGGCCGCGAGATCCGCGCCTGGGACGTGCCCGGCAAGATCGGCTCCATGGCCTTGCGCAAGGACGGCAACGGCGATCTGCTCGGAACGGTTCCACGCGCCTAATTTCAAGACCGGCGAGCGCACGCTGATCCACAACCCCGATCGGAGACAATCCCACGCTCCGGCTGAATGACGGCAAGTCGACTGGCGCGGCCGCTTCCATCTCCGGCTGATGGGGATACGATAATCGGTTCGAACGCCTCGCTCATCGCCTCGACCCCGAATTTCAAGGTGAATTGCTCGACGGCGGCATCATCGTAACCAACGGGCCGTGCCGGGAGCCCCGGGATCGGAAGATCTCTTATTTCGATCCCGGTCGAAGCAGATCTGGGCTTACGACTACGACATCGGCAAGGGTACTTGTCTCCAATCGCCGCACCTTCACCTGTCGACACCAGTCGCGGCGCGGCGCGGCGACGGCTCCACGGGTCGATCCCGAGGGTTGTCGCAGGAACGCGCAGGTTCATGACGTGAAGGTCAACCGCTACCGGACGGACGGAACAGCCGACCGCGTGATCGAAAATGCCGCAGGAAGAAGGTGACCAGCGTGATGTTCGGCGCGGCCTCGTCCTCGACATCCTCTATGTGACGCCGATGGCGGCCACCATTGCCACGTTTCAGCGACGGGTGTCAGGGCGGCAGCCTGCCTTCGCGATCCACGGCCCGGCATCCGCGGCGCACTGGAGCCGCGGTTCGGCGCATAGGCGGCAGAACTTCTGCTCAGGCGAATCACCGCGCGCGGCCGGAGCTGCCAGCTTCATAGGCCGCCTCGACCAGGCCGGCGGTGGTGCGTACGTTGTCTGCTGCCGACGTGTCGGCGGGGCGGCCGGCGCGCAATGCCTGCAGCATGTGGTCGCAGGTCGCCAGCACGCTTTCCTGGATGATGTGCCACGGCCGTTCCGCCCACCGGAGCACCGGCGCATCGACGTCGTAGGTTGTGGTCTTGCCTTCGACGGTGACCTCGAGCACCGATCCGGGCTTCAAGGCGATGGCGCCTTTCGGCCCTTCGATCTCCAGCAGCGTTTCCGGGAACACGTCCGGCAGGCGGCGCGATTCATAGGTACATTCGACCACCGAAACCGCGCCCGATGTGTGCTTGAGCAGCATGGTCGCCGTGTCCTCGCCGCGGACATTCGGATTGCGGCGCTGAAGCTCCGCCGACAGTTGTTCCACTTCGCCAAGCATGACGCGCGCCAGATCGAGCACATGAACGCCGAGGTCGATCAGCACGAAGCGTTCTTCCTTCGCCAGATAGGGTTGGCCCTTGTAGATGTCGTAGCCGGTGCGGAAGCTGACGCGGCCCCAGGATGGCGTCCCGATCGTACCAGCGCGCAGTATTTCGGCGATCCTGCGCATGGGCACCTGGAACCGGAAGTTTTCGTGGACAGCGAGGAAGATGCCGACCTTCTTCGCCTCGTCGGCCATGGCGCGGCAGGCGGCGAGGTCGGGGCCGAACGGCTTCTGCACGATGGTCGGAATGCGATGGTGGATGGCCTGCCCGACGACGTCGCGGTGGGTCTCGACCCTGGTGACGATGTCCACCAGATCGAGTTGCTGCTCGCGGACCATCGTCTCCAGGTCCGTATACCAGCGCTTGATGCCGAACTTGTCGGCGGTGGCTCGCGCCTTCGCCTCATCGATATCGCACACGCCGACGATGTCGACGCCCTTCGAGGCAAGATCGGTCCAGGCGTGCAAATGGTTCTGCGCGAAGAACCCACATCCGACGACGCCCACCGCTGTGCGTTCCATGGCCCGGTCGCTCCCCTGTCTGGAGGTGGTGACCGAAGCCTAGAACTGTTCCAGCGGCCTGTAAATCGCGGGACCCATCGTACTAATCGGCGGGATTGTCGTCGTCGAACAGGATGCGGTTCGCGGCGCCGTCGAGGTCCTCGTACTGGCCGGAGCGCAGCGCCCACAGGAAGGCGGCGAGGCCAAGCCCGCCCAGGAGCAAAGCAATCGGAATGAGATAGAGCAGGATGGTCATGACAGCCTTATCCGGCCGAGCCGCAGCGCATTCAAGATCACCAGGATCGACGAAGACGACATGGCCAGCGCGGCGATCAGCGGTGTGACGTATCCCACCACAGCCAGCGGGACAGCCGCAAGGTTATAGATCAGAGCCAGCGACAGATTTTGCCGCATCAGGCGATCGGCCTTGCGCGCGAGCGCGAGCGTATCCGGCACGGCGCTCAGCGATACGCCCTGGAAAACGATGTCGGCCGCGCTCTGGGTCACGTCGGTTCCGCTGGCGGGCGCGATCGAGACATGCGCAGCCGCCAGGGCCGGGGCGTCGTTGAGGCCGTCGCCCACCATCAAAACTCGCCGGCCGGCGCTCCGTAATTCCTCGAGATGCGCGACCTTGTCCGCCGGGCGCATGCCGCCGCGCCACGATCCAACGCCGAGCTTCGCAGCGACCGCGCCGACCGATGCCGGCCGATCGCCGGAGCAGATCTCGATTGTGCAGCCCATGGCGCGCAAGCGCTGAATGGCGGCGCCGGCGTCAGGCCGGATGTCGTCCGCAAACTCGAAGCGAACAGGCGGCCGCCCAGGGCTGGCGAGCCACAGCGATTGCGCGTCGCCGCCATCATCCGGTACGCCGACGAAGCTGTGGCTGCCGAGACGCCAGGTCCCCGCGCTGTCGGCAGCTTCGAGACCACTGCCAGGAATCTCCTTCACGTTGTCTTTGGGCGTCACCTGCGGCGCGCCACGGCGGATGGCGCGGGCCAATGGATGCCGGCTGTGGGCCGCGATGGCGGAGGCCGTGGCAAGCGCATCCGGATCGATGTCCGGCGGCAATCGCAATTCACCGGTCGTCAGCGTGCCGGTCTTGTCGAAAACGACGTAGTCCACCTCGTGCAGGCGCTCCAGTGCATCGCCGGCTTTGAGCAGGATGCCGGCGCGCATCAGGCGCTGGCTCGCCGCCACCTGAACGGCCGGGATGGCAAGCGCCAGCGCGCACGGACAGGTGATGATGAGCACCGAGATGGCAATGAGCAGCGCCGGCTGCCAGCCCAGGCCGCCGAAAAGAATCCAACCCAGAAAAGCCAGCAGCGCCACCGAATGCACGACCGGCGCATAGTAGCGCGCCACACGATCCGCGATCCGGACATAGCGGCCGCGGCGCGTCTCCGCCGCTTCCATCAGCCCGATGATGTCAGCTAGCAACGTGCCGCCGCCGGACCGCCGCGTCACGATCCGCAGCGGGCCGGTCAGATTGACCGCACCGGCGAAAACTTCATCGCCTGCCTTGCGTGCGACCGCGGCCGATTCACCGGTGAGGATGCTGAGGTCAAGGTCGCTCGCACCGCTTTCGATCACGCCGTCGACCGGCACGCGCCCGCCGGCGGACACGAGCACGCGCATGCCGGGCAGCACCGAGGTTGGCGGAAGGTCGCGTGTCCGGCCATCCTGGTCAACGACCGTTGCCGCGGTCGCATTGAGAGCGGTCATCTGCTCAACCGCCAGCCGGGCGCGCGCCCGCACGCGGCGGTCGAGATAGCGGCCGATCAGCAGGAAGAACAACAAGGTGACCGCGGAATCGAAATAGGCGTGCTCGCCGCCCCGGAAGGTCTCGATCAGGCTGATGCCGGGCGCGAGGATCACGGCCAGCGAGATCGGGACGTCCATGTTGGTGCGACGGTTGCGGATCGCCTGCCAGGCCGACTGGAAGAACGGCCGTCCGGCATAGGCGATTGCCGGAATCGCGATCAGCGCCGAGATCCAGTGGAACAAGTCGCGGGTGCCGGCTGCCATGCCTTCGGCGCCGCCTGCCCAGACCGACACCGACAACAGCATGATATTGCCGGCGGCGAACCCGGCGACGGCTATGGCGCGCAGCAGCGCCTTCGACTCCATATCGTCAGCCGTTTGCAGCAGCCGCGGATCGAACGGCACGAGCCGATAGCCAAGGCGTTGGATGCGATCGATCAGCTTGACCGGGTCGGCGACGCCCTTGCGCCAAGCGAGGGTCAGGCGACGGGTGGAGAGGCTGACCCGCGCCAGTTCGACGCCGGGCTCTTGCAGCAGGCTCTGCTCGATCAGCCAGACGCACGCGCCGCATTGCAGCCCATCGACCATCAAGGAGAGACGGCATGTGCCGTCCGGCTCGGCGACCACCCAGGCCGAGGGGTCGGCGGCGACCGGGCCATCTTCAGGTTGGGTACCCTGAGTAACGCCGGCCTGCGCGCGCCGCTCATAGAAGCGGCCGAGGCCTAGGCTCTTGATCAGTTCGAACGCGCCGGCGCACCCGCGGCAGCAGAATTGCGCGCCGTCTGCGACCTGATCGCCGCAATGCAGGCAGGCCGCACTCATCTCACCATCATTTCACGAACAAACGTTCGCTCTGCTGCCAAGCGATATCGCTGCTTCGCGCCACCAGTCTCAGATCCCATTGCCCCGGCGCAGGCAAGTCGAACTCCGCGACGTAGCCTCCGCCACCGCTGGCACGCAACGCCATGCTCACGTCGATCCCCTCGTTGCTCGGCCGGACAAGGTGCGCTTCCACCTTGAGACCATCTAGCGGATGGCCGCCGGCATCGGTCATCTGGATCCGCAATGTGCGCTGGCTTCCGGTATCGCCGGAAATCGCGGCCTGATACCGCCATCCGAGGCGTTCCAGCGCCGCTTCGGCCGCCAGCGTCTTGTTGTAGTCGAGCCCGCGCTCATAGGCGTTGTCGGTTTCGAGCCCGCTGAACGTGTCCTCGGCGAAGAAGATCAAGGCGCCGTTGACCCCGATGACGACCAGGAAGCTTCCGATGAAGATCATCGGCACCCAGTGCGGCAGGAATCGGGAGAGCCCGGAGCGAGGCCTATTGGATGGGAGCGCTGAAGATGGCGTCATGGCTGCTCTCCTCCTTGTTTGCGGCCTGCACTGTAATCTCAATCGGCGTGGACTTGCGCGATAGTGCTTCGCGCGGTGCGCGAAGCAGAAGGCGAAACGTACCGACGGAATCGCCCTTTACGATGATCGGCTCGCCCTCGCGCCCGACGACCTTGAAATCCAAACCGTCTATGCCCGATACATGAATATCATATTGAACTGGATCCCTGAACTTGTTCGAGATCTTCATGGTGTAGCCGTTCTGGATGTCGCCATTCGCAAGCTGGACGAACAAAGGCGCGCGGTCGGCCTGCACGGTGACGTCGAGATGGGAGCGCAAGGCCAGGCTGAGCAGCATGGCGGCGCCCGCCAGGATCAGCAGGGTCGAATAGATGATCGTGCGCGGCCGGATGAGGCGCAATGCTGGCGGTTTCTCCTTGCGCGCAAGGGCTGCCTGATCCGCCAGTGAATCATATGCGATCAGGTCTCCTGGCAGGCCGATCTTTTCCATGATCGAGTTGCAGGCATCGACGCACAGACCGCAGCCGATGCAGGCAAGCTGCTGGCCGTTGCGGATGTCGATGCCGGTCGGACAGACCCGCACGCACAGCTCGCAATCGATGCAATGGCCCCGCTGCGAAAAGTCGGTGCCGCGCTTGGCATGGCCGCGCGGCTCGCCGCGCCAGTCGGCATAGGTGACGATGAGCGAGTGCTCGTCGAACATCGCGC
>JAWKVL010000018.1:0-76673 GCA_041398065.1 Dongiaceae bacterium | reverse complement strand
GGATCGCGCAAGGTAGTGTCCTGCGCCGCCGACGTGCCGTTGAGGAACGTGACCTGCGGCTGAGTCTTGGCGTAGTCCTTGATCGCCAGACCTTCGGAACCCGACAAGGGGCCGACCAGGACGTCGACCTTGTCCTGCTCTACCAGCTTGCGCGCCGCCGCGATCGCGCTGTCGGGCGAAGCGTCGGACGAGCCCTTGATCACTTCGATCTTCTTGCCGCCCGCCATCATGTTGTGCTGCTGGAAGGCAAGGTCGGCGCCCCGCATGCTGTCCTCGCCCAGCACCGTGAAAGCGCCCTCGAGCGTCGCCAGCACGCCGACTTTGATGGTGTCGCCAGCAGCGAAGGCCGGACCGATCCCAAGTCCCCAGGCCGCCGCTGCGGCGACGGTGGCAAGCAGAATTCTGCGATTGGTCGAAAGCATGTGACGTTTCCTCCTCTTGTCTTGTTCTGTTTGGTCTTGAACGCGTGTTATTGGAGCGTGATCAGGCTCCTCCCCTGCTGGCCAGGCGGCTCTTGAGCTTGTCCCACAAGCCCAGGATGCCGTCCGGCGAAAACAACACCACGGCGAGAAACGCCCCGCCGATCACCAGATTGAAGCGCTCGCGCGAGATCAGATCGATCGCGAAATTGTCGAGCAGCACGAAGATGAGCGCGCCGATGAAGGGGCCGATCGGCCGGCTCAGCCCGCCGAGGATCGCGATCACCAGGATGTTGATGGCAGCGCCCACATTGATCGTGCCGGGCGAGATGCGCCCGTTGAACCACACCAGGAACAGGCCGCCGAGTGCCGCTGGGATCGCCGCGATTGCATAGGCCGCGACGCGGTGCGCGCGCACGCTGAAACCGAGCGCCGCCATGCGGCGCGGATTGTCGCGGGTCGCCTGCAGCGCGATGCCGAAGGTGGAGCGCGACAGATAAAGCACGCCGAGATAGCACAAGGCGGCAACAACCAGCGCCAGGTAGTAGAACGGATAGGGTGCGCGCCAATCGACATCGAACACGGGCGGCGGCTTCAGGCCGGCGAAACCGTTGAAGCCGTTGAAGATCGCGTAGTTCTGCTGGCAGAAATAGAAGAACGCCACCGCGATGGCGAGGGTGATCATGATGGTGTAGATGCCCTCGGTGCGCACCGAGAGATAGCCGGTGACGGTCGCAAAGGCGACCGAGAACAAGAGCGAGATCGGCAGCACCAGCCACCACGGCCAGCCGAGCCCGAGATTGGCGGAGTTCTCGCCGAAGATCGCGAACATGTATCCCGCCATCCCGGCGATCGCCATCTGCGCCAGCGACACCATGCCGCCATAGCCGGCGAGCAGCATCAGGGAGAGGCCGATCATCCCCAGGAACAGGGTCTGCGCGCCGATCTGCACGATCCAGAAATCGTTGGCGATCAGCGGATAGGCGATCAGGAACAGACACAATACGATCTGGTGCGGCCGCACCTGCGACAGGAATCCGGGCGCGCTTGCCGCTCTCGGCTCTGTCAAGTCGGCGGCCATCGCGTCAGGCCCGCTTGCCCATGATGCCTTGCGGGCGGAAAGCCAGCACCAGCACCATGATGAGGAAAGTGTAGACGACCCCATAGGTCGGCGAATAAGCGAGGCCGAACTGTTCCGCCATGCCGATCAGCAGCGCGCCGATCGCCGCACCGACGATCGAGCCCATGCCACCGACGATGGTGACGATGAGCGAGGCCAGCAGGTAGCGCACATCCTCGCCGGGCGCGATGGAGAGTGCCGTTCCGCCGACCACGCCGGCAAATCCCGCAAGCCCGGCGCCGATGGCGAAAGTGATGGCGAAGACCAGCGGAACGTTGACGCCGGTCGCCGCCAGCATGGCGCGGTCGTCGACGCCGGCGCGGATCATCATACCGATCGGCGTCTTGTTGAGGAACAGCCACAATCCGATGCCGATCGCGACGGATGCGCCCAGAATCACCAGCCGATACATCGGGTAGATCTTGACCAGCGGCATCTTGACCGCGCCGGTCAGGATCTCCGGCGCTTCGAACTGATAAGTGTTGCCGCTCCAGACCCACAGCATGATGTCGGCGAGCACGATGGAGAGGCCGATCGTCACCATGGTCTGCCGCATGTCCTGCCCTTCCATGTGGCGGAAGATCAGGACCTGCAGCAGCAGGCCGACTAATGCGATCGCGAAGAAGCCGCCGGCAACGCCGAGATACCAGGAGCCGGTCCACTTGATGACGCTGTAGCCGATATAGGCGCCGAGCAGGTAGAGCGAGCCATGCGCCAGGTTGACGTTCCGCATCAGGCCGAACACCAGCGAGAACCCACTCGCCACCAGGAAATACAGCGCCGCGAGCGTCAGGCCGTTGAGGAACGTGAGGAGGAAGAGCTTCACGTTGCCCGACCTCCTGCAGCGTCCCTATGGTGCGCCCGCCACATGGTCACATCGCGATCCGCTGGCGGCTCGGCGTCATGTCGGGGGTGCGGTGGAACGTGCCGTCTTTCATGACGGCGAGGATGCGGGATTTGTCCTGCAGGATGCGGATGTTGGCGACCGGGTCGCCGTCCACCAGCAGGATGTCGGCGAGGTAGCCGGGCTTCAACTGGCCCAGCTCGCCCGGCCGTCCCATGAGCTCGCCGCCCATCCTGGTCGCGGAGACCAGGGCCTCGGTCGAGGTCATGCCGACCATGTCGACGAAATACTCGAGGTCCTTGGCATTGGTGCCATGCGGCGTCCAGGCGAAGCCGTAGTCGCCGCCGGGAACCACGCGGATGCCGCGCCGATGCATCTTGCGCATGGTTTCGACCGCGATCTGCAGCTCGCGCTCGTAGTAGATGCCGAGCGGCGAATCCGGCGCGATACCGAACTTCCCCGCGTTGCGCGCTGTGTTGACCAGCCAAGCGAGGCCCGGGCCGACGAAGAACTTGTCCTTCTGCGCGGCCAACATGTCGATGGTTTCGTCGCTGGAATAGGAGGCGTGGTAGATCACCTCGATGCCGTGCCGCAGGCATTGCCGCACCGATTCGTCGGAGCGCGCATGGGCCGCGACGCGCAGGCCGCGACGCCTTGCCTCCGCCACCGCCATCGCCACCTCTTCCTCGCTCATCGGCGAGTGGTTGGCCGGACAGCTCGTCATCTCCTCGCCCGAAAGGTTGAGCTTGATGGTGTCGCAGCCGAACTTGATGAAGGTGCGCACCGCCTTGCGCATCTCCTCCGGTCCGCTCACCACCCAACCGAACGACAGCTCCTTGGCATCGACATGCGGCGGCGTGGTGTCGCCGAGGCCGCCGAGCGTTGCGATCTCCTGGCTCGCCGCCAGATAGCGCGGCCCGGGGATCTGCCCGGAATCGATGGCGTTGCGGATGACGACGTCCAGCCGCGGCTTGGCGGCCGCCGCGCCGACGCAGGAGGTCCAGCCCATGTCGAGATAGGTCTTGGCCGACTGCGCCGCCAGCAGCGTGTGCTCCTCCGGCGGCATGCGGAAGATCGCCTCGAGGGTCGCAGCGTTGTTCCACGAGAAGTGGGTGTGCGCCTCGGTCATGCCGGGCATCAGCGTCGCGCCGGCCCCGTCGATCACCATGTGGCCGTTGGCGGGCACAGTGCGGCTGCCGCGGCCGACATGCTTGATCCGGTTGCCCTGCACCAGCACTTCGCCGAGATAGCTCGGCTCGCCGGTGCCATCGAAAATCCGAATGTTGGTAAAGAGGACAGTCCCCATCGTTTCCTCCCTTGGCGCCGCCAGCGCCTGTCCTGGGCCTATCGCACGCCTGACAGAAACTCCTTGAGCAAGCCGTTCACTTCGTTCGCCGCCTCGAAGGTCAGCCAATGACCGATGCGCGGCAGCACGTGGACCCGCGCTCCCTGCAGCCGGTCCGCCAGCCCCCGCGCCACGGAGGGCGGGGCTACGACGTCATCCTCACCCGCGATCAGCAGCGCCGGGCAGGAGATGGCAGCGGGGTCGGCGGCCATAGCCTCGCTCAGTGCCTCGCAGTTGGCGGCATAGCCCTCCGGCGGCTGGCGCATCAGCGATTCGCGCGTCGCGGCGATCGCTACCGGGTTGCTGGTCTTGCTCTGGCTGGAGGTCGCGGCCTGCACGATCGCGTCGGCGATGTTGGCCATGCCTCCGGCCCGCGCTTTGTGCGCACGGTCCTTCAAGCCCTTGCGCGCAGCGTCCGGCGGGGCGGTCAGCGGGCCGATCAGGGCCAGCGAGCGCACCAGCTTCGGCGCGCGCGCGGCAATGTGCTGGCACAGGATAGTGCCCATGGAATGGCCGGCGAAGTGCGCGCGTGCGATGCCGAGCCGCTCCGCCATGCGGATGACCCAGTCGACCAGCGAGTCGATGGAAAGTGCCTCGCCCGGCAGCGGCGAGCGGCCGGAGCCGGGCAGGTCCGGCCGCACGGCGCGGCAACGGCCGGCGAACACGCCCATCTGCGGGGTCCAGGTATTGCTGGTGCCGCCAAGCCCGTGGAGCAGAATGACCGGATCGCCCTCGCCGTCGATTTCTACCGCCATGCGATCGACGATCTGCGTGGTCATTGGGCTGCCTTCCGGGCGCTAAAGGCGCGCACCACATTATCGAGACGCCCGAGCCCGTCGATCTCGATCGCCACCCGGTCGCCGGGCTTGAGGTATTTCGGCGGATTGAAGCCGATCCCTACCCCCGCAGGGGTACCGGTCGCGATCAGATCGCCGGTCTTGAGCGTGATGCCGGCGGACAGGGTCTCGATCAGGGTCGGAACGTCGAAGATCAGGTCGCGGGTGTTGGCGTTCTGGCGCAGCTCGTCATTCACCCAGCAGCGCACCCCCGTGTTGCCGAGGTCGATCTCGTCCGCCGTCGCCGCAATCGGCCCCATGGGGCAGAAGCTGTCCTGCGACTTGCCAACCAGCCACTGCTTGAGCCGGCCCTGGATGTCCCGCGCGGTCACATCGTTGACGATGGTGTAGCCCCAGACGTGATTCATCGCCTCGGCCTTGCGGATGCCCCGGCCACCCTTGCCGATCACCACGCACAGCTCGGCCTCGTAATCGATGGCGGTGGAGACGGCCTCGTCGAACAGGATGGGATCGCCAGGGCCGGTCACGCACTCCGGCACCTTGGAAAAAATGATCGGCGCCTCGGGGATGGCCCCTGAGGCCGCCGAGGAATCGAACCCGCTGCGGGAGAACTCGTGGGCGTGCTCATGGTAATTCTTGCCGACGCAGAAGATGTTGCGGGGCGGCCTGGGGAAAGGCGCGCGGAGCTGGTCCGGCGCGATCGCGACCGTCACATCCGCAAGCGACACCGGCCGCCCGGCGACATGCGCCGCCACGATCGTGGCGACGCCCAGCGCGGATTCCTCATCGGTCAGACGGTATGGACGAACGCGCCCTTCAGCCTCAGACAGGCCGACACCCAAGTGCCCGTCACGCTCGAAAGCGACCAGCTTCACGTCGATCTCCCAGTAAGTGAACCATAATTGAACCTATGGCTCATCTATTCTTTTGCCAATTATGCTAGCGTAGCGTAGCGTGGAGTCAATCGCGACTTTTCATCTTGAGTTATTTGATCCAGTGGATCAAAATGCGTAGCCATGGAAGGCAGCTCCATCCCACCGCGGCGCGCCCGGGCCCGCACCCAGGCGGCGACCAACGAGATCCGGCAACAGATCCTGTCCGGCACCTGGGCCAGCGGCCGGCCGCTCCCGCCCGAGCGGGATCTGGCAGCCCAGTTCGGCGTCGCCCGCAACACCCTGCGCCGGATCATCCAGGAGCTTGAGGACGAAGGCCTGATCGAGAGCCATCGGGGCCGGGGAACGTTCGTGAAAGCATCGCCGCTGGGCGACCTAGCCGGCCAGGCCGAAGCGCTGGCCGGCAGCCTGGGCGACGGGGCGGCGCCCGATTTCGCCAAGCGGCTGCGCGGCGCCAGCCCGGCCGACCTCATGGAAGTCCGGGTGCTGCTTGAGCCTCTGGTGGCGGAGCTGGCCGCCAGCCGGGCAACGGCGGAAGACATCGCGGCGATGGAATCGGCGCTCAAGAACTCGGTCAATGCGAAAGGCCTGGCGGAGTTCGAGCACTGGGACGCGCAGCTGCACCTCGCGATCTTCCGCGCGGCCCGCAACGCCATTCTGCTGGCCTGGTGCGAGGCCATCAACATCGTGCGCAACGAGCCCGGCTGGTACCGCCTCAAGAAGCGCAGCGTGACGCCGGAGCTGCGCAGCACCTATGACCGCGAGCACACCGAGCTGGTCGCTGCCCTGCGCGACCGCGACCCCGACCTGGCGCGCGAGTTGGTGCGCAAGCACATGATGCGGGTGCGCGATTCGCTGCTGCCGCTTCGCTGAAGGCAGGCAAATGAACGAGGCCCAAGGTCTCTCATTGCCCTTGGACCAAACGCCGCCCGTTAATCGTCCCCGGTAATATGTGGCAGCAGCCCCGCCAGGACCGAGGCAACCACCCGATTGATACCTAAGTCTTATGGAATGGCGGCAGCTTCGATGCGGATAATCGCCAGAGCCGAAAAACCGAACTAGCACGACCGATGATTGGCTGAAGTAGGCATCAATCCTGCGGGACACGGGAGCCCGAGTAACTTCGCTCGAGTTAGAATATCTGCGCGGCGACGATGAGCAAGATGGAAACCCAGATGTAGACAAACCCCAACACGATGATTCCGTTCGAGAGGCGCTCGACTACCTGATTGGGTCATTGGGTTTCAGAATACAAGTCTTCAAGTCGGCAATGGACTTCTTGGCGTTTGCCAACATTCGAGATACGTCCTGCATGGTTGCAGACGTCAGCATGCCCCGAATGTCCGGCGTCGAGCTCTATCACCGTCTAGCAGAGCTAGGTTATGTCGTTCCAACGATCCTATTACGGCGTACCCACACGACAAAGTCCGCGATCGGGCCTTGGCCGACGGTGTTGTCTGCTATCTGACCAAGCCGTTTGACGACAATACGCTCATCGGATGCATCCAGTCTGCCCTGCACGCCGGACCAGGCGCGAATGGCCGAAGCTAGATCGATGCAACCACGACGCGGCAAATTGAGTAGGCCCGATCTCGAGAAGGACTTTGTCCTTCGGAATGTTTACGATGTTGGACAGCCGAGACCCGCATCGACTGGCAAAATCTGATCGTATGGAGCCACTGTCGACAACTAATACTGAAGGCGGCAGCACTTCCCAGGCAACGTTGGAGGATGGTAAACGTACTTTCTTCAGATCTATCCACAGCGGTGACGATGGCACGCGCCGAGACGTGCTTGTCGTGAAGATTCCCACCGATAGATCGGCCGCCGACATGGTTGACCGTCTCAAGCATGAATACGAGTTGAGAAATGATCTCGACAAGTCGTGGGCACTTCGACCGATCGAGCTCGTATGCGAACGCGATCAGACCAAACTGACGCTCACGGACCCTGGAGGCGAGCCACTCGATCACTTGATCGGCGCGCCGATCGAGCTTGGTTCCTTTTTGCGACTTGCAATCGCCCTGTCGAATGCTACTGGCCGAATGCACGAGCGCGGATTGGTCCACAAAGATATCAAGCCAGCCAATGTGTTCGTCAATTCTGCCAACGAGCAAGTCTGGCTGACAGGTTTCGGTATAGCTGCGCGTCTGCCCCGAGAGCGTCAGCCGCCCGCCCGCAGCCGCAGTTCGTCACCTATTTCGCTATGCAAACAACTCTTGGACTCTTCAAGCGCGGGTTCTGCGCTGTCACAATGCTCGTAAATATAGCAGCAGTGCTTTGAACACTTGGAGAATGAGTCGGCACAAATGCCGGCACACGTGCAACGGTTTGAGCCGGCACCCTTGACTGTGCAAAAGATCAAATTGTGGCTAAGTCATTGAAATCAAATATTGGCGGAGAGAGGGGGATTCGAACCCCCGATACGGGTTTAAGCCCGTATAACGGTTTAGCAAACCGCCGCCTTCAGCCGCTCGGCCACCTCTCCGCCGTGAGCAGCCTGCGCCACGGCGTATGCGCGCCCCCTCCTTAAGGGTGGGCTGGCGGAAAGTCAAACCGCTCGACGGAACCGAGGGTTAGGTCACCGCAGAGCCAGGCGCGGCTGGCCAATTGAGATCAACCCGACGGCGGCGTGTCGTTGCTACGCGGCGGCCGGTGCTTCGGCTTCCCGCAAGAAGCAGACGCCGACGAAAGTGCCGCGCGCCCACCGCAGGCCGCAACGGCGCACCGGGCTGCCAGCCAGATGCAACTCGAACTCGTGGGGCAGCAATTGCTGCGTCGAGAAATCGAGGCGTGCACCGTCCTCCGTCAGGTCGCGGACCCGACAATCCAGTGTGCTCTTCCGGTCGTTGAAAACGATCCGGGCACCCTTGATCACCGTGCGCCGGGGCTGTTCCCGGCGATTGGCAATTTCGGCTTGGAGCTGGGTGTTCATGGTCGTGCCCCTCATGTTCCCCAAAAGATCGCGAAGCACTCGCAGTTTTTTCCCCGGCCCGGCGCATTGCGGCACCGATCCGGCTGATTGTTGTTAGCTCAAATGCTAGACGAAGACGTAGCGAATCCCTCTTATTTACTTATGGTTAACTATAGAACCGGGTGAGTCGCTTTGCGTTTTGGAGCCGAACGAAATGCTGCACGGGAAGGAGCCATGAGGCCGCATCTGAGATCTGCGTTCCTCGCCCTCGCGACCGTTGCCACCCTCTCCTCGTCCGCCCTGGCGTTCACCATGGACGAGGAGATCAATCACCTCCTCGACGCCATCTCCGCTTCTCCCTGCACCTTCATCCGAAACGGCGTGAGCTATGACGGGCGGGCGGCCGTCGAGCACATCAGGATGAAGTACGAATACTACCGCCTGGAAATTCACAGCACGGACGATTTCATCGCGCTCGCCGCGACCAAGAGCATGATGAGCGGCCGCCCCTATCTGGTGCAGTGCGGTGCCCAATCCATGCCCGCCGCAGACTGGCTGAAAAGAGAGCTGGCGGCATTCCGCCAGCATTCATGACCGTCAACCGGCGGCGTTCCGCCTTCGGCGCCTGGCGTTCCGGCGTGCGTCGAGCTTGCCGCTGACAGCCGCGCTCTCCGGCACGCCGGTACGCGCCACTTCGTCGAGGATCCACTTGCGGAACGCCTTGATCAGCGGCTCCTCGGAGCGACGTGGCGCATGCACCAGATGATAGGCGAACTGCGACGGCCCTTTCAGCGCCATGCTGAAGGGGCGAACCAGCCGTCGCGCTGCGAGATCGTCGGCGACCAACGTGGAATCGCCGAGCGCGACGCCATGGCCGTCGAGCGCCGCCTGCAGCGCGAGCGATGTCTGACTGAGATGCAGCCCGCGCGTCGCATCGACCTCCGGAGCGCCGGCTGCGCGTAGCCACATCGCCCAGTTCGGCCAAGTCGCCCATTGCGCATCCCATTCGATATGGACCAGCGTATGGTGCCTGAGGTCTCGCGGCTCCTTCAGTGGATGTTTGCTCTTGAGCAAGGCAGGGCTGCAGACCGGGAACACGCTTTCCTCGAACAGCTTCTCCACGATCAGTCCCGGATAGTCGCCGGTACCGAAACGGATCGCGATATCGACGCCATCCTCCGCGAAGTCCGCGAGCCGTTGCGACACGTCGATCCGCACGTCGACGTCGGGATATTGCTCCAGAAATCCGTCAAGCCGCGGCACCAGCCACTTTGCAGCCAGCGATGGCGATGTCGTCACCATTAGCTTCGGCCGTGCATCGACCGCACGCAGCCGCTGCACGGCGCGACCGATCGTCCCCAGCCCTTCGGCCACCGCCCGCGACAGCGTTTCGCCCGCCTGCGTCAGCCGCACCACGCGGCTCGACCGCTCGAACAGCCTAACCTTCAGATCCAGCTCCAGCTCGCG
Organism: Dongiaceae bacterium; assembly: GCA_041398065.1. Taxonomy (GTDB): domain Bacteria; phylum Pseudomonadota; class Alphaproteobacteria; order Dongiales; family Dongiaceae; genus Dongia_A. The sequence continues at coordinate 66,874 of JAWKVL010000018.1, read as the reverse complement.
GATGGCGTGGCTGACCGCCGCCGGCGTCACGCTCAACTCGGCTGCCGCCCTGGTGAAGCTGAGGTGCCGGGCGGCCGCCTCGAAGCCGCGCAAAGCCGCCAGATTGACCGGTTTTGTCATAAGCGTATTTTCAAATCCAGCTCATCAATCCGTCAAGCAAGATTCGTTTGAAAATCATTGATACTTGCCCTCAGATATCAATCGAGAGCCTGAACATGATTTGAAGAAAGCTGGCCTTCCATGACCGACCTTACGACCGCTTGCACCGCCCTGCCGCGGACCTCGCGGCAACCGGATCGGCGGGCGCTTTCGACTGCGCGGGAGCAAGATCTTCTCGGCATTGTCGCCTGCATGATGTCGTGGTTCTGGCTGCAATGGCGACGCCGCGAAATCATTCGCGCCCTGGACAAGGTGGACGACCGCCTGCTCCGCGATGTTGGTATCGAGCGAGCCGGCATCGAGGACTTCGTCGACACGCTGATGGCGCGCTGGCAATAGCACGCACGTCTGCCTGAAGAGCCCCCTTCCCGGCCGATGCATGTTGCATGTATCGGCCGACTTTTTTTGTCTGCGAGGGCCTATCGACGTTCGTACTGGGTCTTGCCGAACAGGATTTCGCGTTGGCGGTCGGTGAAAGGCTGCTGCTTGTTGCCGCGATCGGCGAGCACCTTGAGGCCGCGCTCCACCGCAGGACGCTTCTCGATCGCGTTGAACCAGCGCTGCACATTGGGATAGTCCGACAATGCGACGCCCTGGCGCTCCCAATAACGCAGCCATGGGAAGGTCGCGATATCCGCGATGCCATATTCCTCGGCCAGATAGTCTGCTTCGCCAAGCCGCCGGTCGAGCACCTCGTAAAGCCGCTTGGCCTCGTTCGTGTAGCGGTCGATCGCATACGGAATCTTCTCTGGCGCGTAGGTGCGGAAGTGATGGACCTGGCCCAGCATCGGACCGACATTGCCCATCTGAAACATGAGCCACGTGATCGCGATGTAGCGCGCGTTGCCCTTGGGCGCCAACAGCTTGCCGGTCTTTTCCGCCAGATAGATGAGAATTGCCCCGGATTCGAACAGAGTCAGCGGCTTGCCATGCGGACCGTCCTGATCGACGATCGCCGGGATGCGGTTGTTCGGACTGATCTTCAGGAACTCCGGCTTGAACTGATCGCCCTCACCGATGTCGATCGCATGCACGGTGTAGGGCAGCCCGAGCTCCTCCAGCGCGATATGCACCTTGTGTCCGTTGGGCGTAGGCCAAGTATAGACGTCGATCATCACAACGCCTTCAATTGTCCAGCACGCGCAATGCGCGCTTCACGGTCGGCCGCTCGGCGATCTTCTTGATCCACGTCTTGACGTTGGGGAAATCCTCCGGGTCCTGGTCATAGGCGGCGGGATTCTTGGTCCAAGGCCAGGTTGCGATGTCCGCGATCGAGAACTCATCGCTGCCCAGATACGCGCTCTTCGACAGCCTCTTGTCCATCACCGCATAAAGCCGCCCGACTTCGCGCGTGTAGCGGTCGATCGCATACGGGATGCGTTCCGGCGCAGAGCTCTTGAAGTGGTAGCACTGCCCGAACATCGGGCCGACATTGCCCATCTGGAACATCAGCCATTCCAACACCCGCGCGCGCGGTTCGTCGGCTGCGGGCAGGAAGCGCCCGGTCTTCTCCGCCAGATAGAACAGGATGGCACCGGACTCGAAGATCGTGACCGGTCCGCCGTCCGGGCCGTCCTGATCCACGATCGCGGGGATCTTGCTGTTGGGATTGATCTTCACATAGTCGGCGCTGAACTGTTCCTTGGCGCCGATATTCACCTTGTGGAGGCGGTACGGCAGACCCGTCTCTTCCAGCATGATGTGGATCTTGTGCCCGTTGGGCGTGCCCCATGTATAGAGGTCGATCATCCGCCTTCAGTCCCCGCCCGGATCTGACGGCAGTCTTGAGGATTTCCCTTGAGCTGGCAAGGGCGGCATGCCGATCATGCCGATATCCTCATGATGGTGGATGATCGATGAACGACACGGAATGGCAACATCCTCGAAGCGGATTTTCCGATCTTCTCGGCTACCGCGTGACCAAGCGGGACACCGACTATTGCGAACTCGAGCTGACCGTCGAGCGCAAGCACCTGAACAGGCTCAACGTGCCGCATGGCGGCGCGCTCGCCACCCTAGTCGATACTGCGGCCGGCATTGCGGTGGCATTCGCCCAGGGACCGGACAAAATTCTGCCTGCGGTCACGTTGTCCTTGTCGATGCAGTTCCTGGGTCAGGCGAAGCTGGGCGATGTGCTCGTCGCGGTCGGCCGCCGGATCGGCGGCGGTCGTACGGTCGCCTATGGCACCACAGAGATCAGGACCCGGGACGGCCGCGCCATTGCGCGCGGCGACGGGACGTTCCGCTACGTCACGCCTCGCGGCTGAGCCCCTCGTGAAACGTCGTGGCTAGGCCGCGCGCGTCAGGCTCGTCGCCGCATCGTTGGTCGTCACGCCGGCGAGCTGCTTCCTGGGCTGGGGTTGACCAAGACCAAGTCGGGCATATTCCGCCGCCAACTTGCCCGTCAAAGCGAGCCAGCACATCCGCAAGTCGGATACCGCGCCATAAAGCGGGTTGACCCGGATCAACGGCCGGTTGCGCTCAATGAGATGGTGGGAGCTGACAGCCATCACGACACCGAGACCGATGCCGCCGGCCATGAGCCACATGAACTCGAGCCAAATCGCCAAGCCCGTTCCAACGATACCCGATATGGTCGCCATGTAGTGCATGGCCCTGGTCGCTGGATTGCGGTGCGCGTCCAGATAGGCGACCCAGAATTCGCGATAAGGCATTCGCAGGCCGTCTCGCAGCTCTTTCATCGCTTCACCGTCCCTTTCCGATGGCAACGAGCCATCGACCCACCTATTAGTTTAACCCCGAGTCACTGCTTCGTCCAAGCCAGATGTTTCAAATGCCAGGGAACTTGGGCACGCGCCGTTCGAGAAAAGCGGCCACGCCTTCCCCATAGTCCGCCGTGTCCGCCGCCGCGTAGGAGCGCCGTACGTCGCCGTGGTCGAGCGTTTGGAGGAGGTCGCAGGCCCGCTGCGTGAAGTGCTTGTGGTGGCGGTGCGAGACCGGCGAACCGGCCAGGATACGCCCGATTGCAGCGCTCAAATCCGCATCCAAGTCGGCACTGACGCGGGTCACCAAGCCGTATCGTTCCGCCCAGCCGGCGTCGTGCAACTGCCCTTCCAGCAGCAGCGACAGCATCGTCGGCCGACCCAGCATTTGAGTCAAAATTGCGAGTTCCGGATAGGGCATGGCGACGCCGACCTTCTGGATCGGGATGCCATACCGGCTATCGGCGGCGCCGAGTCGCAGATCGCACATCAGCGCAATTTCCAGGCCGCCGCCGACACACAACCCTTCGATCGCGGCGATCGTAGGATGACGGCAGTCGCGCACGGCGGTCAGCGCACTGATCATCTGTCGGCCATAGGTCTCGGCTTGCTCGGCGTTGCCGCGCAGCACCGGGAACTCGGCGAGGTCGGCACCGGCCGCGAAATTGCCCCCGGCTCCACGGACGACAATACAGCGCAGACGTTCATCGGCTTCCAGCGCACCGAACGCCTGCGCCAGCTCGCGCCACATGCCAAGCGTCAGGGCGTTGCGCTTATCCGGACGATTTAGTCGCACCGTCGCCTGCTGGCTGTCCTGCCCGCGCTCGACGAGAATCTCGCTCACTGGCAAGGCACCATCTAGTCCCGCCCAATCGCTTCGGCGGTCGCGGCTTCGACCGCTTCGCTGAGCGAATCGCCCGACGGCACGGGTTCAGCGGCGGTGTCGGGCGGCGGGGCGTCCGGCCTCGGCGGGGCCCAGCGCAGCAGCTGCTCCGACAAATGCCGCAAAGCCGCACGGTTGGCATGCAGCATGTCTGCCGCCAGCAGCTTGAGCACGCGGATGTTCGTGCTGCTGGCGTCGTCCATATCGTCGTTGCCGACGTCGAGGCGCGCCTGGAACCGGTAATACTGTCGCATTCCGTCAGGCGTCGGCGGCAGCAGCTGCTGCAGTTGATAGTCGACCACGTCGCAGATGCCGTCGCACATCAGGGCAAAAGTCGGCTGGGCCCAGCGCGCCGCGCCCCAGCCCTTCACCTCGTCATAGGGCAGACGGCGGGTCAGCTCGCCCGTGCCGAGCGAGACCATGATGATCGAATCGTGGTCGGGGAAGCGATCGAGCACTTCGGTATAGGCGCACATGCCGGGGTTGTAGGCAAACAAGGCGCCATCGACCAAGGCATAGTAGTCATTCGGCCCGTCGATTTCGATCCGCGCCGGCTCGAAATAAGTCGGCGCGGCGGTCGCGGCCCGGATCACCTGCTTCATCGGGTAGTCGTAATATTGCTTGGCGCGCGCGTTGCTGACCTTGAAGAAGAACGGGAAGCGCCGCTCGATCTCATAAGCTGGCACGACCACGTCGCAGAGGGCGTCCTTGAGCCGGCAATCGCCGAAATAGCCCTCCAGGACCTCTTCCAAGCCCGCGCTCGGATACTTCTCATCCGCAAGGTTCCCGACCGCCCTGATCTTGTGCCAGACCGAGCGCGAGAAGACGCGCTTTCCCTCCACCTCGTAGAGGCGGACCACGTCGCGGGCCGTGTGGCGCGGCCGGCCGCCTTCGCCCGGGCAAGCGAGACCCAGGCCGATCAACCCGCCGGTCGAGGTGCCGACGATCATGTCGAACAGATCGATGATCGGCCGGTTGGTGCGGCGCTCGAGGTCGGTCAGCACCATCGCCGGCAGGATGCCGCGGATGCCGCCCCCGTCGATCGCCAACACGCGGAAAGGGCGCTTGCCGGGTGGCAACAAGCCATCGAGGCTAGCTTCCTCGGAACTGGCCTTCCTGCCGAACAACATGCGCCGCGCGAGAGAGAGCGGTGCCGACGCCATTAAGCTCCAACCCCTTGTAAATCGAAATCATTCTAGCGGCAAGACGCAAGGGATAGGTTAACAATTGCATGAACGCTGGCGGAACCGCTAGAACCATCGGACCTCGCCCGTTGGGAGACAGGATCACCATGAGCAGCCCGGGTACCGCCGGTCCCTCCGGCCCCATTGTCGCGCGTATTCTGCTGGAAATCGGGGCAGTTTTGATGCGCCCCAAGGACCCCTTCATCCTGACCTCCGGCCGAGCCAGCCCGGTCTATGTCGATTGCCGAAAGGTGATCGGCTTTCCGCGTGCGCGGACGCTCATTACCCAGCACGCCGTGGAAGCGATCTGGCGCGAAATCGGGGTGGAGAGCCTGGACGTGATCGCGGGCGGCGAGACCGCAGGGATCCCCTACGCCGCCTGGATCGCCGACAGGCTCGGCCTCCCCATGGCCTATATCCGAAAGAAGCCGAAGGGCTTCGGCCGCAATGCTCAGATTGAGGGCATGCTGCCCGAGGGCGCCCGCGCGCTCCTGGTCGAAGACCTAGCGACTGACGGCGGAAGCAAGCTCAACTTCATCAACGCGATCCGCACGGCGGGCGGCAAGGTCGGCCACGCCCTGGTTGTCTTCCACTATGGAATTTTCCCGCAGGCGGTGGAGGACCTGAAGGCGCAGGGCGTCAACCTGATCGGTCTCGCCACCTGGTGGGACGTCTTGCAGGCAGCCGGCGACCTCGGCCATCTAAACGCTGCGGAGGCCAAGGATGTGCGCGCCTTCCTCGAGGACCCGGAGGCCTGGTCCTCTGCCCACGGCGGGAAGACGTCTGCCTAGCCTCTCACCACACACGAAGATCAGGACATGACAAGCCTCGACACCGCCTTTGTGCGTGAACAGTTCCCGCCGCTCAGCGACGGCTGGGTGTTCGTGGAGAATGCCGGCGGCACCTACGTTCCGCGTCAGGTGATCGACCGGACCCGCGAATACATGAACGAGACCCAGGTGCAGCCGAACTGGAACTTCGCTTCCTCAGTCCGCGCGACCGAGCGCATCACGCACGGCAAGCACTTGATGGCGGAGTTCATCAATGCCGATCACGACGAGATCGTGCTAGGCCCGTCGACCACCATGCACGTCTATCTCATGGCGCAGGCGCTGCGGCCGCAATTCAAAGCAGGCGACGAGATCATCGTGACCGAGCAGGATCACGAGGCCAATATCGGTGCCTGGCGGCGGCTGGAGGAATTCGGCCTCGTCATCCGCGAATGGCCGGTCGACAGGGAGACTGGGGCGCTGCGCTACGAGATGCTGGATGAGCTGCTATCGCCCCGCACCCGGCTTGTTGCCTTCACCCATTGCTCCAACGTCGCTTCGATCGTGCACGATGTGCCGGCCTTGGTGCAGAAGATCCACGCCGCCGGCGCGCTCGCGTTCGTCGATGGGACCGCCTACGCGCCGCACTTCCCGGTCGATGTGAAAGCGCTGGACTGCGATTTCTATGTCTTCAGCCTGTACAAGGTCTGCGGGCCGCATCAGTCGGTGCTCTACGGCAAGCGCGCCCTCCTGAAGCAGGCGCGCAACCTGAACCACTATTTCATCCCCGACGACAATGTCGCCTACAAGTTCCTGCCGGGCGGCCCCAGCCACGAGTTCGCTGCCGCTTGCGTCGGCATCGCCGATTATTTCGACAGCCTGCACGCGCACCACAAGCTGCCGCCCGCCAATACGTTCCACGCGCGGCTGCAACAAGTCTATCGCCTGATCGGCGCGCACGAAGCGCGGCTGGCGCAGAAAGTCGAGGTGTTCCTGAAATCCCGGCCGGGCGTGCGCATCGTCGGGCGCCAGCCGGGCAGCGACGGACGCATCGCCCCGGTGATCGCATTCTATGTGCCCGGTCGCGCTTCCGCCGACATCGTCGCCAAGCTCAACGCCCAGCAGATCGCTATCGGCAACGCAGATTTCTGGGCGGCGCGCCTGATCAAGGCACTCGGGCTGAACAACGAGGATGGCGTGGTGCGAGTCGGCCTCGCCCACTACAACGACGACCGCGACGTCGAAAGGCTGCTGACGGCCCTGGATCGCGCGCTGGGGTAAGCCACTCGGGGTCCGGCGATACCGGTCGCAGGTGTCCCGCGGGGAGGCAAATGACAAACCGGTCCGACACAGCCAATCTCCACGATCCAGGCGCCAAGCGAAGCGCCGCGATCGGCGTCGGCTTCGTGCTGCTGTCCGCGTTCGCCTGGAGCACATCGGGCTTCTTTGCGCGCATTGTCCCCGTCGACATCTGGACGGTGCTGTCGTGGCGCAGCTTGTTCGGTTGCCTGTCGATTGTCGCGTTGGCGATGATCGAGCGGAAGAGCCTCTCATTCGATTGGCGGCGTGCGTTCATGCCGGCCGGCATCTTCATGATGTTGCTGAACGCGACGGGCATGACTTCATTCGTATACGCCCTGCAGAACACCACTATCGCCAACGTCACGGTGATCTATGCCACGATGCCTTTCATCACCGCGACCCTGGCATGGCTGTGGTTCCGCGAGCGGGCCGAGCGACGCACGATCGTCGGCAGCCTGGTTGCCGGTGCCGGTGTTGCGATAACCGTCGGCGGAACGATTGCGATCGGTGGCGGGGCCCATCTGCTTGGCGACCTTGCCGCGCTCTACCTCACCGTTTCATTTGCGTTCATGACGGTCATCATGCGCCGCTATCGTGAGACGCCGATGCTGGAATCGGTCGGCACCGCGTGCCTGTTGATGGCCGTGATAGCCGCGTTCCTCGGCGACCCGTTCTCGCTGTCCATCGGCCAGATATCATGGCTGGCCGCGTTCGGCATCGTGACCCAGGGCGGCGGGCTGGGCATCTACACCATCGGCGCGCGGCGTCTGCCGTCGGCCCAGGCGGCATTGCTCAGCGCCAGCGAAGTGCCGCTGTCGCCGCTTTGGGTCTGGATCTTCTTCGACGAGGTGCCGGCGACGGAGACTTTCATCGGCGGCGGCATGGTGCTGGGCGCAATCCTGTGGAACATAGGCGCAGAGTTGCGGGCTCCCAATCCGACCGGAACTGTCCCGTCATGAGCGGCACGGCGATCGATTCCGGCGCGACCGCCGAGTCCGAGCGCAGCCGGGCAATCGGCGTAGCACTCGTCCTCGCTTCGGCCGTGGCCTGGAGCACGTCGGGCTTCTTCGCCCGTACGGTGCCGATCGATATCTGGATCGTATTGTTCTGGCGCGGCGTGTTCGGCGGCCTGTCGATCGCCGTGCTGGCTATGATGGAGAAGCGCACCATCGCGGTCGATTGGCGGCGTGCCTTCACGCCCGCGGGCATTGCGCTCTTCATGATCTCGGCCACCGGCAAGATGGCCTTCATCTTCGCCCTGCAGCACACCACGGTCGCCAATGTCACCGTGCTCTACGCCACGTTGCCGTTCGTCACCGCGACACTGGCCTGGCTGTGGTTCCGCGAGCGCGCGGAGCGGCGGACCATGCTAGGAAGTCTGGTAGCAGCATGCGGCGTCGTAATCACCGTCGGCGGCTCGAGCGAACTGGGCGGCGGCCACATCCTTGGCGACATGGCCGCTTTGTTCATGACCTGCACCATGGCGATGATGACCGTCATCATGCGGCGGCATCGGGAGGTGCCGATGCTGGAGGCGGCTGCCTTGTCGGGAATTGCTGTCGCGATCATCGCCTTTCCGTTGTGCGATCCGTTCTCGGCGAGCGTCACCGACATCGTGTGGCTCGCGGCCTTCGGCATCGTGACGCAGGGCGGCGGGCTCGGCGTCTACACCATGGGCGCGCGCCGCCTGCCTTCCGCGCAAGCTGCCTTGCTGAGCGCGAGCGAGGTGCCGATGTCACCGCTTTGGGTTTGGATCTTCTTCAACGAAGTGCCGGCGCGCGAGACCTTTATCGGCGGTGGCCTGGTGCTGGCGGCGATTCTGTGGAACGTCGGCGCGGAACTCCGCAGATCAGCCTTGGCAAAGAGCGCGCAATGAGCGGCGACATGAGCAGCCTCGCGCGGTCGCCGGCTCATCGTGCTGGCCGCGCCGGCTATCTCATGGTGTTCTGGGCCGCCGTGTTCTGGAGCACTGGCGGGTTCTTTGTGCGGCTCATTCCGCTGGACGCCTGGACCCTGCTCGGCTGGCGGAGCCTGTTTGGCGTCCTCGCGATCCTTGCCTTCACAATGTGGCAGCAGGGACCGGGCGGCCTGCAGTTCAGAAATCTGGCGACCTGGCACGGTATCGTCGTGGTCTTGTGCGCCGGCGTCGGCATGATCTGTTTCGTCATCTCCAACACCTATACGAGCGTGGCCAATGTCGCGATCCTCTATGCCACGCTGCCCTTCATGACCGCGGCGTTGGCGTGGCTGTGGATCGGCGAGCGGCCGTCGCGCCGCACCCTGATCGCCAGTACGGCCGCACTGGTTGGCGTCGTCATCATGGCGCGTGCGTCGATTGGCGGTGGGCATCTGTTGGGCGATGCCACGGCGATCCTGATGACGCTGTTGACCGCGATCCTCACCGTCACCGTGCGACGTCATCACGACACGCCCATCCTGGAGGCAGTGATCGCCGGCGGCGCGCTGGCGATGGCGTCGGGCATGCTGTTCGGCGCGCCGACCAACGTCACGCCGCTCGATCTCGGCCTGCTTGCTTTGTTCGGCGCGCTGACCATAGGCGGCGGCATGGCGCTCTACACCATCGGGGCGCGGCGCGTCCCGTCGGCGCAGGCGGCCCTGCTCGGCGCGATCGAGGCGCCGCTCGCTCCCCTCTGGGTCTGGCTTGCTTTCAGCGAGGTCCCGCCCACCGCCACGTTCATCGGCGGCGTGCTGATCCTGGCGGCGCTCGCCTGGCACTTTGCGGGGGAGTTGCGTGCCGGTGCTTGAGGACGTGCCTCGGCGCTCCTACATTGCCTGAATACACCTAAGCCGGGACGCTTTGGCCATGCAAACTCCGCAGCATATCGGCATTGTCGCCTGTTCGGCGGAAGGCGCATCGCTCTGCTACCGGACCATTTGTATCGAAGGCGCGCAGCTCCTCGGTCCGCATGGCCACCCGGAAGTCTCGATGCACACCCCTTCCCTCGCGTATTATGTGGCGCGTCTAGAGCGCGGCGACTGTCGAGGGGCGGGCGAGCTGATTCTACGCTCCGCCGACAAGCTGGCGAAGATCGGCGCCGGCTTCCTGATCTGCCCCGACAACACCATCCACCAGGCGCTGCCCCATGTGCTGCCGCGCTCGCCGCTGCCGTGGCTGCACATAGCCGAGGTCGTTGCCGACGTTGCGGTGCAGCGCGGCTTCAGCACCTGGCCTCACCGGAACGCGCTGGCTGGTCGACAGCGAGGTCTACCATCGAAGCTCGCGGCGCGCGGCTGTGACTATATGTGCGCCCCACGCCCGCCAGCGCGACGACACCAATCGGATCATCATGGATGAGCTGGTCTACGGGCTGTTTAAGCCTGAGGGGATTGCGAGCTTTCAACGCGTCATCCAGAGGATGAAGAGCGACGGTTGCGACGCGGTCGTGCTCGCCTGCACCGAGATTCCCTTGATCATCGATGACGCCAATTCGCCGTTGCCGACGCTCGATTCGACGAGATTGCTGGCCCGGGCGGCGTTACGCCGTGCCGTCGAGGGTACACCTGCGGCCGCCTAGTCTTACATCATCGACCGCATGTCCTGCACCGACCAGCCGCCATCGACCAGCAGGTTGGTGCCGGTGATGAGCGAGGCTGCCGGCGAGGCGAGAAACACAACCGCCGCCGCCGCATCCTTGGGATCACCGATGCGCCCCAAGGGGATCTGCGCCAGCGTCCTGCGCTTGAATTCCGGATCGGACAAGGCCGGCGCGGTCCCGTCAGTGTAGATGAAGGTCGGCGCGATGCTGTTGACCGTGATCCCATGCGGCGCCCATTCGGACGCCAGGCAGCGCGTCAGGTGATTGATCGCCGCCTTGGTCATGCAATAGATCGATTCGCCGTGAAGAACCACACTGCCGGCCTGCGAGCTCATGTTGATGATGCGGCCCTTCCTGCGCGCGATCATGGTCTTGCCGACGGCCTGGGTGACGAAGAAGGTGCCCTTGAGATTGGCATTGAGCGTGAAGTCGAAATCCTCTTCCGTCACCTTCTCCGCCCAATTCTCCGGCCCGACGCCGACATTGTTGAGCAGAATGTCGATGCGGCCGAACCGGTCGAGCGCGCGGGCAACCGCGTCCTTGATCTGATCCATCTTGGTGACATCGAGTTGCAGGGACAGCACCTTGCGGCCCATCTTCTCGACCTCGGCGGCGAGGCCGCCATCGTTCGCCTTGTCGCGCAGGCCGAGCACGATGTCGGCGCCAGCTGCCGCGCAGGCAAGCGTGCTGGCGCGGCCGAGCCCGCGCGCCGGTCCCGTGATGAGCATGACCGATCCGCTCAGATCGAAGTTCGGCGCGTACTGGCTTTGGCTGCTCATGATCGTTCCCCTCCTCTCGTCGGTATCCACCATTCCTCGCCGCGCGGCGTCGTTACATATTCCGGCCAGCGGAAATCGAGCGGCACGCGGAAATCCTTGGGCAGCAGCGGCGCAATCCATTCCCTGCCGCCAACGCCACCGCCGGTGCGGTGACGCCATTCGCCCTGTGCGTTGCGCAGCAGTTCGGCGCTGGACATGAGATCGGTGATCGTCGCGCCAATGGTCTTGGCGGCCGTCCGGATCATCGGATCGATGCAAGGCCTCAAGCCGCCCAGCGCATTCATCGCCCACGCCGGATAGGAGAAGCCCTTCGGCGCCTTCAGCATCGGGCGCGCGATGTAGAAACGCACCGTCGGACAATGCCAGCAGAACTCCGTGTAGTCGTCCGAGGTCGAATTGAGCTGCGACGGCGGCAGATCCTGGCGCAGTTTCATTTCCGCCTCCATGGGCGGGATCGTCGTCTCGCACGCCTCGAGATACGGCCTCTCCATCGGCGCCAAGCCCAGTTCCTTCTGAATCTCCTGCGCAAGACGGATCGCCTCTTCGCCCCATCTCGGCGCTCCCGCCAGCACGATGTTGCGATAGGTCGCTTCCGCCAGCGGATGGTTGGGCAGACCCGGCCGCGACTTGGTGACCCAGGTGCGCCGCCATGAGCAATGCGCAGCCTTCGCCGCCGCCGCCGCATTGTTGTCGAGCACGTGCGCCACCTGTTCCGCCATGTCGATGGTCGGCGTGCGCCAGAGATACTGGATCTCTGCGATCTGCGCCGGCAGGTTGTCGGCGGTCGCCTGCCCCGCGGTCAGAATCGCCTCGCTCAGCGACCAGCCCTGCGTGAACGGCAGCATGTTGGATTGCGTCTGTTTGGTGAGCGAGAACATATGGAACAGGGCGTCGGTCGCGCCCGGCGCCCGGGCCGCAACGTGACTGGCCGGGATCGGCGAGTTGGGATCGCTCAGCCAGCTCTCCGGCTCGCCGCACTCGAACGTGTAGATGCAGGCGTAGCCGACACCGCAATGGGTATCCCAGCGTGCGGTGTTGACCAGCGGCAACATGTACGTGGGATGGAAGCTGATCGCAGCATCGAGTTTCTCGTAAAAGCCTTTCGCCGCGTGCACCGGCTTCGACAGGCGCAACTTCTCTGCCGGCTCTCCGAAGAATACGATCGTGCCTTTGAGCCCCAGTTCGCTCATCGCCGCTTTCGCGGCCAGCGCCCCGCCGAGCGACGAGATGCCGAGCGCGGAATGTGGGTCGGTGTGACCGCCGGCATGCGGCGACAGTCCCGCGCGCGGCATTTTCCTGGTCGCGGCCGCTTGGCAATTGCCCGGCACGGCATCGTATTCTGCGTAGGCCGCGATGCGCGGGCCATCCCCGTTCGACCAAGTGGCGCGGAACGCCGTCGGCATGCCGCCGGTGCCAGCCTCGACCTCGAATCCCTCCTGTTTCAGGCGTGCGACATACCAGGCAGCGGACTTGTATTCGCGCAAGGCCGTCTCGCCGTAGTGCCAGATGACTTGATTCCAATCCGACAGCTCGCCAAGATGCCGCTCCACCCAGCGAAAGGCTGCTTCCTTGTACTGGTCCATCTCCTGATCTCCCGCGCAGCGATCATCTCAAGCGAGGCGTGCGCTTCACTGAGAATGGCGGTTTGCGTTCCTTGGGACAAGTCGCGTGACAAGAAGGGCCGGCATCGGCAGCGTGTCACGCCTTTGGGAGAGACTCATGTTGGACATCGTGATCATCGGCGCCGGCGCTGCAGGCCTGGCCGCCGCGCGGCGCTTGATGGAGAGAGGCGCTTCTTTCCGCCTGCTCGAGGCGAAGGCGCATATCGGTGGGCGCGTCGTCACCGATGGCGTGACGCTGGGTGCGCCGGTCGACCTCGGCGGCCACTGGCTGCACTCGCCTGCGCTCAACCCGCTGACTCCGTTGGTGGATCGCTATTTGTTCCACGTGAAACATGGCGCCGAGGATTTTCGCGTCGCACATGACGGGGCCATTCTCGCTGGCACGGAACACGACGCTTGCTTCGAATACGTGGAGCACTGCTTTGCCAAGATCACCGGCATTGGCAACAGCGATCATGATTGCGCCGTATCCGAGCTTTTCCCGGTCCACGGCAAGTGGCATGACTTCTTCGAAGCCAATTTCGTTGCCAAGCAAGGCGTAACGTCCGCGCAAGCTTCGGCGATCGACTTCGCGCACTATGTCTGGGATGGCGACGATTGGCCGGTGCTGGACGGCTTTGGCACACTGATCGCGCGGCACGCCAAAGATATCCCGGTCGAGTTGCAGACACCCGCGACGCGCATCGCCTGGGGCGGCAAGAACGGCGTGTCGGTCGAGACGCAGCGCGGCGCCATCGAAGCGCGTGCGGCGATCATCACGGTCTCGACCGGCGTGCTGGCGAACGACGTCATCCGTTTCAATCCGTCACTGCCCGATTGGAAGCGGCAGGCCATTGCCGATCTTCCGCTCGGCAACTGCAACAAGGTCGCGCTCGGCTTTACGCACAATCCGTTCGGCGATCTCGACACCGTGATGCTGATGCCAGACCTCGGTCCCGACCAGTCGGTCGAGTTCGTGGTGCGCGAAGGCGGCCACAATATCGTAACCACAATGCTCAACGGACCGTTTGCCAAAGAGCTTGCAGCCGAAGGCGCGCGCGCGACGGCGGATTACGCACTGGCGCAGCTTGCCGCGATCTTCGGCAATGACGTGAAGGCTTGCGTGACGGATCGCATCATCTTCGCCGACTGGGATCACGATCCATGGATCGCCGGCTGCTATGCCGCTGCCAAGCCTGGCCGCCATTCGGCGCGGGCGGAGCTTGGACGGCCGATCGAGAACCGCCTGTTCTTTGCCGGAGAAGCAATCCACGAATGCTACATGGGCGATGTCCATGGCGCACACTTGAGCGGCGAGGCGGCTGCAGATGCATCGTTAGCAGTGCTGCGAGGTGGCTGACAGTTCGACCTTGTTGTCACTAGGGCTAATGCGCAATTTCAAGCGATCGCAGGAATCTTAGCCTCGATTGGATTGACGCGCGGGAACCGCAGTCTATCGTTGCGTGTTGTGCGGGCACGCGCTCGGAGGCCTGGATGGGTGGCCGGTCAGAGGGGTTGAAAGCAACAGAAAATCAAGAGCTCGACCCTGCCCTGCTCGCAGCGGCGGCCGAAGATCGTTTGAGCGAAAGCGAGGAGCGCTACCGGCACATCTTCGAAGGCGCGCATGTGTCGTTGTGGGAAGAGGATTTTTCCGCCGTCCTTGATATGCTGGAAGATCTGCGGCGCCAAGGTGTCGAGGACCTGCGCAGCCACTTCACGTCCGATCCCGGCGCTCTGGCGCTGGCCATCGAGCGCGTGCGCATCATCGACATCAACGACTACACGCTCGAACTATTCGAGGCGACGCGCAAAGAGGACCTGCTCAAGTCACTGAACCAGATTTTCGTCCCTGCTACGCAGACCGTCTTCATAGAGGAGTTGGTCGCGCTGGCCGAGGGCAAGAGACGGTTCGAGAGCGAGACGATATTGCGCACGCTGAGTGGCCGGCATCTCGACGTGACCTTCACGATCGCCTTCGGCGGTGGCCGGTGCGAGCGCGCACTCGTCAGCATCCTTGATGTGTCGCCCATGAAAGCCGCGGAGCGCGCATTGCGGATCGAGAGGCAACGTTTGAAGATCCTCAACCGCGTCGCGCGGACAATTTCGAGCGATCTTGACCTGGAACGTCTCGTGCAATCGGTAACCGATATCGCGACCGAAGTCACCGGCGCGAAGTTCGGCACCTTCTTCTACAACATAGTCAATGAGGACTCGGAAGCCTACATGCTCTATGCGCTGTCGGGCGCACCGCGAGAGGCTTTCGCCGGATTCGCATTGCCGCGCATCACCGCCTTGTTCGAGCCCACATTCCGTGGCCTCGGCCCGGTGCGTTGCGAAGACGTCCGCAACGACCCGCGCTACGGCTTGAGCGCACCGCATTTCGGCATGCCGAAGGGCCATTTGCCGGTCGTCAGCTATCTTGCAGTGCCGGTCGTGTCCAAAACCGGCACAGTGCATGGCGGATTGTTCTTCGGTCACGATGCGCCCGGCGTCTTCACCACGGAGTTGGAGGATATCGCCACCGGAATCGCGGCCCATGCAGCAATCGCCATCGACAACGCAAAGCTGTTGCGGGACGCACAGGTACAGGTGTTTCAGCGCGGTCTTGCCGAGCAGAAATCCCAACGGTTCGCCGCTATCATCGAGAATTCCGATGATGCGATCATCAGCAAGGACCTGGACGGGATAATCACCACCTGGAACAGCGGCGCCGAGCGCGTATTCGGCTATACCGCGCGGGAGGTGATCGGCCGTCCGGTCACGATCCTGATCCCGCCCGATCGTGTTGACGAAGAACCGGGGATCCTCGCGCGTATCCGTCGCGGCGAGCGCATCGAACACTACGACACGGTGCGCCGGCGGAAAGACGGCAGCCCGATCGATATCTCCCTCAGCGTCTCGCCGATCAAGGACGGGACGGGCAAGATCATTGGCGCATCGAAGATTGCGCGCGACATCACCGAGCGCAAACGTGCCGAGCAGCAGCAGAAATTGCTGGTGGGTGAGATCAAGCACCGCATCAAGAACACGCTGGCGACTGTTCAAGCGATCGCGCGCCAGACGCTGAAGGGAACGCCTGCAGAGGAACGAGAGGCGTTCATCGCACGGTTGCTGGCACTGGCGAACGCCCAGGACCTGCTGACCCTCGAACGGCTGAACCGTGCCGCATTGCATGATGTCGTGGCGCGCGCCCTGAAGCCTTTCGAAGCCAAGCACAGCGCGCGGTTCGTGACCAAGGGGCCAGATAGCGTGTGGGTCGACGCGCAGCGCGCCTCGCTCCTCACCATGACGCTGCACGAGCTTGCCACCAATGCCGTCAAATACGGATCGCTATCCAACAGCACCGGCCTTGTGAGCCTAACCTGGGAGCTCGGGGGCGATGAGGATTCGCAAATCGCTCGGTTGACCTGGCGCGAGACCGGCGGCCCGCTGGTCATGCCGCCCGAACGCAAAGGATTCGGATCTTTCCTGATCGAACGCGCGCTGCAAGGCGGCGGCGGCAAGGTCAGCCTGGAGTATGATCCAAGCGGCCTCATCTGTTCTCTGGAGATTGCGGTCTAGCCCGCCGGCGCTTGTCGATGCTGAAATCGCCTCACTGCATCAAGTAATCCGACGCACACCAACGAGCGTGCCCCACGACGCCTAGAGAACTTTTCGCATGACGACCAGATCGTAGTCGCGGCGCAGCGCTCCTGGCGCCTGGTCAAATGGGAATGGCGCACGCGCTCCCGTGCGTCGATATCCGCGACGCTCATAGTAGGCGATCAAGGCGGCCTGCAGGCTGATGACGCTCATCGCCAGCGCTCGGCAGTTCCAAAGAGTGGCCACACATCGTTCCGCCTCCGCCAGAATTGCCTTGCCCCAGCCCCCGCCCTGCGAGCGTGTGTCGACGGCAAACATGCTGAGATAGCCCTCGCCGTCCTGATTCTGGATCAGGGCGCAGCCGATTAGGCCTTGCGGCCCCTCGCACAACAGGAACCGGCTGTTCGGATCGCGAACGTACGCTTCCACATCGCTGACGCTCGTTCGCGGGCCGGCATGCAGATGGGTCTCCGGAGTCCAGCCACGCGATGCTTCCTCGCCGTGATACGTGTGGTTGATGAACTCCGTGACCCGCCCAACGTCAAATCGCTGGGCGAAGCGAAAGCTCCAGCCGCCCGCGGCGACAATGTCCTTCGTAACCGTTTCTGCTCTCGTCATTCTTCGCCGTGCTGATGGAGGGTTGATCGATACAATGCCGCCTTTGACTTCCCTGTCGGCGGCGTGGATATTAGCGCCTGAATCGTCATTGGCCAGCCTTGTTGCTGGCCTTTGCCATATCTGAGGATGCGAGACCCATGAGCCCGAGACCGAATTCACTGGCGGCAAAGGATGCCGCGTTCCATTTCCACGGCTACACCAATGCCCTGAAGAACGAGAAAGAAGGCGGCTTTCCCGTGATGCGCGGCAAGGGCGTCTACATCTATGACGAAGACGGCAAGGAATACATGGACGGGCTGGCGGGCCTGTGGTGCTGCTCCCTCGGTTTCGGCGAAGTGCCGCGCCTGACGCAGGCGGTCGCCAAGCAGATGCAGACTCTGCCTTTCTACCACACTTTCACCCAGAAGGCCGCTTCGGTCACGATCGAGCTCGCCGAGAAACTGGTGAGCCTCGCGCCCGTTCCGATGTCCAAGGCCTATTTCTGCAACTCGGGGTCTGAGGCCAACGACACCGTCATCAAGATGGTGCGCTACATGAACAACGGCCTTGGCCGGCCGCAGAAGAAGAAGATCATCTCGCGCGTCAAGGCCTATCACGGCGTAACCGTGGCGGCAGGATCGCTCACGGGTCTGCCGGCAATCCACAAGGATTTCGACCTGCCGATCGCCGGCATCCTCCATACCGACTGCCCCCATTACTACCGGTTCGGCCAGGCAGGCGAGACCGAAGAACAGTTCGCGACCCGCTGCGCCGAGAGCCTGGACCGGCTGATCCTGGCGGAAGGGCCCGATACCATCGCCGCGATGTTCGCCGAGCCGGTGATGGGCGCCGGCGGCGTCATCGTGCCGCCGCGGACCTATTTCGAGAAGATCCAGGCAGTGCTGAGGAAGTACGACATCCTGCTGGTGGCCGATGAAGTCATTTGCGGCTTTGGCCGCACCGGCAGTTTCTGGGGTTCGCAGACCTTCGGCATGAAGCCGGACATCATGACCATGGCGAAGCAGCTTTCCGCGGGCTTCATGCCGATCGCCGCGATCATGATGAACCAGCGCGTCTACGAGGCGCTGCGCGACAACAGCAGCAAGAACGTGGCCTTCGCGCACGGCATCACCTATTCCGGCCATCCCGCCTCGGCTGCCTGCGCGGTTGAAGTGCTGAAGATCTACGAGGAACAGAAGATCGTCGACCGCGTGCGCGAGCTGGCGCCGCATTTCCTGAAGCGGCTGCACTCCTTCGCCGGTCACCCGCTGGTCGGCGAATGCCGCGGCGTCGGCCTGGTCGGCGCGATCGAGCTGGTGAAGGACAAGATGACGAGGCAGAGCTTCGAGCCCTCGCTGCTGGTCGGCGCCAACCTAGTGCGGATGGCGCACGATCACGGGCTCATTGTGCGGCCGGTCGCCGATTCGCTCGCTTTCTGCCCGCCAATGGTGGCGACCGAGCAGGAGATCGACAGCATGTTCGACCGCTTCGCCAAGGCGCTCGACGACACGCAAGCTTGGCTGAAGCGCGAAGGGCATCTGAGCGCGGCGGCATAAACGCCAAGTCGATGTTGCCAGATAATGGCAGCTGCTCCTTGCTAGATTGAGGGCGGACCCGCGTCTCGCGGAAAAGGAATCCTTGCGTGAGGAGATCGACCCATGCCCACCCAGGCTGAGAAAGCGCTCGCCTTCCGCGCCCTGCACGCCCGTCACGGCGCCTTCGTGATACCGAACCCATGGGACGCGGGCTCCGCGCTGCTGCTGAGCACACTTGGCTTCGAAGCGCTGGCGACCACCAGCGCGGGGCACGCTTTCGCTCTCGGCCGACGCGATGGCGGCGGGATCGGCCTCGCCGAAACGCTGGCCAATGCGCGCGCCATCGTGGATGCGACCGACCTGCCGGTCTCCGCCGATCTGGAGAACGGCTTTGGCGATGCGCCGGAAGCCTGCGCCGAGACCATCCGTGCCGCATCCGCCGTCGGGTTGGCCGGCGGGTCGATCGAAGACGCGAGCGGCGATCCCAAGCATCCGATCTACGATTTCGGCCATGCTGTCGAGCGCGTGGCGGCTGCGGTTGAGGCTGCGCGCGCACTGCCCATTCCCTTCGTGTTGACGGCGCGGGCGGAGAATTTCCTGCACGGACGGCCCGACCTCGACGACACGATCCGGCGGCTGCAGGCCTTCGAAAACGCCGGCGCGGATGTGCTCTACGCGCCCGGCCTCACTCAGCTGGATCAGATTCGCACCGTCTGTTCCAGCGTTTCGAGGCCAGTCAATGTCGTCATGGGACTGGTCGGCGGCCGTTTCTCGGTAGCAGAGTTGGCCGAGGCGGGCGTGAAGCGGATCAGCCTCGGCTCCGCGCTGGCGCGGGCAGCCCTCGGTGCGCTGATGCGGGCGGCCCGGGAAATCCGCGAGAATGGGACCTTTTCCTTCGCAGCTGAGGCCATGCCGTTCGCGGAAGTCGAGCGTCAGATGCGCCCAAAGAACGCATAGCCACAGCTGCAAAAGCCCTTCATAGTCCGTCAATCTGATTGGATGAAAATCGCCCGGACGAATTCCGGGGCGGGATTTCCAGAGTGTCGATGGATTTCGAGCAGTTTTTCCGTGATCGCCTCGGCGATCTCAAGGCAGAAGGCCGCTATCGCATATTCGCCGACCTGGAGCGCCAGGCGGGCCGTTATCCGCGTGCGCAGTGGCGCGAGCAGCCGGACGGCCCCGCGCGCGAAGTCACCATCTGGTGTTCCAATGACTATCTCGGCCTCGGCCAGCATCCGGATGTGATCGCCGCCATGCAGGCCGCGATTGCCGGCCAGGGCGCAGGCGCAGGGGGCACCCGCAACATCTCCGGCACGACGCACGGCCACGTGCTGCTGGAGCGCGAACTCGCCGCCTGGCACGGCAAGGAAGCGGCGTTGTTGTTCACTTCGGGTTACGTTTCGAACGAAGCGACCCTCGGCGTGCTCGCACGCCAGCTGCCATACGCCATCGTCTATTCCGATGCGCACAATCACGCTTCGATGATCGCTGGCATCCGCAACAGCCGTACCGAGTATCACATCTTCCGGCATAGCGACGTGGCGCATCTGCGTGAGTTAATGGCTGCGGCGGACCGCAAGCGGCCGAAGATTGTCGCCTTCGAATCAGTCTATTCCATGGATGGCGACATCGCGCCGATCAGCTCAATCTGCGACGTCGCCGCGGAGTTTGGCGCACTGACCTATCTCGACGAGGTTCATGCGGTCGGCATGTATGGCGCAACTGGTGCCGGCATTGCCGAGCGCGATCGGGTCACCCGGCGTATCGACGTGATCGAGGGCACCTTCGCCAAGGCCTTCGGGCTGATCGGCGGCTACATCGCGGGTTCGGCGGCGCTGGTCGATTTCGTGCGTTCCTATGCGCCAGGCTTCATCTTCACCACCTCGCTGCCGCCTGCCATCGTCGCGGGTGTGCGCGCCAGCCTTGCCGTGATCCGCGGCGCGCAGGACCTGCGCGCGCGCCATCAGGGGCGGGCGCTTGCATTGAAGGCGCGGCTGACGGACGCCGGCCTGCCGGTGATGCCGAACGACAGCCACATCGTGCCGGTGAGGGTCGGCGATCCAGCGAAATGCAAGGCGATCAGCGACCGCCTGCTGCGCGCGCATGGCCACTACGCTCAACCGATCAACTACCCGACGGTCGCGAGGGGCACCGAACGCCTGCGCTTCACGCCATCGCCGCTCCACGATGATGCGATGATCGACAGCCTGGTGGACGCGCTCCACTCCTGCTGGCGCGAACAGTCGTTGCCGGCCGCCGTCTAGATCCCCAGCCGTGCCGGGCGCCCAGGTCCGCTGGCAAGCCCAGAAAATATGCTATATGACCCGGTCACCGGCCGTGGGACATGGGTCCGCACCGGGTGTAGGGTTTGTCAGGTATCGGCGGCAAGCGAAACGATCGTGTAGCCGGGCGTCTAGGGGAATGCGCATTGATCCGATGGAGCAGGCTGCGGGCGCGCTTGGCACAGCGCCTCGCATTCGAGCTGCGGCCCGAATTCCAGTTCATCCGTTCGGCGATCCAGCGCGACCTTGGTGGTCGTCTCTCGGCCGAGGATTCCATCGACAAGACAGCGATCGTGATGGCGGACTCGGTCTGGCTGGCGCGCACGCTGGGCCTGATCAAGACCAGGCTCCTGATCCTTGACTATCCGGACTTCACGCTCGAGAACCTCGCCCTGCTCAGCGACGAGTACGACTTCGTGGTGACAGATCGCGCACTACATCGCTGCGACAACTTGTTGGATGCCGCGCGCGAGACCCTGCGCGTGCTGAAGCCAGGCGGACTTTTCGTCCACACAACCTGCTGTCTTGACGTTGCGTCGCAATCATTGACCGGCTGGCGCAGAATTGCGCCCAAGGCTCTTGTGCGGCTTTTTCCAGGTGCGAGTTCGGCAACAACTGGCGGCGGGCCGATCGTTGGCTGGATCCTAGGCCGGAAGGCCACTGACGCAGCTCAGTTGGTACCAACAGCCAGCTGCCGCAAAGCGAACAGACGGCTCTATCGATTCCGCCCCCGCCCCGCCAAGTTCGGCCTGATAGCGATCGTGCGCAACGAAGCGCCCTATCTGCTGCAGTGGATCGCCCACTACCGCGCCCTCGGCTTTGAACAGATCACGATCTATGACAACCAGAGCAATGACGGCACAGCTCGCATCCTTGGCCCGTTGGCCGAGTCTGGAATCATCAATGCTGTCTATTGGAAGGATCGCCAGGACAGACAGCATCGCGCGTATCATAACGCGATCCGGCGCCTGCGGACCCATGTCGAGTGGTGCCTGTTCGCGGACCTCGATGAGTTCCTAGTGCTGGATCCGGGCCTTACCCTCAACGACCTGCTGCCCACCGATCCGGATATCAGCGCGATTGGCATTCCCTGGAGAATTTTCGGCTCCGGCGGCCAGCGGAACCGTGGAACAGGATTGGTGATTGAACGCTTCACCAAGGCCGCGCCGACCTTTCACCGCCTAGTCAAATCGATGGTGCGCCTGCGTGACGTGCGGAAAATGGGGATTCACGTTCCAAAGGCAATACGAGGTCGTGTCAGGGACATTCAGGGCGTGCCTCTTGATCTCAACCGCCCGCGGACCGCACCATCGATCGCGCGCATCAATCACTATTTCAACCGCTCCTGGGAGGAATTCGTCTGCAAGCGCCTGCGCGGTGATATCGCGTCCCTAACCGAAACCTACTCTTTTAATGCGTTCGACCGCTACGGAGCGGGCGAGGTGGAGCTGCTCGATGCGTTGCCCCTCGCACCGGCAGTGAAACTGGAAATCGAACGGCTGCGCCGAATCGTTGCGCCATCGGGAAGAGACGTGTGAGCCATTCGTTCCGCCGGATCTCCAACACGGCGCGCTAACCCAATTCCCGCATCATCTCCTCTATTGAATCCAGGATGCGATCCTCCCGGTAGCAGTCGATCGCCGACATCGACTCCTTCGCATACAACCACTCATCCTTTCCGAAGGTCTGGGCCACGCGTTGCAAGACTCCGCGTACCTCGGTGAGATCTGCCGATCCGGTGAAGTAGGGATAATCGGGCGGCAGCAGCCGGCGGGCTTCGTCATTCGTTCTTTCGACTACGACTGGCGCTTCGAGCGATGCGGCCAGAAACAGCTTGGTTGCCGGCTTGAATCCGTCGGCCGGCCGGGTTCGCCTCAGGCAATAGTGCACATTGTAGTACGGCAAATGCCCGGCCCAACCAGTGTCAAAGCAGTTTGTGGTGTCGATGGAGAAGAAATCCACGAGGTCATTCAGCGATTCGACATGCCAGGTGTTCGATAGTTCCCCGAAATAGGCGGTTCGCGCGCCGGAAAGCTCCTTTGCGGGCACTGTCAGCCGAAGATCGACATGATGGTGAATCAGATACACCGGGTTGCGGAGACGCGAGGCCAAATACTCCGCCTGTCCGCACGATGCCGCGAGAACGCCATCGAATCGGCCCAGGATCTCGTCCGGAAGCAACCCATCAACAGGATCTGCGAGACATCGTGCGCGCTGCTGAAGCGCCGGCAGCCGCTCCAGCACGTTTCCCAAATATTCGGGTTGCAGACACGACTTGTTGAACACCAGGACTTCGTCGCGCAGATCCTCGTCCAGTTCCTGAAGATCGCGCACCCGCGCCGAAGCCAGCCGCCGGGATGCCAGCTCGGCCAATTGGAATGCACGAAGGTAGGTACTGCCGGAGGTCCAATAGAAACGTCCGCAAACGAAGCTCAACGGTTTAGACGAATGCATCATCAAGCGGTCCGCGGACATAGGAGGACCGTGCGCGGTGCTCTCGCAGCCGGAGGCCGGGATAACGGCGCGCGACCATGTGCCCCTCGTCAAATAAAGCGATGCGCTCGTAGCGTTGCTTTTCGACCACGTAGGAGAGCGACAGCTGGTCGCGCTGCGACTTGGACCTGACTTCTTCCCACCATGCCTCGCTCAGCGCTGCCAGGGCCGGATCATTATGCCGACGCAGCAGGACATTGTTTTCGGTCAGAACAAACGTGTGGCGGAAGCCGTGCTCGAAATACTGCGCCACTTGCCGCACCATCAGTTCGGCATCGTCCTTCTTCATCTCGATGCAAGCCGCGAGTTCCTCCAGAATGCTCGTGCGCCGGGGATGGCGGAACACGAAGAAATCCGATCCCAGGCGACAATATCGCTCTAGGAACTCGACCGGATTCATCCGGATGTCGACGTTTCCATCGAGATATAAGCTCCATTCATAGTTTGGAAACAGCCGATGCGGCAGCAGCTTGTAGAACCGGTTCCGCTTGAAGTGATTGGGCGTAGCATAGCAGATGGTACCGCGCTGCCATGGCGCCGGAACGTCGGGCCGGTCGGTGAAAACCACGAAGTCACAGAGCTCCGCCTGCTCCTGGGACGGCGTGAATAGATCGTCATAATCTTCAAACAGTGCCGTATAGACGACGAGCCGACGCCCTGGGCTGCATCTCTGCGATGCCGGCTGCATTGGACTCTGTTCCAGCCCGCTGTCGCCTTGAGCGGCTGCCATGTGAACGACGGTCGGACTGTTGATGCCGAGATTCATCTCCCGGTTCATGGCGGCGCGCTCTGCGGCGTTTCGCGGGCCGGCCAGGCGACCTTCGGAATAACCGCGCATGATGAAGTGGTAGAGCGGGTTGAGACCGCTTTCCCGTACGTCCGGGTAACGCCAGACATACCAGCGCGTTGAGAACCACGGCCCTGGGTCGCGCATTTCCGATGCGCCGTAGAGCACATAGTGTAGGACAGGATCGACCCCCGCCTCTGCGACGTCCGGATTGCGCCGCAAGTAGTATTCGGAATCAAACAACTCGGACTTCAAGAGTACGGCAGCGCACCGCTCAGCTTCCGCATTGGGCTTGCGAATCCTTGACCGCTTCGCGCGCTTCGTACGGCCGTGAAGCGCAGAAAAATAGTTTCCTATGGTTTCGAGAATACGCGCGACCGGTGACGCGCGTTCCGCTTCCAGCAGGCCTTTCAGGCGTAGCGTCTGATCCAACTGGACGGCTGCTTCGATCCGGAGCGGCAGCAAGTCGGTGAGCTCGTTCGACACCGCCCTCGCCGCTCCGCTCACAAAGGCTTCCGAAGCCGCGTTTTGCGCGACGGTGTCGCAATTCGGAGTGGCCCGGTGCGAACTTTGATCCGGATCGGGCGTCGAGCGCTCAAGCGCTTCTGCAGACCGTTCAGCAAGCTTCGGCAACTAGGCAATCCCACTGCGTGATCGACGGCCGAACTTACTTCACGGCGTCACATCATGCCAAGCTGACCTAAATCCCAATGCTCGGAGGACACGAAAAGCGGAGACCCGTCAATCGCCGCGCCGCTGCCTCTTGCGGTCTTGCACGTCGAGGCTGTCGAGCAGGTAGTCTGCGAGCCTCTGTCCGGCGCCGTTGATGCTGTCGGGATGGCGATAGAGGCCGACGCTGACGGTGCCGAGATCCGGCCACGGCTTGCGGCGCTCCACCACCAGTTGCTCCGGCGCCGTGCTCTCCGCGAACGCGGATGCGCCGAGACCGGATTCGACCGCCGCGATGATGCTTGTGAAGGACGACGTCGTCATGGCGATGCGCCAGCTGATCCCTTCCTCCGCCAGCCGCTTCAGCATGCGCGCGCGATAGATGCACCCCTCGGAGTAGCAGATCAGCGGCAGGGGCCGTTCCGGCGCCGGCTTCACCTCCGGCGCTGCGATCCAGACCAGCCGCTCGCTCCAGGTCTTTACGGCGAGGTCGCTGATCCGCTCCGTCGTCATCGCGACCACCAGGTCGTATTGACCGCTCCGCAGGCCCTCCAATAGCGAGGCGCTGAGGTCGGACTGCAGGTCGAGAATGATACCCGGCTCGCTGGCGGCGAAGCGGCTGAGCGCCGCCGGCAGCATCGCCACCGAGAAGTCGTTGGGAATTCCGACCCGCAGCACGATGCCTTCGCGCCCGTCGTCGAAGCGGCTGAGCAGTTCGTCGTTGAGTCGCAGCATGCGTCGTGCATAGCCGAGCACGGTCTGGCCCCGTTCAGTGGCACGGGCCGGGCGCGCCCGTTCGACCAGTGTCTGGCCGAACAGCGTTTCCAGCCGCTTCACTTGGAGGCTGACGGCAGGTTGCGTGCAGCCCAATTGCTCCGCGGCGCTGGCGAAGCTTCCGGTCTCCACCACCGCTTGGAATGTACGCAGCAAATCGAGATCCACGTGCCGCACGAGGAACCCCATATCGCACCGTTATCTCTCAGCCCGAATAATTAGAAATTGTTATCTACCGCAAGGGGTTACGGTGTCGCGCTGCTTCTGACTTAGGCCGTTTGTTCTAGCGCACCCCAAACTCGTCCGTGCACCAGCGCAGAAAGTGCTGGCGCTGCACTGGAGCGTTGATCGTTTGCGCAGCGGGACTTGCCGCTATTTTGGGCGCGCAGTCGACGGAGACCGGTCTGGCTATGATCATCATATTCCCATTGCACACGCCGCGCGTCGCGCGATGCGCACAAAACGCTGAGACCAAGCCGACTAACCAATTGGTCAGACACGGCATGCTTCTTGCCAGAAGAGGCGCTCAAGGCAATTTCCGCATTGACTTGAGGGCTGAATTGGGGTCCTACAAAAAGCCCGGCTTCGTCGAGGCGAGAGCGACCAAACGCTCCGTCGATCGCCTGAATATGCCGGCAGACAGGGAAGGGGTTGGCCGAGAGCGCATGAGCACGAGCGGCAGCGCGTTCGTCAATTTTATTGACGTTCAGAAATCCTATGACGGCGAGACGCTGGTTGTTAAGGACCTCAACCTCGCCATTCGGCGGGGCGAATTCCTGACCCTCCTCGGCCCGTCCGGCTCCGGCAAGACCACGACGCTCATGATGCTCGCCGGCTTCGAAGTGCCGACTCACGGGCGTATCGAGCTCGACGGCAAGGAGATCAACAACCTCGCGCCGCACAAGCGCAACATCGGCATGGTGTTCCAGAACTATGCCCTCTTCCCGCACATGACGGTGGAGGAGAACCTCGCCTTCCCGCTCGCGGTGCGCAGGCTTCCCAAGGGGGAAATCGACGCGAAGATCGAGCGCGCGCTCGCGATGGTGCAGTTGAGCCAGATGCGCAAGCGCCGGCCCGCGCAGCTTTCAGGCGGTCAGCAGCAGCGCGTAGCGCTGGCCCGCGCCCTCGTGTTCGATCCCCAGCTCGTACTGATGGACGAGCCCTTGGGCGCGCTCGACAAGCAGCTGCGCGAGCACATGCAGCTCGAGATCAAGCACATCCACCAGAGTCTGGGCGTTACTGTTGTCTACGTGACTCATGACCAGGGCGAGGCCCTCACCATGTCCGACCGGGTCGCCGTCTTCAATGACGGCGCGATCCAGCAGTTGGCGAGCCCGGCCGACCTCTACGAGCAACCGCAGAACTCCTTCGTCGCCCAGTTCATCGGCGAGAACAACCGGCTGAGCGGCGTTGTCATGGAGCTGAATGGCGGCGATTGCCGGGTGAAGATCGGGGATGCCGGCGAAATTCGGGCCTTGCCTGTGAGCATCAGCAATGTCGGTGCCAAGACCACCCTGTCGCTGCGGCCGGAGCGGGTGCGGATCAACCCAAGCAATGGTGCCTGCGCCAACCAGTTCGACGCCCGGGTGGAGGAGCTCATCTATCTCGGCGACCACACGCGCGCGCGGGTCCAGGTGCTTGGCAACGCAAATTTCGTCATCAAGGTGCCGAATTCCGAAGGCGTGCCCAACCTGGAGCCGGGCGCGATCATCCGGATAGGGTGGCGCCCGGAGGATTGCCGCGCGCTCGACGCGTTCTAGAATCGACACCAGCTTCGGTTCCATCAGCCCGGGACCGTTGGGGGGATAAAGCCGGTAAGGACACGGCAAACGGGCTGCGGAAAACATGGAGGTTCGCGTGAAACACATTCTCAGTCTTACCGTCAGCGGCCTTGCGGTCGTGATGGCGCTTGGGACGGTCGATGTCCCGAAGGCCGTGGCGGCGGGTGATCTTACGGTCGTGTCATGGGGCGGAGCTTACTCGGAGAGCCAGCGCAAGGCGTATTACGAGCCCTATATGAAGGAGAAGGGCGCCAAGATCACCGAAGAGGAATATGACGGCGAGCTCGGCAAGCTGAAGGCGATGGAAGAAGCCGGCAATGTTACCTGGGACGTGATCGACGTCGACTCCGCGCACGCCCTTGCCGGTTGCGACGAGGGCCTGCTTGAGAAGCTCGACTACTCCAAGATCGACAGCAAGGACAACTTCCTGCCGGGCACCGCTCTCGACTGCGCGGTGGGCACGATCGCCTATTCGACGATCTTCGCCTTCAACGCAGACGTCATCAAGGACAACCAGCCGAGCACGCTGGCCGATCTGTTCGATACCAAGAAGTATCCGGGCAAGCGTGGCCTCCTGAAGAAGCCGTTCGGCAATCTGGAGTGGGCGCTGATCGCCGATGGCGTGCCGGGCGACAAGGTCTATGAGGTGCTGAGCACGCCCGAAGGCGTCGACCGGGCCTTCAAGAAGCTCGATACCATCAAGAAGGACATCGTGTGGTGGGAAGCCGGCGCGCAGCCGCCGGAGCTGCTGGCCAATGGCGAAGTCGTGATGACCAGCGCCTGGAACGGCCGTATCGGCAACGCGATCAAGGAAGGCAAGAACTTCAAGATCGTGTGGGACTACCAGGAGTTCGATTGGGACTTCTGGGTGATCCCGGTCGGCACCAAGAACCTCGATGCGGCGTATGACTTCGTGAAGTTCGCGAGCGACCCGAAGAACATGTCGCAGCAATCGAAATACATCGCCTACGCGCCGACGCACAAGGACGCGATCAAGCTGGTCGATCCGAAGATCGCGCCGACGCTGCCGACCTTCCCGGACAACATGAAGACGGCGATCCCGACCGATCTCGTGTTCTGGGCGGACAGCAATGAGGAGCTGACCAAGCGCTTCAACGCCTGGTTGGCGCAGTAACCCTCATCCATTCCACCGGACGGCGCCGGGCATGCCAATGCCCGGTGCCGCATCCGGCAGGCATAGGGACTTCGCCGGAGACATTCAGATCGCATGGCCATCGCGGAAACCGCACCCCTCCTGACCATCGACGGCGTCCCGCTCAAGGTGCGGCTAGCGCGGGCAGAGCGGTCCCGCAAGATGAAGGCGGTGGCCCTGGTGCTGCCGCTGTTTCTGTTCGTGGTCATCACCTTCCTGTTCCCGCTCGCCATCATGATGTCCAAGAGCGTCAAGAACGAGGAGACATTCGGGCGGCTTGATCAGACGCAAGTGGCATTAAAGGACTGGGACGGTGAGTCGCTGCCGGATGAGGCCGCGTTCGCCGCGCTGGCCGCGGACCTGAAAACGGCGCAGGACCAGCGCCTGGTCGGCGAGATCGCCAAGCGCGTCAACTACGAATACGCCGGCGCGATGTCGAAGTTCAAAGGCATCACGCGCAAGATCGAGGCCGCCTCGAGCGGCCCGTACAAGGACCTCTTCCTTTCGACCGACAAGATCTGGGGCGATGTCCGGCTGTGGCACATCATCAAAAGCGTCGCTGAAAGATACACGCCTTACTACTGGCTGGCGTCGGCCGACATGCAACAGGGCACCCATGGCTTCGAACGCGTTCCGGCGGAACAGGCGGTCTTCCTCGACGTCTATGCCCGCACCTTCTGGATCGCTGGGCTCGTCACCGTCCTGACGCTGATCCTCGGTTTCCCGGTCGCCTATCTGCTGGCGACGCAGCCGCCGCACCGCGCCAACCTGCTCATGATCTTCGTCATGCTGCCGTTCTGGACGTCACTGCTGGTACGCACGACCGCATGGTTCGTCCTGCTGCGCAGCGAAGGGCCGCTGAACGACCTGTTGGAGATACTGATCAACAACCGCTTCGACATGATCTTCACGCGCTTCGGCACGATCGTCGCGATGACCCACATCCAGCTGCCGTTCACGCTGCTTCCGATCTACAGCGTGATGAAGACCATCCCGCCGAGCCACGTGCGCGCCGCGCGCTCGCTTGGCGCGGGGCCGTTCCATGCCTTCTGGAAAGTCTACTTCCCGCAGACCGTGCCGGGCATTGCGGCGGGATGCCTGCTCACCTTCATCCTGTGTCTCGGCTACTACATCACGCCGGCTCTGGTCGGCGGGCCGCGCGACCAGATGGTGAGCTATTACGTGTCCTACTACATGAACAACATCATCAATTTCGGCCAGGCCGCGGCGCTTGGCGGGATGCTGCTCATCATGACGATGGTGCTGTACTGGGCCTATAACAAGCTGGTCGGCATCGACAAGATGAAGCTTGGGTGAGACGTATGAATCGCCTGTCGCTCCTCGGGTTGCCGCCATACGCCTCGACGTCGGAACGGGCGTGGCGCCTGTTCTTCTTCGTGTTCTGCGGCTTGGTGCTGCTGTTCCTGATCTCGCCCATCCTGATCGTCATTCCGATCAGCTTCAACGATACGAAATTCCTGTCCTTCCCGCACGAGAACTGGTCGCTACGCTGGTACGAGGATTTCTTCTTCAATGACCGCTGGACCAATGCGGTCAAGAACAGCATCATCATCGCCTTCTTCAGCACGATCCTGTCCACTTCGCTCGGCACGATCGCGGCGCTTGGCCTGTCGCGGCCGAACTTCCCGGCGCGCGCGCTGGTGATGGCGGTCCTGATCTCGCCCATGGTGGTGCCGGTAGTGATCACGGCGGCGGCCCTGTTCTTCTTCTATGCCAACCCGCTCTACTTCACATCGTCGCCGACGATCATCCTCAATAACACCTATCTTGGCGTGATCCTCGCCCATACGCTGCTGGCAACGCCGTTCGTCGTCATCACTGTGACGGCGACATTGACCGGCTTCGACCAGTCCATGATCCGCGCCGGCGCCAGCCTGGGCGCGCCGCCGCCGCTGGTGTTCCGCAAGGTGATCCTGCCGCTGATCTCGCCCGGCGTGATCTCGGGAGCCCTGTTCGCTTTCGTGACTTCGTGGGACGAGGTGGTCTGCGTGCTCTTCATCGGCAGCAGCGACCAGCGCACCCTGCCCCGCCAGATGTTCAGCGGCATCCGCGAGATGATCAGCCCCACCATCACGGCCGCTGCCACCGTACTGATCTCAATCGCGGTCGTCATGCTGGTGACGGTCGAGTTGCTGCGCCGACGTTCGGAGCGGCTGCGCGGCATCCGCGCCTAGCTCGGTTACTTGCGAATCGTTCTCAATTAACATGGACAGGGCCTTTCCGGCCCGCTAGAATGGCGCCGGACACAAAGTCTCAAGCTACGGATGTATAAAGACAATAGCCTGATACCCAGCGAAGCGGTGCGGCTGGCGGCGCTCGGCCTGCTGGCGAAGCGACCGCGCGTCTATGCTGATCTGGCGAGCGATATCCGGCATTTCACAGCGCGCATCGTCGGCCCGTCGCTTGATCTGCTCGGCCCGTCATTGGAGCTGCTGAAGGTCGAAGGCCTGATCGAGGCGACCGATCCCAAGGCCCCGCATGACGCCCAGACTTTCCGCCTCACGACGGACGGCGAAACGGAATTGCAGCGGCTGCTGAACGCCAATTTGCGCGGACCGATGGGCGAGGTGAACAAGCTGATCGTCGCGCTGAAGCTCCATTTCCTCGACCTGCTCACCCCGGAACAGCGCCGCCAGCAGCTCGAAATGCTGATGGAAGTGTGCGACCGCGAGCTGATCCGCCTGACCGATCTGCGTCGCCATCACAGCGACACCGACAGCGCCCTCCTCCCCTGGCTCGACCACGAGATCGAGGAGGTGCAGGCCCGCCGCGCCTGGTTCCTGAAGCTGTGGGAGACTCAGTAGCCGCATGTCAGGCACGGGTGGGTAGACCGTGCAACCACTACGCCGCTGGCAACGTATACCGGCATAGCGACGACAATCTTCAGGGATTCAAGACATGACAGAGAGCAACAGCGCGGAGCAGGCGATCGCTGCCATCGTGCGCGCACTGGTCGAGGCGTGGAACCGGCACGACGCTCATGCCTTCGCGG
The DNA here is from genome assembly GCA_041398065.1 of Dongiaceae bacterium. Taxonomy (GTDB): domain Bacteria; phylum Pseudomonadota; class Alphaproteobacteria; order Dongiales; family Dongiaceae; genus Dongia_A. The sequence goes on along the minus strand of JAWKVL010000018.1, from coordinate 35,250 downwards.
CATTGTTTGCGGAAGACGCCGAATTCACCAACGTGTTCGGGATGGTGCAGAAAGGCCGCGCGGGGATCGAGACGGCCCACGTGCCGATCTTCAAGACCATGTTCAAGGACAGTCAGCTGTCGGTCGTGGAAACGCGCTTGCGCTTGATCCGGCCAGATGTCGCCTCGGTCGACATCAAATGGACCATGACCGGCGCACGCGACCCCCATGGCAATCCCTGGCCGCAGCGCGAAGGCCTGATGAACTGGATCGCGAGCCGACACGGCAGCGACTGGCTGGTCGATGTTTCGCACAACATGGACCTGCCTTCGCCGGAATTCGCCAAGGCGCAGGCGGTGCTGTCGAAGATCTAGGACGTCATTGCTGCTTCCTTGCAGCGACCCGAGCGCTCCAGTCCTTCAGGATCGGCGCAAGGAGCGTGTAGTTCACGTCGCGATGCTTCAACATCGTCTCCTCGAGCGCCGGATAGTCGATCGTCCTGTTCTGCGACAGCTCATAGGCGCTCGCGAAGACCAGCTGCCCGACCTCTATCCATCTCCGCCATTCCGGGACATAGGCTCCGTAATCGAGATCCACAAGGCCTTCGAGGCTGCGTGCTCCGGCGAATACGTCCGCCATCGGCCGAGGCCATAGTCTGTATGTATCACCGATCTCTTCTTCGGTGATCAGCGGAGAAAGGGACATGTCGCCGGCCATCGCACGCTTATAACCGCGGAGGATCGCCAAATAGATATATGGCGTCGCCGTTGGGGCGCATTGCTGGCATCGCTCCTCAAGTCCGGCAATGGCGCCGTCGATGTCTCCGGCGCGAGCGCGTGCCGTAGCAAGCATGATCCTCAATTCCGAGCTGCTCGGGTCTATAAGCACTGCCTTCTCCGCCAGCCGCAGCGCACCTGCCGTATCGCCGCCGTAGAGCTTTACCATGGCCAGGCCGCGCATCGACCTGGCATTCATGGCATTGAGCTGATAGGCGTCGGAATAGGCCGTTTCCGCGCCTTTCAGATCGCCAATAGCCAGGAAGGCATCTCCACGATCCACATGAAGCGGGCTCGAGCCTGCGAACCGGTACTCGGTCTTCATGTACTTTTCGCTGTCGGCAAGCACGTCGTCGTAAAGAGCCAGCTTCTGCTCGACCGCAATGCGCCTTAGGATGAGTTGCGGATCTTCCGGATATTTCGCGACGGCATCTCCGATCGTCTTTAGTATCGCTCGAAGTTGTGCTTCGCTTATCGCGCGCGGACCCATCGCGTCGATCATCCGACTGAGCTCAAGTGCGGCAGGTGCATATGCGGAATCGATAGCAATCGCGGATTTGTAGAAAGCGAATGCTTCCCGATCCAGTTCAAATCCCTCAAGGCCGAGGCCGAACCTTGTAAAGTCGAATGCAGACCAGTCCTTTTTGGGCTTCTGCTGCATCTGCATCAAGAGCAGCTTCTTCTGATCCACCTTCAGTTCGGCGACATCGGCGCGATGGGGATCCACCAGACCCGGATTGTCGTCTTCGACCAAATCCCTGATCCAGGGCCAGACTTGCGCCATCGGCACGACCTGGGTCGTGTAGCTGAAATATCGAGGGTTCCGTGCGTCGACCTTGTATACGTCAATGACGTGGTGACCCGACGACAGGCTCTCGGTAGGAGTGAGAAGCAATCCCATGTTGGGCTGCGGTATGAAGCCAATCGCGGTCCAAGCCTTTCTTTTGTCATTGTAGGTCAGGACCGGCCCACCCGCCATCCCGAGCCATGACGAACAGGTCGATTCCCACTGTTTGCTGCGGAACCCGCCGAGGATTTGGCACTTCGGAAGCTCCACCAGCGAGAGTTGGTCCGTCAACAGCGCACCGATATGGCGCGCGGCAACCGGAAGCCCCGCCTCTTGCAACTCAATGGAAGTGACCGGATCAAACGCGATTGGTTTTCCGTTCTCCTTCGCACCGGTCTCGCAGCCTTCCAGATGCAACAGCCACCAGTGCGTCATCTCGAAGAATTCGTTTTTCGTCTGTTCCGGCACCACCTCGTGGACCGTGACCGGCCAGCTAGCGCGGAAAGAGTCTGGCGTCAGTTGGCTTGGGTCGGAGCCAGGTTTCAATCCGAGTCCGAAACGCATGCCAACTAGTTCGTAGCTGCCTTCGTTCGTACGTATCGAAAGCGGCAATGTGCTTGCCGCCGGCATCCCTGTCAGCGCATAGCATTCCGATACAAGGAAAGCCGTCGCGTAGCCGACCATATATGATTCGAAACGACCGAAATCCTCGGGCGGCACGAACAACACGCCGACCGACTCAGCCAACGGATCGGTCGATGCGAGTGGAACCGGCCGCTCGCCATCATAGGAGATGAGCGACATGGGCATGTCCTCGGCGAAGGCTCCGGGCAGGCCGGTCCAGGTCAGCGCAATGCCCAAGAACGCCAACCGCGCCAGGTGCGAGCAATATCCCCGCATGTGTCCTCCCCCTAACGGCAGGTCAATGCGAGTATATTCTCAATACAACCCTTAATAGGGTGTTACCCTAGCGGGCAGACGATTGCGATTTGCGGCCCGCGCAGTCAGGCGATCATTGCGTCAGAACAAATGCTGCCCGCCGGTGAGGAAAATCTCGGTCCCGGTGACGTAGCCGAAATCCTTGCCGCACAGCTGGAATACCACGCCGGCGACCTCCTCGGTCGTGCCCATGCGGCCCATCGGGATGCGGGGGATCAGCGCCTCGTATTCGGGGCCGATCATCGCGGTTTCGATTTCGCCAGGGGCAACGGCGTTGACGCGCACCCCGAGAGCCGCGAACTCCACCGCCATCTCGCGTGTCAGGGCCGAGAGCGCCGCTTTCGAGGTCGAATAGGCCGAGCCCGCAAAGGGATGGATGGCGTGACCGGCGATCGACGTGATGTTGATGATGACGCCCTTGCCCTGATGCAGCGGCTTCGCAAAGCCGCGCGCCAGCTTGAGCGGCGCGAAGAAATTGAGCTCGAACACCTCTCGCCAGGCATCGACGTCGCCATTCAGGATGCCGAGCCGCTCCTTGAAGCTGGTCTTCGGGCTGACTGCGGCATTGTTGACCAGAGCGTGCACCGGTTGTCCCTGGAGAATCTCAGTTGCCTCCGCGACAAAGCGGTCAGTCTCCGCCGGCTTACCCAGATCTGCAGTGATGTGATCCGTCCAGTTCGGATCGTATTTGCATTCCTCGGGAATCACGTCGCGGCTGCAGGTCAGTACACGCCAGCCTTCCTGGCTGAAGCGCTTGACCGTGGCGTGGCCGATGCCTCGGCTGGCGCCGGTGAGCACGACGGTCTTCCTTGCTTCTCCGCCCATTTCGGTCTTCCTCAGTGATAGCGGAATGTTGCGCGCCGCTCGACCACGCCCGCCGGGTCTTCATGGATGATGACTTCCGCGCCGGGGAACGCGTCGCGCACTTCGTTCTCAACCGCGTCCGAGATGCGGTGCGCTTCCGTGAGGCTGAGCGAACCGTCCATTTCCAGGTGGAATTGGATGAACCTGTCGCGGCCGGCCGCGCGGGTGCGCAGGTCGTGCAGGTTCAGCACCTCGGGATGGGCGCGCACGATCTCCTTGATGCGGCTGCGCTCCCCTTCGTCCATCTCGCGGTCCATCAGCATGTCCAACGCGTCCTTGCCGATCCTGAGTGCGGACCAGGCAATGAACACCGCGATCAGAAGGCCGATGGCAGGGTCGATCCACCACCAGCCGAAGCGCGCGCTCAAGACCAGCGCCACGATCACGCTGGCGTTGACCAGGAAGTCGCTCAGATAATGTGTCTGATCGGACTTGATCGCGATCGAGCCTGTGCGCTTCACCACGTGACGCTGCAGCGTGACCAAGAGGCCGGTCATTGCCAGCGACACGACCATCACCGCGATGCCGACCCCCGGTGCCGAGACCCGCTGCGGCGTGACGAAGTGGTCGACCACTTCCATGACCAACAGAATGGAGGAACCGAGGATGAAGGCGACCTGGATCAGGCCGGCTAGCGGCTCCGCCTTGCCGTGGCCAAAGCGGTGCTCCGCGTCGGCGGGAATCAGCGATTGGCGAACCGCGATCAAGTTGACGATGGAGGCGGCGGCGTCGAGCGCCGAATCGAACAGCGTCGAGAGCAGGCTGACCGAGCCGGTCTGCAGGAAAGCGCCGAATTTGAGCACAATGAGCACCACCGCGGTCGCGACCGACGCGACGCTGGCCAGCCGCATCAGCCGTGCGTGTTCCGATGCCACCATTCCGGTCACGGATAAAGCTTCTCCGTCGTCCATCCCTCTCCCGATCGATGATAGACCAGCCGGTCATGGAGCCGGAACGGCCGGTTTTCCCAGAATTCGATATAGTCCGGAATCAACCGGAAGCCGGACCAGTATGACGGTCGCGGCACTGTCCCAATGGCGTATTTGGCAGCGAAGGCGGCAACGCGCTTCTCTAGTTCGAACCGGCTTTCCAATGGGCGCGATTGCTGCGAGGCCCAAGCGCCGATCTGGCTGGAGCGATGCCGGCTGGCGAAATAGGCATCGGCCTCGGCATCGGTCACACTCTCGACCGCGCCCTCTGCCCGCACCTGGCGCCCAAGCGATTTCCAGTGCAGCAAGACCGCGGCCTTGTGCGTTTCCAGGATCTGGCGGCCCTTGCGGCTCTCGTAGTTGGTATAGAACACGAAGCCGCGCAAATCGGCGTCCTTCAGGAGCACCATGCGCACCGATGGCTGGCCGCTGGCGCCCACCGTTGCGAGTGCCATCGCGTTCGGATCGTTCGGCTCCTTGTCCGACGCCTCGGCATACCAGGTGTGGAATAGATCGAACGGTTCTGAGTTCGGATGTTCAGGCATTTCAAGGGCTTCCGGGGCGTGCGTCACATTGCCGAGAGGGCCCTCTATAGCATTGATTCCGATGCCCGGCGGCCTCATTTTGCCGCATGACGGCTGCGCGTCGGACGCGGCCCGCAGCACGACCTGCAAGGACGAACCGCAAGGAATCTTCGCAGCATGATGTCGCGGAAAGCTATGTCTCTCCTCCTGACCGCATCGCTGCTGGCCGGCTGCGCCAGCTCCGGCGGTGGCGGCGGCTACAGCGACGAATCGGTCGGCACAGTGCTCGGCGCTCTCGGCGGTGCGGCAATCGGCGCAGCCGCCGGTGACGGCAAATGGTGGGCGATTGGAGCCGGTGCCCTGGTGGGCGGACTGGTTGGCAACCGCATCGGCAACTACCTGGACGAGCGCGATCGCCAGCAGGCCTACAGCACCGCCAACTACGCTCTCGACAACAACAGTGACGGCCAGACCGCGACCTGGTCCAACCCGCAGAACAACACCAGCGGCTACACAACGCCGACCAAGACTTACCAGACCGCCAGCGGCACGTGCCGAACCTATCAGACCGGTGTCAGCGCAAGCGGCCAGAGCGAGAGCGGGACCGGCACGGCCTGCCGCCAGCCGGACGGCACTTGGAAACTGATGAACTGACGGGTTTGGCCGAGCGCAGCATGGTCTTGTCGGAGGCGCGGCGCGCACCTACCTTGGGTGCGCAGAGGTGCCATTCGCATGGTTGATCCATACAAGGTTCTGGGCGTCAATCGGACCGCGAGCGACGAGGAGATCAAGCGCGCGTACCGCAAGCTCGCCAAGAAGCTGCACCCCGACCTTAATCCCGGCGACAAGAAGGTCGAGGCGCAGTTCAAGGAGACGACCGCCGCATACGATTTCCTGAGCGATCCGGACAAGCGGAAGAAATACGATCGCGGCGAGATCGACGAGAACGGGCAGCCGCGCGGGTTCCGCCATCCCAACAATCGCTCCGCCGGCGGCACGCATCAGCGGCGCTCGACGCGCGGCTTCGGATTCGGTCTCGAAGACGACGCGGACTTCACCGAAGACCTGTTCGGCGACTTCTTCGGATTCGGCAAGGGGTCCGGCGAATCGATCAAGCTAAAGGGCGCGGACGTCAGCTATCAGGTGCGCGTTCCGTTCCTCGAAGCGGTGCTCGGCACCAAGCAGCGCCTGCAGCTGGCCGACGGCAAGACGCTGGAAGTGCAGCTACCGCCCGGCACCGACACCGGCCAGACGCTGCGTCTCAAGGGCCAGGGCCTGCCGGGCCGCGGCGGTGCCCCGGCCGGCGATGCCTTCATCGAAGTGACGGTGGAGCCGCATCCGATCTTCACGCGCGACGGCAACGACATCCTGGTCGAACTGCCGATCACGCTTTACGAGGCGGTGCTCGGCTCCACGCTCAACGTGCCGACGATCGATGGCAGGGTCGCGCTCAAGGTGCCGGCAGGTTCCAACACCGGCACGCAACTGCGCCTGCGCGGCAAGGGCGTGCAGGCCGGCAAGGGCGGCGCACGCGGCGACCAGTACGTCAGGCTGGTGGTCGTACTCCCGAAAGACGTCGACGCCGACCTCAAGGGCGCGATCGAGAAGTCGGCCAAGACCCATCCCTACAAGGTCCGCGGCAAGTTCGGGACCGACTAAGCCACGCGTTCCCCAGGGCATTCCAGAGGGCATTCCCATACCTCCGCCGGGTTCATTGACCCGCCCCGGTAATGGTGTAGGATGCCGATGATTCCGGTAAAGATATCAAGATGTTGTGTAAGGGACTTCAATGAACTCCAAAAGCGGCCTGATGGCCGGCAAGCGTGGCCTGATCATGGGGGTCGCCAACGATCGCTCGATCGCCTGGGGCATCGCCAAGGCCGCCCATGACGCCGGGGCCGAGCTCGCGTTCACGTTCCAGGGCGAAGCGCTGCAGAAGCGGGTGAAGCCGCTGGCTGACTCGGTCGGCTCCACGCTCGTGCTGCCCTGCGAGGTCACGGACGATGCCAGCCTCGACGCCACGTTCGAAGCGGTGAAGAAAGCCTGGGGCAATTTGGATTTCGTGGTCCATGCGATCGCCTTCTCCGACAAGGAGGAGCTGAAGGGCAAATACGTCACCACCAGCCGCGCCAACTTCGCGCAGACCATGGATATCTCCTGCTACTCCTTCACGGCGGTGGCGGAGCGCGCGCGGCACCTGATGCCGAATGGCGGCAGCCTGCTCACCCTGTCCTATTTCGGCGCCGAACGCGTGATGCCGCATTACAACGTCATGGGCGTCGCCAAGGCGGCGCTGGAATGCTCCGTGCGTTATCTCGCCGCCGACCTCGGTGACCAGCAAATCCGCGTCAATGCGATCTCGGCCGGGCCGATCAAGACGCTCGCCGCCTCCGGCATCGGCGATTTCCGCCACATCCTGCGCTGGAACGAGCTCAATTCGCCGCTCGCGCGCAACGTCACCATCGAGGATGTCGGCGGCGCCGGCCTCTATCTGCTGAGCGATCTGTCGCGCGGCGTCACCGGCGAACTGCACCATGTCGACAGCGGCTACAACGTGGTCGGCATGATGCGCCCGGATGCGGCGGGTGACCTTGCGGAAATGCTGGCCGGTTTCGCGGAGCGCAAAGGCTAGCGGGGGATGTCGCATAACACCTTCGGCCATCTGTTCCGGTTCACCACCTGGGGCGAAAGCCACGGGCCGGCGATCGGCTGCGTGGTGGATGGAACGCCGCCTGGCATCGAGCTCGCCGAGGGCGACATCCAGACCTTTCTCGACAAGCGCAAGCCGGGCCAGTCGCGCTTCGTGACGCAGCGGCGCGAGAGCGACACCGTCCAGATCCTGTCCGGCGTGTTCGAAGGCAAGACCACGGGAACGCCGATCTCGTTGATGATCCAGAACGAGGATCAGCGCAGCAAGGATTACGGCAAGATCAAGGACCAGTTCCGCCCCGGCCATGCCGACTTCACCTATTGGGCCAAGTATCACGGCAACCGCGACTATCGCGGCGGCGGGCGCTCCTCCGCGCGCGAAACGGCCTCGCGGGTGGCGGCCGGCGCCATCGCGCGCAAGGTGCTGGCGCATCTGCTGCCCGAGCCGGTGGAGATTCGCGGCGCCCTGATCCAGATCGGCAGCATTGGCGCATCGCGCACACGCTGGGACTGGGCGGAAACCGAGCGCAACAGCTTCTGGAGCCCGGATGCGGACATCGTGCCGCAATGGGAGGAGCTGTTGGACAAGACCCGCAAGGCCGGCTCCTCGATCGGCGCGGTCGTCGAAGTCATTGCTTCCGGCGTTCCGGTCGGCCTCGGCGCGCCGATCTACGGCAAGCTCGATGCCGATCTGGCTGCCGCCATGATGGGCATCAATGCAGTCAAGGGCGTGGAGATCGGCGCCGGCTTCGCGGCGGCAGCGCTGACCGGCGAAGAGAACGCCGATCAGATGCGGATCGAGGACGGCAAGCTCACGTTCCTGTCCAACATGGCGGGCGGCATTCTGGGCGGCATCTCGACCGGGCAGGACGTGGTGGTGCGGTTCGCCGTCAAGCCGACCTCCTCCATCAACCAGCCGCGCAAGAGCATCGATACCGCGGGGCAGGAAGTCGACGTCGTCACCACCGGCCGTCACGATCCCTGTGTCGGCATCCGCGCGGTGCCGGTGGGCGAGGCGATGATGGCGGTGGTGCTGGCCGACCATCTGCTGCGCCACAGGGCGCAGTGCGGGCTGGATTAGCGAACTTCGATACCGCTATTGCTCCGCCCGTCATCCCGGCCTTGAGCCGGGATCCATGACTGCGCCGTACGTGCTCCTGCAAGATAGACCCCGGCTCAAGGCCGGGGTGACGGAAGAGAATACAGCTAAGTCGTGCATCACCGCCGCCGGAATTCCGCCACCAGTTCGACATGCGGCGACCAGATGAACTGGTCCACGATCGTGATCGCCGTCAATTCGTAGCCGCCATCCACCAGGGTCCGGGCGTCGCGGGCGAAGGTGGCGGGGTTGCAGGAGATGCCGACGATCCGCTTCACGCGGGTCTTTGCCAGCATCTCGGATTGCGCCTTTGCCCCGGCGCGCGGCGGATCAAACAGCACGGCATCGACGTTCTTCAGTTCCTGGAATGCCAGCGGCGCGCGCTCCAGATCCCGCGCTTCGGTCGTGATGCGGTGGCCGAGCTGCGCGCGCCTGGCGGCCTGCTCCAATGCGGCCAGCGCCGGCTTGCTGCCTTCGACGGCATGGACCTTGCCGACCTTTGCAAGGTCGAAGGTGAATGTGCCGCAACCGGCATGGAGCTCCACGATCCGCTTCGGCTTGCCGATCATGGTGAGCACGGCAGCTTTCAGCGCCGCCTCGCCTTCAGCGCTCGGCTGGAGAAAAGACGGCATCGGCAAGTCGACCAGCACATCGCCGAACCGGACTTGTGGCGGACGCAGCAGCACGACCGGCTCCGGCACCCGCCGTCCTACCTGCCAGCCGATGCGGGCGACGTCGCTCTCCGCGGCGAAGTGCGACAGGGTTGCGCGCTGTGCAGGGTTCGGAAGCTGGTCGGCGGCGACCAACAGATCAAAGCCGTTCAACGTCTCGGTCGCCAGCACATCCACACGCTCTCCGTCGCGCAGGACGGCGTTAAGCGCGGCGCGGAGCGGCGCCACGAAATGCGCCAGCGCCGGCATAAGGATCGGGCATTCGTGCTGATCGACGATCGTCGCGCTGCCGCCTGCATGAAATCCAAGCTGGATCTCGCCGCCTCGCTTCTCGGCAGCGAATTCTGCGCGGCGGCGGGTCGCTGGCGGCACGAATACGGAATCAAGGCGCACGGGCAGCGCGAGGCCGCGATGGCCGAGGGCCTGCCGAACCAGATCGACCTTCCAGGCGCGATAAGGCGGCTCCGCCCAATGCTGCAGGGCGCACCCTCCGCAGACTCCGAAATGCCGGCATGATGGCACGATCCGGTCTGGCGACCGATCGAGGACCTCGATTTCGGTCGCCGAGAAATCACCGCCTGCCGCCGGCGGCAACATCGCGCGCACGCGCTCGCCCGGCAAGGCGAATGGCACGAAGACGCGCTTGCCGCGCCAGTCGGCCAGAGCGTCACCCTGCCCGCCCATGTCGGTCGCAATCAACTCAACCTTGTCGAAACTTTTGCTATCTGCTCGGTTCATGCCCGTTCGGGATCGTCAGAGACTGCCAAGCTGGCTTATGATGCCTCCCCTGTCCGGGGCAACAAGAAAGACGGATTGGCTCCATGGGTCTTCTCCGGTTTGTCGTGCGCTTCATCTTCTGGCTGCTGGCGCTGCTTGGCGTTGGCGTGATCGCCACGGCGGTCATCGGCTTCCTGTTCTTCGATCGGCTGGTGCGGCCCGAGGTCAAGATCCCCGATCAGGCCGTGCTGACCATCGATCTCAGCGATGGATTGGCCAAGGAGCATGTCGATCTGCCCTTTGCACCGATCGGCAGGCCGACCATCGACGATATCGTGCTGGGGCTGGATGCAGCCGCGACCGACAGCCGTATCAAGGGCGTGATGCTGAGGGTCGGACGCGGGCCCCTCAATATCGCCGAGGCGCAGGAGATCCGCGACGCAGTCTCGCGTTTCCAGGAGAGCAGCAAGCCGATCCAGGCCTTTGCGGAGTCTTTCGGCGAGGGCGGCGACGGCATGTTGCACTACTACGTCGCTGCCAGCGCCGACCGCATCTTCCTCCAACCCTCGGGCGAAGTGGCCCTGATGGGCTTTCTGCTGGAACAGCCGTTCATGCGCGACGCCCTCGATTGGCTGGGTGTCGAAGCGCGAGTCAGCAAGCGCAAGGAATACAAGGGCGCACCCGACCTGTTCACCGAGACGGCGATGCCCGCCCCGCTCCGGCAGAATCTACAGCAGCTCGCGGATTCCTGGCTGATGCAGGTGGTCGATGGAATCGCTGCCGACCGCAAGAAAGACGCGACAATGGTTCGCAGCTGGGTCGATCATTCCCCGTGGAGCGCCGCAGACGCCAAGAAAGAGGGCATGGTGGACGATCTGAGCTATTGGGACGAGGCAGCGGCAGTCACCTATGGCGTGCTGGGGGAGGATGCCGCGGTCGACATCGCCGACTATGCCGCGCAGATTCCGGAGCCGTCCAGCGGCGCGCCGCGATTTGCCATCATCCGGGGCAACGGGCCGGTAATCCTCGGCAACAGCGATGGCGATCCGTTCGGGGGTGCGACCAATCTCGGTTCCGACACCATCGTCCAGGCCTTCGACGACGCCATCAACGACCGGGTGCGGGCCATCATCTTCCGCATCGATTCGCCCGGCGGCTCCTACGTGGCAGCGGATGCGATCTGGCGCGCGGTGAAGCGGGCACGCGACATGAACATACCGGTGATCGCGAGCTTCGGATGGGAAGCGGCGTCCGGCGGCTATTTCATCGGCGCACCCGCATCCAAGATCGTCGCGGAGCCGGGCTCGATCACCGGCTCGATCGGCGTGTTCGCCGGCAAGCCGGTACTGACCAAGCTATGGAGCAATCTGAACATCCATTTCGACGGTGTGGAGGCGGGCGCCGCCGCCGACACCGACAGCATCAATCGCGACTATTCCCCGGAGGCCTGGGCCCGGCTGGAGAAGCGGCTGGATGAAATCTATGCCGACTTCACTGGCAAGGTGGCGGACGGGCGCAAACTCGCGCCGGACAAGGTCGAAGAGGCCGCCAAAGGCCAGGTCTGGTCGGGGGCCGACGCCAAGTCGCGCGGGCTGGTAGACGAGCTCGGCGGCCTCAGCACGGCCATCAAGCTCGCCAAACAGGAAACCAAGCTGGCGCAGGAGACCAGAGCCACTCTCGTCACCTACCCGCCAGAGCGCGAGCGGTGGCAAAGCCTGATCAGCGAATTCATGAGCAGCGGCGCGTCGGCGCCGCCGCTGGGCCAATCCGCCGCTTTGCTTCCGGGCGCAAAGCAGCTGGTGCGCAAGCTGCGTCCGCTGGTCGAGCAGCCAGATGCAGTGCTGCTGTGGTCGCCGCCGCTGGTGGTCAATGGTCGGTTCTACTAGCGCGCCGCGACCAGGATCGCCCCACCGGCGATGAGCGCGACGCCCAACCAGTTGGCGGCCGACAGCTTCTCGCTCAGGAAGATCGCCCCAAACACGGCGACCAGCACGACGCTCAGCTTGTCAATCGGCGCGACACGCGCCGCATCACCGATCTTCAGCGCACGGAAATAGCAGATCCAGGACGCACCGGTGGCCAATCCCGAAAGGATGAGAAACAGGTAGGTGCGGGTCGATATGGCCGCCGGGCTCTGCCATTGGCCGGTCGCCATCAGAATCAACGCCAGCACCAGCAGAATGACGATGGTCCGGATGAAGGTCGCAAAGTCCGAATTGATGGCTTCGACGCCGACCTTGGCAAAGATCGCCGTGAGGGCGGCAAAGACCGCGGACAGCACAGCCCAGAATTGCCAGGAAGCCAGAAACAGTTTCATGAACCCTCCCCCGTGAAAGTCCGGAGACTCTAGCTCTTCCGCGCGGCGATCAGGAACTCCTTGTTTCCTTCCGGCCCCAGGATGGGGCTCTCGACGATCCCCAACACGGACCAGCCGGTTTGGCGTTCGAACCAGGTGCGGATGCGCGCGCACACTTCGTCGTGCAGCGTGACATCCCGCACCACGCCGCCCTTGCCCACACGCTCAGGGCCGACTTCGAACTGCGGCTTGATGAGCGCGATCGCGACTGCGTACGGTTTGGTAAGCGACAATGCCGCCGGCAACACGGTCTCCAGGCCGATGAAGCTGGCATCGCACACCACCCAGTCGATGGGTTCGGGAATCTCGGTGGTGGAGAGGCGGCGGGCGTTGGTGCGCTCCAGCACCACTACGCGGGGATCGTTGCGCAGCTTCCAGGCGAGCTGGCCGTGGCCAACATCGACTGCGTAGACCTTGGCCGCGCCATGCGTGATGAGTACGTCGGTGAAGCCGCCGGTCGAAGCACCGACATCGATCGCGACGGCGCCTTTGGGATCGAGCGCGAAATGCGCAAGCGCGTGGGCCAGCTTCAACCCGCCGCGCGAGACCCAGGGATGATCCTGGCCTTTCACCTCCAGCGGCGCGTCCTCGGCAATCAAGTCGCCGGCCTTGGCAATACGGCGGTCGGCGCTGAACACTTTGCCCGCCATGATGAGCGCCTGCGCCTTGGCGCGCGATTCGACCAGGCCGCGGTCAACCAGCAGCTTGTCGGCCCGCTGCTTCGCCATCAGGCGATGAGACGCCCCGAAAGGCGCCGCCAGCGCAAGTAAAGCAGGGTCGCCGAGACCGCCAGTCCGATCGCCAGGCCCCACCACAAACCGGTCGCCCCGGCGCCCAGCAGGAAGCCCATGGTCACGCCGCTGCCCAGGCCAAACACCCAATAGCCGAGGCCGCACAGAACCATCGGCACCTTGGTGTCCTTGAGGCCGCGCAATGCGCCCTGGGTCGTCACCTGTGTTCCGTCGACGATCTGGAAGATCGCGGCGATGACGAACAAGGTCGCCGCAAGCTCGGTTGCAGCCGCGTTGGCGGGGTCCGAAAGATCGAGATAGATCGAGGTCAGCAGATTGGGAACGGTCAGCATGGTCGCGGCGGCCAGCGTCATCCAGCCGATCCCAAGCCAGATCGCGACATAACCGGCGCGCCGCGCGGCTTCAGGCTCTCCGGCCCCAATCGCATAGCCGACCCGGACTGTGGCCGCCTGGCTCAAGGCATAGGGGATCATGAACGTCATCGCGCAGACATTGAGGACGACATTGTGCGCGGCCAGAGCATCGGTCGAAATGACCCCCATCAGCACCGTGACCGTGAAGAACAGCCCGGTTTCGAACAGATATGCCATGGCGATCGGAATGCCGACCTTGAACAGCTCCGCCATCATCTTGCCGTCGAAGTGAAGCAGCCGCGCAAAAATGCGGTAGCGCCGCAGCTCCGGCACGGATTCGACATAGACCACGATCATGACGAGATGGAGCAGCGCAACGATCACGCCGGTCAAGCCGACCGCGACGGCGCCAAGCTTTGGCGCTCCCCAGTTGCCGTACATGAATACGTAGTTCGACAGGAGCGAAACCGGGAGGCCGGCCACAGCACAGACGGTGACGATGGTCGGCCGTTGCATGACGGTGACGAAGTTCCGAACCACCGTGAACCAGTAGACCAGCGGAATCCATGGCAGGCCGATGAGGATGATGCTGCCGACCTGGTCGACGACCTCGGGATCTCGATTGACCAGATGCAGCAGCGGGATGGCGAGGAGCGCGATTACCATGATCGGCACGCTGAGCAATGTCGCCATCAGGAAACCCTGCCGCATCGATTCGGACACGGTCTCGGCATCGCCCGCGCCATGGGCCTGCGCGCCGACAGCGCCGGTCGATGCAATGGCCCCCATGCCCCAGAACATCGGCGTGAACAGCAGCTGCAAGCCCAAACCGGCGGCCGCGAGGGCGGTCGAGCCCAGCTCTCCAGACATCGAATAATCGATGACTCCCATGCCCATCTCCGCCAGCAGCGCAGCGGCAATGGGCGCGGTCAGGTTCAGCGTATCGCGGACCTCGCGGCGCCAGTTCGGCGCCACGGCGAGCGTCTCTGCGGCCAAGGCCGCTTGTGTGATCTCGCTCGACATGGGTCCGCCATTCCGATCCGCGTGCTTGACCGGGATCAGCTCTTGCGGGTGATCACGAACTCGGTCATCCAGCGCAGGGGGTCTGCCTTTGCCCCGAACATATCCAGGTGGCTGTTGGCCTGTTCGCCCAGCAAGCGCGCCTGCGCCCGCGCGCGCTCAAGGCCGAGGATGGAGACAAAGGTCGCCTTGCCGGCCGCCGCATCCGCGCCGACCGGCTTGCCCGTCTCAGCGGCATTGCCTTCGGCGTCCAGCAGGTCGTCGACGATCTGGAACGCAAGACCGAGATCGTGAGCGTAGGATACCAGCGCCGATCGTGTATTTGGCGCCGCGTGCCCCAGGATGCCGCCGGCCTCGCAGGAAAATGCGATGATCTCTCCGGTCTTCAGGCGCTGCAGCCGTGTGATGGCCCCGATGTCGAGCTTCTCGTGCTCCGCCAGCAGGTCGATCATCTGGCCGCCGACCATGCCGGCCGCGCCGGCCGCTTTCGCCAGCGCGTGGACGAGATCGGCGCGCACATGACCGTCGGGATGGGTCGCCGGCGACGACAGGACTTCGAACGCCATCGTCAGCAAGCCATCGCCGGCCAGGATGGCGGTCGCCTCGTCGAACTCCTTGTGGACGGTCGGCCGGCCACGCCTGAGGTCGCTGTTGTCCATCGCCGGCAGATCATCGTGGATCAGGCTGTAGCAATGCAGCATCTCGACGGCCGCTGCTGCGCGCAGCGCGTAGTCGGTGTGCACGTCGAACAGTCCCGCGCTGTTGATGACCAGATAGGGCCGGATCCGCTTGCCGCCGCCCATGGTGGCGTAGCGCATGGCATCGACCACGCGCCGTTCCGCGCCCTCGACGGCCGGCAGCAGCTGATCCAGCATGCGGTTGACCGCAGCTGCGGCCTCGTTCAATGCGCGTTCGATCGACACCTGAAACCCCTGATGCAACCCCTGGAGAATAAACTATAATTGAACTAGTCGAGCTTGGCAGGCTCAACGCCCACCGAGCCGTCTTGGGACAATACGATCTTCTCGACCTTCAACTGCGCCTCGCGCAGCTTGGCTTCGCAATGGCGCTTCAGGGCGGCGCCGCGTTCGTACGCCTTGATCGCCTCCTCCAGCTTGTTGTCGCCGCGCTCCAGACGCTTGACCAGCTCCTGCAACTCGGCCAGTGCGTCCTCAAAACTCAAGGCGGCGATGTCGGCCGGAACATTCGTCCCGGTCGGCTTGTCCTGGGCCATTCTCATGCCTCTAAACGAATACCCGCATCCGGCGGAGGCGGGGTCAATCCCAACGGCAACCCAACGATTCGGGCGGCATTCTATCGGCGGCCTCCCCCCGCAGCAAGGCCGGCTGGCGAGAGGCAAGCCTTTGAAAAGATCAGACTTTCGCCGCGAGCAGAGCGGCCACGTGGGCGGCCGCGCTTTCCGCCAGCGCCTGCAGGTCGTAGCCGCCTTCAAGGG
The DNA here is from genome assembly GCA_041398065.1 of Dongiaceae bacterium. Lineage (GTDB taxonomy): Bacteria > Pseudomonadota > Alphaproteobacteria > Dongiales > Dongiaceae > Dongia_A. The sequence goes on along the minus strand of JAWKVL010000018.1, from coordinate 19,379 downwards.
TCGAGACGAGGCGCCCGCCGCAATGGGTCTTCGCCATTTCGGCGAGGCGCTCCGTGACCCAGCCGAAATCCTCGGCCTCCAGCTCGAGGCTCGCCAGCGGATCGGCGCGGTGCGCATCGAAGCCGGCGGAGATCATGATGAGTTCCGGCTGGAAGCGATCGATCGCAGGCAGAACGATTTCCTCATAGGCGTCGCGGAATTCATCTCCGCCTGCGAAAGGCGGGAGCGGCGCATTGCAGATATTGCCGACACCCTTCTCGCCGCGCGAGCCGGTGCCGGGATAGAGCGGCATCTGGTGCGTGGAAGCGTAGAATATCTGCGCATCATGCTCGAACATGTGCTGCGTGCCATTGCCGTGATGCACGTCGAAATCGATGATCGCGACGCGCTTCAGCCCGTGTGCCGCACAGGCATGCGCGGCACCGATCGCAACATTGTTGAACAGGCAAAAACCCATCGCCATATCGCGCTCGGCGTGGTGCCCGGGCGGGCGGACGCCGCAGAAAGCGTTGGCGGCACCGTTCTTCAAGACCAGATCGACGGCAGCGACCATCGCACCGGCCGCCCGCAAGGCGGCCTCACCGGAGCCCGGCGACATCAGCGTATCGCCGTCCAGCGCCACCCAGCCGCGCTGCGGCACGCGCGCCAACAGATCCTGAACATACCCCTTGTCATGAACACGTGTGATCTGCGCGATTTCCGCCAGCGGCGCCTCACGCCGCTCGAGCTTGGCGAACTCCGGTTCGTCCAGCGCCAGCAGCACGGCTTCGAGCCGTTGCGGGCGTTCCGGATGTCCCTGCCCGGTATCGTGTTCAAGGCAGGCGGGATGCGTGAAGAAGGCAGTGGTCATCCATCTCTCCTTCTTCCGGCGCAGACCTAGCGCCGGCGCTCCAATTCGAAAACGACCTCGCCCTCCCCCATCAAGATCTTTTCATCAGTCAAGCGCACAACATCCAACAAGGCAATACCCACGCAGCTCACCCGCACCAGCACGGCGCTGGGATAGTCGCTGAGGTCGCCAAATTCCGGCCCTGGCGCCGGTTCGGCGCTGTAGCGGGGGAAAGAACACATGGCTCCGTCCAGGGTCGTGATCGGCGCTTCCGCGAAATGTGCCGAGCGGCCGAGTTGCGCCCGTGCCGCCTCCGCCTGCGCGGCATCATCCGAAACCTTGCGGATCGCGGCGACGGTCCAATCGCCCATCAGCCAACCATAGCCCGACTGCGACATCGTGCCACCGCCATCTTCGCCTGGCTCAAGTTCGGCGATACGCGCACGATAGAGTGCAGTCAGGCAGCCGATTGTTTCATCGACTTCGATCGCCGGATCGCTGTCGATGCCGCACGCGGTTGAGCGGCTTTCCGCCCACACCCGCTGCTCTTCCCGGAGCAGGAGCTGCAAATCGCCCACACGGGTCGCAAGAGCCGCATGGTAGCTGTCCGCCAGTTCGCGGTCGAGATCGGACAAGGTCGGATCGCCGCATATGAGTGTTTCCACCGGGGCCGAAGCGTTGGCGCAATCGAAGCTCGGCTGCGCGGCAGGTTCCTGTGCCGATGCAGGCCACGCCAACAGGACCAAGGCACAAGCAATCAAGCAGGCCCGCACGAAATCTCTCACAATCTTGGTCCCGCGCGGAACGCAGCTGCGAAAACGGCGAGCCAGCCGACGATCATGAGCGCACCGCCAATCGGCGTGACGAGCGCAAGCCAGGTCTGCCCTGTCCAGGCATAGAGATAGAGCGAGCAGCCGAACAGCAAGGCGCCCAGGCCGAGGCTCACGCCGGCAACCGCGACGAGGCGGCTCGCATGGCGTGCGGCCAAGGCCGCGAGCCCGATCAGCGCGGCCGCATGCCAGAGTTGATACGAAGCGCCGGTTCGAATCCACTCCAAAGCTTCCGGCGGCAACCTGCCCACCAAGCCGTGCGCGGCCCAAGCTCCGAATGCGACGCCCATGATGCCGTTGAGCCCCGCCGCTGCCAGATATTTGTGCAATCCACCCCTCCAAACTTTCATGCTGGTCGCAGCATGTCTCGTCGTCTATCTATGGCAAAGCCTTCGCCGGGAAAAGACCATGACCGACTCCCCCATTCTGCTCCAGCGCGACGGCGCCGTCGCGCGCCTCACACTCAACCGGCCGGACCGGCTCAACAGCCTGACTCTCGAAATGTTGGGCCAGCTGAGTGCGACGCTGACCGATCTTGATGGCGATGAGACCGTGCGCGTCATTGTCGTGACGGGCATGGGGCGCGGATTTTGCGCCGGACAGGATCTGAACGATCATGAAGCGATGGACGACACGCGCGCAGTTCGCGCCGTGGTCGAGCGTCATTACAATCCTGTGATCCGGCAGATCCGCGCACTGCCGCAGCCCGTGATCGCCGCCGTCAACGGCGTCGCCGCCGGCGCGGGATGTTCGCTTGCGCTGGCCTGCGACATTGCCATCGCGACCGAGGCCGCGACCTTCATCAACGCGTTCGTCAATATCGGATTGATTCCAGATTGCGGCGGCAGCTATTTCCTGCCGCGGATGGTGGGCCAGGCGCGGGCGCTCGGCCTTTCGCTCCTTGGCGAGCCGATTGGTGCGAAAACTGCGGCGGAGTGGGGCCTCATCTGGAAAGCCGTACCGGATGCGAGTTTCGCGCGCGAAGTCGAGGCGCTCGCCGGGCGCCTCGCCGAAATGCCGACGGCCGCGATCGGCCTCATCAAGCATGCGATCAATGTCAGCGGCCATCATTCGCTGGAGCAGCAGCTCGCAGTCGAGGCCGAGATGCAGGCCGCGGCGGCGGAGACCGAGGATTACCAGGAGGGCCGTGCCGCCTTCCTCGAGAAGCGAAAGCCGCGCTTCTTCGGGCGGTAACTGATTTCTGATCTGAGAGGCAAGGACTGATGGCGAAGTTCGGCATCGGACAGCCCATGCGGCGCATGGAGGATGGCAGGTTCCTGACCGGCGGTGGACGCTATGTCGGCGATATCGACTTGCCGCGCCAGCTGCATGGACTGTTCCTGCGCTCACCACATGCTCACGCCACGATCCGAAGCATTGATGTTGCCGCCGCGCGTGCGATGCCGGGCGTTGCCCTGGTCGCGACCGCCGCGGATATGCCGGAGATCGGCGGCATTTCGTCGGATGCAGGCTTGAAGAACAGGGACGGCACCGATAGCGCGCGACCGATGCGCTGGCCGCTGGCAAGAGACCGCGTGCGCCATGTCGGCGAAGCGATCGTTCTGGTGGCGGCGGAAACCATCGAGCAGGCGAAAGACGCGCTGGACGCAATCGCCATCGATTTCGCGCCGCTGCCCGTCGTCACCGACCCCGTCGCTGCGCTTGTGCCGGGCGCACCGCAATTGCACGAGGAGGCACCCGGCAATCTGTGCTTCACGTGGGAACTCGGAGAACAGGCGCCGACCGACGCAGCCTTTGCCGAGGCCGCGGAAGTGGTGAAGCTCGAGCTCGTGAATAACCGCATCGTCGTGCATTCGATGGAACCGCGGGGTGCCATCGGCGCTTATGACGCCTATGACAGCCGCTACACGCTCCATGTCTCCAGCCAAGGTAGCCACTGGATCCAGCGCTGGCTGGTCGAGGACGTGCTGCGCGTTCCGCGCGACCGGGTGCGGGTCATCACCAGCGACGTCGGCGGTGGTTTCGGCATGAAGGCAGTCAACTACCCGGAATATGGCGCGCTGTTGTGGGCCGCCAAACGGACCGGCCGGCCGGTCAAGTGGATCGCCGAACGCGGCGAGGCGTTCCTCTCTGATACGCAGGGTCGAGATCATGTCAGCGTCGCCGAAATGGCGCTGGACCGCGACGGGCATTTCCTTGGATTGCGCATCTCAACCGTTGCCAATATGGGCGGACTGCTCTCCAACTACGCGCCCTACATCCCGACCTTCGTCGGCGCGCCGATGAATGTCGGTCTGTATCAGATTCCCGCCGCCCATCTGACGATCCGCGGTGCTTTCACCAATACCGTACCGGTCGAGGCCTATCGCGGGGCGGGCAGGCCCGAGGCCGCATACTTGATCGAGCGCCTGGTCGATGCCTGCGCGCGTGCAATTGGGGTGGCCCCCGAGGAGATCCGCCGACGAAACATGATTCCGACCGATGCGCTGCCGTACGAAACTGCGCTCGGCGAAAGCTACGACAGCGGCGAGTTCGCGCGCTTGATGCAGGAGAGCATGGCACTCGCCGATTGGCAGGGATTTCCCGCCCGCCGAGAGAAGTCGAGAGCGTCCGGGAAGCTGCGCGGGATCGGCATGGCGACCTACATCGAATCCTGCGCTGGCGGCGAGGAGGAGATCGCGGAACTGCGCATCGAGTCCGACGGCGGGGTGGCGATTGTGGTCGGCACGCAATCCAACGGCCAAGGTCACGCCACCGCCTATGCGCAGCTCGTGGCGGACCAGCTTGGCGTCGATCCGCGGCGCGTGCGCCTGATCCAGGGCGATACCGACCAGATGCCCTATGGCGGCGCAACGGCCGGCTCGCGATCCCTGAATGCCGGCGGTCATGCGATCATCAACGCCGCTGGCAAGGTGATCGCCAAGGGCAAGCGCATTGCCGCAATCCTGCTGGAATCCGCGGACGCCGATATCGACTTCATGGAGGGTCGCTTCTCCGTCACAGGCACCGACCGATCGCTCGCTTTCGACGAGGTCGCTGCGGCGGCCTATGACAGCGATGTTGCGGAGGAACTCGGCGAATTCGGATTTGCCGAGCGCGCGCATTTCAAGCCGCCTTCCGCCACCTACCCGAACGGCTGCCACATCTGCGAGCTGGAGGTCGATCCGGACACCGGGACAATCGCGCTGCTCGGATACAAGGTGGTCGACGACTTCGGCAGGATCGTGAACCCGCTCCTGGTCGAGGGGCAGATCCATGGCGGCGTGGCGCAAGGGCTGGGACAGGCATTGCACGAGCACGTCGTCTATGACCCGGAAAGCGGCCAGCTTCTTTCCGGTTCATTGGTCGACTACGCGCTGCCGCGCGCCGACCACCTGCCGGACATCGCGTGCAAGTTCATCGAAGTGCCTTGCAAGACGAATCCGCTCGGCATCAAAGGCGCGGGCGAAGCCGGCGCAATTGCCGCGCCGGCCGCAATCATGAATGCGTTGATGGACGCGCTTGCGCCGCGCGGCGTCACTCATATAGACATGCCGGCGACACCGCTTGCCGTGTGGCAGGCGCTGCAAAACGCGCGAAAGAGCGAGGCACATTGATACAGGCAGGACTGGTTGACGGGCTGACCGAGGTTGCGCGCAATGCAGGTGCGGAGATCCTGAAGGTCTATGCGAGCGACTTCACGGCTGCGCGCAAGGCTGATCAGTCACCAGTAACTGCGGCGGACCTGGCGGCGGAGGCCGTCATCCTCGCGGCGTTGCGGCGTCTTACGCCTGATGTTCCGGTCATCGCCGAGGAACAAGCGCAGGCGCACGGCCTGCCAGAACAGGCCCCGGACCGTTTCTGGCTGGTCGACCCGCTCGACGGGACCAAGGAGTTCGTTGCGCGCAACGGCGAGTTCACAGTCAATATCGCGCTGATCGAGAAAGGCGAGCCGGTTCTTGGTATCGTCCACCTTCCTGCGCTCGATGAAATCTATCGCGGTCACTCTGGCAAGGCGGAGCGCAGCGTCCAGGGTTCGGCGTTCGAGCGCATTGCGGCGCGCATGCTACCGGCTGAAGGCGCGACCATGACTATCAGCCGCTCGCACGCCGCGGACGAGCGCGTGAAGGCGGAAGCACTTGGCGAGCATGTGCACGACACGATCGTTGCCGGATCGTCGCTCAAGTTCTGCCGTCTGGCCGAAGGCGTCGCCGACCTCTATCCGCGCTTCGGCACCACGATGGAATGGGACACCGCGGCCGGTCACGCGGTCCTGGCCGCCGCCGGCGGTTCGGTTCGGATGCTGGATGGCTCGCCCCTCACCTACGGCAAGCCAGGATTCCGCAATCCGCATTTCATCGCGCGCGGCCGCCGTGGCTAGGCGGTTACAGCCGACCTTGAGCGATATCGGAGAGGCGGCGCGCGCGCTTCGTGCCGGTAAGCTGGTCGCTTTTCCGACGGAGACGGTCTACGGCCTGGGCGGGGACGCAACGAGTGACCGCGCGGTCGCCGCGATCTTCGCGGCCAAGGGACGGCCAAGTTTCAATCCACTCGTAAATTGCGTCGCCAACATCTCCGGCGCGACGCAATTCGCCGCTGCGGAGCCTGTCTGCCGGAAGCAATTGGTGGCCCTGCTTCTGGCCAGGCCCATTGACCCGCAATTGCTGCCGCGGCAGCGCGACTGCTGCATTTCTCTGCGTAGCGCTGCGCGCAGGTCTGTGCAGCGTCGCAGATCGCATGCCCCGCCCATTTTGGCGCACAAGATCGCGCAGACACTACTGATGATGGCGAACACCGCCGCTGGCGCGCCCAATATCCTCGGGCGCATTGCTTGAGCACGGCCCGACCACGTGTTGGCTGACTTGGCAGCAAAGGTCAGTTCGTGATCGACAGCGGATACCGAGGTCGGCGTCAATATCCGCAGGTGCTCCAGTCTCCTGGATAATCGTCTCCCATCTTTCAGTGTTGGCGGCGGCCTCAGAGGAGAGTGTTGAAGGAACCCGGTCTGATTGACGCCTGGCGCATGAGGCACGATGCCAGCCCCACCTCGCGAAAGGGCTGGCGTCGCACCTATACTTATGCCGCGACGCGCCGGGGGTCGCCTCCCCACCCAATCTTACTGCGCACCGATCAGGCGGAAGCGCTGCTAGGGATTCAGATTGCGACGCGGTAGCCAAAGCCCAAGAAGGATGCGCTCCCATGTTGGTATCTCGAAATCGGCCCGGCGGCCGGTCCTGCAGGGCTGCAGTAGCGGTATTCGCCATGCTTGCGCCGGCTGGCGGCGACCCGAAATACCGGGCCATCGATCATGCCAGTGCGGCCGCCAGCGGCGTGCCAATCGTAATGACCGCCTGCGCCGCGTGCAGCGGCAGCGCGGTGATTGCGACCGGTTCATCCAGGTTCAGGTACGTAACAAATTCCTGAACCGCGGCAAGAAACCGTTTCCTCGATCACCGTTGCAGGTGACTTGTTATCAGCACAGGGCCGGGATGACGCCTACGGGCCGTAATCCGCCGCAGACTAAGATCACGAACAGGGAGTTGTCACCATGCGTCTCTCTCGCCTTGCCATCGCAGCAGCGGCTGCCGGCTGCCCTGCAACCACCGCCGCGCCAGCCCGGGCTGACGTCGGCGATATCGGCAGCCTGGTCAACGCTCGGTTCGGATATCGATCAGGGTCAATGCCAATGTATCGTTGATTTTAGCGTTTTCAGCTTCAACCTGGGACGAGGGTCGGGCGAAAATTTGCCTGGCGGACAGATCCGCGACTGGGAGGGCTTCGACCACGCTACGGTGCGCCTTCCGCGCCGGGTCGATCCGGTCGCGGGGGCGTCATCTTCGCGCCGGGCAGGATAGTGGCGCCACCGGGGGCGCTGGCCCGGCATACCACCGGCGCAGCGCCGGCGGGTCTGCGGTATCGGCGTCAAGGTCATTCCAGCCTGCTGTTTCATGTCCTGCAGCTGGAATTCGAGGCAATGTTAGATCATTGCGCCAATGTCGGTGTATCTTGCGCGCCTTTACGCCTGCCACCACGGACAGTAGTCGCCGCAGGCTCCGCGATGGACCCGCTGATCGCGGGCCTTCAGGCGTCGTCGGAGCCCGGCATTGCCTCACAGGATCAGGCGCAAGCCCCGTTCTGACGCCGACTGGCGCGATATCTATCGCGGCCAGGCTTCTGTCTCGACGTCCTGCTGCCCGGCGCGGCGGCGAGTGCGATCGTGCGACTCGCACACCAGCATCGCGTGCCGATCGTCCCACCAAGGCGGCTTGCCGGCCTGTAATGCGGCGGCGCAACGCCGGATAGCGGCGGCAAGGCGATCGTGCTGGCTGAAGCGAGGGCAATCCTGGTGCCTCGATCGATCCGCTCAACAACCTCTGTCGTAGGCTGAAGCCGGCTGCATTCTCGCCGATCTGCAGCAGGCGGCAAGTGCCGTGGACCGCCTTTTCCCACTCAGCCTGTCGGCCGAAGGCAGCTGCCAAATCGGCGGCAATCTCGCGACCAATGCCGGCGGCATCGGCGATGCGCTGCGCTTCGACATCGCGCGACCGTGCCTGGGGCTGGAGGTGGTGCTGCCAGTTGTGCGCTTGTTCCCAACTGCACACGCCCTGCGGAAGGACGTAGCGGCTATGACCTCAAGCACTGGTTCATCGGATCGGAAAGACCCCTCGGCATCATCCGCGCGGCAGCGCAGACTGTTCCCGAAGCCGGTGGCGCGCGCCACCGCGATCGTCGCCTTGCCGGCCTCGCTGTCTGCCCCAGCCTGCTGGCACGCTGCCGCCGGCCTCGCCGATCAATTGGTGAGCGCTTCGAGCTGCTGCCCGCTGGAATCGAGCTCGGAAGCCGCGCTTGGTGCAGGGTTGACCCTGGCCGCTCGATCATCTGCCCGACTGGTCGATCCTGATCGAAGGCCAATACCGTTCGTGGCGGCATGTTCGCACTGGGCATCTGCTTGCTGGAATCCGGCGAGATCACGGATGCAGCTGTTGCTCCGCCGATCCCGAGCGCAATCGCCGCTGGCGGATGGCGGCTGCCGAAAGGGGATCGTCGAGGGCCAGAACCGCTCGAGCGCCAATATCGGCCCCGCGATGTCTCGGTGCCGGTGGCCAGGTGCCTATTCATGGCGGGGTTCGGGCGCCGTGCACGTGGCGTACCCGCGGCGCCTCTCCTGGCATTCAGCCATCTCGGCATTGGCGCGCCAGTAACATCCATTTCAACCTGGTCCAGACCAGGAAGTTGAGGCCTTCTCGCGCACCAGGCGATGAACCGTCTGGTCCCACATGATGTCGTCGAGAAGGCGTTTCACGGCGGCTCGATCCTTCGGCGCCGAACGGCATCCGGCCAGCTGCGCCGCGCCGAACTGCAACACCGCAAGTCGCCGGCGGAACTCGATCATGCGCGCAGGATCAAGCCAGCGGATGATCGATCCCGACGATCTCGCCAGATCCGGGTAAGTTGGTGTGACGAAAGCTGCGCCGGTGACAGAACACCAGCAAAGTGACAGCCATAAGACCGGTGCGCCCAGGCGGCGCGGCTTTGTCGACAATTGTCACTCTCCGCCACTCCCTCCAGCATGGATCGATCCCGCGAGCGAGCAAATCCGCAAAGTTCTCTATATCAGCGTCGACCAATGGCGCGGCGAGTGCCTGTCCGCCGTGGGGCATCCGGTCGTCAAGACGCCCCACCTCGACGCGCTGGCCGCCGACGGCGTGCTGTTCAAGCGGCACTACACCGTCTGTGCGCCGTGCGGGCCGGCCCGTACCAGCCTGCATACCGGCATGTACCTCATGAACCACCGGTCGGGCCGCAACGGAACGCCGCTCGACGACCGGTTCACCAACGTCGCGCGCGAGGCGCGCAAGGCCGGTTTCGATCCCACCCTGTTCGGCTACACGGACACCAGCATCGATCCGCGCACCCGCCATCCGGACGATCCGGCGCTGCGCACCTATGAGGGCTTCCTCCCCGGCTTCACCGTCGGCCTGCCGCTGCCGGAGCATATGGCCAATTGGATCGCCGATCTGAAGGCGCGCGGCTACGACCTGCCGAACGGGCGGTGGGACGTCTACCGGCCGCGGCCCGGGTTCGAGAAGCCGGCCACCCGCGGTCACACCTTCATCCCGCCGGTCTTCACCGCAGAGGAGAGCGAGACCACGTTCATGGCGGACGCGATCCTGCGCTATCTGTCGGTGCGGCGGGACGACAATTGGTTCGTGCATGGCGTGTTCCTGCGCCCGCATCCGCCGGTGATTGCACCGGAGCCTTACAACGCCATGTACGATCCCGCCGAGGTGCCCTTCCCGAAGCGCAAACCGACCCCAAACGAGGAAGGCCAGCAGCACCCGTTTCTGAAAATGAAGATCGCGGCGCTCGCCGCATCCGAGGGCGTCGACGAGCACAATCCTAACAACGCGGTCCACATGCCGGAGCTCGAGCTGCGCCAGATGCGGGCGACCTATTACGGCATGATCAGCCAGGTGGACGACCAGATCGGCCGCCTGATCGCGCATCTCAAGGAGACCGGCGAATTCAACGAGACGCTCATCATCGTCACCTGCGATCATGGCGAGATGGGCGGCGATCATTATTGCTGGGGCAAGGAGGTCTATTTCGACCAGAGCTTCCACATTCCACTCATCATCCGCGACCCGCGCCGCGTCGCCGATCGCAATCGGGGGCGCCAGGTCGACCGTTTCACGGAATCCGTCGACATCCTGCCCACGATCCTTGAGTGGCTGGGCCGGCCGGTTCCGGACCAGTGCGACGGGCGCTCCCTGTTGCCTTTCATCGAGGGCGCGACGCCGCCCGATTGGCGAACCGACGTACACTACGAGTTGGATTTCCGCACCTCGCCCAACTCCGCCAGCATCGATCCGGAGGCGGCGCTCGGCATCGGCCCGGACGAGTGCTATTTGACCGTGTTGCGGGACGATCACTACAAGTACGTGCATTTCGTATCGCTGCCGCCGCTGCTGTTCGACCTCAGGAATGATCCGTACGAAATGGCGAACCTGGCCAACGATCCTGCTCATCGCGACGTGCTGCTGGCCTATGCGCAGAAGATGCTGTCCTGGCGCATGCGCTATGTCGACCGCACGCTCGTCAATCTGCACCTCAGTCCCGCCGGCGTCACTGATGGGCGGCTTCGCCACGCCCGAGGCGCGGCATGACGGCTGCCGACCTCACCCGCACAGAGCAATGGGCCGCACTGAAGCGCCACCGCCGGTCCCTCGCGAAGGTGCGTATCGCCGATCTGTTCAAGGATGATCCCGAACGCTTCGCGCATTTCTCTCTGCGGTTCGACGAATTCGCATTCGACTTCTCGAAGAACCTAGCGACGGCGGAGACCATGCGGCTGCTGCACGACCTCGCGCGCGCCGCCGACATCGCCGGTTGGCGCGACCGTATGTTCGCGGGTGAGCACATCAACAGCACCGAAGACAGGGCGGTCTATCACATCGCCTTGCGTCATCAAGGCCGCGAGCCGATGACAGTGGACGGCAAGGACGTGATGCCCGACGTGCGCGCGGTGTGGGAGCAGATGCGCCGCTTCGTGACCGAAGTCCGCGAGGGACATTGGCGCGGCGCGACCGGCGAGCGCATCCGCACGATCGTCAATATCGGCATCGGCGGATCGGATCTCGGCCCCGCCATGGCGGTACAGGCGCTGCGGCCCTTCTGCCATCCGGAGCTCACCTTCCATTTCGTCTCCAACGTCGACGGCGCGCATCTGCACGCCGCGCTGGCGCACGCCTCTCCGGACTCCACCTTGTTCATCGTGTCGTCCAAGACCTTCACCACGCAGGAGACACTGGCGAACGCAAATGCGGCGCGCGGCTGGCTGACGGCGCGGCTCTCTCCCAGCGCGGTTCCGAAGCACTTCGTCGCGGTCTCCGCCGCCGTCGACAAGGCGAGCGCGTTCGGCATCGCGCCGGAGAACGTGTTCGGCTTCTGGGACTGGGTCGGCGGACGATATTCAATGTGGTCCGCGATTGGCCTGCCGATCGCGGTCGCGCTGGGCTGGGACGGATTCGAGCGGCTGCTGGCTGGCGCCCATGCGATGGATACCCATTTCAAGACCGCAGAGGCGGAGCGCAACATCCCGCTGACCATGGGCCTGATCGCGCTGTGGAACATCGATTTCCTGGAAGCGGATGCCTACGCCGTTCTGCCCTATGCGCAAGATCTGGCGCGCCTGCCGGCCTATCTGCAGCAATTGGAGATGGAGAGCAACGGCAAGACGATGCGCCGCGATGGCAAGCCGGTGAAGTGCCAGACCGGTCCCGTCCTGTTCGGCGAGCCCGGCACCAACGGACAGCACGCGTTCTATCAGCTCATCCATCAGGGCACGCAGCGCGTGTTCTGCGATTTCATCCTGGCGGCGCGCGACCGCTCGGGCTATCCGGATCTGCACCGCTTGCTGACCGCGAATTTCCTGGCGCAAAGCCAGGCGTTGATGTTCGGCAAGAGCGCTGCTGAGGCGGCCGCCGAGATGCGGAATGCGAAGATGAAGTCAACCAAGGCTCGCATGCTGGCGCCGCACCGCAGCTTCGGTGGCGACCGGCCAAGCAACAGCATCCTGATTGGCGAGCTCGACCCCTATCATCTCGGCAAACTGATCGCGCTCTACGAACACAAGACCTTCGTGCTCGGCATCCTGTGGGGCATCAATTCCTTCGACCAGTGGGGTGTCGAACTCGGTAAGCAGCTCGCGAACGACATCTTGAGCGGCACCGGCGTCGCCCGCGACGGCTCGACAGCGGGTCTCAAGGCTCTTTATGATGCCTGGCAGAGATAGTCGGGGAATCATTGATGCTGTCTATCGACCAGTCCCGCACCGATCTGTGCGCGGAATTCAAGCGCCAACCGTTCGGCCGGCATAGCGCCGATCTGCACAAGCTGCTGGACCTGATGCGCTGGGGATTCGCCCGGGGCAGAACGATCATTCTCTGCACAGTGCCCCACAAGGAGTGGCGCCTGGCGAAGTTCGGTCCGCGCCGCGGCACGCCGATGCAGATCGATCAGAGCCGCGCTTTTGCCTCCCATAAGGATGCCGTCTGGGCCTGCTTTCGCGCGCGCTGGAAAGAGATGACGGGGCGCGATTGCCCCGTCGAATGATGTCACCGAAGTATCCGACGTATCATGCCTGAACGCCTTCTGGCCTATACCGACAAGTTGAGCACGCATCCGGGCGACCTCGTCGAGGTCAAGGTCAGCTCGCCGCGCGCGGGCAGCTATCGCGCCTCGCTGGTGCGCGTGATCTGCGGCGATGATTCGTCCGATGGTCCGGGCTACAAGGTCGAGGCGGTCGCGGGCGTGCCGGCGACCGAGCATGTGGCGCGGCACCAACCGATTCCGTGCGGCTCCTATGTCGAGATGGAGGACCGCAACGCCTTTGCCTTGCAGAGCTTCTCGATCCGGACCGCGATCTGGCCGACTTGGCTCAACAAGGGCAGCGAGCAATGCATCATCGGCAATTGGGATGCGACCGCCAAGACCGGCTACGCGCTGTATCTCGATCCGGCCGGCCGGCTCGCGTTTCGCATCGGCAATCAGCCGCCCCTGGTCTTGCCGCACGACCTGATGTCGCGGCACTGGTATATCGCCGCTGCTGCATTCGACGCCAAGACCGGGCGCGCAATGCTGGCTCTGCGACGACTGATAGCCTACGGCCATTCGGGGCAGCGGTACTTCGTGGAAGGCAAGTTCGCGCCATCCGCCGTTGCAAACCGCTTCCTGATCGCGGCCTGGAACCGCGGCAAGGGTGTTACCGCGCATTTCAACGGCAAGATCGATACGCCGACCTTGTACGGTGAAGCTCTGAAGCCGGAAGCGCTGCTCGCCTCCCCAGGATCGCGCGACGAGCCGCCGCCCGATCGCGTGGTGGCTGACTGGGATTTCTCGCAGGATGTTGGCGGAACCTGGGTCATCGATTCGTCGCGCCACCGCCGAAACGGCCACACGGTCAACCTGCCGACCCGCGCCATGACGGGATGGAACTGGGACGGCAGCGAGATGAACTGGAAGCGCAAGCCGGAGCACTACGGCGCGATCCATTTCCACGACGATGATCTCTATGACTGCGCATGGGCGACGGACTTTTCGATCCGGCTGCCGCAGGACCTGAAAAGCGGGATCTATTGCGTCCATCTGGTGCAGGGCAATCTGGAGGAATTCACGCCGCTGTTCGTGCGCCCGCCAAAAGGCAAGCAGACATCTTCCCTCGCCTTCCTGGTGCCGACCGCGAGCTACCTCGCTTATGCCAACCATCAGATGGACACGAGCTGGAGCTTCGACGAGCTCAGCTCGGCGCGCTTCACGTCGATCAACCTGACCGACCAGTTCCTGGAAGAGACCTATTCGCTCGGCCTCTCGACCTATGATCTGCACGGCGATGGCAGCGGCGTATGTCATTCATCGCGGCTGCGACCCATCCTCAACATGCGGCCGAAGAGCGAGCTGTGGCAGTTCAACGCCGATACCCACATCACGGACTGGCTGGCGGCAAAGGAGCTGGACTGCGACATCATCACCGATGAGGACCTGGAGCACGAGGGCGTCGATTGCTTGAAGCCCTATCGCTGCGTCGTCACCGGCACGCATCCAGAGTACTACAGCTTGAAGATGCTGGACGCCGTGCAGGACTACACTGACCGCGGCGGCCGGCTGGTCTATCTCGGCGCCAACGGGTTCTACTGGCGCATTGCCTGGCATCCTTCACTGGACGGCGTGATCGAGCATCGGCGGTCCGAGGACGGCATGCGCGCCTGGATGACCCAACCCGGCGAAAGCTACATGGCCTTCACAGGCGAGTATTCCGGCCTCTGGCAACGCAACGGCAGGCCGCCGAACATGCTGGTCGGCGCCGCCTTCAGCGGCCAGGGATTCGACGTCGCGACCTACTACAAACGCCTGCCGGCAAGCCGTGATCCGCGCGCCGCCTTCATCTTCGACGGCGTGACGGACGATCGCATCGGAGACTTCGGCAGCATCGGTGGCGGCGCTGCCGGCTGGGAACTGGATCGCGCGGACATCAGCATGGGCACTCCGCCGCACGCGCTGGTCGTCGCGACGGCCGACGACTTTCCCGCCAGCTATCACTGGGTGAACGAGGAGCTCAACCACACGCACTCGGCCGTCAACGGCGACACCTGTCCGATGATCAAAGCGGACATGGTGTTCTTCGAGACGCCGCATGGCGGCGGCGTGTTCTCAGTCAGCTCGATCTCCTGGGCGGGATCGCTGGCGCACAACGGCTACAACAACAATGTCAGCCGCATCACCGAGAACGTGGTGCGGAGATTCCTCGAGCCAAAGCCGCTCTAGCTCGCCGGCTTCATGTCGCGATAGTGGGAGTAGACCAGGATATCGGTGACCGCGACGCCGACATCCGAGAACGGCAGGAACAGGACCTCAGTGGCAATGAATCTCTGATTGCTGTTGATGTCGACAGAGAGGTCGATGAAGCCCTCTCCGCGAGCCACCACACAATCATAGTTTTCGAGAACGGAAGCGAGGATTTCGCCCTGGTAGCACGCGCGCACCGTACGGCCGGTCGGGTTCTCGCCGCGCACCTCGGCCTCGCGTTCGCCGCAGCGACGATAGCGATAGTCGTGTGCGCTCTCGAGCACCTCGACGATCAATGTGGCCGGCAAAAGATCTTC
The DNA here is from genome assembly GCA_041398065.1 of Dongiaceae bacterium. Classification (GTDB taxonomy): domain Bacteria; phylum Pseudomonadota; class Alphaproteobacteria; order Dongiales; family Dongiaceae; genus Dongia_A. The sequence continues at coordinate 4,119 of JAWKVL010000018.1, read as the reverse complement.
GATCGTTTGCAGACAGAAATCGGCTAGTTTCGGCAGGCTGTCCGGCCGGACGGTCTGCAGCCACAGGTCAAACACCCGCCGCGTCTCGTTGCTCACCCGCCCCAGGCCTTCGAGCGCGCTGACCTTGTCGCCGATGCCGAGCAGGCTGCCATCCGAGCCGATCAATGTGCGCCGGCTGATATTCACGCCTGTTGGTCCTTTGGAACGATCAATCATCCGCCATCAGCTGGTCCCGCGTCGCGGATACCGCATTGGCATGGCCGTCGAACCCTTCATAGGTTGCCAACCGGCCTGCATGGCGCGCGGCTTCGGGATAGCCCAATGTCGTCACGTAGGCTAGGGAACTCCGCTTCACAAAATCGTAAACGCTGAGCGCAGAGCTGGTTCGGGCGGCGCCCGACGTGGGCAGGACGGCATTCGGCCCCAGGACGAAGTTGGCAAGGGTATTGGGCGTCCGGTCGCCTAGCAGGATTTCTGCCGCGTTGCGGATCTTACCCAGATGACTCCAAGGGTCTTTGGCATGGATCGTCAGATGCTCCGGTGCATAATCGTTCACGAATGCGCAGGCGGCGTCGAAATCGGGCGCCAGCACGATGCCACCCCGTGGCCCGTGCAGCACGGTCGCCGAAAAATCCACCCTCTGCTCCGACATCTGGGCCCAGAAACCGGGGATTGCGGCGCGTGCTGCCTCGGCAACCGGCCGTGAATTCGTCACCAGGAAGCAAGAGGAGTCCGGACCGTGTTCCGCTTCGATCAACAGGTCCAGCGCGGCCAGCCTGCCGTCCGCAGTCTCATCAGCGAGGATGATGGATTCCGACGGCCCCGCAAGAATTCCGGGATCGATCCGGTGCGACAGCAGTTTCTTGGCCGCTACCAGATAGGGGCTGCCGGGCCCCACCATCTTCAGCACCCGCGGCACCGTCTCGGTGCCGTAGGCGACCGCCGCCACGGCCTGCGCGCCGCCGCATCGATAGACCTCGGTCACACCGGCAAGTCGCGCCGCCACCAGCGTGGCGGGATCGGTGCGTCCATCCGGCAAGGGGGGCGTGCAAATGACGACGCGAGGCACCTTGGCGACCATCGCCGGCACGGCGGTCATCACAGCGACCGAGGGGAAGGAGCCTTTGCCGCGCGGCACATAGCAGGCGACAGAATCGATCGGCGACCAGCGCTCGCCGGCGAAGATGCCGGGGCGCATCTCCTTCATCCACATCTCCTCCGGCAGCTGCGCCTCGTGATATCGCCGCACGTTGTCGACCGCATATTCGATGGCGGCGACCACGTCCGGCGCCACGCTTTTCATCGCGGCGTCGAACTCATGCTCGGGCGTGCGGATCGCGCCTGGCGACAGGTCGGCGCCATCGAACCGGGCGGCAAAGCGTGCCAGCGCTGCGTCTCCGTCACGCTGCACCTCGTCGATGATCGGCTTCACCCGCTCCTCGAAGACCGCCAGGTCCGCCTCGGAGCGCACCAGCAGGCGCGCCCGCCCCTCCGGCGACATGGAGGCAAACTCAAATAATGCGATGGGCCGGTCCATGGCAAACTCCGTTCCGCCGGGCGGCAGCGCCCAGTCCTGGCGGTTTCAATAGGGGAAATCGGGCCGGCCTGACAATGATTGTCGGGCGGGTCCAATGGCCATCAATGGCCCTCGGCCAGCCTTCGCATGGGTGCGGCCTGCTGGCCGAAGGTGAGGATATCGCGCTCCATCCGCTCATAATCCTCGATCGAGATCGCGCGATTGACGGTGGCGCCGTCATCGGACAACGGGAACAGGCCGAACTCGCATTGGCCGAAATGGCGGGAGCGAACTAGCCAGGCATAGTGGCCGAAAATCGGCCGGCGCTCGGCCAGCATGCGGCGATAGCATTGTTCCATGAAGTCGCGGCCCTGGAACACCATCTCGTCCAGGCAACAACCGGTGAAATCAAAGCCGGTATATTGCACGACCCGCGTCCCGACCAGCCGATAGCGGAAACGCTGCGGATCGGCGAGCACGTCGATCATCATGAGATTTGGCAGCAACTCGCGCACATCGACCGGATCGATGTCGGAGCGCGACGGAACCCGACCCTTGGCCTTGGCCTGCCAATAGGTGTTGAGGCGACGGATACGTTGGGAGTGGACGATGGCCACGTCGAACCCACTTGCCACGTCCTGGGCGGCGGTGGTGACATTATCCAGAGGTCGCAAATCCATCTGGACATCAGGCCCCGCTTCCGGCCCCTCAGCCCCAGCACCGCCGGCCTTCGACATAGGATCGATGGTCATTGGACCCGCCGCCTTCTCAAGCTAATGGCTGCCGGTCCGGGAGGTGAAACAACCACTCCTGGCAATCTCCAAGGGAGCGCGTGAAAATTAGGACAGCCTTGCCATTTTTGGCGAGCCTGGTCAACAAGCCCGTCACCGATTTGCAATTCCGCCAAGGGCTTCCCGGTAGTGGTTGGCGTTCGCCTGGTCGAAACAGCAAAAAATCACATCCCGCGGCCAGGGATGAGTAGTCAGCCAATCTCGCACCGTATCGACCGCGGTCGCGGTCGCTGCCGGCGCCGGGTAGCCGAATATGCCAGTCGATATAGCTGGAAAAGCGACGTCGCCCGCTTCAATACCGGCAGCAAGCTCCAGCGACCGCCGATAGCAGGAGGCCAGCAAATCGGCCTCACCCGCTTCGCCCCCTTGCCAGACCGGGCCAACTGCGTGAACGACATGACGCGCCTTCAGGCGAAAGCCCGAGGTCATGACCGCGCCTCCGGTCGGGCAATGGCCGATGCGCCGACAGGCCTCTTCCAGTTCCGGTCCAGCGGCGCGATGGATTGCACCGCACACTCCGCCGCCCGCCGCCAGATGCTCATTTGCCGCGTTGACGATGACATCGACATCGAGCGCGGTGATGTCGCCGACATGGACCTTCATGCGATCGATGCTTGCTTGCGGCATCGTAATCTCCTTCGGCAAGCATGACTCTATCCCAGTCACATCGGGACAAGAAGAAACAAGTGCGGCCGCTACAGCTTCACGCACCCGCCCGAGGCCATCCGCGAATTGTTCTGTGTGATCATCGTGCTGAACCTGCAGCCGAAGTACAATATGCCCCGACCCAACGCGCGCCGAAGATCCTCCGATGAGAACTGACACGAGGATGAGGATGAAGGCTCGATCCCGCCAGCAGGGAACCCAGCTTGCTATCCTTGCTGGCGCCGCGTGATTCAGACAGAACACGCCTCTATTGGGTCGATGTGCATGTCAATGGCGTCAAGAATGACGACCCCGACTACGTGAACAGGTCGGCGAATTGACCAATTTGCGGCCCTTTGCCTGGGATCATGCGACCTTGTAAGGTGCGCTGCCCACGAGGGGAATATATGGCCATCAACATCATCGATCCGAATGCGCCGGGACAGGAGCATGTCGAAAGCTATTGGGCATCGACCGGCGGTCCGGAAATCGCGGACGCCACGCCCGTCTCCGGCGATATGGAAGTCGATATTGCCATCATCGGCGGCGGCTATACGGGATTATCCACGGCGCTGCATTTAGGACGCAAGTTCAGCGTCACATCGCACGTGCTGGAAGCCAACAACATCGGTTGGGGCTGCAGCGGACGCAATGGCGGCTTCGCGACCCTCGGCATCGGCAAGACCAGCATGGCGGGCTGGATCAGGCGCTGGGGCGAAGTCGAGGCCCGCCGCATCTACGATCAGTCGGGTGATGCGGTGCGGCTGGTGCGCACGCTGCTGGGTGATGAAGGCATCGAGGCGGACGCAACGCCGGAAGGCAACCTCGAGATCGCACACCGGCCGAACCGCATGCGCCAGTTGGAGCACGATCAGCTTTTCCTCGAAACCAGGTTCGGCGTTAGGTCGCGTTTGCTCGACAGGGCCGAGCTTGAACGAAGCTATCTCATCAGCCGCGAGGCGCATGGTGCGCTCTTGTTCGAAAATGGGTTCGCACTGCATGCATTGAAGTATGCCCGCGGACTGGCGCGCGCGGCGCAGCGCGCCGGTGCGCGATTGCATGCCTCATCGCCGGTACAGGGATGGGCGCGTGACGGCAAGCGCCACGTGCTCATAACACCAGGCGGCAAAGTGCGTGCACGACAGGTGGTCATCGCCGGCAACGGCT
>JAWKVL010000017.1:0-77668 GCA_041398065.1 Dongiaceae bacterium | reverse complement strand
ATCTCCTCGGATCCACTGGTAAGCTGTTGAGCAGAATTCTTCCGACGGCCGCGGCGCGGTCGAGGCTCAACGATCGGAAGTTCCGGCACCTCTTTCCGCGCCTTCGCGAAGCCTCGATCACCTTCCAGAAAGCTCGCCAGCATGAAGGGAATGAGCTCCTCCACGGATTCAGTTTGTCCATAGGTTGCGCGATAGACAGCGGCATACTCACGAAGCGCTTGGGCCAGATTCGGCTGGATGGTGATTGTCAACTTGACCGGTACCCGGTCAGGAAGCTTGGCAAGCTTCAGCTCCGGCATGATTCCCTCCGTCACCCGCGGTAAGGCCGGAGCACGAGATCCTTCTCGACGATCACACGAAGCGGCCATCCGGGCCGGACGGTGATCGTGGGCTGGATGTCGAGGTTCTTCTCGACCAGACGCTGGCCCGCCTGGTTCGTGCTCTCCTGAGTTGATTGCCGAAGCGCTCGGACGAGATCGCTCTCTTCGGTACCGAACGTGAGCTCAGTCCCGACACCCAGGAGGGTCGCGAGCGCGATGCCCTTGATGAGGCGCCACGTGTGGAAGTCCACCTCGTCCTCGAGCCCGGCATAGCCGGCCGCATCGGTGGCGGGCAGATTGTCGATCTCGATCGAGGAGCCATCGGGCATGATGATGCGCCGCCAGACAATGAGCGCCCTCGACTGCCCGAACGCAACGACGCTGTCGTACGTACCCACGAGACGCGATCCCTGCGGGATTAAGAGCGTTTGGCCCGTGACGCTATCGAAAATATTTTCGGTCACTTGCGCAATAACTTCGCCAGGCAAGTCAGAATTCAGCCCCGTAACCAACGCCGCTGCGATGACGGTCCCGGCCGTGATCTGATAGGGCGAGGCCGGCTCCTGCAGGGCATGCGGACTGTTGACTCCGCTCGCGGCTTTCCCGTTCAGGAAATCCAACTTGTGCTGCTGGTAGTTCGGGTCGCGCTCGGGATCGAGGTTGAGACGGGTTGCGTCGGATTGAGCCGCCTCGCTCTCATCGAGCGCTGCATGATGGTCGATCCCCTCCTCGACCGCGGCTGGTGAACGGTTGGCGACCTCAAAGGACACGCCGGCTTCCCGAGCAGCGCGCGCCTGCTGCGCCAGCCGCTGGCGCTCGGCCTCGGCTTCCCGATCCGCTTCGCTCTCCGGCACGCCCGGAGTTAGCCCCAGCTGCCTTTGGCGTTCCAGGATCGGCGGTCCGAGATCTCCAGGCAGCGGCGGTCCGAGGACCGGTGTCTCGGGCTTGATCTCACCATAGTCCTTCGGAAGGCCGGTCAGGCCGTCTGGCGTCGACTTGCTCTCAGTGCTGTAGAGCTCTTGCGCCTGCTGCCCGAAGCGCAGGATCGGCCCATTGAGCGCCAGCCAGGTCACCCCGAATATCCCTACGATGCCGACCGCTGCGATTCCGATCATCAATCGCCGTTTGAAGCGCACGACTCGGCGCGGTGTCGCTCTCAGCGCCAAGGTTTCCGGATCGATCTTGCCTGCAGCCGGCGTCTCGCCCGTCATCACCGGTCCCTCCGGAACGTCGCACGCGGATAAGACTTGTCCGGCGGCACGTCTTCCGCCTGGCGAACATCGTCGCGGCTGATCCGGACGACTTGCTGCGGGTCTTGCCCCAAGCGCAGTTCCGCTGCGGCGAACAGGCGATCGACGATGTAGTAATTCCGGCGGACCCGGTAGTTGACAAGCTCATTATCGCCGCTCGGTCCCACCACGAAGAGCGGTGGTGCCTCGCCCTGGTCGATCCGGCCGGGGAACTCGATGTAGACCTTCGACTCATCGTCGAAGGCACGGACCGGCCGCCAAGGCGGGTTATCGCCCGTGATCTCATACCGGAAGTGGAGATCCTCCAAGGCAAGGCCCGAGGCGACTGGCGCCGCGGCATCCGCCCTCTCGTTCCGCGCCTTGAGCGCGATCAGTTGATCTTCGGGATACGTCCAGGAAAGCGCCGCCATGGCGGTCTTCTCGGTGCTCTCGAGCGCCAGGTGATACGCCCGCCGGTCGGTGGTGATCACCATGTTGGTCTTGAGATCCGGTGCGAAGGGCTTCACCAGGATATGGACCTGCGAATCGTTGCCGCTACCGCTCGTGGTATTGCCGACCACCCACCGCACCGTGTCGCCGGCGGAGACCGCCACGAGAGATTCGTTCGCCTCGAGCGTGATGTCGCTCACCTGCTCCGGCGCCGCATAGAGTCGATACAGTGCGCCCTCGACGTAAGGGTAGACCTGGATGGCATTGATATAGCCGTGAGTCGTCGGTTCCTGGAGGGCAGCTGTATTCGCCGCATCGACACGGGCCGTTGGCGGCCGCCTGTCAGAAGTGACTGTGACCGGCATCGGCTGCAGCTGTCCCGGCAAGGGTAGCGGCTCCGGAATCTTCACGACCGTGACCGGCTTCGGCGGATCGAGCTCGACCGCGGCAGGCTTGAACGCCTCTTTGTCGTATTGGATCGGCGGCGGTGGGACCTTCGTTGCGCAGGCCGCCAGGGCAAGACTCGAGATCGACAAGGCAAGCGTCATCTTCTTGTATCGAGTCCGCGCGTGTTCATTCATTGTGTCTTCCTCTCATCCTGGACCTAACTGGGATCGAGCTCGCGCGACCAGGCGAGGCCGTTGATGTAGATGCCGAGTGGATTCTTGCGAAGTTTGTCTGCTGTCCGCGGCGGATCGATGACCAGGGTCAGGAGGGCAGTCCACCGCTCGGTGCCGGCAAGGCTGCCACGCTCATAGGCCGTCTCCACCCACTTCACCTGGAAGGAGGAGTCGGACGCGCGAACGACGCTGGTGACCTGAATGGAGACGCTGCGGGTCCCGATCTTGGCGAAAGGATCGCTGGCCCGTGCATAGTCGTTCAGGAACACCGCTGCCTTGTCGGTCACGAAGTCATAGGCTTCGAGCCAGTTCCTGCGGACCAGCACCGGATCGATCGAGATCCCGCGGACATGCTCGATGAAGCGCGCCAGATATGAAGCCATCTCGGCGTCGGTTGGCTGATAGTTCTGAATGGCCGGCGCCACCGCCTGGACGGCACCAAACCTGTCGACCTCGACGACATATGGCGTCACCCGGCTCTGCATCGACTGCCAGACGGACGAAGCCGCAAGACCGGCGCTCAACAGGAGCGAACCGAAGGCCATCAGCCGCCAGTTCCGCGCCTGGACCCGGGCGGAGCCGATCCGGTCGTCCCAGACCTGGGCGGCGCGCTGGTAGGGCGTCACGGGTTCCGGCGTCCTGCCATAGCGCTGGATTGTCCTTCTGAACACGGAATCAGTCCTCCTTCATGTCGAGATCGGGATTGGCGGGGCTACCGGGCCGATCCCCGTCCTTGATCGCTTGAGCAGCGGCATGGCGATGCGCCCGCGCCGCCTGCTCGGCGCGGAGACGCCGCGCCCAGTCGGGTGCTGCAGATGAGTGAACCGAGGTCGTCGAGATTGAGTCGGCCGCCCCGGCCGGAGACCCGCCAGTTGCTTGCCAAGCAGCTGCCCTTCCCGCGTCGATGCCCCCGGTGACGGCGTCGCCTACGCGGCTCATTGCTGACCCGAACCGGTGCGTGGCTGCACCAGCGCCCGCGCGAGCCACTCCGCCAAGACCGGCTGCGATGGCGCCGACACCGGTTGCTCCAGACGCCGCTTGACTCAGCGCAAAGGCGGTCTGCGTTGCGGATCCCAATGCGGCACCAGCGCGAATGGCGCCGAGACCGGCGTGACCTGCCGCACGCAGCGCACCGGCACCGGCGATAACTGCACCGCCGGTCAGCATGGCGGCGCCCGCGGCCGCGCCCGCCGTGCCGATTGCGGCAGCCGCTCCCAATTGCGGCGCACCGGAGACAAGACCGGAGGCGATGCCGGGGCCAAAGATTCCGAGACCGAGCAGCGCCAAAGAGGCGAGCACCAGGGACATGGCCTGGCCGATGTCAGGCTCCTGGCCTTGCAACGCGGTGATGAACTCGCCGAAGAACGTCGAGCCGATGCCGGTGACGACGGCGAGCACCATCACCTTGACCCCGGTCGCGATCACGTTGCCGAGCACGCGCTCCGCGAGGAATGACGTGCGATTCCACAGCGCAAACGGCACCAGCACGAACCCGGCAAGGCTGGTCAGCTTGAATTCGAGGATGGTAATGAAGAGCTGGACCGACAGGATGAAGAACGCGATGATGACGACCAGCCAGGCGATCAGCAGCACGATGATGGTCAGGAAATTGTCGAAGAAGCTGGTGAAGCCGAGCATGGCCGCAACCTGCTTCAGCAATGGCCAGGCCGCCTCGAAACCGGTCCCGGCGAGGCGTCCGGGCTTCAGGAGATCCTCCGGCGTCAGCGTATTCGACGTGGCGGCAAGCCCCAGCCCAGCAAAGGAGCGGTAGATGATGTCGGCCAGCGTGTTGAACTGGTTGAGGATGAGGGCGAAGACCCCGACATAGAGGATCTTCTTCAGAAGCCGGCCGAGGACATTGGCCTCGGAATCCATCACCCAGAACAGCCCCGCCAATGTGATGTCGATCCCGATCAGGATCGAGCTCAGCCGCGCCACGTCGTCATTGAGCAGCCCAAACCCGCTGTCGATGTAGCGGATGAAGGTCGCCATGAAGCGGTCGATGACGTTGAGATCACCCAAGCGGATTCCCCTGCTCGTCCAGGTTCCGAAGGTCACTCTGGCGTATAAGCGTGGCCGGGTCCGAGAAACCGGTCGGTCGCAGAGCGGGCCGCCCGCTCCGCCTCCGCCTTCCGTGCCTCATCCAGGGCTTCGGCCCGGTATTGCGCCGCCATCAGGTTCTGGATCTGCAGTTGCTGCTTGGCGGTGAGCGCCACCAGCTGGTTGGTCGCCTGCTGAGCCTGCAGGCTGCCGACCGCGCTGTCGCTGGCCGCGAGCAGTTTTGCCAAGGTGGCGCTGTCGGCCTGGACGTTCTCCACCACCTGGGCCTGGACCGTCATGGTGTGACGATAGGCGTCCATGGCACTGTGCCAGCTCGTGAGCGCGTCGCTCACCGCTTCGTTGGTGGTCGTTGCGGCGTCATATTCCTTGGGGAACTGGCGTTGCAGGACGATCGTCGTCTCCTGGACGCCGAAGGCAATTCCCTCTGCTTGAGCCATCAAGCTGTCGACGCGCCGTAGGGCCGCGGTGATCTCACCGAGAGAGGTGACGTCGAGCTGCTTCAAGTTGAGCGCCATGTTCGTTAGCATCTGCGCCTCGTTCTGCAGCGACTTGACCTGGTTCTGTATCTGCTCGAGCGCCCGCGCCGCCTGTAGCAGGTTCTGAGCATAGTTCGTGGGATCGAAGACGATCCTGGCCGAGGCTGGCAGAACGACCGCGATGCTCGCCGCTGCGATGAACACGGAGGCAAGCAGTCGCGTCCGAAGATTCGCTTTCTTCATGGGGTGATCTCCTGTTCGAGGGTTGGAAACTGGTCGATGAGGGCCGCGGCCCAATCGAGACATTTGGCTTCGAGGAAACCGCGCAGGAACCCGTCGGCGCCATGCCGCTTGAGAACGGCGTCGATCAGCTTCTGGCTGGCGGGATCGGACGTGCCGCAGAGCGCGAGCGCGATCGATCCCAGTGCCAGCTGAAACAGCCGGTTGCCAGAACGGGATTGCAGGTAGTAGTCCCGCTTCGGCGCTGCCGCGGCGATCAGCTCGATCTGCCGCGCGTTGAGTCCGAAGCGCTCGTAGATGGCACGGGACTGCGGCTCGATCGCACGGTCATTGGGGAGGAAGATCCGCTGCGGGCAGCTCTCGATGATGGCCGGTGCGATCGCGCTTCCCGCGATGTCAGCCAGAGACTGGGTCGCGAACAGAACCGAAACGTTCTTCTTGCGTAGGACCTTCAGCCACTCCCGGATCCGGGCGGCGAATAGCGGATGGTCGAGATAGATCCAGGCCTCATCCAGGATCAGCAGGGTCGGCCGCCCGTCGAAGCGCTCTTCCAGTCGATGGAAGAGATAGGTCAGAACCGGCGCGACCGCGCCGGTGCTCCGCATCAGCTCCTCGGTCTCGAAGCATTGGACATCGCCAAACGTGAATTCTGATTCGGCTGCATCCAGCAATCGGCCATACGGCCCATCCAACGTGTAGGGCGTCAGAGCCGCCTTCAGAGCATTCGACTGAAGCAGGGAGACCAGACCGGTCAGGGTCCGCTCGCATGCCGGTGCCGACGCGAGGCTTCCCAACGCGGACCAGACCGCGTCCTTCACTTCCGGCGTCACCGTCACGTTCTCATGCGTCAGCAAGGCGGTGATCCACTCGGCAGCCCATGCCCGCTCTTCCGCATGATTGATGGCTGCCAGCGGTTGGAAGGCCAGTGCCCCATCGTCAGCACTTGCTCCCAGCCGGTGGTGCTGTCCGCCCATCACCAGCACCGCGGCCCTGGCAGAGAGTCCCTTGTCGAATATAAAGACCTGGGAATCCCGATAGCGCCGGAACTGCAATGCTATCAGCGCCAGGAGCACGGACTTGCCGGCGCCCGTCGGCCCAACGATCAGCATATGGCCGACGTCACCGACATGAGTCGACAGCCGGAACGGCGTTGCACCCGAAGTCTCCGAGATGAGCAACGCTGGCGCCCCGAGGTGATCATTGCGCTCCGGGCCCGCCCAGAGGGCGGAGAGCGGCATCAGATGCGCGAGATTGAGGGTGTGGACTGGCGGCTGGCGCACATTGGCATAGACATGGCCCGGCAGGCTCCCGAGCCACGCCTCGACGGCGTTGATGCTTTCCCGGATCGTGGTGAAGCCGAGGCCATGCAGCACCCGCTCGACCTCGCGCAGTTGTCGCTCGGCCTCTGTCCGGTCGGGATCGGCGACAGTCACCGTGGTCGTGAGATAACCGAATCCGATATCGTCACCGCCCAAGGCCTGCAGCGCCAGGTCGGCATCGACCACCTTGTTCTCGGCATCGGAATCGAGGAGCGCGCTCGGCTGGTTATAGAGCACCTCGCGCAGCAGAGCCGCGATCGATTTCCGCTTGTTGAACCATTGCCGGCGGATGCGGGTCAGGAGCTTCGCGGCATCGGTCCGGTCGAGGGCCAGGTAGCGGGTCATCCAGCGATAGCCGAAGCCGAGACGATTGAGCGCATCGAGAAGCCCCGGGCGCGTCAGGTTCGGGAAGCCGAGGGCGGTAAATGTCCGCAGGTGATGGTCGCCGAGCATCGGCTCGATGCCGCCGCTCAAAGGCGTGTCGACCAGCAGGGCATCGAGATAGGCCGGCGTCTCCGGCACCGAGACCGGATGCCGGCGGATCGAGATCGTGTTGTGGAGGTAGGTCAGCGTCTCGGCGCTGTCGAGGGCCGCAATTTCCGGCAGGAAGCCGCTGAGGAGATCGAGGGCGCGATCGGTCTCGGTCACGAAGGCCGCCAGCTCGGCGCGCCAGTCGCGCTCCTGTCGGTCAGTGTCCCCTTCCATGAGTTTCCGGCCAAGCTGCGCCTCGGCATCCGGCTGCGGCAGATGCAGCAGCGTCAGGTGATAGCGGCTTTCGTAATGCTCTCCCCGCCGTCCGTCGAAAGCAGCGCGCCGTTCCTCGTTGACCAGCCAGGAGGCGGGATCTGGGAACTCGCTCAAGGGGTAGCCGTGGCAGCGGACCCGCTCCGCCTCGAAGAACAGCGCCCAGCCGGAGCCGAACCGGCGGAAGACGTTGTTGGCCCGTGCCGATACGGCGATGAGCTCGGCTTCCGTGGCGCTCTCGATGTCCGGCCCACGGAAGCGGAAGGTCCGCTGGAAGCTGCCGTCTTTGTTGAGCACGATTCCGGGTGCGACCAATGCTGCCCAGGGCAGATGATCGGCCAGCCGGTCGGCCTTGTTACGATATTCCGCGATCCTCAGCATGCGAGCCAGGCTTTCTGCCGGAGATGACGGATGAGAACCGGCGCGAAAGCTGGATCCCTTCTGGCAGCAAAGACGCTCAGACTGTGCCCGATAGCCCAGACGAGGACGCCGGCCAGCCACATCTGAAGACCGAGACCGAGAGCGGCCGCGACCGTGCCGTTGAGAATCGCGATGTTCCGCGGCGCGCCGGCCAGAAGGATGGGCTCGGTCAAGGACCGGTGCAGCGGCACCTCGAACCCAGGAAGATGTTGGGTGCTCACGAGACCAGCGCTCCGCCGGCGAAGCTGAAGAAGCTGAGAAAGAAGCTCGACGCCGCGAAAGCGATCGAGAGCCCGAACACGATCTGGATCAGCCGCCGGAACCCGCCGGAGGTTTCGCCGAACGCCAGGGTCAAACCGGTGGTGATGATGATAATGACGGCGACAATCTTGGCGACCGGCCCCTGGACCGATTCCAGGACCTGCTGCAGCGGCTCCTCCCAGGGCATGCCCGAGCCGGCAGCGAATGCCGCGCTGGAAAACAAGACCGACATCGCAGCAGCGAAGTTCAGGAGGCAGAGTCTGTGGCGCATTGGAGACCTCTCGCGTTGGGTTCAGTCGTTGGGCGATGGTGCGGCTGCGAGCTCGGCGATACGGTAGTCGCCATTGCCGTCCAGGCCTTTGACCTCGGCGATGATCTGGACTTGGCGCGCGAGACCGCGGCCGGCGATGAAGACCACCATCTCGATTGCCTCAGAGATGAGGCGCCGCGGCGGTGTGGCGATCGCCTCCTGGATCAGCTGCTCTAGGCGATAGAGCGCGGCATGGGCCGAGTTGGCATGGACGGTGGCGATCCCGCCCGGGTGACCGGTGTTCCAGGCTTTCAGGAGATCGAGCGCTTCCGGCCCGCGCACCTCGCCGACGATGATCCGGTCCGGCCGCAGCCGCAGAGTCGAGCGCACCAGGTCGGACAGCGAGACGATGCCGGGCTTGGTGCGGAGAGCGACGCAATCCGGCGCCGCACATTGCAGCTCGCGCGTATCCTCGATCAGGATCACCCGTTCTTCGAGGCCTGCGATCTCGGCCAGGAGCGCATTCGCCAACGTGGTCTTGCCGGAGCTTGTCCCGCCGGCGATCAGCAGGTTGCGGCGATCACGGACGGCCTTGCGGAGGATCTCCGCCTGGATCGGCGTGACGATCCGCTCGCTGATATAGTCATCGAGGGTGAAGACCTTGGCGGCCGGCTTGCGGATGGCGAAGCAAGGCGCGCGCGAGACCGGCGGTAACAGCCCTTCGAACCGCTCGCCGGCGAGACCGTCGCCATGCGGCGGCAACTCGGCGCTGACGATCGGGTTGTGCTCATGCGCCTCCACTCGGACATAGGAGGCCACCAGCCGGATGATCCGCTCGATCGCGGCCGAGTCCAGCCTGTGGCCGGTATCGACGACGCCTTCTCCCAACCGGTCGAGCCGCAGGCATCCGTCCGGATTGACCATGATCTCGATGACCGCGGGATCGGCGAGCGCCGCGGCGACTCGATGCCCTAGGGCGGTTCGCAGCATGGCGCGGCGCCGGTCGTTGGATTCGGGGTTTCGGGTGCCGCTCATGAGTCGCCTTCCGGCTGCGGCGCGTCCGGACCGGCCGCGCTCCGGTCCAGGGTGCGGTCACCGCGGGCGAGTTGCCGCGCGACCTGCTCGATGAAGGCCTGAAACCGATCGCGCCCGACGGCACGCGCCGCCGCGTCCGCCTCCGGCAAAGGCGCTGTCACGTTGAGCTGATAGCGGATGAAGAGCGCCAGGCTTTCGAGCAGGACTTGGCCGTCGCGCTCGATCCGGCCGAGCTGCATGCTGATTTGGTTCAAGCGGACGCCGAACCGGTCGTCGAGCTCATGGCCAGCCCGGCGGCCAAGCCAGGCAATCAGCGCGTCAGTCAGGATCGCGGACTTCGAACACCCTGGCTTGGCTGCGAGAGCCTCCAGTCGTTCGGTCACGTCCGCCGGCAGGAAAAGCTGGTGCCGGACCTTCTCGTGTTTTTTGACCATGATCAGAACCTCGGCATCAGATCGTCGCTGGCGCTGCCTTCATTGACGGCGTGCGCACGAGCAACCGGGCTCAGAGGACGCAGGCGGTCCATCGCGCGCTTGTCGGATGTGACATCGGACTCGTCCTCGCCGAGGCCAAGCGGGTCCAAGGGATCAGCATCGACCGGCCTGACGATTGTCTCGTCGCCAAGCCCAGGGTGCCGTTGCTGCTGAAGTCCGCCCTCGTCCTCTGCCGGGAGACCGGACGTGCCTTCGTTGCTGAGTCCAAGATGTGGTCCCCGAACCTGTCCGCCCCAATCGTCCGGCCGTGACGCCGGCCGGTCCGCATAAGCTTGGTCGCTCAAGACCGGCGCGGGCAGGACCCGGGCCGTGAAGTTGCGGTCGTCGTAGTAGCGGAGCTTCCTGGCCCTGATCGGCGCCAATCCAGAGACCAGCACCAGCTCATCCGAGGGCGGTAGCTGCATGACCTCGCCGGGCGTGAGCAGCGGCCGGGCCGTTTCCTGGCGCGAGACCATGACGTGGGAGAGCCAGGGTGCCAGCCGGTGGCCGGCGTAGTTCCGCTGGGCCCGGAGCTCGGTTGCTGTGCCCAGGGCATCGGAGATCCGCTTCGCCGTCCGCTCGTCGTTGCTGCTGAAGGCGATCCGGACATGGCAATTGTCGAGGATCGCATTGTTCTCGCCGTAGGCTTTCGAAATCTGGTTCAGAGATTGGGCGATGAGATAAGCCCGGATCCCATAACCCGCCATGAAGGCCAGGGCGGTCTCGAAGAAGTCCAGCCGTCCCAGGGCCGGGAACTCGTCCAGCATCATGAGGAGCTGGTACTTGCGGCTTTTCCTGGGATCGCCTTCCAGGCGCTCCGTCAGCCTCCGGCCGATCTGGTTCAGGACCAGGCGCACCAGAGGCTTGGTCCGGGAGATGTCCGAAGGCGGGATCACTAGGTAGAGCGAGACCGGGCGCGCGGCATCGACCAGATCGGCGATCCGCCAGTCGCAAGCGGCTGTGGTCGCCGCGACCGTCGGGTCGCGATAAAGGCCCAGGAACGACATGGCGGTGGAGAGCACGCCGGAACGCTCGTTCTCGGACTTGTTGAGAACCTCGCGGGCGGCGGATGCCACGACCGGATGGACCTGAGGCCGATCAGCCGCACCCAGGTGATTGGTCGACATCATCCGGCGCAGGGTGTGCGCGAAGGAGCGCTGCGGGTCGGAGAGGAAGGTCGCGACCCGCGCCAAGGTCTTCTCTTCCTCGGCATAGAGGACATGAAGGATGGCGCCGACCAGCAGGGAATGACTGGTCTTCTCCCAGTGCGATCGCCGCTCGAGGGCTCCTTCGGGGTCGACCAGAATATCGGCGATGTTCTGGACGTCGCGGACCTCGTCCGGTCCCTTTCGCACTTCGAGCAGAGGGTTGTAGCGGGCGGACCGCGGATCGGTCGGGTTGAAGAGCAGGCAATGCGAGAACCGCGAACGCCAGCCGGCGGTCAGCTGCCAGTTCTCGCCCTTGATGTCGTGGACGACGGCGGAGCCGGTCCAGGACAGCAGGGTCGGGATGACCAAGCCGACACCCTTCCCGCTCCGGGTCGGCGCGAACGCCATGACGTGCTCGGGACCATCATGGCGCAGGTAGCGCCGGTCGAGCCGCCCCAGGAACACGCCGGAGGATTTTGAGAGGCCGGCGCGGGCGATCTCGCGGACACTTGCCCAGCGCGAGGAGCCGTAGGTGGTGACGAGCCGAGTCTGCCGCGCACGCCAGAGCGAGCCAGCAATCGCCGCCGCACAGCCCAGGAACCCGCTGGTCCCCGCCAACATGCCAGCCCGATTGAAGATGTGCGGCGCGTAGGCGTCATATGAATACCACCACGGAAACAGCTCCCAGGGCTTGTAGAGCGGAACGCCAAACAAAACCGCCCATGGCGCGCCAAGCTGGGTCTGGTAGCCAAGCATCGCCGCGGCCCATTGCGTCGCCGACCAGACGCCGGCGATGACGATCGCAAAGACGATGGCGATCTGCCCGATGAGAAGGCTGGTCGGTGTCATGTCGCTTATCCCGGAGAGCGCTGCTCAGCAGCGCGACGGACATAAGGATTCACCAACAGCCCAGAATCTCTCAGCGCCGTTATCTGCGCTCAACTACGCCGATCCGACGTTTTCGCACCGGTGATCTGGTGGAATGATCTCGGTGTCGCCATCCCTTTCCCGAGGGTGGCGCATCAAGAATTTCTCAAATTTGCGATCACTTAGGGATTGCCGCCGGCCAGTGCCTGCTTAGAGAATGAAAGTCCGTCCCGAGTCGGAGATGATGACGCTCCCTACGATGGTTTCGATTTTACGCTGATGCAAAGAGAGATTTCAGAACGCGCGAGGAGAGTGCCCGAAATCATCATCCGGACGAAACCTCCCAAGCCATCTCCTGTCTTTGATACTTATTGGAAGTTCGCTGCGGAGCGGCAGTCGATATTTCATGCCCGGGTCGCCGGAAAGCCGGCGCCATGGACTCACGATCCGGTACTACAGGAGTACAAATTCACCAACGCCTATCGTGCTTCAGATCGAGTAAGTCAGTACCTTATCCGAAACGTGATCTATGCCGGCGACTACGATTGGAAATCCACGCTCCTTCGCATCCTTCTGTTTAAGATTTTCAACAAGGAAGCGACGTGGGAACTGATCGAGAGCCAAACAGGCTCGGTCAGCGCAGAACGCTTTCCAGCGGAACACATCAGTCGTGTTCTAGATAATGCACTGGAGAACGGAGCATCCATCTATTCCGGCGCATATATTATGCCGAGTGGACCTATTCAACTGCGTCGGGACCGCAAGCACAGAATGCACCTGGCTCTGCTATCTGACATCATCAACGGCCACCTTGCTGACCAACTGCTCGCCGCTCGGACGATGCAGAGCGCTTATGGCCTACTTCTCGCGATTCCAAGCTTCGGGCCATTCTTGGCCTTCCAGTTTCTGATAGACCTGAACTACAGCCGATTCCTGAACTTCTCGGAGATGGATTTTGTCGTACCTGGTCCAGGCGCTCGAGATGGAATCCGAAAGTGCTTCCACGATATCGGAGACTATAGCGAAGCCGCGCTGATTCGCTGGGTTACTGAACGGCAGGAGATGGAATTCTCCGCTCGTGGCCTCATGTTCGAGTCACTCTGGGGTAGGCCCCTGCAGTTGATTGATTGCCAAAACCTATTCTGCGAAGTCGACAAGTACTCGCGAGTGGTTCACCCAGATGTCAAAGGCGTAACCCAGCGTACGCGGATCAAACAGCGTTTCCTGCCGAAGTCCCAGAGGATCGCGCCTTGGTTCCCTCCAAAATGGGACCTGAACGCACATATTCCGAGCTAGGCGGCCCCAGGTCCTTCGCGAGAATAAGTGAGGCTTTGCGTCTCTGCATCGAGCAGGAGCCAGCCACCATGGTTTGCGCTCAGCGCCCGAAATGCCTTAAATCCGGTCAAGACAGCTCGCTGCCACTCGTGGAGCTGACACGCCTTGACCTCAAGATTGCGAACCATGCGCCCTATCAGCTTAAGCAGATTGTGATCCAGGCGATCCAGGCCCTCCAGCATGGAATGGCCAAGCGCATAGTTGAAGACGGTATGGGCGATCGCCTCCTCCACGATAATCGCCCTCGCGCCATCCTCTATTTCATCCTTCTGTGGGTCACTCTTCCTCTTGCAACGCAAGATGGCGCGGGTAACCGGTGACCAGCCCAGCACAGCGACGTATGCCAAATGAAACGCATCGTGGTAACGATATCCATCGTCAATCGCAGCATTGTCTGTAAGACGGTCGCCAATGTTCAAATCGCCAACCCTGAGAATGACCTCGACTCGTTCCTTGCCGCGCTCTCGCTCCAGAAATTGAATGGGCAGCTTTCGCGGAAGTCGTTCGTAAGCCGGGTAATCCGGGCCATCAAAGCACCTCGCCGGTCCCGCTACATTGGGGCCGAACATGCTTTGAACCTTGACCAAGTTGAAATCCAGCACCTTTCCCAGACTGAGGCGATGTGCCTTCAGAGCCTGCAGCGTCACCCTAGCCGAAAGACCGATATTCTTGGCGAGCGCGCGTCGCTGTGAGCTGGTCGGACGCGCGGGCAACTTCTCAAACTCCTTAGTCAGGAGTGGAATTGTCTGAACCATGGCATAGACGTGCCCGAAGCGTTCCTTTCCAATCTTGAGAGCAGGCGTCTGCTCGACAAGATCGGCCAAGTCGAAGCCGTAGCGCGAACACAATGCTGCCAGATACCAGAGTACGTCACCGAATTCTTCTGTTAGGTTAACCCCGCCATCCGTGTAAGCGGCACCGTCACGCAGGGACTTCTTCAATTCAGAGACCAACGACCCGAGTTCGCCGATGACTCCGAATGCTGGGATATGGCGTTTGGCGGGATCGTTCCAGTCAATCTGGGCGGTCTTGAATGCCTGTGCCTGATACTTGCTGAGGTTCACGCCGCAACCTCTGCCTCGTTGTCGCGGATTGCCTTGCATCTATCGAGAAGTTCACCGAGTTCACCGTGCCGCCACGGCACGGAGCGATCGAGTTGATGATCCTCAAGGATAGCCATTGTAGCGTGGCAAACGAGCGGCCCCACAGGCATTCCGACCTCCCTCGCGATAGCACTCTGCAATCGCGCCAGTCCCAGAAAATTGCCGATGGCCTTCTGTACGTAGAACTGGTACCGATAAAGCGCTGTCATGTAGAGCTCTCCGCTAGGGCCGAGCTTAAGGCTGACATGACTCAGGCACTGGCCGCCGCGGTTGTTGTTGTAGTCGTCTTCAGCCGAGTAGAATTTTAGATCGAGGGCCTCCAAGCCTAAATCCAGCTCGTAAACCGCTCTCTTGGGCGACCTTGTCGATAGCTGCCTCTTGAGCTTGTCGATAACAACCTCAAGCGGCGACATCACCGTTCCATCGGAACACTTTCGTTCAGTTAGGCGGAGCGCGTAGGTGCCCCAACGATTTTCATCACGGATGAACGGATAGATCGAGGTCGGGTACTTATAGACTGCGGAGATCCCACCCTGCTTGTATTCAAAGGCGGGGAAGATGGTTTCCGCCACCGTATGGTTCGGTTGCGCATCATGCTTTCGAAGGAACGCATCCACCTCGGCTTCGATCGCACGCGAAGCCGGCGTCGCCATGCCGGGATTCTCGATTTCCAGCACGACATTGTAGAGCCGGGCGTGAGCTTGATATAGCGCCTCTGCAGCCGCAAGCCAGGCCTCTGCTCTTGTTTGTCGGGTGGCAGCAAACATTCATTCCTCCTGGGGGCAAGTGCCCACCGATGCGAAGCCGATCAGCTTGTCGTTCAGATACTCAACCGCCAGCCAGGCATGACCGGCGTCGCCCCACGAGTTGCCCCAGCTGTTCCGAATGAGAAGATGCTGTTGACCCGCAGAGGCGCGGCCAAGCCCGACTACGAGAACGGCATGCCCACCGAAACCAGCGCCGGCCGCAGGGATGACAAAATTCGGCGCCGCCGGCGACAGAAACTCCGCCGACATTCGAACCCCCAGAACCGCCGGCTGCCCGTCTTTGAGCAGGTGGACAATCAGCGTAGCCGCGTCGGCGGCGCCAAGGCCGAGGCCGCCGTGCCATAGCTTTGTAACTGCCGGCGGCACCCAGGGGCTTGGCTGTTTCGGGCTATAGGGCCACTCCTGCTCGGCGGGCTGGCCCTTTCGCCTCAATGCCGCTGCTGCCTCGTCGAAGGTGATCCCATCCGTGAGATTGCCCACCGTGGCCATCTGGATCGCATGAAAAAAGAGGAACTCAGCAGAGAGAGGCGCACACCCGTGGAACATTGCATGCGCGTCGCTGGTCGCGCAGGCGAGACAAGTTGCCCTGTCCCCTTGATCGCGAATTGACTGGCAGGCGCCGCGCAGATCGACGCCCACTCTGATTGAGCCAGCCGGATTGCTCATGCGACAAGAACTCTCCCCGACCGCGGAAGGCCTTCTGGTTCTTTGCCCACCAATGCCAAGTCGATGTCAAAGCTGTTTCGACTCGGTTGGGAGGCATCCCAAGCACGACGTTCTTCAAGGTGGAGATGCTTCTCGCCTTCGCCCTGCAGGATGAGCCGACGCCTGACGCGGCCGCCAATCCGGCTCTCATCGGGGGTAATCCTGCCGTCCTTCTCGACCGTCATCCCGGCTCTCGCGATGCCGTCGACGTCCCAGGTGTAGCCGCCTGCGACGTGCTCATCTAGTGCCAGCACGATCAGGTCATTCGGGCTGCCCAGGATGTGGGCGCCGCGATCCTTCTCGGATACCAGCCACACATCCAACCGCCAGTCGTCCGGCGTCACGTCCGGAAGCGCCCGTTGCTTCGAGACCTTGGGCTCAACAGCAAGCAGCTGTTTGACTGCGCTTCGGCTTAGAAAGGTCTGGGACAGGAGTGCCCAGCAAGTCGCTGAGTAGCTCGCCCCCAACCGAAGCGAGAGCTGGTAGACATGGTCAGGCTGCTGAAGATGCTGCGCGCCCCAGCCTTGGCGACGCAGGTGAGCGGCGATGAGCCATTTGGGAAGTAGAAACTCGGCCGCAAATGCGTCCGCTTCGACCTCCTGCAGATCATACTTCGACGCTTCTCCACGGCCGACGAATCCGACCGTGCGATCGAGGCTCAGGACTTTATGTTCCAGAAGATGATGCCCCAGCTCATGTGCCGCAGTGAAACGCTGGACATGAAGATCTCGCTTGGTCGTGACCAGCATTCCCGAAAGTGCCTTCGTGGGCACATAGGCGCCGAGCAGTCCGTCAAGGGGCCGAAACATAATGAAGAGTCCGAGCCTCTGGACCGCACCGACAACATCGACAGCCGCATCCCCCTCAGCCAGCGCGTCACGTATGCC
Source organism: Dongiaceae bacterium (assembly GCA_041398065.1). GTDB lineage: Bacteria > Pseudomonadota > Alphaproteobacteria > Dongiales > Dongiaceae > Dongia_A. The sequence continues at coordinate 60,958 of JAWKVL010000017.1, read as the reverse complement.
GAGTCTTTCATGGAGATCGGACGCACGCGCTACGCCGTTCAAGATTGCGTCACGACGGGTCGCCATATCATGAGCCTGCTTTTGACCGTTGTACGAGATACTCGCTGAATCTCAGTAACTCATCGCGATCCTGAGGCGAAAGCTTTGCCACCTGCTTTGCCAGCATCGCGACTTCCCCGCCCATTGGGACAGTCTCCTCCCCCGTAAAGAAACCGACTGGCCGCTGATACAGCTTGGCAAACGCTTTGAGTTCGACGGATTCGACGCCCCGCTGCGCAGTTTCTACGAGCGAAATCGCAGAACGCGGTAGCTTCATCGCCTCCGCCACCTCTTGCTGCGACAGGCCCAGATACTCTCGGGCCTCCTTGAGTTTGGCGGCGATCTTTTCTCGGTCTGATGGCATGGAAACTCTCCTTCGAATCAAGCCGGGCTACGCGGCGACAACGGTCGCGGAGGCTGCAGCAACGCAATGCTCAGCAATGTGCGCCATGAGATCGGCGATGGCGTCATCGACGCTCTCATACCCGCCTTTGCGGACCCATTTGGGGTCCAGCTTCTGACCCGTTTTCTCGAGCACGACTGGCGACAGCTTGCAGACCGTCTTGGAGTCAACGGTGGGAAGGTCCCAGAGGTCACCTTCTGGTTCGGCCTCCCAGGCGCAATCCTTGAGTTCCTTGTGCAAACGTTCGGTCAGAACTGACTGGATATCAGCCCGTTTTGCCTCGAACTCCGATGGGGTCATTTTGACCGTAGCCATAGCCAACGCTCCGTCTGAATATCGAACAATATAATGGGCGCATGTTCGAAAATCAAACAGTAATTTCGCCTGACTCCAGCCACGCGAGCGCGATCGTAAGGCCTTGAATTGGTTCAATTATAATCCGAGTGTTGGTAATAGCGGCCGCAATTCTCTGGTCCACACCGGCGTTAGGCACCGCAGTCAGAGCCCCTCTATCCGACCATTCCAAGCGGACATCCATAAATCCGAGATCTTCGTCCTTGGTCACCGGCGACTGACATTTGAACAGCGCCTCCTTGGCGGAAAAGAGCAGACGCGCCGCGTCCTCTTCGTTGCTGACCAATGGATGCGTGACCAGCGCCTTGATTTCGCCAGGCTGTCCGATATGGCTTATGGCATCGCCAAGATTGCGCCCATCATCAAAGTCAATGCCAACGGACCGGACATGGGACGTCGATGCGATCGCAACAGCCGCGTGTGAAGCACTATGTGCAATGCTGCCGCAGAGACCGCTAGGCCAGATCGGCGCCCCGTTGGGACTCTGGCCAACTTCGAGCTCTGGGTGGCCTATTTCAGCCATCGCACGGCGGGCCAGGACTCTGCCGCCGATGATCTCGCGCTGACGAGTGGGCACTGCGCCATCAAGTAGACCGAACTCGCTCCCAACAAGCGGGCCCTGAGCCGCGCTGATTTTACTGATCTTCAAGACGATGAAAGAGGGGCAGGCCATGGCAAACAGTAATGCCAACCCACTGAGCGTAGCCACACCAAACCGGTAAGACATACGCTGTGGTGCCAACACCGCCCAAAGCTGATCGATGATCGCCCCAGGAAGGTTCATGGAGGAAGTTGGCTCCTGCTGCGACTGCACCCCAAGTCGCCTTACAAAGAGCTACGAGATTGAAGCTCCTCTCTGCCGCCCGAGCGTCCAGGAGATCGCACCGTCTCCCCTCGCGATTCCAGCAACGTGCTTTCCAAGACTACGTTCGAGCACTGGCCGCCAGGGTACCAGCGTGAATTCCTGCGATCGCTCGATCAGGGCGTATCGCCCGCTGACGAGATCGACACGACGCCGATAGATCCCTTCTATCCTCCGACCGGGTTCCTGGCCGATGTAGTGCAGCCCAAGCTCGCCAGCAAGTTGCCCGCTGACCTTTTGCAGTTCGCCTTCCCTCAGGATCCGAAGGAGATTGGCCCTGTAGACGATGCTTCCCTGCTGCTCCGATGCCAAGCCCTGCTCCAGCAGCCATTGGCGACGCTGGGCCAGCGCCTGCCGCACTTCGCGGCCGAAGCCACTGTCTCTCAGAACGGTCGGATCGCCATCAACCAGCCCGCGATCAAGCCATGATGCGCCTTCGGCACGGGTCTGGCGGTCCAGCTTCAAGGTGGAGAGAACCTCCACCTGGACCGGCGCTTTGCGGGCCTGCGTCCGCTCATAGCGGAGTGCACGATCCAGATGATCGGGCGCAACAATCCAGGTCCCATCCGTTTCTCGCTCGACGCCGACCGCAGCGCGCCTCATGGCCTCCAACCGGCGGATATGGGCCTCCACGAACTCCTCCGTCGCAGTCAGGTCGTACTTGAGATGAAGGTCAGCGCTGTAGCGCCCACCATGCTTTTCGGCGATCGCTGCAATGGTCTGGTCAACCGCCTTGACGGTCGCCCGCTTGGCTGTGATGGCGACGATAGTGCCTTCCGGAGTCGGCTCGGTCGCGTCAGCGTTGCCGATCTCGAGGTAGTGGATGCGGCCGTCGACCGCATCAACAATGAGATAGTGACGGTCCGAGAGCTCGTCGGCGAGGCCCCGCGTGATGACACGGCCGATTAGAGGAGCACCGATCTCCCGCACACCATTAACCACCAGATCCGTTGAATTCCGGTCGATGCGGGCGCGGACGAGCTCCTGGTGCAGAGCCTTGATGATGTCTCCGCGCTCGCCCATCCGGCGGAGGACAGACTCTAGGTCTTGAGCCAGGCGCCACTGGCCAGGGGAAATTTCGTCTGCCAGGCCGAGGCGCTTCAGCTTCTGGAGCCGCCCGGCGCGGACGGTTTGACGGAAGCTGTCCTGGTCTCGTCCAGATCTGACTAGGCAATCCGTTTTCGCTTCCCGTAGGAGATTCCGATCTAGGCTAGTGAAGCGCTCCTGCTCGATCTCGGCGCGGAGACGGGATTGGATTTCGTGGTCGGTACGAGGGCCGAGATCGAGAGCGACAAGCTCAGCGGCACGCTCACGCATACCTCGGCTGAGATACTCACGAGCAATGATGAGGTCCTTGCCACGATCGTCCTTCCCTCTGAGGACGATGTGGGTGTGCGGATGCGCGGTGTTGTAGTGGTCAACGGCGATCCAATCGAGTTTGGTTCCGAGGTCCTGCTCCATCTGGAGCATGAGGCGACGGGTCAGCGGTTTCAAATCCTGGTATTCAATCGCGTCCTCTGCGGAGACGATGAAGCGGAACTGATGCCGGTCGCCATTGCAGCGGGCGAGAAAGGCCCCTCCATCGCAGCGGTCCTGCTGGGAGTCGTAAAGACCGCCGGGCGCTCCTTCTCGAGTGACGCCATCGCGCTGCAGGTATCGGAGATGAGCCTTTGCGCCATTCAGGCCGGAGCCACCTAGCCGTATCAGCCGCGCTTTGATGATCACTCGGCGGCCTCGGAGCGCATTGTAACGGTCCCTTGACGCGAGGAGGCGGCCTGTGCCGCTGCCTCGGCCGATGCGGCTACCATCGAAGCGGCTCGCACCACCTGAAATACGCCAATAGAGCGCGCTCGTGCGCCCAATGGTCTTCTGGACTTCCCGCAGGAAGGTGCTTCGCGGAAGAGAGCGCGATCGGATCTTACCGAGTTTCGGTTGGAACTCATCGTCGTGCTGCATAGCGTTACCAGTGCAGTGCCTGATGATCAGAAGGTGGTCGGCGAGATCAGATGCAAGTACAAACTTGAGAGCCTAAAAATCGGCCTCATTGCTACCGCTATGAGAAGCGACTGCCAATTTGTTTGCTGCAGGCCTGCGGATCTCCATCCGACGAATATGGCAGGCATCGCTGGTCAACAAGCGGAGGCGAGTGTCATTTTGCTGTCTTTTTTGATCTCGCTTGCTCGGAAAGCTGCTTTTCGATCGCCATGAGCCGCGTCTCCAGGTCACGGACCTGCAACCTCATCGCGTCGATCGTGCCCTGGGAGGGTACTTTCTGAGTAAGCGTAGCCATGTGGCTGCCGAGACGATCAAGGCTAGCCTGAACTACGGCTAGATCGGCGGACTTGACTTCAATCGGAGCCGCAAGCTTCACCTCCGAGGGCGGTGCGTCGTAGTGGATGTACGCAAGTCCGGAGAAGATGGCAGCCAGGAAGAACGAGCCAACCGCGACGGCCGTCAGAATATGTGCCCCTTTAACCAGCTGCGCGATCATGTCGTTGAGCCCGGTGTTTCGCATGGCGCATTGCAGATAGCCGCGGGCATGCCAGGCACGGTCGTACTTCCTGAACTCTAACTCTTGGTCCAAGACGGATTGGATGAACGGCATCTCCATTTGCTGCACGGCTACAGCGCGAACGATTGAGACAAACGCGATTAGGAGCATGACGGCTGAGATCGCGAAGAACACGATCGCCACACTTCGAACCAAAGAGTCGGCAGCGATCTGTTGGAATAGAACAAGGAATGTGGATCCGAGAAATGGGACCAGAAATGTGATGGTATTGAATGTGGATCGCGCCTTCTCCTCTAGAGTGGTTCGCCTCGCCTCGCCTTGCTCGAAGATCCACTTACTTTGTTCAACCTGCTCGGGCGTGGCTTCGGCGTCCTTCTCTGGCAGAGTCCTTTGGTCGCGGAAAGCGTGACCAACAAAGGGATACTGAAGGAATTCGCCAAACACGCTCAACCAGAGCGGTACGAACTTTCCGCGGGCCGCAGGTTGGCTCTGATCGGGGATGTCTGGAGTGTTCATCCTGTTCTCAGCCGTAAAATAGGTCGATGAATGCGCCGCGCATGTTGAACCCGAGTTGTTCTTCCAGCCATGCCCATTCTCCTGTGGGGTTCACCTCGAGAAAGACCAGATCTCCTTCGGGCGTGCGGATGAAGTCGAAGGCGCCATAAACCAAGCCGAGTCTCCGCAGAAGCTGTCGACACAACGATTCGGTATAGGTGTCCAACGTCGAAACGGCATGTCTGATCGACAGCCGCGGATCCCGCCAGTCGACTGCGTTCTCCTCGGTCGTTATGTCGGCGACGAAACACTTCGACCCAATGAAGGTGGCCCGAACGTCGGCCGACCGCGGGATCTCTTCCTGGAGCAGCACGGGGCAGTCGGCGTAGCTTTCGTCTGTAAAATCCGTTGCCGACACTCGCCGGGTGTAGATGGAGTAGCGATCACTCCCTTCTACAAACAAGCCGTGGAAGATTGGCTTACAAATCGTTCCGTGACGATTTCGAGCTGCAAATTCCCTGAGAGCGCGAGGATCCTCCGATACGAGGGTCTGAGGTATGCGCAGGCCCAGAGCCTCTGCACACCTCAGCTGATAGATCTTATGTTCGGCGACCGATACCTTGTCTATCGGATTGACCCACTGAATCCGATCATCGAGCACAAGGCCGAGGGCCAAGTGCCGAAGCTCGCCCGCAACGAATGCGCGTTTGGGGGGGGAGATTGCCGCAGTTGGCGTCGGGTGTACGGCGCGCCTGTACCAGACCGAGCGAATCTCGTCGAGGTTTATCGATCTAGGGCCAATCGATATCTGGCGCTGAAATATATCGGTGGTTTTCTCAAACTTCAGCTTCGCGTTCGATATATCTTCCGCGTTGAGCCTGAAGTAGGGAAGTCCCCGCGCAATCAACTCGACTATCAGATAGTCGGCGCTGAGGTCTTGGTTAGAAGTGAGTATAAGCAGGGACAAAAGTGAGCGCGCCCTCTTTAGGAGCTAGTCGATTGCTGCCGGCAATGCCGCCGCCTGCGTCTACCGCACTTTCTTGAGTTTCAGAGATGCTCGCTTTCGTCGGACGGGTAACCCACTAAAGGGGTCTCTCGTTGATCCGTTCCCTCCCTTGATGCGGTGTACGTCGTTTCACCAAAGTTAGTCATGAAAGTCATCTCCGTCTCGTCGCGCCCCTCGGAGGTCTTCGTCAGCGTTGTTTCACCGAACGGTGTTCCCAAATGGGAAGCAATCTCAGACTCGTCGTGCCCTTCCTTGGTTTCGGTGATCGTCGTCTCCCCGAAAGGAGTGGCGGCGTTTCGATCTCGAACGGCAACTACGAGAGGTCTCCCAGAAGGGAGATGCATCCAAACCTGACGGCTTTCGTCAAATTCGTGGTCGGGCGACGGACCGCTATCGGGTGGCAGCTTTCTACGTTCTCTGAGGATAAATGGTGTCATTTTCATCATCCTGACCGATTCGGACAGCAAAGACATGCGGGCGAAACGAGGGCTACCAGTATGTTTGTGCGAAGAGAAGAGGAGCGTGTGGCACTGTTCTCGGAACGTCACGGACATTTGCAGTCAAGTTCGAGGTGCGGCGCGCCGCCAAAGTAAGTTGGCAGCCGGAACCAGCTTCAAACTGGGTGTTCCGGCTGCCAACCTCAGCTACTTCTTCTTACCCGAGCCGCCGCGATCAGTGTCGCCGCGACCAGGCTTCGGCATCCGTTCGACGACGTGCGTCGAGGGATGCCGCCGAGCCTCCCCAACCGTGGTCAGTTCACCAGTTCTCGCGTTCCGACCGATTGGGAAGGTCTTCGCTTCCTTCGTCATGAATATCACCCCCTTTCCGCACCGAAGTGCTCTGCGCGGCGGAAGGTTGATCGCGTCGACGCGATTCGCTCAAGACAGCGAAGTTGACTTAAGTTTGCATTTTTCCGAGTCGTCGCAATTTTTTCTTGCGGAAATCCTGGCCAGCTCCGTTGTTCTGCGTGAACTGTGGACTTTCGGTCGGGAAGAGATCGGGGGCTCGCCGAAGCTGTTGTTCGCCCCTGCCCCTGGGCTGGGCAAGCGCTCGGAGCCAAACGGCGAGCGACCAAGCGCTCCGCAGCGCGTATGGCGATATCAAAGCGTTGAAGAACGTTTAACTGGACTCGCCAGCATTCTGTCGGCGGCTCAGTGCTTGTGGCCAAACAAATCAGGCACGTCGCCTGGCCCCATCTTCGCCTTGCCCTTTGTTGGAATCGTAAGCGCATCGGCGGAAATCAGTTCTTCCGCTGAAATCAAGGGCCCAGCACATATCTTTTCCAGAAGTTCGGCCTGGCTGGGCTCAAGATCGACCAACAGGCCAAGCACGTTCAGCAGGTTGATAAGCTCGGTCGTGTATTCGGCAAGCCAGTAGTCAGGCTGAATGTCTCCAAGTGGCGAGGGCTGGCGGCGATCGCCAATGATTGGCCGCTCGCGATTGGCCTTTCGATAGCTGAACCACTGTATCAGCACCTGCTTGCCGGAGACCTCATAGCTCCACACTGCCGGTTCGACGTGCTCGATATAACCTTGTCCGACCAAGAGTCTCTTCTTGTCGGGATCATAGTCCAGGGTATCAGGCATCGCCGAAGCATCTTGAGGAATCTCTCCAGCGGCCGGAATGCGCGGTGCCCGTGCCGGCGGCAGACGAGGCGGCTGCGCCGGCCGACCCTTTTTGGTATCGGTCATGCGTTCGCCGAAGGTGTGAAGCCAAATGACTGTGCGGCCAAGTTCAGTAGCTTCTCTGAAAGTGTCACCATCCGACGTCAGAGGCACTCGCAGGCCGGGCGTCGAGAGATCTGCACGAAACTGTGCAACAAACGCCGGATGCGCCATCGTCGCAGCAATGTAGGCCATCAGATCGTCCGCATGGACCGTGGAACCATACTTGTTAGTTAGAAATTCCAGTAGCTTCGGCGGAAAATTAGAGATTGTCGCGTGCTTATCACGCCAGAGGGGATAGACACGGCCGCCGAAGGAACCTTTGTAATGATCAAGGTCTGGAACGAGCCCGCTAAACGAGATGGCGGGTCCTGCCGAAGGAGAAGTTCGTGAGAGCGCAGTCAGATAGACCTGGCGGTCAGAGCATGATTCCCAAAGCTCAGCATTAGGCTGCGTGATAACGCGGATGTCAGGAATGATCCACTGACGATTGAAACTTCGGAATCCATATCGCACTGGCGTAGGGCAGGCTTCGGTCTCGTCAATCAGCCGCTTTGATTTCAGCTTATAACCAGGAAGCGCGACTTTCATCACGGAGCGGATGTGCCGATCGGCCGGTTCACCATCGCGCAATGTGGCGTGAAACAATAATTCTTTTTGATCTATCGGCGCATCGATCAGCTTTTGCCAGCGTTGCGCAAGTGAAGCAGCATCGGGGGCAATGACCCAAGTGCGCTTCGGTTGCACTCCGGAGCCGTTATAGATGAACAAACCTTCGAGCTTTGGATAGCTTGACCATGCGCCAATGGAAGCAGGGAGGAACGGCTCTCGCCAGGCTGAGGGACACTCGGTCCAAATACTGCCATCTAACTTCAATTCCGCCAGCGCCTTGAACTTCTGCTGTCGGCGACCTGTCGGTAATGCTCGAAACATTACTTTGGCAGGAACGTTGGCATCGCTCTTCGCCGATCGCGATGCGAGCACGATACAGACTGGTTGCTGGACACCTTGAAATATCCGGGTATTCACTTCCGGCTGATGGCCTTCGGGAGAGCAATCGATCACCCAAATATCATCACAGGTGCGCCTCAGATAGTCGCGCATTTTCTGGAAACCTGGACCATTCAGGAATCCAGCTACCGTGATGAAGCACACGATCCCTGTATTGTGTGCAGGGTCATGATCAAAGACCTTCCATGTGGCCCACCGCCAGAAATACACATAGAGATTACGAAGATGCTTCGCATGCGCGCCGACGCCCCAATCGCTCGGCGGTATCCACGCGACGAGAGGCGCTGGTTGTTTTTCATTCGCGCTGCCGCTTTCAATCCATGCACCTTTGCCTTTGGCCTTTTCTTTGTAGGGCGGATTGCCGATGACTACGGTGATCGGCTCGTCCCGCTTGATCTTGTTTGCCTCCCTACGGGAGTTGGCAATGGGAGCGAGTATGCCGGGAATCCAGCTTTCGTCATCATTCGGATTGCCAAGCGTATTCGTTACGAACATCCGAACTGGGGATTTTGGCGTTGCGCCTGTCAACTCAACAATCTCCGCAAGGATGCGGAGCTGCGCGACAGCATACGGCCCCAATTGCATCTCAAAGCCTATAAGCCGTTTGACAGCGGCATTGATCGCGCCCCTTACCGAGCCTGCGCCTTCGTCCTCTGCTACAGTCGCGGCTATTGTTCGCAGCACGCCAAGAAGGAATGTTCCGGTCCCTATCGCTGGGTCAGCAACCATTACCGACGGCGCTGCGAGACCGGACTGTTGTGCAAACCTGGGTGACCTCAGGGCTTGGTCCACAAGACTGACCATAGCGCCGACCACTTCAGGCGGCGTGTAGTATGAGCCCGTCTGCTTTCTGAGCTGGTTGTCATAAACCTCCAGAAAGTCTTCGTAGAAGTATAGCCAAGCGTCGGGGTTTCCCTTGCTGATCTTCGACCAGTCTATTGCGTCAAGCACGCGCGTCAACGTGCCAAGCGAGGTCTTTAGCGTGGCTTGATTTTCGGCATTGTCAGTGAGCAAACGAAGTGCGGCGCCAATGAGAGAGCTTGACTTGCTCAGAGTCGTGGCAACCTGGTGAAGGCCAGTCGAAAGTGTGATGCTCTTTGCTCGCGCCATGAGCAAGCCAAACGTGACTGCTTGAGCATATCCGTCGGCAAATTTTTCGTCGGTCGCTTCCGGGAAGAGCAGTTTTCGCCAATCTGTCGCCAAGTCGGTGAGAACGGCACTCTTGAGTGTCAACTGCTCTGTTACCTCGTCGCGCAGCAGGCGACACAGGCGCGCAGTGGACCGGGCGAGATCCTTCGCATTGCGTGGCGGGATCGGATGCCACTGCAAGAACGCTTCAAACATTGCTAGCAGAGCTGGAGGCGCCTGAAGCTTGCTGCCCGAGGTCTCAATGTCGCCAATCAGCGCAACTACCAAGCCGACAAGCTCGCCGTCTTGCCAAAGGCTGAACGAATTGCCATCGGTATAGATGAGGTTCGGTAGAGACTGGAGCTTCTCCCATTGATCCTTGTCATGCGGGTCTTTGAATTTTCTTGGATCGGCGCCCTTCCCAGGAGCTTTTAACTCGATAAAGCCAACCAGGGCATTCTGAACTGAAACAGCATAGTCCGGCCGGGTCTTGAGATCGCTCACTGAGGACTCGCCCACGGCGGTGACAGCCCCTTCGGAGAACCCGCAAAGCTCGGCGATCTGTGCCAACAAATGTTCGAACGGGGCACGTATCTGGTCTTCCGGTTGCCCTTTGGCAGCCGGATTCCCCAGTTTGCTTTTCGCCTTGGCTCCAAACGCAGCGACCGCTGCATCAAGGGTCAATTTCATTGATATTAAGTCTCTGGAACGACGCGGAAACGTGTCTCCATCCTAGGCGAGACGAAGCGAGTCCGCCAAGTGTGTTCGCGAACTAATCTCTGAGGGATTCAATTTTTTGTAGCTTCTTCTTGTTCCGAGGCCTGACGGGCTGCGACTTAAGTCGTCGCCACCTTGGTCCGCGCAAAGAAGGCCAGTTTCTCACCCGGATTTTCTTTGGACGGAAACTCCTCGCCCAATCCGGAAAAGCCAAATCGGCGAAGAGTGTGGTGCATGGCAGCGTTTCCGCTCTTCGATGTAGCATAAACATTCGCATCCACGTCGCTTAGAAGACGGGCGACGAGATCGGCGGATAGACCTCTTCGCCGATAATCCTTCAGCACGAATACCCATCCCAACTCGATAGGGAATTGCTCGGGATCAAGCTTCACTTCCGCACTCTGAAAAACTTCCCCACGATAGTGCGCACCCGGTATCTTTAAGGCAGCTACGCCAGCGAGGGCGCCGTCAACATAGCAGAATGCCAACGTCCTCGCGCGCCTCACTCTGCCAAGGAGTCCATCTGCAGTGACTTCGCCGCCTTGGATAACAAGATCACAGAAAGCACTCAGCTCAGCGTCCGTGCACTGCAAGGGCGACTTTACCGCAACTGACCGTCCCTGTTCATCTGCTTTCGACATGGCAACCCCTACCCCACTTTTTCAGCATCTACCATCACCGCGACACCATGAAAATCTTCTGGAGTCTCTCCCGCGGATCAATTGACACACAAAGCTTAGTTACAGCGTACAAAATCGACATCCAACGAGTACTGAACGACCTCGACTTTCGGGCTCCGCGCGGCTGCGGCCGCAATGTCAGCCCGGAGCTTTCGTGAACCGCCATGAACGAGGATGCCGCGCGCTGTCGCGCCGGTTTCCTCGCGCATGCGCTTCATGTAGCGGCGGATCTGGTCCAGGTTTTCAATCGTCGGGTTCCCCTGCTTGCATTCGACAATGACAGGAACGTCATTGCGGTCTGTAAGCAGAACATCAAGCCGCGATCTATCTCCGAAAACCCTTTCGCGGACGCGTTCGTTAGGATGTGGTAGCAAACCGTCTTCCAACCGGTGTGGATAAGCGGCTATATAGCCTGAGAGCGCCCTCTCGTAGTCGAAATGCGTGAGGAGCCCCACCCAGTTCGAACTGTCGTTCATCGCATCGATCAGAGTTTCAACCAACCGCGACTGCACGCGGGCAATTGTGGGCCTCAGTTCGCCGGTCGTAAGCCGCGCAGCGGATGGCAAGGTAACCACCATGTCGCGGCTGTCGGGGCCCACCGTCAGATCCCACCGGACCAAGATCCGCCGTCCCATCTCACCGGTTGGCAGATCGCGGCTTGGCGGTACAAGCGGGTCCCATTCGCCGTCATCGATGTTCTTGCCAACCACGACTCCCAGCCGACCTATGCGGTGGTTGCGAAGCGTTACCAGGATGTGATCTCCCACAGCGACTGCCTTCATCGCTTTGCGGGCGCGGCTCCACCCCTGTCCGCCTTTGGACTTGTCACTCAGCGAATAGCCGTCTGCAGGCGGCCAACCGATACCGACACACTGGTGGCGATACCATCGCTGCCACATGCCGGGATATTTATCTTCAAGGCAGCTGACCTTCCAAAGCGCCATGCTTTCCCCCCTTTTGCTGCGGCGCTGCCTTCCGCCTGGCAACAATCTTGGTCGGCCAGATTTGCTTGCCGATGCTCTTGAACGCCGATACCGACAGCGCACCGCGCACATTGCGGGCTTTGCTTCCTGGCTTTCGCAGCGCAGCGGCAACGGCGCCTCGCTCAGCTTCATAGATCGCAAAGGCTTCGAACCGATCGTCAAGCAGGACAAGCATGGCAACGTCCCAGACATGATCAAGCTTGAGCGAGCCGACGCGCTGCGTCTTGCCTTTGCGGTTCGCAGCGACGCGGCGCGCCTTGATCTGGATGCGCCTTCCCCGCCTGTCTATGGCGTCATAACCAGGCGTCCGGACGACTGCCAGCTGAAGCCCTAGAAGCTTCGCCGCATGGCACTCGGCAATCTCGCCTGTGATGCCGAGCGGCTTCCCCGTCAATTCCTGATACGCGATGGCCGCCTTCTTTGCGCCCTGCAGGATCTTTTCCAGCTTTTCGTGGTCGCTCATCGGCCCCCCGATCGCGCTATGTCCCCGCCGCATATTACACATGGCCGGGTGCCGGCGATAAGGCCTATGTCCGTCGTCAGAATATTTGAGACACGAGAGGTCGTGATTTAGCGGAGGCTTTGGCTCATCTGGTTGTTGAGTTTAAGCAGCGGCGTTTTGGTATTGCAAGCGTCGTTGGGTGATGGTGTCTCGCTTGATCCTTTCCCGTTGTTCGATGATGGATTGGCCACGGCCGAAGTAGACATCGGCGGGCGTCAGGTTGTTGATGCTCTCGTGGTAGCGCCGGTGATTGTAGTGCTCGACGAAGGCGTCGATCTGACCTTCGAGCGCACCCGGCAGGTAATAGTTTTCCAGCAGGATGCGGTTCTTCAGGGTCTGGTGCCAGCGCTCGATCTTGCCTTGGGTCTGCGGATGATAGGGCGCGCCGCGAATATGCTGCATGCCCTTGCGCTCCAGCCAGCCCGCCAGATCGGCCGAGATGTAACTTGAGCCGTTGTCGGACAGCAGCCGTGGCTGGTGCCGTACCCTGGCCCGGTCACAGCCCGAGGCGGTGAGCGCCAGCTTGAGGGTGTCGGTGACATCCTCGGCCTTCATCGTGCTGCAGAGCTTCCAGGCGATGACGTAGCGGGAGAAGTCATCGAGGATGCTCGACAGGTAGAACCAGCCCCAGCCGATCACCTTCAGATAGGTAAAGTCGGTCTGCCAGAGCTGGTTGGGCGCACTGGTCTGGTCCTTGAAGCTGTCGGCGGCCTTCATGACGATGAAGGCCGGGCTGGTGATGAGGTCATGGGCCTTGAGCAAGCGATAGACCGATGCCTCCGAGACGAAGTAGCCCTTCGTGTCGGTAAAACGGACCGCCAGTTCACGCGGCGACAGTTCCGGCGCCTCCAGGGCCAAATCGACGATAGCTTCCCGGATGGCGTCGGGAATGCGGTTCCAGACCCGGTCCGGCTTTGGAGCCCGATCTTCCAGCGCCTCCGGTCCGCCACGCTGGTACTGGTCGTACCAGCGATAGAAGGTGGCCCGTGGGATGCCGAGCTTCTCCAGGGTCTGGCGAACGCCCAGGGCCGATCGCTCGACCAGGCGGATGATCTCCAGTTTCTCCGAGGCGGGGTATCTCATTCGGACTCGCCCCCATCCGCGATCATGCTTTTTTTGAGCAGCCGCAGTTCCAGGGCCTGTTCCGCCACCACTTCCTTGAGCTCGCGGGTTTCCCGGCGCAGCTCCTTGACCTCGGGGCTGGTGGCGGCTCGCTCCGTGTCCCCGGCCAGGCGGCGCTTTCCGGCTTCGAGAAACTCCTTGGACCAGGAATAATACAGGCTCTCCGCAATGCCCTCACGGCGGCACAGCTCGGCGATGCTGGATTCACCGCGCAGGCCGTCCAGCACGATCCGGATCTTCTCCTCGGCCGAATAGTGCTTCCGGGTGGCCCGGCGAATGTCCCGGACGACCTTCTCTGAAGGGGTTTTCGGTGTGCTGGGTTTAGGTCTCATCTTCACTCCTGCGTCGTTACGATGAGACCTAAACCCTCCGTTCCTCAAGTCCTGCAATGTGTCTCATGGGCGCTGATGCCGGACAAGGCCTATGCGACGATCAGATTGCCGCTCGTGATATAGGCGCTGCTTCGTCAGTGGGGCCTGTCACCCCGACAATCGTGGCAATCGGCTGGACTGCGCTGTTCAGCGCCGCAATATCGTCTGCGCCGCGGCGGCTTTGCGGCGCGCTTCATCCAGCTCATCGAGTTCAATACCTTGGTCGGCGCATTGCGCCATTGATCGCCACTTAGCTCCTATGAAAAGGATGTGCAGACAATCGCTTGAATGTCTCAAGGAGGCATTGCTTTTATCTTGCGTTGCTAATCGGGCCGTTACTGTCAACGTCTATCTACGTTTTCTTGCGATCTTTTTCTCCTGTGGCTGGTGAACGCCGTCAATCTGACAGACAGAGTCTGCCTGCGACCGAGGGCTCGGTGACTCTCCAGGCGGGGATCCATGCGTTGCTCCGTGCTTGGCACTTGGCCGGCACATGATCTCGATCAGGACTTCAAAACAGGGTGGTCCAAGCGATTGCAGCGCTCTCATCCGTGAGGCTTAGCAGGCAAGATGGCGGACACGGCCCTGTCTCCTTTGCGACCCCGCCAGGGGACGCTCCCGCGCGCTCGGGATACTAAAAGCGACCTCCTCTACAGCCTAACTCGACAGCCTTTTCCGACCGTCAATGCGCTGGTCTTAGACGCATTTTTGGCGTGATCTTAGCACCGGAAGTCCATTTGAAGTCGGTGCCGTTGACCCACATGCTGTGCAGGATCGACGCGAGTTTCCGGGCGACCGCGACGATCGCGCACATCATGCTGGCGCGTTTGGCGATCTTCATTCCCCAGGCCTTGAGTGCCGACCAGCGCTGCACACGGGTCAGCAGGCTCGAGGCCGCTTCGCATAGTGCACCGCGGACATTGAAGTCGCCCTGCTTGCTGATATGGCCGGCAAAATCGATGGACGTTCCCGACTGATGTCGCCTCGGCGTCAGTCCGAAGTGCGCACCCACCGTTCGCGATCGAGCGAAGCGATGAGGGTCATCGACCGCAACTTTGAACGACAAAGCCGCAATGGGTCCGACCCCTGGAACCGCCATGAATCGCCGGCAGATCGGATCATGCATGACGATCTTTAGGAGGATCTCATGCAGCTTGTTGAAGCCTTCGAGCACGGCTCGGCGGACGTCCAGCATGGTGAAGATCATGGTCTCCAGGACCAGGTCGGCGCCTTCCATCAGCTCGCGGACGCGCGCTTCAAAGCCCTTCCGGCCAACGTGACCCATCCGCAGCCCGTAGGTCCGGATAGACCCGCGGATGTGGTTCTCAAGGTCGATCAGCTTGCGCTTCAGCAGCTTCCGATTGGCCAATAGGGTGTGCAGCTGCTGGTTCTCAAGGCACTTCACATGAACCGGCCGATACCAGCCTAGGCGCATCATGCTGGCGATGCCGCGGGCGTCGTTCCGGTCGGTTTTGTTGCGCATCGCACTGAGAGAACTGCGCATATGGCGCGTCTCGACAACGACCATCGGCAGACCGAACGCCTGCAGCTCCCGGTGCACCCAGATGCCAATCGAGGAGGCTTCCACCCCGATCCGGCTGAGCGCGCCGGCATGCCCGGCAAGCGCGTCCCGGAGTGCCACCGGGTCGGTCTCGACCTTGGATTCGCGAAGAACCTTTCCCTCGTTGTCGACGATGCAGACGCTGGTTTCCTCGAGTGATACGTCCAGTCCGGCGAAGAAGCTCATGGCGATCTCCCTGTCTGTAACGGGTTCTGACGCCGTCACATTCTGACACTCGATCTCTCCAGCGCCATGTCTCAAGCGACTGGCTGGTTACCGAGGCCCGATTTCGAGATCCCTCCTAATCGGGCTCTTCTCTGTGCGTAAGCGTCGCGCCGTTGCACGCTTGTTCCGCTCTGTGAAGCTGCGATTCTGATCTCCGCGTTCATGTGAACGGGAGAGGAACGATGCGTCAGAATCTGCAGACTGAACGTGCCGCTTGGTGGCGCGAACACATTGAAGGTTGGAAGAAAAGCGATCTGAGCCAGAGAGGTTATTGTCGGGCGAACGGTCTCCATCCCAAGTCCTTTTCGCGATGGCGGCGATGGTTCAAGGAAGAGGCGGACATCGCCGAGCGGAAGTTGCTTCAGGGCCACCGGCGGCGTCCTGTTCCTGCTCTAAGCACTAGTCTCAACACTAGTCTCAACACTAGGACGATGGGGGCGAATGGGCCCTTACTAGGCCTGCCACAACGGAATCGCAGGCGCCAGTTTCCGGATCTGCTTAAGAGACAGATTGTCGAGGAAACACTGCTCCCGGGCGTGACTGTTTCCTCCGTGGCGAGGCTATACGGGGTGACCGCGCCCTGCCTGTTCCGCTGGCGGAAGGAGCTCGGATACGGCTCTGTCAACGGGCAAACTGAGTTCGTGGCGGTGCAGATCGATGTGCCTGAAGGCGCTACCGCGACCGAAGAATCTCCGGCTCTGGAACTTCCGATTCCGTTACCCAACCTGCTGTCGGAACGTCCTGCCGGCGGCATGGAGATCGAGCTGGCGAGCGGCCGGAAGCTGCGCTTCGCCCCTGGCACGGACCCTGAATCGATCCGACGGGTGGTCGAACTTCTGGAGGGCCGGAGCCAATGATTGTCGTTCCGAGCAATGTCCGTGTGCACCTGGCGCTTGGCGCCGCGGACATGCGCAAAGGCCTCTGCGGCCTCTCCATGCTGGTGCAAAACGTGCTCTGCCGCGATCCGTTCTCGGGGCACATATTCGTGTTCCGCGGTAAGTCCGCGAACTACATCAAGGTGCTCTATTGGGACGGCACCGGGCTTTGCCTCTTCAGCAAGAGACTGGAGCGCGGACGCTTCGCGTGGCCCACGGCGCCGGAGTCCGGCGCCACGGTGACGCTCAGTCCGGCACAGCTCTCGATGCTGATCGAGGGGATCGACTGGCGCTCGCCGGAACGCACCTGGCGGCCTGCCGTCGCGGGTTGATCGCACGAGATTCGGCGAAGACTTCTTGGTGCGAGGCGGCGCGCAGTAGTAGAATCCTGCATGCGCGTCGACCTCAACGATCTGCCTCACGACATCGCTCTGCTGCAGGGCCTGGTGCGCGATCTCGTGGGCGAGATCGAGAGCAGAGATACGCGCCTTTCCGAAGCGGAAGCCGAGGCCGAACGGCTCCGTCTGATCCTGAAACAGCTTCAGCGTTTACAGTTCGGACGGCGCTCTGAGCGTCTCGATCCGGACCAGTTCGAGCTCGGTATCGACGATCTTGGCGCCGACATCGGGCGCGCTGAAGAGCGCAGCCCAGCGCTTGAATCCATCTCCGTGGAAGCTCCAAAGGAAGCAAGGTCCGAGCACAAACTGCCTGATCATCTGCCGCGCGAGGAACTCGTTCTCGAGACGGAGACGACCTGTCCATGCTGCGGCGGCGCGCTCCATCCTGTCGGCGAGAGCGTCAGTGAGATGCTGGATTGGGTGCCGGCGCAGATCAGAGTCATTCGAGTCCGTAGGCCCAAGTACGGCTGCCGGACCTGCGGCACGATCCACCAGGCACCGGCACCGGAGCGGCCGATCGCCAAGGGCATGGCGACGCCCGACCTGATCGCGAACGTCCTGGTCGCCAAGTATTGCGACCATCTTCCCCTCTACCGCCAGGCCCAGATGTTCGCGCGCCATGGCGTCGAGATCGACCGCTCGACCCTCGCCAACTGGGTCGGCGGGGCCAGCTGGTGGCTCGAATCCCTGCATCAGCGGCTGGCCGCGCTGGTCTTCGCCTCACCCGAGATCTTCGCGGACGACACACCGATTCCGGTGCTCGATCCGGGCCGTGGGCGGACCAAGACGGGCCGCCTCTGGGTCTATGCGCGGGAGCAAAGAGGCTGGGACGGACCCGATCCGCCGGCGGCCGTCTACTTCTACAGCCCCGACCGCAAAGGCGAGCGGCCGGCCTCTCATCTCAAGGGATTCCGGGGCACGCTCCAGGTGGACGGCTATGCCGGCTTCGAGCGCCTGACGGCGACGGGCGACGTGGTTCTGGCCGCCTGCTGGGCCCATGCGCGGCGGAAGTTCTATGAGCTCCATGAGGCGCTCGGGTCACCGATCGCTGCCGAAGCCCTGCGTCGGATCGGCGAGATTTATGCGATCGAGGCGCGCATCCGGGGCCAATCGCCCGAGGTCCGGCTGCGCATCCGCAGGGCGCAGTCGCGGCCCCTGGTCGATCGGATGAAGCGCTGGCTGGACCAGGAGCTCGCGCGGATTCCCAGCCGCGGCCGGCTTGCCGAGGCGATCCGATACGCTCTCATGCGCTGGGATTCGCTATGCCGATTCCTCGACGATGGCCGCGTGGAGCTGGACACCAACCCGGTCGAGCGGGCGATCCGGCCGGTGGCCCTCGGTCGCAAGAATCACCTGTTCGCCGGTTCCGATGGCGGTGGCGAGCGCTGGGCCGTGGTCTGTTCTCTGATCGAGACCGCGAAGCTCAACCAGGTCGAGCCCTATGCCTATCTCAAGGACATTCTGCAGCGCCTGGTCGATGGCCATCCGATGAGCCGCATCGACGATCTGCTGCCCTGGAACTGGCAGCCACTCCAGCCCGTCAAGGCCTGATCTCCACTCGTGCCGGTGCAAGGACGCAACGCTTACGTGCTCTGTGCGACTGGCCATCGTCGTCTCTCCTTCTCCAGACTACGCCAACGCGGCTGCGAATGCGATCTCTCACGATGCTGTCGGCGAACGGCGATAACTCCGTGCTTCCGATGGAAGGTCTGATGCGCCGTGCACTCCTCCGCGCTCATCGACGGCTGGATAGGGACCGTCTCAGCGATCGCAGATCCGTCGCGGCGCATGTCGGCATCGGATTGGCGGGGCAACATCACAGGCATTCTGGCGTGGTCCGGACCTGGTCCGGCCACAGGCAAGATAGCGCGCTTCCCGCATTCCATGGTCTGCATCAGCTCCATCCGCCGCGGCGGAGTCCGTCGTTCAGCCGGCCGTGGCCGGGGTGATGAAGGCGTGCTCGTCGTGCGTCGAGGTCGCGTTGGCGGCCGCCTTTCGGGCCCGCCGCGGGCGCCGCGGACCGGCGTCGGCGCGGGGCCGGTCGGCATATTCGGTGCCGTCGCGCCACATCGCATGCATGACGACGGCAAGCTTGCGCGCAACCGCCACGACACCCTTGCGATGGCAGCGTTTGGCGATCTTCTGGCCCCAGGTCTTGAGCGCGGTCTTGCCTCTAAAGCGCGTCAGCATGGCGCTGGCGGCCTCGTACAAGGCGCGGCGGACATCCGGGTCGCCGGCCTTGCTGATGCGGCCCTGGACGTCGATCGAGCTGCCCGACTGCCAGCGTTGCGAGGTCAGTCCGAAGTAGGCGGCGACGTTGCGCGAACGGCGGAAGCGGCCTGGATTGTCGATCGCGGTGACGAAGGTCAACGCGGTGATCGGACCAACCCCAGGGATGCCCAGATAGCGCCGGCAGAGCTCGCTGCGGCCCACAATCCGCACCACCAGGCGGTGGAGTTTGAGGTATTCCCGCCACAGCGCGGCGCGTGCCGACAGCATGCAATCCATCAGCTCGGCGGTGAACGAATCTCCGGCACAGGCCGCGCGGACCGCGTCCTCGAAGCCCCCACGCCCGACCTTGTTCAACCGCACGCCGAAGCTCTTCAGCGAGTGCCGGATGGTGTTCTCGAGGTCGAGAAACTTGCGCTTCAGGTTGCGCCGCTGGATCAGCAGCAGGCGCAGCCGATAGGCCTGGTCGGTCTTGATGTGGGCCTGCCGGAACCACCCGGTGCGCATGATATGCGCGATCCCGATCGCATCGGTGGCGTCGGTCTTGTTGCGCTGCGCCGACATGGCCGCGCGCACGTGCCGGGTCTCCAGGCACACCGCCGGGACGCCCAGTGCCTTCAGGCCAGGATGCAGCCAAGGCGACAGCGCGCCGGCCTCATGACCGGCGCGCCGCAGCGTGTTCCCGAACGGCAGGAGGGCCTTGGCAATCGCCTCTGGATCGGTCGGAACGCTGCATTTCAGCTGCACCGCGCCCGCTGTGTCAACCACGCAAATCGCGGTCTCCGCGATCGATACATCCAGCCCGGCAAAGTGCTCATTCATCGCCCGTCTCCTGCGCTTGGGTGGCCGTGACTCCACGGCTCGACGCGCAAGTTTTGGGGGCGCGGGCCGTGCAATGCCAGCATCCTCGACAGGCGTTCGGTCATGCTGCCCGATTACGCCGTCATTCGCGCGAATTGGGAATTGGGTTCGGCGGCTCGTTCATCCTCATACGTCGACTTGCGCCGATCTCGCTCCGGCAAGCGAACAGCGGCTGTAACGGAAGCGCAGGAGAACATGCCGGACGTCCCCTGAGCTCGGACATGACCGTCAGATGCTGGCAAGAAGACGGATATGAGCCCTCTCACCGTTGCTCAGTGCGCATTCTTTTCAGCAGAGAGGCTGGGTTGTGGAGGGCTCAAAGGAATGAACAATGCGTTGGAGTCGGGTGCCGATTGCTCCGCGGCGCTTCCGGCATTCTGGCCAGGTAGTGCAAAGAACAGGTTCCGCCCGGAGGAAAAAATCGGCCTTTGTTCAATGCCGGCGATGAGATTTCCGAGCGTCGCCAGATAGGCCCTGGTCTCTTCCGGCAGGGGCTGGGTTCCATCGAGAAACGCCTGATAACGCTCCGGCCCCGCATTGTAGGCGGCGAACATGCCGGCGCGCCCGAAGCGCCCATGGAGCTCCTTGAGATACGCTGTGCCGGCAAGAATGTTCTGCTCCGGATCAGCCGGATCAGGCCCAAGCCCGTAACGCAACCGAAGCTCATCATAGGTTCGCGGCATCACTTGCATCGGGCCAATGGCACCGGCTGGCGAGGTGATCGGCTCACTGCTCACGACCGTTTGCCCGTCGCTTTCCGCGGCGATGACGGCTCGGATCCAAGGTGCCGGGATGCCGAAGCGATCCGACGCTTGATCGATGAAGGGCTCCAGGATGTGCAGCCGGGCGGTCATCTCCTCGTCGAATTGCGCGACGTGCTGAGCCCGCGCCGCGGTGCACTGGATGCCAAGCGCCGCAGCCAAGGCGGCGATGATCAGGCGCTTCACCGGGTCCAAAGCGGCACCAGGCGGCCGATGATGTTGCGCCGCTCCGTGACGCCAAAATAGCGTCCGTCGAATGAGTCCCGCACATCGGCCATGAGCAGGAAGAATTCGCCCGTGCCAAGGGTCTCGCAGCCCTCCCAGGTTGGCAACGGACGGCCCATCCGGTCGGCCGCCAACCGCTGCGCAACGAAACGGTCGTCAATGAAGATTGCGTCGCCCGCCGCGCAGACCACATCTCCCGAGACCGCCGCCACGCGCTTGATGACCGGGACGTTGAGGGGAAGATAGCGGCGCTCAGCCGCAAGCGTTCGCGCCCAGAGCGGTGCGCGCGCGAGCACCAGATCGCCGCGGGACGGCGCGCCGTCCGGACGCCAATAGAGGCCGATCGGGGCACTGGCGCTCGCATTCCAGACGAGCCGTGGCGTTGTCGCCAAGCTCGCGGACACGGCCAGGACGCTGAGCATGGTCACGCCAAGGAGCAGCGCGCGAGAGGGTCGCCCAGGGCAACGGCGACGATCGGCGTGCCGCCGCGCGCTGTGCCCGGGCTCACGCACGGGAGGTCGACGTCTTGCAACGCGCCTCCGACCACGCATTCAAATCGTCGATGTGATAGCGGACGTAGCGGCCGTGCTTGCGATAGATCGGGCCGCCACCGGCGACCCGCATCTTCTCGAGCGTCCGGCGGGACAGGCCGACATAGAACGCCGCCTGCGCGGTGGAGAGGAACGGGCTGGCTTGCTTTCCGCGGGCAGCCCGCGCGCCGGCGTCGTCGGTGGTCATAGTGGCTCTTCTTTCGTGCTGCGCGGGATGCTGGTCCGCGTGGGTCCGGCGAAGATGGAGGAGGGGATCGACGGCGGGGACGGGCGAATCTCCGCCACGTGAATTTCGCCCGGCTGACGTCCACGCTTCAGAGAGAAGAGCCCCCGCGCCGGGCGGCGCGGGGGCGTGGAACCAGCCATTCAGTCGGCCGGATTCCAGATCAGTGCGTACACATCCGGATCGTCCTGGCCGGCGGCGCGGCCGAGATTGGCGTAGAGCCGGCGCGGCCCGAACTCGGGTGCGGCGAGGCTGAGGCTCACATAGTCGTTGCTCGAGCTCTCCGATTTCCGGACCCAGGCGGCGCCGATCTCGACGCCCTGGGTCACCACGCGGTAGTCCGGCTGCGTGTCCGAACTCTTGCCGCTGTTGGGCACCAGTTCGATCTCGGCGCGGATGCTGAGCGTCGCGATGTGACCCTTGAAGCCGCCGGTCTGGAGCTTCGTCACGTATCCGATTGCAGGCATGTCTCATCTCCTTTTCTCATCGCCGGGACCGATTTCCCCGCGATGGCGGACCGGTCATGGGCAAGGCTCGAGCGCCGGAACCCATTGGGCCGCAGCGCGAGCGGAGGACCGGAGCAAAGCGGTTTTTTGGAGCGTCAGCGGCCGCGAGGAGCCCGCTAGCGGGCGGGGAAAAAACTGCTGCACGACGGTTTCGGGCGCGTGGACTTGCCCATAGGTCATGGCCATCGAAGCGGGGAAATCAGTCGCGGCGAAGAGAAAGGGAGACGTCGCCGAAATCATAAGACGATGCAGGACTGGCGGATCAGGAGCATATCTTGATGTTGCTCCCGTGCACGGACATGGACCATTGCGGCAAGAATCCGGACACGCAGCCGGACTACCGCGTGGTGACCCAGGGCGTCGAGATCGGCGCGGGCGGCGCCCGAATCGGAGAGCTCATACAGCGGTTCTGTGGGCCTCAGTCTTGCGATCCGCGTGCGGCCTGCACAGCATCTGTGATAGGCTGCGGACGCGCCGCTGGAGTGGACGATTCGGATCAGTTCGTCCTGAGCAGGTTCGACCGGCTGAATGGCCGGTGTCAGCTGATGCGCCGGCGGGGCCTCTTGAGGAGAGAGAGAAGCGGGGAGGGCATTGCCCTCCCCGCTTGCCGTTCACGCGAACAGCTGCGCGACGCGGTTCCAGTCATTGCCGGGCCGGAAGCCCTCACGGTCCGTGTAGCTGGCGGGCGGGAAAGCCATCCAGCGCGGCAGCCAGCTCTCCGCCTTTTCCCGGCCATTTGCGCCGGAGAGGCAGTCGCGGATGATCTGCTTCTGCGTCTTCGTCTTCTCGGTGAGATTGCCGTCCGCGACGCTCTTGCCGGCGACGTCCGCCAGCAAGGCGTTGGTCACGGCGCGGTCGCGGACCAGATCAAAGAACGTGTCGTCAGGCCGCCAGCACCGGCCCGCATCGACCGTGAGATGAGCGCCGACCGCCTCGACGAGGCACGTGCCGGCTTCCAAAGTCTCTGCCATGAGCAAGGCGAGGACACGCCGCACGTCCTCGTCGGAAAGCTTGAGCAGCCGGGCGAAGATCATGCAGGTGCGCCAGGCATCTCCGCGGCCGAAGGCCGTCATGTCGCCCTCGTCCGCGATCTCCAGGAGGGCGAGGATTTCCGCGCGGCGCGCGGCGAATGCCGCCTCCGCCGCGCCGGATGCAATGCTCGCGGCGATCTCGCCGGACTTCGCCTGGCGCGGCTCCGCCTTCACGCTCCAGAGCCCGGACCCGCCGATGACGTGGGCGACCATCAGCCGGAGCGCCGCGCCCGGATGGTCGAGCAAGGCCAGCCGGACGGCGGCGTGCCGGTGCAGATCGACATAGCATTGGAGGGCCGAGGTCAGCTCCGGCCTGCCCGCCTTGGGTGTCTGCTTGCCGTCCTCGCTCGCGTCATTCTTCTCCTTGCGGCGTGCGTCCTTCGCGCTGAGATACCCTTCGTGGAACTCGACCTCGCCCCGAGGCGAGACGCTGACATAGACCTTGCCACCCTGCTTCCTGGGCGTCTTGCGATGCTCCCAGTCATGGAAGCGCTGGCCGGTCTCCAGGACGGCGACTTCGCTCCAGCCTTTCCCCAGCAATGCCTCGCGGCGCGCCGCGATCGCCGCGTTCTGGCGCTCCCAGAAACGCGCCGCATCGCTGAAATACTGCTCCTCGCCGAACAGATCGGCGACGATCTTGCCCTCGTAGTCTTCGACCGGGAAGAGCGCGTTCTTCACCGGGATGGCGCTGCCGCCGAACAGCCAGTGCTTCAACTGTTCGCCGCGCGGCAGGTGCACCTCCGGGTCCAGCAGCAAGGCCAGCCAGTCCTTCTGCTGGGTCTTGCTGGCGAGAGTCAGGTGCCGGATGGTCTCCGCGTCGATCTCCTCGTTGCGGTACGCGTCCCGGATCTTCGGGAGAAGATTGCCGAGCGCCAGGCGGCGCTTCACCATGATCTCGGTGATGCCGAAGGTGTGCGCGATGTCCTCGACATTCTTGCCGTCTTTGATGAGCCGCGCGAAGCACTCGTACTGGCTCATCTCGTCGGGGTCCAGCCTTGCGACGTTCTCGATCAGCGAGGCTTCGAGTGCCGCCGCGTCGTCGCCCGGCTCCATGATCGCGCAGGGCAGGGGCTCGATCCCGCCCGTCTCCTCCACCACCGCCTTGGCGCAGAAGTAGCGCCGCCGCCCGGCGACGATCTCGAACTCTTCGCCCGCCGGGCGCACCAGCAGCGGCTGGAGGATGCCGCGCGCCTTGACGCTGGGCAGGATGTCGGAGATGTCCGGGGCCTTGCGGCCATGGCGCATGTTGACCGGAGAAACCTTCAGCTTCTCGAACGCGATGTGCTGCAGTTGCATGGCTGGTCTCCCTTAAAGTGGACGGCGCAAGGGGACGCCGGACCGGCCGCCGCCCGGAACCGGTCCGGCGGATGGTCAGAAGAGGTCGAGCTGGTTGCGCGCGTCCTCGTCGAACAGGCCGATGTTGAGCGGCTTCTGCGGCTTGGCCGGCCGGAGCGGCGCGGCCAGCAGCCGCTCCAGACGCGCACGAAGCGTCACAGGCGCGACGCCGGGGACCAAGACCTGCTCGCCCTGGTCCGTCGCCTCGGTGAGGACGGGATCAGGATCGGCGCCGTTCATGACGCGTCTCCCGTATCGATCCGCGCGAACGCCCGGATGAAATCCGCCGCCTTGCTGGCGTGGCTCGCCGCGCGGAAGATGGCGCGGCTGTCCTCACGCAGCACCTCCAGCCACGATCCGAGGTAGTCCGCATGCCGGACGGTCGGCACGATGCCGAGCGCCGCGCAGAGAAAGGCGCTGGTCATCTCGGCAACCAGTTCCTCCCGCGCGTAGGTCTTGCTGCCGTGGCCGCCTGAGAGATCGCGCGCCAGCCGTTTCTCGTGGCCGGTCCAATGCCCCAGCTCGTGGAAGCAGGTGCGGTAGTAGTTGATCTGCTCGAAGAAGGCCGGCTGCGGCGGAACCTGGATGTAGTCCGCCGATGGCACGTAGTACGCCCGGTCGCCGCCGACCCGGAAGTCCGCGTTGGCGGCGGCGATCAGTTTCTCCGCGTCCTCGTGCACCATCCGTTCCGGCAGGGGCGCAGCGGCGGCTGTGAGCGAGGGCGGCAGCCCTTCGCACTGCGACGCATTGAACACGGTGAAGCGCTTGAGGAACGGGATCGAGTTCGGCTCATCGCCCTCGGCTTGCGCCCGCGCGATCTCCTCCTTCGGCGTGAACCGGTCGGCGTAGTAGACGGTGACGCCGTGCTCGCCCTTGCGCACATGCCCATCGAGGGCGAGGGCCTGCCGATAGGTGAGCCAGAACTGGCTGGGGTAGGCGCCCTCGATGACCGCGCCCCACAGGATGAGGATGTTGATCCCCGAATAGCGCTGGCCGCTGAGCCCATTGCGCGGGAGCCCGAGCGCGGCCTTGCCAGCGCCCCAAGGCTGCACCCAAGGCACGCGCCCCAGCTCCAGCTCCGCGACGATGCGCGCCGTCACCTCCTCATAGAGATTGCCTCGCTCCGGCCTCTCTCCGCCGCTCGCTGCCTGACGCTCCTGATGCTGGCCCATCCTCCGCTCCTCCAAGATCCGCACGCCTTTCCCCGGAAGCGGGGTGGGCGGCGCAGAGCGACCGGCAGGCCCGCCCTCAGGCGGGCCGCACCCGGAGGGGCGGAACAAAGTGGAGGACTCGGAGGCGAAGCCGGAGAGTTGCGGACCGCCGCAGCGGGCCTACAAGGGAGCGACGCCCACCCCGCGATCGGGGAAAGCCAACCAACGCCGCCATCGCGCAGCGATGACCACCGGAGCCCGCGTCAGCGGGCGATGCGCCAGGGATCGAAGCCGACTGGCCGAGATCCGCGCAGCGGAGCTCGGTTCACGAGAGCCCGGCGGGCGTCAGGGACGCGCGGGCGCACGCCCTTTGGAATCTAGAACACGCGGACGCAGAAGAGGCCGTCGATGGTATGCCCATTGTCTTGAAATGCCGCAGTCTAGGCCGCGATTAGTCCGGACGGACCAAGTCCATGTGAGTGACGCCCAATGCTTTCGCCAGCTCATAAATTGTAACTATCGTCGGATTCCGGCGACCCTTTTCGAGACCGCTAATATATTGCTGTGAAAACCCGGATCGCTCTGCAAACTGCTCCTGTGTCAGGCCGACACGAAGTCTAATCCTTCGCACATTTCTGCCGACGAGCTTGCGCATGTCCATGCGCAAGGATCAGCCGTTTACACACTATAAGTTTATCAACTATAGTATGTATGAATTGCACCATGAAACAACGTTCGGCCTCGAGAAAGGAGCCTTTATGTTCGAAGCTCCATTCGACTGGAACAGCTTCTGGGACCTCACGACCCCGGAGGAGGCTGCCGCGATGTTCCGGGACGCCTATGGGCCGGCGGCCGCCCAGGCCGCCGCGCAGTGCGCAAGCGCGGCCAGGAACGACAATCGCGCAAGCGACCACGCGTTCTGGCTCGCCGTCGCTGCCGCACTCGGCGGCTCTGATCGAACCGCGCCCGCGGCCGGCCCGCTTCAGCACTAGGCGCGCGAAACCCGATCACGCAGCCGCGCGACACACCACAATGACGATCCCACACACGGACTGTCACGGCCTGAGCAGATGCCGGTAGCCATGCGTCGTCATCCATTGCGCCCGGCGCAGATGGTTGGCGGCGGCGCGGATGCCCGCTCCGGCTCGGCCTTGGGATCGATTCCGAGAATGTGCGCCGCGATCTCGTCCAGACTTGCACCGGCCGCGCTCGCATCCAGGATCCGGATGTAGATTTCGAAATGCGCCTCGTCGTACGGCGTGATCCCATCGACCATGGGAACGTCGGTCTGCACGTCCGGCTGGTGTCCGGTCATGGATGACCTCGGATATTGAATTAAACGTGGACCGGCCCCGGTCATCCGGGGCTGATTGTGCCCGACCAGGACGACTCGGGCCGCGGCACCACCAAGGCTAATCCAGATTGTGTTTCAGCGCGTGGAACGTCTTTGCAAAGAGCCATGCAAGAACGGTGAGGGGCGCGCGTCTGGAGCAACGGAGGAGCAGGGAAGACGGCGCAGCGCTAGCGTCGCAGGAGCTCCAGGTATCCGGAGGTCATGATCCGTCGCCCGCGCCGGATGGCCCGCCGCACCCGGTCGCGGATGTATCCCCCAGGGTCGCGCCACTCCGTCTCGACCCGCCGCGGCCCGAACAGCGCGACCGCGATCTGTCGCTGCGATGCGCCGGCGAGGTCGCCATCGAGCGCCCGCAGCACGAAATCGAGCCGAGGCGACGGGACGGGCTCAGCGGATCGTGGCCGGGCCCTGGTGCGCCGCGCGCACACACCATGAAGAGCGGCCATCGCCGTCAACCGCGATCCGCCAGGATGGCGAGGCGCCATGAGGTCGGTCAGCAGAAAGGGCGCTTCGAGGACGTGGCCGCCCGCCACCACGAGCTGCACCGTCTGGCAGCCGTGCGAGACGAGCACGTGTTCGGTCCCGGTCGCATCCCGAAAAATTGCCGTCGGAATCGCCGCCGTCCACGGCTGGAACCGTCGCGAAGGCGAACACGGAGTGGAGGCGGCGATGGCCGGGATGACCGCCGGGCATCGCACTGGATCCCAGAAGACCACGGCGTCCCGTGTCGTCCCCGACGCGAAAGGTGACCCCCCACGCCGCCAGCGGACGCTGCCGCTCCCGGAGCTCGTAGAGGGTGAGGTTCGCGGCGGGATGCACGCACATGGTGGCGTTGGTTAAATCCGCGACCGCCACCTGGAAGGCCGGGTTCCGCCTCAGGAACTCCCAGGCCCAGTCGCGGCGTGAGCGCGGCGTCATCCCGCGTCCTCCGCCGCGGCGATGCGCTCCGCCGTGAAGCGCGGGCAGGGCATGAGTCCCCGACGGCAACGCGCCGGGTCCCGTCGGTACGAGGCCGCGGCCGGCAGCGCCGCAGCGCGCGCTCGCACCGTCGACGCCCACTCTGACTGGGCGCGGCAAGCACGGGATGAAATCGGAGCGGGCAACCGGGACGTGTGCGCGCGACCAGACCGCGCCTGCTCCAGGCATGGGCCGCCGAACAAGACCAATAGAGACGCAGCCGGCCGCGTGTGCGCTCCGCGTGAATGGCCCGGCCGCATCGGACGGCGTTTCACGGCAGGCACGGGCGCCGCGCGCATCACGGGGCAGGGTCCGGTGCCGCGGGCGCGCTCTGCGGCTCGCTTTTGTCCGGCGAGGAGGTCGAGAGCGCCCAGCCGACGGAGCGGACGGTCCGGATCAGGTTCGCTTCGGCGGCCGCCGAGAGCGCCTTGCGCAGGCGGCCGACATGGACATCGATCGTCCGCGGTCCGACATGGATGTTGGGTGGCCAGGCGGCGATGCGCATTTCGCGGCGGGTGACCACCTGTTCGGGATGCTCGAGCAGCTGCCGCAGCAGCTTGAACTCGATGAGGCTGAGATGGATTTCCCGGCCGCCGCGCCACACCCGGTAGGAGGCGAGGTCCATCTCCACGTCGGCGTACTGGATCGGCTTGTTCTCGACCTCGATCCGTGCGCCGCCGCCGCTCCGGCGCGCGAGCGCGGCACGGACGGATTGAACCAGCTTGCCCGGCCAGATCGGCCGCGTGAAGATTTCCGCGACCTCCGGTCCGATCGAGGAGACATACTCGCGCTCCGCGCTGTGCGCGACGAGCGCGAGGATCGGAACGAGCGCCGCTGCCTTGTCCTGCCGCAGCGTGGCGCAGAAGTCGCGGAAGGCTTCGGCTGAGCTCCGGCAATCCACGATGAGAAGGGGCGGCGGCGCATCCCGCAGAAGGCTGCGGATCTCCTCGGCGCTGCCGACCAGCTTCGATGTGAAGGCTTCGGCCCGAAAGATGTGATCCAGCAGAAGATAGAGTTCCATGTCGTCCGTCGAAATCAGGATCAGAGGCCGGTTCCGTGCCGAGGCGCCCACGCGTTCTTCCTTCTCTGTGCGTGCGCCTCGGCCAGGTTCGTGTGTGCCCAGCAGGCCTGTCTCCGTCTGCCTGCGCCGCTTCCTTCAACGCCGCGCTAAGGGGGAGCGAACGTCCGGTCTGGTGGCGTTGCTGGACATGCGCGCACGCTTAGGCTTGCACTCCTACAAATCCCGCAGGCGGGAATCAACACGCATAGCGCGCATCGACGAAAAGTTTGCCGAGGCTTTACGATTCCGCATTCCAACTGCAACGCGCGTTTTAAGAAGCCGCTGCGCCTGACGCGGAAAGGACGTTGTCGGATCTTCCGGCTGTGCCGACGCAGGTCATGCAGCCAGGTCGCAGACATGGCAGTGCGGTCGCCGCGCGGCGCGGCGCCCGCGGTCCTCTCACCCGAAGCGCATGCAACGCGCGCGCATCGGGATTGCGCCGCCGTTATCGGAATCGTGTCGCTATGTTGGGTTGTCCCAGCCTCGCCGGCCGGTGGCCTTGTCCCCCGTGTCATCCATGGCGCGGATGGTGCGAGAGCAGCGGCGCTCGGACGATTGAGCCGCTGGGCGTGGCATCCGGAAGATCGCGACGGCGCCGGCCGGTCCTCGGATCATGTCGCAGCGGCGCGCGAGGGGCGAGGAGGGATCCATGAGAGGCGTGGAGCAGCGAAGCGGTCCGCCCGCCGTCCAGCATCCGGCCCAAGGCCGTGACAGCCAGCGGTTTCCGGGCGGTTTTCCCATCACCCGCCTGACCGACGTCGAAGCCCAGCTCGATATGAAGGTGCTGCGTCGATACCGCCTGGAGTGCGTCCGCCGCGAGATGCAACGACGTGCGATCGACGCCTGTCTCCTGTTCGATCCGATCAATATCCGCTATGCCACGGGTCGCCGCGACGCGCCGCTCTTCATGATGCATGTTTCGAGCGGCTACCTGTTTCTGCCGGCGGAGGGACCGGTGGTCCTCTTCGGTCACGGCGCGGAGCCGGATATCGGCCTCGAGACCATCGATGAGATCCGCCCGCAGGTCGAGCTCTCGCATTTCCTGGCGGGCGAGCGGGTCGAGAGCAACCTGCAGCGCTGGAGCCGTGAGATCGCGGACCTGGTCGTGCACCACTGCGGCGGCGGCTCATTGCTCGCCATAGACCGGTGCGATCTCCGCGGCGCCGCGGCGCTGCGGCACCGCGGCCTAAAACTGACCGACGCGCAGGAAGCGCTGGAGCGGGCGCGCGCGATCAAGGCGCCGGAAGAGCTGGCGTGCATGGCCTATTCGATCGCGGTTGCCGAAGTGGGGCTCGCCCGGATGCGGGAGGCCTTGCGGCCGGGCATGACCGAGAACGAGCTGTGGTCGATCCTTCACCAGACCAACATCGCGATGGGCGGCGAGTGGATCGAAGGCCGCCTGCTCGTCTCCGGCGACCGGATCAATCCCTGGTTCCACGAGTGCAGCGACCGGATGATCCGGGCCGGGGAGCTGGTGGCCTTCGATACCGACATGATCGGGCCATTCGGGTATTGCGCGGACATCTCGCGGACCTATTTCTGCAAGCCGGGCCGGCCGAGCGCGACGCAGCGGGACCTCTACAAGCTGGCGTTCGAAGAGCTGCACCACAATCTGGAGCTCATCAAGCCGGGCGCGAGCTTCGCGGAGATCGCCGCGCAGGCGTGGCGACCACCCGACCGGATCGTCAATCGCTACGTGCTCGCGATGCATGGCATTGGCCTGTGCGATGAATATCCCTGCATCTATCACCTCAAGGACTGGGAGGCCAAAGGCCTGGAGGGCGTCATCGAGGAGAACATGACGCTCTGCGTGGAGAGCTTCATCGGTCCGACCGACAGCCGGGAAGGGGTCAAGCTCGAACAGCAGGTCCATGTGACCGCGTCGGGGATCAGGCTCCTGTCGTCCTTTCCGTTCGAAGATGAGCTGCTGGCATAGCCTGCCGGCGCCTGCGGCGCCGCCGCGCCGGTGGTCAGCGCGGAGCAGGTCGCATGCTGCCGCGTGAGCAGCGTTACGCGGCTATTCTTTTCCTCGCCTTGGCCGCCCTCTGCTGGAGCACGGCTGGTCTCTTCACGCGGCTGATCCCGCTCGACGCCTGGACGATCCTCTTCTGGCGCGGTGCGTTTGGCGCGCTTCTGACGGGCCTCTGCGCACTCTGCCTCGATCGTCGGGACCGCGCGACCGCGCCGCGGTTCCAACTCGGTCACGGGACGATCCTCGTCTGGATGACGCTCGGCACCCTCGCGTTCATTCCCGCGCTGAAGCTGACGGGCGTCGCCAGCGTCGCGATCATTCATGCGACGACGCCCTTGATCGCTGCCGGGCTGGCCTGGATCTGGCTCGGCGAGCCGATCGAGCGGATCACGGTCGTGGCCGGCGCGGTCGCCGCCGCGGGCGTGGCGATCATGGGATCCGGCCGGCCCATCGCGAGCGACGGGCTGGGCATGATCCTCGCCTTCGGGATGGCCTTCAGCATGGCGATGACCCTCGTCGCCTTCCGGAGGCATCGCGATGTGGCCTGCTGGCCCGTCGCGTGCCTCTCGAACGTTTTGACGGCCGCGGTGGCGGCGCCGTTCGCCCACCCGGTTCCGATCGGGACCGATGCGCTCGCCTGGCTGATGCTGTTCAGCCTGGTGCAGATGACGCTGGGTCTTGGCCTTTTTGTCCTCGGCACAAGACGCCTCCCGGCGGCAGAGGCCGCGGTGATCGGTCTCATCGAGACCCCGCTCGCACCTTTCTGGGTCTGGCTTGTCTTTTATGAGATACCGTCGGTCCGGACCATGATCGGCGGCGCCCTGGTGCTGACCGCGACCGCCACGCATCTGGTTCTGCGCCGTGGCCGATGGCGCGCGGCCGCGGCCGGCGCGGATGGCCGCGCCGGGGCGCCATGACAGCCGGCCCTGGCATGTCGTCGGCCGGCGATGCGCCGGTGCTGCTCTCGGGGCTTGGGGCGATCGCCCATCGCTATGCCGGCTTCATCGTCGACGTCTGGGGCGTGCTGCATGATGGCGTGCGTGCCTATGACCCGGCGCGTGACGCGCTCAGGCGGCTGCGCGCTGCAGGCGCTCCGGTTTGTCTCATCAGCAATGCGCCGCGGTCCGCTGCCGCGGTCGCGGCGAGGCTCGTCGCGCTGGGTATCGGCGCCGATTGCTACGATCATCTGCTCACCTCGGGTCAGGCCACCATCGACGCCTTGTCCGATGCGCAAGAGCCCGAGCTTGCAGCGCTTGGGCGACGGTACTATTTCATGGGGCCGGCCGACACTCGCTCCCTGCTCGACGGGCTTGGATACAGCGCGGTCGTCGATCCCAGCCGAGCCACCTTCATTCTCAATACCGGCTCCGAGCCGGGAACGGATCTCGCGCACTACGAGACCGCCTTGCGCACGTGCGCGCGGCGGGCGCTTCCGATGATCTGCGCCAATCCGGACCTCTTCGTCAGGATCGGCGCGCAGCAGGTGATGTGCGCGGGCGCGATCGCGCGCCGCTACGCGGCGCTCGGCGGCAGCGTGCGCTACTACGGCAAGCCCCATCCGGCCATCTACCGGCACGCCTTGGCGCTGATGGCGTGCGCGCCGGGCGCCGTCCTCGCGTTGGGCGATGGGCTGGAGACCGATATCGCCGGCGCCCGCACCCTCGGCATCGACGCCGGTCTTGTGCTCGGCGGGCTCAACGCCGACTGCCTCGGGAGGCGCGGCGGAGAAGAGCCCGCGCGCGATCGTCTGCAGGCGCGGTTCGACCGGAGCGGCCACCGCCCGGACTACATCATCCCGTACCTGCGCTGGTAGGCGGCGCGGGCCGCATCGTCGTCCGTCCCGCATGCTCCTGGGCATGACGCGCTTGCTACGAGACCGCGACCAAATCTTGTCCGAGCCTTGGCTTGGTCAGCGGTCCCTCCTCTGCGAGTCTGATCACGCAGTCGGCGCGTGCCCGGTGTCGACCAACGCTCAATCCATCAGACGGGGAGAAGACCATGTCCAAAGAGGATGACCGCCGGACGATCCTGATCCTCGGCCAGGGTGTCCTGGGTGGCGCCGTGCTCGATTTCCTCGCTCAGTCCGATGGACGCTATCGGCTCGTGGTTGCCGCGCGCGATCCCGACAAGCTCGCGCGCCGGGTCAATCTGGCGCGCTATACGGCCCTCAATCTCGGCCGGAACCCGGCCATCGACTCCCATGTGATCGACCTGATGGAGATCGAGCGCACAGCAGCGCTGATCGCATCCGTCGCGCCGGACATCATTTTCAACGCGACGACGCTCCATTCCTGGTGGGTCATCACGCAACTCCCCCAGGCCGCGTTCCAGCGTCTCGACCAGGCGCGCGGCGGCGTCTGGACGCCCATGCATCTGGTCCTCATCCGACGGCTGATGCAGGCGGCGCGCGCGGCGGATTTCAAGGGCGTGGTCGTCAACGCGTCCTATCCCGACGTCACGCATGCCGCGCTCGCCGCTGAGGGCCTGTCGCCCCTGGTCGGCATCGGCAACGTCGCCAATGCCGTGCCCGGTCTCCGCCTGGCGGCGGCGCATCTGCTCAAGTGCGAGGTCGCGGACGTCGCGGTGCGTTTCTGCGCGCATCACTATGTGAGCTACCGCATGCCAAGCACCGGCAGCACGGACGGTGCGCCCTATCATCTGACGGTCTACCGCCGTGGCGCGGAGGTTCCGCTGGACCGCGGGGACCACGCGGAGATCTTTTCCCTGGTCGCCGGTCGGTTCAGGCGCGTGAAGGGCCTGGCCGGACAAGCGGTGACGGCGTCATCGGCGAGCGCCGTGCTGCGGGCGATCGCGGACGGCACGGACAGCGTGGTCCATGCGCCGGGTCCGCTCGGGCTGGTGGGCGGATACCCGGTCCGGTTCAGGCGAGCTGAGATCGCCATCGCTCTGCCCACGGGGCTGGCGCTCGAGCGGGCGATCGAGATCAACCGGGAGTGCCAGAGACATGATGGCATCGAGGACATCGATGCCAGCGGCACGGTCCATTTCACGGCGGAAGCGGCGGACGTCCTGCGCGCGGAGCTCGGCTATGACTGCCGCCGGCTTCCGCTGGACGCGTGCGAGCAGCGCGCCGAGGAGCTGGCGCGCAAGTTCGCGGACTATCGCGATCGCGTGGCAAAGGCCGCCTGACACATTGACCGCGGCCGCGGGATGATCCCAGGGCAGGAGAGTGTCGCCGTGTGCGTGCATCGTTCCGCGAACGCCGTGCTCCGCATCGACCGGACCGCCGTCCAGGAAAACTACGCGCATATGCGCTCGCTGGCGGGCCCGGGGGTCCGGCATGGCGCGGTCCTGAAGAGCGACGCCTATGGGCTGGGAGCGATTCCCATCGCAGAGGCGCTGATTGCGGCGGGCTGCGCGATTTTCTTCGTGGCCGACCTGGAGGCGGCGGTGACGCTGCGAGCGGCCTTTCCGAAGGTCACGGTGATCGCGCTCGATGGGTATGCGTCGACGCGCGCGTCCGACTACCGGCACCACCGGATCATCGCGGTGGCGAACGATCTTGCCGACATGACATCGCTCTGCCGCACAGCCGGCGGGCCGGCTTACGTCCTCAATGTCGATACCGGCTTGAATCGCCGAGGGCTGACGGCGGGAGTGGTGACGCGGCTTTACCTGGAGGGGACGCTGAGCGAGGTGCCGCCTCTTGGGATCATGAGTCATCTGGCCTGCGCAGCCGAAGCGGGCAACCCGATGAACGAGCTGCAGCGCGGTCGCTTCTGTCATGCTCCTGCGCCCCGCCTGGGGCAGCCTCGCTGGCTCGTCCGGTGTCTGGCTAGGCGCGCCCTTCCACTTCGATCTGACACGGCTCGGGTCCGCGCTCTTTGGATTGAACGATCCGCGGATCCGCCCATCGCCGCTGAAACAGATCCTGCATCTGTCGACGCCGGTGATCGACGTGCGCGTTCTCAGCGCTGGCGAAAGGGTCGGATACGGGGCGACCTTTCGGGCGGAACGCCGCACCCGGCTGGCGGTCGTTGGCCTTGGCTATGCCCAGGGATTGCCGTGGGCATCCGGCAACAGGACCACGCTGCGCGTCGGGGACGTCGTCGTGCCGGTGGTCGGTCGCCTGTCGATGGAGTATCTGACCATCGATGTCACGGAGGTGCCCGAAAGCCTGTGTCACCGGGGCAGCCGGGTCGCGCTACTGGACGAGCGGATGACCATCGATGACCTGGCAGACGCCGCCGGCGTGGCGGCGCAGGAGATCCTCCTCAGACTGGGATCGGCCTGTCAGCGTGACTATTCGCCGATGATCAGCGGAGAGCCTTGACGTGCCGGGACGTCGCCAGGCCTTTTCGACCCTGGAGTTCGAGGCGAGACTGAGGCGTGTCCGTGAAGCGATGCACGCGCGCCGGATCGACGTGCTCCTGGTGACGACGCCCGAGAACATCTACTACCTGACCGGCTATCAGACCTCGGGATATTTCGCGTACCAGGCCCTCATCGTATCCGACACCGCGGCACCTATATTGTTCATCCGGCATCTGGAGCGGGGCAATGTCGCGGAATATTCCTGGCTCTCGGACTTCGTCACCTGGAAGGAGGGAGACGACGTCGTCGCGCGGACGCTGGACCTCCTCGGCGCCGCCGGCGCTGAAAACCGAAGCGTCGGCCTCGAGAAAGGCTCCTGGTTCCTCACGGCCGTCGTCGCCGAGGCACTGACCGCGGGTCTCACTGCGTCGCGGATCGTGGACGCCCGTCTCCTCGTCGAGCGTGTGCGGTTGGTGAAATCCGCGGCGGAGCTCGGCTATCTGCGCCGCGCCGCTGGGATCGCGGAACTGCAGCAGCGCGCCGCCTGGTCGGCGATCAGCGCCGGCACGCCCGAAGCCGATGTCGCCGCTGCCGTGTTCCGCGCCGGCATCGCGGCCGGCTGCGATTATACCGGCCTGCCGCACCACATCATGTCCGGAGACCGGTATGAGGTCGGTCACGCCACCTGGAGCGGCAAGCCGATTCGCCAGGGCGAGCTGGTTCTGCTCGAGCTCTATGGGTGCGTCGCGCGCTACCACGCGACGCAGATGC
This sequence comes from Dongiaceae bacterium, assembly GCA_041398065.1. Lineage (GTDB taxonomy): Bacteria > Pseudomonadota > Alphaproteobacteria > Dongiales > Dongiaceae > Dongia_A. The sequence continues at coordinate 24,788 of JAWKVL010000017.1, read as the reverse complement.
GGACTGTCTCGGTTGGTCCGCCGGGCGAAACGGCGACCCGGGCGTCGGATCTGATCATGGCCGCCCAGGATGCCGCCTTCGCGGCGATGCGCCCCGGCGCCTCTGCCCGCGCCGTCGACGCGCTCGTGCGACGGCCGCTCCGCCGGCTCCGCCCGGACTATGTCAACCGCACGGGGTATTCGATCGGGATCGGCTTTCCGCCGCGCACCGGCGAGTGGGACACGGCGGACTTCAACGAGCAGCAGGACTGGGAGCTGAAGGAGAACATGGTCTTCCATATGCTGGCGCTCGCCCAGGGATTCGGAATCAGCGAAACGGTGCTGGTGACCGCGACCGGCGTCGAGCGTCTCACGGCCGCCAATCCCCGTGCGCTCGTGGTGCGGTAGGAAACGAAGGTGTGCCGCGGGCGAAAGCGGTGGTGAACGCGACTGCCTGGGCGCCTCTGCCGGGTGGTGCCACCAATCAGGCGACGCCGCTAGACGACGATCAGATCCTTTGGATAGGGCGTGAGCGATTCGAACCCGTCCCCGGTGACGACGACCGAATCACCGACGCGCGCGCCGAATTGTCCGGGGAGGGTGAGGCCGCCGTCGACGGCGAAGGTCATCCCCGGCCGGAGTCTCGTCTTGTCGCCGGCCTTGAGCTCGGGTGCTTCGAGGATGGAGGCGCCGGTGCCGCGGCCCGTCCGGTAGGTCGGGGGGAACCCGGCCCGGAGATAGACGTCGTTGGCGGCGAAGTGGACCTCTTCCGCCGTGACGCCCGGCCGGATCGCGCTCAGCGCCGCGCGCTGCGCTGCGATGGTGATGTCATAGAGGCGCGCGTGCTCGGACGTGATTGCGCCGAGGAAGAACTCGCGATCGAAGCCAAGCCAGTAGCCCTTGAACGTGGTGATGCCGCAGAAGCAGAGGTAGACCGGGTCGCCATGCTGGAGACGGCGGACGGTCGGACGCCGATGCACCATGCAGGTATCGCGGCCGGACTGAAGAATCTGCAGGTTGTGAATCATCGGCGAACAGAAGGGCTCGGGTGGGCCCGCGGCCAGGAGCTCGGCTGCCTTCTCCGTTCCGGCCACGAGCGCGCCGAGCGAGAGCTGATATTCCGGCACCCCGACCCGGATCATGCCTCGGGCCGCTTCGACCATGGCCAGGGCCACCAGCCCGGCCTGACGCATCACGGCGATCTCCTCAGGCGTCTTGATCACGCGCATGGCGCCCGCGAGCGGGCTGATGTCCACGAGCTCAAGACTTGGGTGCGCGCGCCGCAGGTAGTCCTGGACTAGCCCGGGGATGCGCGCGGCTTCGACCCCGACCCGGCGGTACGCCTGGGCCAGGATCCTGGAGAGCGGCGTCCTCCATTCCCCGTCGATCCCGTCGACCCAGCCACGGACGGTCTCGACCGGCGTCATGGTCCGGCACATCTCGAGTTCCATCGACGGCGTGATGATCTGCGCTTCGTCAGCGGCCGGGACCCACAGGAAATTGGGCCGGCCGCACGAATTGAGGCTCGCATATCCCCAGTAGCCTGACAGCCAGGCGATGGAATCGGGGTCGGTGAAAAGAGCACCCTCGAGGCGGGCCTCCTTGAGCCGGAATTGAAGGTCGGCGAGCCGGGTGGGATAGGGAACGTCCATGGGGAACCTCGGAGATGGGAGCTGCGATCAAGGGTGGGGAGCGGACACGGGGAGGGCGCCGCGGAGCCGTTCGCTGCGGCGGCGAAGCCACTCCAGCGTGAGCATGAGTGCAAGTGAGAGCGCGATCAGCAGGGTGGCGGCGGCGATGATCGTCGGGCTGAGATTGTCGCGCACGCCGCTCCACATGCGCCGGGGGATCGTGTGCTGCTCCGGCCCCGCCAGAAAGAGAACGACGACCACTTCGTCCCAGGAGGTGGCGAACGCGAAGATCGCCCCCGAACCCACGCCGGGGAGAATGAGCGGGAGGAGGACCTTGCGGAACACCCGGACCGGACCGGCGCCCAGGCTGGCGCCGGCCTTCAGCAACGTCTCGTCGAACGAGACGAGCGTCGCGCTGACCGTGATGAAGACGAACGGGATGCCCAGCGCGGCGTGCGCGAGGATGATGCCGGAATAGGTCCCGATGAGGCCGAGACGCGCATAGAGATAGTACATGCCGATCGCAGTGACGACGATCGGCACGACGACCGGCGAGATCATGAGGGCGGTGATGAGCGTCGCGAACGGCGGCCGGTAGCGCCACATCCCGATCGCCGCGAGCGTGCCGAGGAGTGTGGCCAGGAGGGTGGCGCAGAGGCCGATGACGAGGCTGTTGAGGACGGCCCGCTGCCACAGCAGCGGCTGGGGACCGCGTCCGAACAGATCCGCGTACCAGCGCAGGGACCAATGCTCGATGGGATAGGAAAAGAACGGATCGGCGCTGAACGACAGCGGTACGATGATCAGGATCGGTGCGATCAGAAAGACAAAGACGCACGTACTGACCGCGATGGTGCCGACGCGCCAGACACGCGGATGAAGAATGAGCATGCGCATTGGCCCTATCGCAGCCTGAGATTCTGAGGCCCGGCCACGCGGGCGAAGAGGACGAAGGCCGCCCCCACGCAGAGCATCAGGACGAGGCTGAGCGCCGCCGCCATGCCCCAGTTGAGCGTTGCGCTGGCGTTCTCGGCGATGAAATAGCTTAGCAGTTGATCGCCGGGTCCGCCGACCAGGGCGGGCGTGATGTAGTAGCCGAGCGCCATGATGAAGACGAGCAGGGCGCCCGCGCCGATGCCCGGCAGAGTCTGCGGCAGGTAGATCCGCCAGAATGCGCGCACGGGCCCGGACCCCAGGGAATAGGCCGCGCGCATGAGGACCGGAGAGATGCCCTTCATGACACTGAACACCGGCAGGACCATGAAGGGCAGGAGAATGTGCGTCATCGCCACGTAGACGCCGAGGCGGTTGCGGATGAGCTGATGCGGTTCATCGAGCAACCCGATCCACATCAGCGCGCCGTTGACGACGCCCTCATTCTGCAGGAGCACCAGCCAGGCCGTCGTCCGGACCAGCAACGATGTCCAGAAGGGCAGCAGCAGGAGCAGCATCAGGAGGTTGCGGAGCCTGGCGGGAACAGTGGCGAGGAGAAAGGCGACCGGGTAGCCGAGGAGAAGGCAGAGGACCGTGACCACGAGGCCGACCCAGATCGTCCGGGCCAGCAGCGCGGGGTAGATGGCGCGCTCGGGGCTAGACTGGACGATGGCGCCATCAGCGCCGGGCTCGAGACCAAGGGCCGCCAGGAAATAGCGGATGGTGTAGCGGGGCGCGGCGGCCTTGATCGCCCGCCAGTAGGTCGCGTCCCGCCAGCGCGCGTCGATCTCAATGAAGCGCTCCAGGGTGGCGGGCGCCGCCGGCTCCTTGAGCGCGCGGGCGGTCTGAAGCAAAAGACCCCGGAAACCGGGCACTTCGAAATTGAGCCGTCGGGCGGCGAGGCCGATGGTCTGGGCCTGGGCCGCGGCGACGACGTCCTCAGCAAAGGTCCGGACGAGCGCCGCGGGCGGCAGGCCATCACCCGACCAATCTGCAAAGGCCACAGCCGTCCGCGGCAGCGTTTCGGCGAGGTCAGGATCGTGCACGCTGCGGAACAGCATGACACCGATGGGCAAGGCGAAGGTCGTCAGGATGAAGAGAAGGCAAGGTCCGACCAGCAGGACGGCGTACGCACCGCGTCGGCTGAGACGGGGCATGCGCGGTGTGGCCCGCGTTGGCGTGTGCATCGCGACATCGTCGTGCAGGCGATCGAGGGTCTTCACTTGCGTCTCCCGCCGCTCTTGGTCGGCGCGCGGGCGGCGTGCCCGCGCGCCGTGGCACGGCTACTGCGAGAGCCAGAGGTTGAAACGTTCGGTGAGCGATTCGTGGTTGTCCGCCCAGAACTGGGTATCGCTCTTGAACCAGTTGCGGGTGTTTTCAGGGGCAGTCGGAAGGTTGGGAAGGATGCTGGGTGAGACGTAGTTGAGGGCGTCCTTCCGGAGCGGTCCATAGGCGATGTAGGTGGTCTGCTGCGCCATGCGCCTGGGATCGGAGGCGAATGCGATGAACCTGTAGGCGCGTTCGAGGGCCGGCAGCCCCTTGGGGATGACCCAGTAGTCGAAGTCGACGCCCTGTCCGTTCCAGACCATCCTGAAATTCTTCTTGTCCTCGGTGATCGCCGTATAGAGGCGCCCGTTATAGCCGGTCGTCATCACGACTTCCTTGTTGGCCAGAAGCTTCGGCGCCTCGGCGCCGGCTTCCCACCAAACGACCTGGGGTTTGAGCGCGTCGAGCTTGGCGAACGCCCGCTCGAGGCCCGCATCGGTGCGCAGGACATCATAGAGGTCGCTGGCCGGCACTCCATCGGCCAGCAGGGCGAACTCGAGATTCCAGCGCGGGTCCTTGGCGAGACCGCGCTTGCCCGGATATTTCTTTACGTCCCAGAAGTCGGCCCAGCTCTGCGGCGGCGCGCCCGTGATGGCGTCGGCATCATAGGCGAACAGTGTCGACCAGCTGATGCTGCCCACTCCGCACTCGGTGGCGGCGCCCGGCAAGAAGTCATCGGGCGTGAAGCCCAGCTTGGAATAGTCGATCCGCTCCCAGAGTCCTGCATCACATCCGGAGACGAGATGGGCGGATTCGGCGTCGAACACGTCGCCCTGGTAGCTGTGCGTATCGACCATGGTCCGGATCTTCGCCATGTCGCCCTGCCATTCGTCTTCAAGCACGCTGATGCCGGTCGCCTGACTGAACGGTTCGTAGAAGGCGCGGCGCTGGCTCTCGCTGTAGGAACCACCCCAAGACACGATGGTGATCGGATCGGCCGCGGCGGCCGGTCCCACCCCGGCCGCCAACATCGATAAGGCCAATGTCGCGGCCAACGTTCCTCTTCTGGTGCAACGCATGGTCTCCTCCCTCATGATTGTTGAGACGTGCCGGGACACGTCCGAAGACCGGCGATCGCCGGCCTTTAGTCGCCGGTTGGTACGCTGTCGCGCTCGGGCAGCGCGCGGCAATCCTCGGGCTGCCATCGGACAACGCACAGGTCGCCTACATCGTAGGGCGGCAGCTGTGACGTGCGATGGAGCCTGACGAGAAAGTCCTCTCGGCTGCAGACCCGCAGGCGGAGGCGGACGTGATCGCCGAGATAGATCCGCTCAAGGACCTGAGCCCGGAACTGGTTGGGACCGTCGTGCCGATGGGCCCCAAGCTCGACGGCTTCCGGCCGCAGGCACACCACCGTGCGATCGCCGGGCTGCTGTCCGCCGGCGGACGTCGCCCACACGACGTCGCCGCTCTCGAGCGCCACTTGGCAGCGATCTGCTGAGATCTCGCGCACCAGTCCGGACAGACAATTCGTCTCGCCCAGAAACCGCGCGACGAAGACGCTGTCCGGCGCTTCATAGAGCTGTCGCGGGGCGGCCAGTTGCTGGATCCGGCCACGGTCGAAGACCGCAATCCGGTCCGAAATCATCAGAGCTTCCGCCTGATCATGCGTCACATAGACAAAGGTGATGCCGAGCCGCGCGTGAATGCGCTTCAGTTCGAGCTGCATCTGCTCGCGGAGCTGCTTGTCGAGGGCGCCGAGCGGCTCATCCATCAGCACGAGCGCGGGCTGGTAGATCAGCGCCCGCGCGACGGCGATGCGCTGCTGCTGCCCTCCGGACAGCTGCGCAGGGCGGCGCTCGCCCAGGCCTGAGAGCTGCACCATGTCAAGCGCCAGGCGCACGCGCGCGGCGACCTCCGCCTTCGGCATGCGCCGTGCCAGCAACGGGAAGGCGAGGTTTTCGGTGGCTGTGAGATGTGGAAAGAGCGCATAGTTCTGGAACACCATGCCGATGTTGCGCCGATGCGGTGGGACGCCGCGCATCGATCGTCCCTCGAGGAGAATGTCGCCGGCCGAGAAGCTTTCGAAACCCGCGAGCATCATCAGGGATGTGGTCTTGCCGGATCCCGACGGGCCGAGCATCGTCAGGAACTCGCCGCGCCGCACATCGAGGTTGAGGTCGTCGATGGCGAGTCTCTGTCCGTCGAAGCTCTTGCTCACCCCGACATAGCGGACAACGCACGGACCCTCCGCGCACCCGGCCGTTTCGGAGCCGCCCGCGACCCGGTTGCGTGCAGGCGATGCACCAGCCTGCCGGTATTCGAGGTCGGACGCTTGCTGCGCTACGTCCACCGTCCGCGCCTCGCGGTGTCGGGCGGGCGCCTCCGGCCCGGATGTACCTCCTGATCGCGGACTCATTGTGTGCATGGCACCTTAGGCGCTCCCTGCCTTCGAAGCTGCAGTGATATACAGGTATGTAAATGGTTCGTCAATGCTCCGTATCAAAATTGCGTCAGTTATGTATCTGTCATGTAAATACAACGCGGGCACGATGCAACGTGGAGCACATGAGGGCTGATCTTCCTATCTATTATATAACATAATCAGCTATATAATACGACGACGGAACATCGGGAGGCACATTAGGGCACGGATCTGACTGGACGGAGATGCGTCTTCGATGCATGCGAGGCTCATGATGCTTAACGAACTTGTTGAAATTGGCTAGCAGGAAGTATACAGGTATGCCGCAAGGAGCGAAGGAGAAGCCCTATGAACACCGGCTCACAAGTGATCGAGGCGACGGCGTCCGCACCTGCGGCTGACGAGGAGTCCGGTGCGGACAGCACGCGCATCGCGGCGCGGATTCGTTCCGGCAACGAACGCCTGTCGACCATCGTCTATGAGGAGGTCCGCAACCGGATCTGCATGCTGCGCTATCCGCCGGGACACCTCATCCACGAGAACAAACTGGCGCAGGAGTTCGGCATCAGCCGCACCCCGGTGCGCCAGGTGCTTCAGAAGCTTGAGATCGAAGGGTTTGTCGAAACCCGCAGCGGCATCGGAACGCGCGTCACCGGCGTCAATTTCGCGGCATTCCGCGACGTGTACGCTCTGCGGCTGAAGCTGGCGGAGCTGATCGGTGAACTCTCGCCGAATGTCCCGACGGCGGCGCATGTCGGGGCCATGCAAGCGCTGTTCGCGCGGGCGCATCAGCTGAGGCACACCCGCGACACCGAACAGTTCTGGCAGATCAATCATGATCGCCAGGGCCTGATCGCATCCTTGATCGGCAATTCCGCGCTGCGGGAACTCTATGACTCCTACTACTACCGAACCGCCCGGGTCTGGTACGAGATCCTGGCACAGCTCTGGGACCAGCAGATCGACGCGCTCTGCGCCGAGCTCCAGGATCTGATCCGGGCGATGCAGTCCGGCGATCCCAAGGCAGTCGCCTACGTCGAGCGCAACCACCTCAGCTACTACATGGCCATGCTGGGTTCCGCGGACCGCCGGCGCGAGCCGCTCGAGGCGTCCCTCAATCGCCTGGACATCCGATAGGCCAAGCATGTGCCGGGAGCCTGAGCAACCGTACGGTGCGGACCGCCGAAGGACCCAGAACATGGACCGGCGGGTCCCGCCGGCGCGATCGAGCGGTCCGGCCATTGATGCGATCGAAACCGATCCGCGGCTGCCGGATTCCACCGATGTTGTGGTGATCGGCGGCGGAATCATCGGCGTCAGCACGGCGCTCGCCCTGGCTGAGCGCGGCGTCCGGGTCGCGCTCTGCGAGAAGGGTGCGCTCGCCGCCGAGCAGTCAAGCCGCAATTGGGGATGGGTCCGCAACATGGGCCGGGATCCGCGCGAGCTGCCGCTCATGATGCATGCGATGCGCTTGTGGACCGGGATCGAAGAGCGCCTGGGCGGAACCGGGTTCCGCCGTTCAGGGATCCTCTACTTATGTCACGACGAACAAGCGCTCGGCGCCCGCGGGCGCTGGCTGGCGCATGCCAGCGACTTCGCGCTGGACACGCGTCTGCTGGGTCCAAACGAGGTCGCGCGCGTGCTCCCCGGCTCCAGCCGGCGGTGGAAGGGCGCCCTTTACACTCCAAGCGACGGACGTGCCGAACCGCAGAAAGCAGTGCCCGTGCTGGCCAGGCATGCGCGCGCGCTGGGTGCGATCATGGTCGTGAACTGCGCCGTGCGCGGTCTCGAGACCACGGGTGGACGGGTCTCCGCCGTCATCACCGAGAAAGGGCGCGTCGCTTGCGGGGCTGCCGTGCTCGCGGGGGGCGCCTGGTCGCGGCTGTTCTGCCGGTCGCTTGGCCTGACCTTGCCGCAGCTGAAGGTCCTTGCCTCCGTGATGCGGGTTGACGGCGTCGACAACGGTCCGGACAGCGCCGCCTGGGGGCCTGGGTTTGCCTTTCGCAGACGGCTCGACGGCGGATACACGGTCGCAAACGGCGCGCCCAATATTGCGGACATCGTGCCGGACAGCTTCCGGTTCCTGCGTCCATTCCTTCCTCTGCTCCGGATCGAGAGAAAAGGCGTCCGGTTGCGTTTCGGCCGACGCTTCCTTGAGGAGGCATCCTGTCCGTCGCGCTGGGACACGGGCCGTGGCTCGCCGTTCGAAGCGCATCGGGTCCTCGATCCGGCCCCGGCAGAGCGTCTGCTCGAATCGGGTCTGCGCCGCCTCTGCGAGGCCTTTCCGGCATTCAAGACAGCCGTCGTCCGGCAAAGCTGGGCGGGCTTCATTGATGCGACGCCCGACACGATTCCCGTCATCTCCGGCGTTGATCCACTGCCGGGCTTTTTCGTCGCCACTGGGTTCTCCGGGCACGGATTCGGCATCGGACCGGCCGCCGGACAGCTGATGGCCGACCTTGTGACCAATGCGCGACCGATTGTCGATCCGACACCGTTCCGCTTCAGTCGTTTCAGCGATGGCTCGCGACCGGTGCCGGTAACAGGCGTGTAAGGGTGGCGGTGTGTCGAACATAGGTCCGGTTCCGCGCGGGTTTGCCGGTTCGATCGGCACGCGCAAACGGCCCGCGCTCGCTAGTCGGAGAGGGCATAACCGACGGAGCGAACGGTCCGTATGAGGTCGCTGCCGCCGACGCTCCTGAGGGCATGGCGAAGACGGCCGATGTGGACATCGACCGTCCGCGAACCGACATGGATGACACGTGGCCAGGCGGCGATCTGAAGCTCATTGCGGGAGTGGACACGATGCGGGTTCTTCATGAGGTGCAGGAGCAGGCGAAACTCCGTGGGCGCAAGATGAATGACACGGCCGTTCCGCCGCACGAGGTACGCCGCCAAGTCGATTTCAAGATCGCGAAAGGTGAGCTGCTGCGGGCCGCCGGAATTCGGAAGAGGGTCGCTTTCTTGCAGAGCCGCCCGAATGGAGGCGACAAGTTTTTCCGGCACCAGCGGCCTTGCGAGGCACTCATCGGCACCGGACGCGAGGATCTCATTCTGGTGTCGCTCATCGCCCGACGCGAGCAGCACCAGAATGACGGTGGACCGGGTACGCTTTTCAAGGCGGATACGCGCGCAGAGCGTCCGCACGTCGATACCCGGAGCACGGGATTCCAGAAGCAGTACGGCCGGGGTGAGCTCGCGCAGGCGGTCGGCCAAGCGCCTGCCATCGGTCTCCCTCAGGACCTGCAGGCCCATCTGGCCCAGGATATAAGTGAGGAAGGCGGCAACATTGTCGTCCTCGTTGGCCAGGAGAACCAGTGGAGAAGGGTGCAACGCTCCGGCTGAATCGTCGCTCATGATGCGGCCAAGAGTCTCGGCGATGCGGGATGACAATGGCGCCCACCCGCCGGGGCTACCGGATGCCTGAACGCAAGGAGACGCGGAGTATGCGAACGCTGGCTCACCATGGTTCCCTGCCGCCGCGGACAACGCCTGATCCGCGTGCGAGTCGATATCTCGCGGGAATATTGGCCCGCAGCGCGCGGCAATTGCAAACTCAATTGGCCAGGCACGCGCTCGCGCGGAAAGTGACCAGATTGCGAGTGCCGACCGTGCGCAGCAGCTCCGCCTCATGCGTCGTTGATTGGTCACCGCGTCGGAAGGTATCGCATATCGGGTCATGACGCCATGCAGGATCGGCAAACGGCAAAGATCTGGATACTCCTGGCCGTTGCGGACGAGCGTCTGAGATCGGCCCTCGAGTATATTCTGCTGACCAGCAACTACCGCGTGCTCGGAGTCGGTGACGGGGCAGCGCTCCAGGCTGAGCTGCGCGGGGCGACACCCGACGCCCTGGTGTTCGACCATCGCCTGCCCGGCCTCGATGCGATTGCCTTCTGTTCGGCGTTGCGACTCGAAAAGCGGACGCGCGATGTTGTCACGCTTGCACTTGGTTCCGATCACCAGGATCTCGATGGGCGCGCGGTGCTGGCGGCGGGCGCCGACGATTTCATCGCGCGACCCTTCGCGCCCGACAGGCTGCTCAGTCGCATTCATCATTTCTTCAAGGGCGTGGACCCTGACGCCCTTGGCGCGGCGACCTGCCTCAGCTTTGCCGATGTCAATCTGGACGAGGCGACCTACCGCGTTCGGCGAAACGGTCAAACAATTCATCTCGGGCTGACGGAGTTTCGCCTGCTGCAGCACCTCATGAAAAATCCGCACCGCGTCTATTCCAGAGTTGAGTTGCAGACCGCAGTGTGGCCCCCCGATGCGCAGATCGGCTTGCGGACCATCGATGTTCACATTGGCCGGTTGCGTTGTGCTCTGAGGCGTGTCGGCGGGCGCGACCTCATCCGCACTGTTCGTTCCGTCGGTTATTCGCTGACAGATTGATACGAGTCGTGGCCGGAGAAGGCAGCCGCGAGATACGCAAAGTGCTTTGTGTCGGAGCAGTACGGCTACTCGGCGCCATTCGCCACCGCCTTCGTGGCGAGAGGAAGTGGAGAAGTATTTAGATGACCGGGGCCAACGTATCCTGCGTGCTCTGGACGTGGCGGCGACACGTCATGAGGCTAGCCCTGCACAAGTTGCGTTGGCGTGGCTGCTGACTCGGCCGGGTGTCACCGCTCCGGTTGCAAGCGCGACCACTCTTCAGCAGCTGGATGAGCTGGCGAGGGCAACGCGGTTGGAGCTGGAGGAGGCTTCTGTGCGGCAGCTCACTGAGGCAAGCGAGCGCGAATAACTCGTGATAATGCATCAAAGCCAGCCCTTACTGGAGAACTATACGGGTGCTCCGATGGCATGTGCTACGTCTCCCGGCAATCGGTCCACGCTCACCTTGGGACAACAACACAACCGGGCGTCCGTGCGTTGCTCTAGGTGATCAGGCCTGATGCAGCGTGCGTGCCGGCTTCGAGGTGTGGATGGCGAGTTCAAGAATTGGTTCCGAACTCAGGGATATTGTCTCGGTGGAGGAGGTTCAATACCGTTTGGTGGATTTCGCCTCCATAGCGCGGATACGACGGCCTGTTCAAGGATTGGTTAGACGTCTCGGTGTACGATGGAGGAATCCTGACACAATGAATCGCTGCTTCGTTGTAGCAAGGTGCGTGCCGAGAGAAGCTTTCAGCAGACCCTTGGACCCTAGAGAGATGATCGTTTTCCGAGCCATTCGCGCAATCCAATCTGTTGCGCTCCCGTCTGCGCCGGGCGAATGAGACCGGCGTGGTCCGGGCTGGTCTGCCCTGTCGAAAGTGGTCCAAGGATAGAGTTAGGATTGGGCCTCTTTGAAGGGAGATTTTGATGCCGTGTGAGAGACATACGCCGCAGCAGATTATCGGCAAGCTGCGTGAGGTTGAGGTAGCGTGGCGCGCGGAGCGAGGCTGTCGGCGGCCTGTCGAGGGTCGGCGTGAGCGAGCAGACCTTGTATCGCTGGCGCCGGGAGTATGGCGGGATGAAGGTTGACCAGGCCCACCGGCTGAAGGAACTGGAGGCTGAGAACGGCCGGCTGAAGAAGCTGGTGGCCGATCTCAGCCTGGACAAGGCGATCCTCAAGGAAGCGGCCAAGGTCACTTTTTAAGCCCCTCCCGTCGCCGTGACTGCGTTGAGCAGGTCCGCCAGGTGCTCGGGGTGTCCGAGCGCCGGGCCCGCTCGGTGAAGGACGGGCCGGCACACAGTCGCTGCTACAGTATCGACGGCATTTCGAGACCTGCTATTGCATCACCGGCGAAGGCGAGGTTGAAGATATGGCAGGCAATGTCTATCCAATACGTCCCGGCGACATGTATGTCCTCGATCAGCATGACCGGCACTACCTGCGCGGCGGCAAGAAAGATCTGGTTCTGGTCAGCGTCTTCAACCCGTCCCTCAAAGGGACGGAGAAGCACGATCTCAACAACCCGACGGATCGGCCTATTAGAGCGGGATGCGACTAGCCTGAATCGAAGGGGGATTCCCGAATTGGGCGGATTTTGATCCAACCTACTGGCTGGATTGGAGGCCAGTATGGATGGGTAAGCCATAGTCGATGGACCTTCGGACTCGCGAGCCTAAAAGGACCACACGGCGCTCCAGTGGTGTCAGGCGAGAATCCGGTCCCTGCGCGGACTCAATCCGAACGTCTGCCGATACACCTTTGAGAAGTGAGATAGGCTTTGGAAGCCGCAGGCAATGGCGATCTCGGAGACTGTAAGCGTGGTATGTCGCAACATGCGTTGGGCTCTATTCAATCGCACCCGTTTCTGATAACGGCTCGGCGTCGTTCCGAGATGGTGGCTGAACAGCCTTTCCATCTGTCGCTGCGATACGCACACGCGGCGCGCTAGGTCGCGTGGCGAGACCAGAGGCTCAACCGACTCTTCCATGAGCCTTGCAAGCTGAACGACGAGTGGATTCTTTACCCTGCGCACTAGCCCATGCGACTGCGTATCTCCGGGGGAACGGATGGCTCCGTACATGAGTTCGTCGGCAATAGATGCGGCTAGTTCGTTGCCAAAGCTTCTGCTGATCAGCGCCAGCGCGAGATCGAGCATGGCCACCCCGCCAGCGCACGTCACTAGGTCGCGATCTATCAAATATAGGTTCTCGGCAGCATGGTGTGGCGAGAAGTTCTCAACATAAGCCTCGCGAAGATACCATGGCACCGCACATGGCCGGTCCTGAAGAACCCCAGCGCGGGCGAGAATAAAGCAAGCCGATCCGACTCCGCCGATGCGAACCCCTTGGCGCTTCAGTTGTCTCAGTGTTGCCTCAGTGCGCCGGCTCTTGAAGCGAGTACCTACGGAGTCTCCGATGACCAGCACGAGATCGGGGGGCGTCGAAACGAGCTCCTCGATTGGCCTAACTTCGACGCTCAACCCACATTGGGAAGGAATAACCGGTCCCGAGCAGGCGAAGAATGAGTATTCGAAGAGCCGCTTCCCTGAGAGCTGGTTCGCCTTTTCGGCAGCTTCTAAGAGCGACGACAGAGATAGCATAGAGAACCGAGGAACCAGGATTAGGGCAACTCTGATCACGCTGTCGTCCCCCGCGTGATCCCTCCGCAGTGTTAGGGCAATTCCATCTTCTACGCCGGCGCTATTGGGGCTCCCATCTGCCATTATGTGGTTCCCAAGGCGTAGCGACTTTGGATCCGGCGCAGCATCTACTATGGTGAAGCCCAGCGACACGGGAGCGGTCACAGTCATTTGCGCAACAGTAAGCTGACTAGAGCCTGCAAGCGTGCATGCCAATGCAAGGTGGAAACCCCCGATGAGCCCTGAAACTCATCGGAGGCTTGGACACCCGCTTTGTGAAACATCCCGTCGCTCCGCTGCAAAGCTAGGTCTACTTTCGGATACTGTTGACTGCACGCGTTCTTTCCGCACCGTTGGGATCGACCGGCGTCGTCGGGATCGACGAGAAGCCTGAGGACGCACAGCCGACGCCCGCATACTGCGCTTCCGACCGGCAAAGACTCACGTCATTCACTGTGGCGACATGGATGAGTGCAGTCCGACGGACATCTCGCCGGAACGGAAAGCGCACTTCGCGCTCCACGTGTCGACGCACGCCTGCTCCGAAGTATGGTAGCGTTCATCACGATGCGCTTTTCGTTCGCGTGTCACCAGGATCATAGAGAGGCATATTCGAGAGTTTGGCGCTGACGCGCTTGCCGTCATGGAGCGAAATGACAACGTCGAGTGAAGGTATCGCATGAGCTGGATCGACATATGCCATCGCAGTCCCACGATTTCTCGTCGGTGAATAGGACCCGCTGGTGACCGTGCCGATCTGCCGATCGGCAACGAAGATCGCATCACCAGTGTCCGCCACATCGCCGGAAGCGACGTCAAGCCAGACCATTCGACGCCGAACGCCGTCACGAGCAATCTTCTCCAAGGCGGCCTTTCCGATGAACTGGTCCTTTCCGAACTTCACCGCAAAACCGATTCCAGCTTCGAGTGGGTTGGTCTTGCGATCATGATCCTTGCCGACAAGCAGGTAACCGGCCTCTTGCCGAAGGCTTTCCAGAGCCGCCTGGGCGCACGGCACGATGTCGTAGGGGCGGCCCGCCTTCATAATGAGATCCCAGATCGCTGGCCCGTCCGACGAGGCGAAATGCAGTTCACAGCCGATCTCACCCGTGTAGCCCATGCGCGCTATGATGCAGTCGATCCCGTGAATCTTCGCGGGTCGGAAGCGATAGTATCCGATGGTTGACACGTCGATATCGGCCAGAGCCTGAACTACCCGCCCGGACTTGGGCCCCTGAACAGCCAGCGTCGTATGATCATCGGTGATGTTGGCCGTTGCGACGTTGAGGTGTTTCGCCTGTTCGGAGATCCAGGCATAGTCATCTTCAGAGCCACTAATCACCATATACTTGTCGGTGTCGAGCCGCCAGATCGTGCAGTCGTCAATCATCAACCCGCTCTCGTCACACATGGCCGTATACTGGATAGACCCGATACCCTTCTTGGAATAATCGTTGGTAGCGATCATCTGAACCAATCGGAGTGCATCCGGGCCTTCGATAGTGAACTCGCCCATGTAATGCAAGTCGCAGACGCTCACGCCTTCGCGGGTAGCGAGATGCTCTCGAGCGTGGCCGGCACCGTACTCCCAAGGCAGGTAGTAGCCAAACATCTCTACCATCTTGGCGCCACATTCGAGCCCTTTGTCGTGGAAGGGAGTCCTCTTCATCGCCCAATCTCCTTCACCTGCGCTGCAAAAAAACAAAAGCCCCCGACGGCGCCATCGCGCACATCGGGGGCTCGGATGCCCCAATTCACCTGCGGCTGCCTCGCTGCAGTAAGCTGTCTTTAACCGGTCGCGGCTGTTGAAGTCAAGAGCTCGGGCCGAGCGGCTACCGATCGCGTCAGCGTAAATTTATTGCGCGGTGAGGCCGACCTCTGCTCGAACAGCGCAATGATTTCTCTCGTCTCAACGTGCGCTAGGACCCGGGATGCATGGCGCCGAACGCCAAGGGATCAGGTTTCTTGAGGCAAACGCCACATTGATTCTTTGCGGTTGCGCGATCCACTGAAAGCAATCCGCCTGATGCATGAAGCCCCAGACTGCCTTCGGAACGAGCCGAGCTGCGTGGCACCTGCTGTGGAGCCTTTGATGAAGGATCGAGGGCCAAAGTGTCGATCAGGGTAGAACGGCGCTGCTGAAGCGTTTCTCGCATTACTTCTCTGCCTCTAACGCTTCTTGCCGCACTGCGGCACGGCAACTTACAGGCGGCAGGCTGGCGGGTAAGACGTTTTTCGGTCTCCACGACTGCCCCTGCTTGGAATGTATCGCGCGACGCAAGCGGAATGCTCGATACTGCGAATGAAACGGTTCATGCGGTGGGTTCCGGCATCGATCAACGATACGAAGCAATTTCGAGGAGCGAAGAGCGATCCACGCTTGGAGGACGGCGTTTCCTTGGCGCGAAATTGTGTCGCTCTTAGTCGGACAACCAGACTAAGCACAGTTGTGGTTCCTTGACGCGCTCCAATGATCGATCTATGCGCCGAGTGGGAGCGCTATACCAATAAGGTATTGACCGAACCGGGCATCTGTGATCTTCTGAAGTTCCCAGCGGGTCAGCTGCGGGCAAGAGCTAGGTCGGGGACCATTCCGGCGTCACAACGTGACGGTTAGTGGTTCCAGCTGCACAGCGCAGCGGATCGATCCCACTCACATTCTCCAGGTTGGGCTTAATGCAGTCGCCTCGCACCATGCGAGGCGAGAGCCGTGAGTCCTGGAACCGCATCCGACAAGCACGCAGGAAAAACTGCGGCGGTCCGTAGGTGCAAGACCATTCTTGCAGGAAGACACAAAACAATCACGACAGGAGGAAACAATGAAACTTACACGAGGGGTGTGCCTCACACTTATCGCTCTAGCAATGTCAGCGTCGAGCGGGTTGGCAGAGGATGACCCGATTGTGCTCGGGATACCGGTCGGGCTAAGCGGAGCCAATAGCGTAGTCGCCCCATCTGTGGTGCAAGCTACCGAGCTCGCTGTGTCCGAGATCAATGACGCGGGCGGAGTGCTAGGTCGAAAGTTGGCGATTGAGGTCGCGGATGACGCTTCGGGTGCGGCCGGGGCGCAGAAGGCCTATGACTCGCTCGTCTTCCAGAAGAAGGTTGACGCCATCATCGCAATGGAGACGACCGCCGCCCGCAATGCCGGACTACCAATCATCTCGCGCGGGCGCATTCCGTACATCTACACCTCCTTCTATGAGGGCAAGTCCTGCAATAAGTACCAGCATATCAATGCCTGGGTGCCGGAACAGATGGTCGCGCCGATGGTCGACTACTTCATGGACGAACACGGCGCGAAGACATTCTTCCTGGTTGGGAGCGACTACGCATTTGGCCGCGGGCAGTTGAGCTATACCCGCAAGTACATCACTGACAGAGGCGCTGCGGTTGTCGGTGACGAATACAACCCGATGGATGCGACCGACTGGACGGCGATTATCAGCAAGATCCGGGCAGCCAACCCAGACGCCATCATTACCTCCACCGCCGCGGGCGCACCCAACGTGACATTCACCAAACAGCTTCGCGCTGCGGGAATTACAGCGAAATACGGAAACTTCGCGTTGGACGAGGGCACAGCCAAGACGATGGGCGCGGACGCGGAGGGGATCTATCTCGGCGGCACCTACTTCACCGGTATTGAGTCACCTCAGAACGAGGCCTTCCTCGAAGCCTTGCGCAAGAAATTCGGTGACAAGACGGAGACGCCCAACGAGCTGTCGGTTCCGCAGTACGACGCCGTGCATCTTTACGCCCTAGCCGTGAAGAAGGCGGAGACGACAGACACGGATGCTGTTGTTGCTGCGCTGAGCCAGGTGACCTTCCAGGGTCCAAGGGGTGCCATCCAGATGTCGAAGCAGCGGCATGCACCCCTGACGATCTATTTGGCGCAGGTCGGGGCGACGGGTGAGACAAAGATCATAAAGACCTACGAGAACGTCGATCCGGGCGATCAATGCCCCAACCTCTAGGCAAGGCGGCAACGCAGTAGAGGCGGCTGACTTGCACCCGAAAGAGCAGCCGAGCGAATGAGGCCGGGCTGTGGTACGTCGAAGTGAGGACATGCGGCGGGAATTAGTAGCCTGACCTTACTTGACGCACCATGGCCTTGGACTCGGAAGAAAGCACGGTGAGGATTGAACATGATTGCTCCTTTGCTCGACATTGTCACGACCGCCGCAATACTCTTTATCGTGTCTTCAGGACTGCTGCTCGTGTTTGGCGTCATGAAGCTCATCAACTTCGCGCACGGTGGCCTGATTACGCTCGGTGGCTACGCCGCAGTGATTGCCACGATCCTTGGGTTAAACCCGTGGGTAGCTGTCCCAATCGCCGCTATGTTCGGAGCTATCGTCGGGCTGGCAATGGAGCGCGTTATCGTGCGTCCGCTGTACAGTCGACCTCTGGACGCGATCCTGGCAACCTGGGGGCTTAGCATCATCATCGGCCAGATTATCACACTGGTCTTTGATCGAGGCGTGCACTTCGCTGAGCCGCCGGTGAGGGGGGTGGTCTCGGTACTCGGAGAGCCGTATTCAAGCTACCGGCTAATCCTCACCGCTATCGCACTGGCATTGGGACTCAGCTTAGCGCTTGCCCTTCGCGGTACCAACCTGGGGCTTTCCACCCGCGCGGTGATTATGAACGAGGATCTTGCGCGCGGCCTCGGCATCAACAGCGGCCTGGTGCGTTGCATAACCTTCACACTTGGATCGGCTCTAGCCGCCATCGCGGGTGCGTTTATAACCCCGTTGTCCAGCGTTGATCCCAATATGGGCATTCCGTGGCTGATCAACGCATTCATGCTGGTCCTCGTGTCGGGATCTTCGATCTTGAGCTTGGCAGTTGCATCCGTCGTCTTGGGTGGCGCGCAGGTGCTCGTCAGCAACTATTTCGGCTCGGTGTTGGGTGGGCTGACGATTGCGGCCTTGGCCGCCATAATTCTGCGCATTCGTCCACAGGGGTTTGCCCATGACTGACTCTTTTGCCAGGAGCATCGAGAGCTCCACGTCGAAGCCGCGAGCTGCCTCAGCACTGCTCCGAGTTGGCGTTGGCGCGTCCGTCATTCTGAGCCTGTTGGCTATCGCACCCCTGGTCCTCGATACGTATTCGGTAAACGTTCTGGCTCGCTCGATGATCTATGCGGCCGTGGCGCTGACGGTCGACATATTATGGGGGTACATGGGGGTCTTGACGTTCGGGCAGTCGGCATTCTTCGCCGCAGGCGCCTATGCGTCAGCGCTGGTGTTTACCTATATGGGCTTTTCACCCCAGCTTGCGATCCTAGGGGTCGTGATCGGGGTTGGTGTCGCGATTCTCCTGTCTGCGGTGGTCGCCTTCCTCGCGTTCTGGCACGGGGCATCAGCCCTCTATGCCTCAGTCATCACGCTCGTTCTGCCCATAGTTGTCACGCAGGTGCTATTCTCCGGCGGGACCTACACGGGATCGAGCAGCGGGTTGACAGGATTTCAGACAATCGATCTCAGTGTGGAGCAGTGGTTCTGGGCCGTGGCGGTCCTCCTTGTTCTGCTGACGGTCGCCGCCTGGGTATATACACGCAGCGATGCGGGAAAGCTGCTCGTCGCAATTCGAGAGAACGAGCACCGGTGCCGGTATCTAGGACTGAACACATCGCACATGAAGGCGGTCGCGTTCGTCATCTGTGCAGTGATCTGCGCGGTTGCCGGTTCCGCGTACGCAAACTACACGGTTGTGGTCGCGCCAGAGCTCGCCGGCTTCATGTTTGGTACAGAGCTCGTGATCTGGGTGGCTCTCGGTGGGCGCGGAACGCTCATCGGTCCAGTGCTCGGGACGGTCATGATCGACTATGCCAGTGCACAGCTTCAAGGCGACTTTCCGTTCATCTGGAAGCTGGTAATCGGCATGATTTTCGTGTCGGTCATTGTTGCCATGCCGCGTGGGCTGTTGCCGCTAGTTTTCGACGCGGGGAAATGGCTGCGACGCCGCCATGCTACACAGCAGCAGAGCAAAGATCGGGAAGTGCGCCTACTGGGTTTGCAGCACAGCAGGCCAATCACAAGAACGCAATCGGACGTCACGGCGCTGACCGTCGCCGGCGTGCAAAAACGGTTTGGCAGTCTGGAGGTCCTCTCTGGCATCGATTTCGAGGCTGCCTATGGTGAGATTGTGAGTCTTGTCGGCCCTAACGGTGCGGGTAAGACGACTTTGATCTCATGCATCGCCGACGGCGCCCAGAGAACCACAGGGCAAATCACAGTGAATGGCCACCACATCGATCGACTGCCGCCGGAGCAATGTGTCCGCCTCGGTGTGGGTCGCAAGTTCCAGATGGCGAATGTATTCGAGACGCTTACCGTGGGGGAATGCCTCCAAGTCGCCCGCGCGCGTTGGGACAAGCCATCGCGATGGCATAGGACTGGCCTCTGCTCGCTTCCACCCTCCGCGCTGCGCGTTGTCAATGCAACCGGGCTTCAGGAAGACCTTGGAGTGCCGGCCCGCCTGCTGTCTCATGGCAAGAAGCAGGCGCTGGAACTGGCAATGGTGTTGGCGCTGGAGCCAAAAGTGCTCTTGCTGGATGAGCCCACGGCTGGCCTGACCAAGCCTGAGCGATCTCTCATCGGCTCGATCCTGACAGAGCTAGTCCGCACGGAAAACCTGTGCATCCTGCTCGTCGAACACGACTTGGATTTCGTGCGGGAGATCTCGTCGAGAATCATAGTTCTGCACCAAGGGAAAATTGTTCTTAACGGATCAGTTGACGAGGTAGTGAGCTCGGATCTCGTCAAGTCTGTGTACGCGGGATCGAGCCATGAGGGCGCGCGCCATGGTTGAAGCGGTGCTCAACATACAACAGCTCTGCAGCGGCTATGGGCAGGCAACTGTCATTCGAGATCTCAACTTGGCCATCAATCGTGGCGAGATCGTTGCCGTCGTTGGCAAGAACGGGATGGGCAAGAGTACCCTGTTGAAGTCCATTATGGGATACCTGCCGGCCTTCTCCGGCAATATCATGCTCATGGGCCGTACGGTTGCCAACACTGCTCCGCACCGCATCGCAAGACTGGGGGTGGCTTATGTACCGCAGGAGAAGGCTGTCTTCCAGGACTTGTCCGTGGAAGAGAATATTCGGCTGGCGCTTCGGAAGCCGTTAACGTTGGCGGACGCGAAAGCGGTGATTGCGCGCTGCTTCCCGTTCCTGCTCGATCGCATGCGACAGCGCGCTGGTACTCTAAGTGGCGGCGAACAAAAGATGCTCCTTGTTGCGCGCGCACTTGCGGTTGGTGCTGAGATGCTGCTTGTCGATGAGATTACAGAAGGATTGCAGCCGTCCGTGATCGAGAGTCTGGTCAAGGTCATAAAGAGCGAAAGGGAGCATTCCGGCACTTCCGTCCTGCTCGTCGAGCAGAACATAGCGTTTACTTGTGCAGTATCCGATCGTTATATCCTACTGGACAAAGGCGAAATAGCAGGCGTGGGGGAAACAAGTGACCCGGATACACCAATGCGTGTCACGGCGCACCTCACGTTATAGCTGACAGGCGAGTAGCCAGGAGTATTCATGTATCTGACCAACCGGGAAAGCGATCGCCTCCTGGTATTCTTGGCCGCCGAGCTTGCGCGGCGGCGTCGCGCCGAAGGCCAGAAGCTCAATCTGCCGGAGGCGAGGGCGATTATCGCAGACGCAATCTTCGAAGGCGCGAGAAAAGGGCTGTCTGTTGCCGGTCTTATGAAGCTCGGGCGTTCAGTGCTGACATCGGATGAGGTGCAGCCGGGCGTTGCGGCGCTCCTTGATGTTCTGATGGTAGAACCGGTATTGCCTGATGGCCAGAAGCTTGTCTGTGTTCATGATCCCATCGCTCAGTCGACAGAGTCAGGTAGCTACGATGAACCTGGCCGTTACTTGCTGGCCGCAGGCGAGATCGAGATCAATTCCGACCGTGCGACGACAAGACTTGTGGTCAATAATCTTGGCGATCGCCCTGTCCAGGTCGGATCACATTTCCATTTCTTTGAGGTGAACCCTGAGCTCGCCTTCGACCGGGCAAAGGCGTTCGGATATCGACTCGATATTCCTGCCGGTACAACCGTACGATTCGAACCCGGTGACGAGAAGGAGGTCGATCTGGTCGCAATAGGCGGGGAGAGGATCGTCGAAGGTCTCAATCGACTGACCGATGGGCGCCTGGACGATCCAGAAGTGAAGCGGCGAGCGCTGGAACGCGCCGCGGACCAGGGTTTCAGAGGAGTCTGACGGTGGGGCGCAAACTTCCGAGACTGCAGTACGTCCAGCTCTACGGACCGACTACAGGAGATCGGGTCCGTCTGGGGGATACAGCCCTGTGGGCCGAAGTGGAAAGAGACCTGCTGGTGCATGGTGACGAGTTGGTCTTCGGAGCCGGCAAGACCCTGAGGGTGGGTACCGGTTGCCATGGCCGCATCACAGCGGCCGAAGGGGCGCTCGACCTCGTCATCACGAACGCCCTGATCATCGATCCGGTCCTGGGTATCATCAAAGCCGACATTGGAATCAAGGACGGCCTCATTGCTGGCATAGGAAAGGCTGGTGATCCGCGCACCATGGACGGTGTCAGCGCGAACCTGATCGTAGGCGCGAACACTGACGTGCGCGCGGCAGAGGGCTTGGTTGTCACTCCGGGCGGGCTTGACTGCCATGTTCACTTCATCGACCCGGGGCAGTGTGAGGAGGCTCTTTCAAGCGGCATGACAACGCTGCTGGGGGGAGGTCTCGGAGCAACGACAGTTCCGATCGCATCAACCGGAACGGTCAATCTCGGGCGGATGCTTCAAGCGGCCGAGTGCTTCCCTCTTAACTTTGGGTTCTTCGGCAAGGCCGCCGCCGACTTGCCGGGGCCGCTGCTCGAGCAGATCGATGCGGGGGCGGCAGGACTGAAGATTCATGAAGACTGGGGTGCGACCACGGCGGCTATCGACTCGGCCCTGGTAGCAGCTGATGAGGCCGATGTGCAGATTCAGCTCCATACCGATACGCTGAACGAGTTCGGATTTCTGGAGCGAACACTTAAGGCAATAGGAGAGCGCACCATCCACGCATATCACGTGGAGGGGGCCGGCGGGGGGCATGCGCCTGACATTATCAGGGTCTGCAGCCAGGGGAATGTCCTGCCGTCATCGACAAATCCCACCAACCCTTACACCGTCAATACGTTTGACGAACACTTTGACATGGCGATGACAAGCCACCACCTGAACCCGCGGCTGCCGGAGGATGTAGCCTTCGCCGAGTCCAGGATTCGCCACGAGACAATCGCGGCGGAAGATGTATTGCACGACATTGGCGCAATAAGCGCCATCGGATCGGACTCGCAGGGTATGGGGCGAATAGCAGAAACGATCGCCCGTACCTGGCAGACCGCTTCGCACATGAAGGAGCTGCGGGGGGCCTTGCCGGAAGATCGGGGCAGCGGCAATGACAACATCCGCATCAAGCGATTTATCGCCAAGTACACAATAAACCCCGCGCGCATTTTCGGTATCGAGAAGTATGTCGGATCACTGGAGCCGGGAAAGCTCGCAGATCTCGTTCTTTGGAAGCCCGGCCTGTTTGGGGTCAAACCGGAAGTGGTGTTCAAGGCCGGGTTTCCTGTGATGGCCGTCATGGGTGAGGCAAATGCATCATTACTCTGTTGCGAACCGTTGCGCTATCGAGCGCAGTGGGGCGCACTGGGCAGAGCCGCGCAGTCTCTGTCCATTCGCTTCGTTTCGCAGAGAGCTCTGGATCGGAACATCGCTGCGCGCCTGGATTTGAAGACTCGCTGCGTCGCGATATCCGGCACGAGGCGATTGTCGAAGAAGGACATGCTGTGGAACGGAGCGACACCGACAATCTCGGTCGATCCGGAAACCTACGTGGTCGAGATCGACGGTGATATCTGCAAGTCACGTCCGGCAGAGCGTGTGCCGTTGAGTTCGCTGTACATGTTGAAATAGGCGAAAACATGACTGAAAACGCGGTGCGGATCGGTATCGGAGGGCCAGTTGGATCTGGAAAGACCCGGCTGATCGAAAGACTTCTGCCATTATTGCAGAATGCAGGCATCCGGGTGGCAGTCATTACCAACGATCTCGTCACACTGGAAGACGCCTTGAGGGTCAAGGCGAGTGGGCTCATAGATGACACTCTCGTGGTGGGTGTCGAGACGGGAGCGTGCCCCCACACAGCAATTCGCGAGGACCCGTCCGTTAACATGCAGGCTGCGGAGAGCCTGGAGCGTAAGCACGACCTGGATCTTATCCTGATTGAGAGCGGCGGCGACAACCTGGCAGCCACGTTCTCGGCGGAACTTGTCGATTACTGGATCTTTGTGATCGACTGCGCCGCCGGCGACGATATCCCGCGAAAACGTGGCCTGGGCACAATCCAGGCGGACCTGCTCGTCGTCAACAAGGTGGATTTGGCGCCGTACGTTGGAGTGGACCTGGAGCGGATCCGGCAGGATGTCATGACCATTCGGCCGAACAAGCCGACGATCTACACAAACCTTCGGTCAGACGAAGGCGCGTCGGATGTTTTCGCACGGATCAGGAGTGAAGCATTGTTCGGCCTTGAGGTCGGCTAGGGCGGGCCAATGCGTCAGCCGAAGGGTGTCCTTGATGTGGAGCTGATATCGGACCGCACCGGCACCACGCGTGTTGTCCGGCGGGAACAGAGATTCCCGCTGCATCTCACTGTTCCTATGTATTTGGACGACCGCATTCCGGGTATGGCCTTCATCTATGTCCAGAATCCCTCTGGGGCGGTTTTTGGCGATGACAGGCTCAGTCTCAGAGTGGCTGCATCAAACGGTGCGAAAGTTCACATCACGACTACCTCTGCGACAAAGCTGCATAGAATGTGTGGCGGGCCGGCACGCCAGCAGGTAACGCTGGAGGTCAAGGGACGATCATATGTCGAGTACATCCCAGATCCCTTGATACCCCAGGCGGAGTCGTCGTACGAGCAGAGCACGACGATCGCCTTGGACTCAGGCTCCATGGTGGTCGCCAGCGAGATCATAGCACCGGGTCGATTGGCTCGCGGCGAATCCTTCGCGTTCAGGAAGCTAAGACTGGACACCCAAGTTATCATCGACGGAAGTACTGAGCTTATTGACAGTCTAGCGATGGAACCGTCCGACATTCCGGTGGATGTTATCGGGGTGCTTGGCTCTTACTACTATGCCGGCAGTCTTCTGACTCTCGCCCCCGGCAGGGATAATGCAGGTCTCGCGGTGGAACTATCGCGCATGGCGCAAGAGGGTCCTGATTTCCAGCTTGGTACAGGTTTGCTTCCGGGCGCGGTTGGCGTGCTTGTACGGGTACTTGCGCGCTCGTCCGCCACAGTGAAACGCTTGATAGATCAGGCTTGGGCATGTAGTCGGGCGGAAATGATCGGCGCGCCCCTGCCGATGAGGAGAAAGTGACTTCATGATGTTAATGTCGAACCGGATTCTTGGGCCGTATGATGGGATGACGCCATCAATAGGTAGCGTCGACTACATTGAGATATCATGGACGGAAGCCGGGAAGCGTC
>JAWKVL010000016.1:0-78213 GCA_041398065.1 Dongiaceae bacterium | reverse complement strand
AGAGCGCGATGTCCGGAAAGATCATCACCAGCGCGAGCGCCAGGATCATCACCGCGACAAACGGGAAGATCGAGCGGTAAATGTCCACCATGGTGATGCCAGGCGGCGACATCGTCCGCATTAGGAATAGATTGTAGCCGAACGGCGGCGTGATGTAGGCGATCTGGCAGGTGATCGTATAGAGCACGCCGTACCAGATGAGATCGAACCCGAGCGTACGCACCAGCGGAATGTAGAGCGGCGCGACGATGACGAGCATGGCGGTGTCGTCCAGGAACATGCCCATGACCAGGAACGAGACCTGCATCAGGATCAGCACTTCCCATGGCGACAGGCCAAGCTTCTCAAGGAAGAGCGATTCGATCGCCTTGACCGCGCCAAGCCCGTCGAACACCGATCCGAAGCAGAGCGCGGCGACGATGATCCACATGAACATGCAGGTGACGTCGAGCGTCTGACGGAACGTCAGCTCGATGAGTTCGCGGGTCAACTTGCCTTTTAGCGCCGCCGCTACCACTGCAGCCGTTGCGCCCACCGCGGAACTTTCCACAAGGCTCGTGATGCCGGTGACGAACAACCCGATCATCAGGCCGAACACCAGCAGCGGTACCAGCCCGACCCACAGCAGACTAAGCTTCTCCTTGAGGGGGATATTGCGCTCTTCTTTCGGCAGCGCGGGTCCCAACTTCGGCTGGAACCAGCAGCGCGCAGCAATGTAGATCACAAAAATCGCCGCCAGCATCAGGCCGGGGAAGATGCCGGCGAGCCACAGCTGGTCGACCGGCTGGCGCGCGATCATGGCATAGAGCACGAGCACCACGCTGGGCGGAATCAGGATCCCGAGCGTGCTGCCGGCCTGCACCACGCCGGTCACCATCCGCTTGTCATAGCCGCGTTTCAGCAGTTCGGGCAGCGCGATGGTCGCGCCAATCGCCATGCCCGCGATCGACAATCCGTTGATCACGGAGATCATCACCATCAAGCCGATAGTGCCGATGGCCAGGCCGCCGCGGATGCCGCCCATCCAGACATGGAACATGCGATAGAGGTCGCTGGCGATGCCGGATTCCGCCAGGACGTATCCCATCAGGACGAACAAGGGCACGGTCACCAGCGCGTACCAGTCCTGCAGCTTGCCGGCGCCTGCGAACGGCATGTTGCTGGCGCCCTCGCCCCACAGGAAGAGAGCGGCGGTCGCCGCGACGAACCCGATCATCCCGAAGACGCGCTGGCCCGTCCCGAGCAACAGCAGCATCGACAGGAACATGGTGGAGGCGATCAGCTCATAGCTCATTCGATTGGTTTCCCGCGCGCTATCGCAAGGTCCTTGAAGAAAGTCGACACCGCTTGCAGCAGCATCAGCAGGATCCCGAACGTCATGATCGACCGGATCGGCCACAGGTGAGGCGACCAGGCGCTCGGCCGGCGCTGGCCGGTCTCGAAGACATAGTGCGTGCTTTGGATCGCGCCGTAGAGCAGGACGCCGAGATACACCATCATGCCGATGATGGTGACGCAGTCGACGATCGCGCGCGTCTTCGGCGACCAGTGACTGTAAAACAGGTCCATGCGCACCAGGGCGTTGTTCTGGAAGCTGTATGCCCCACCCAGCATGTAGTAGGCGGTGAGCGTGAACTGAGCCATCTCGAAGCTCCAGATCGGCGAGATGCCGAACGCCCCTTTGGAGAAGGCTGAATAGAGCAGGATGCCGAGCAGCATCAGGATCAGGTACATTGCGATCTTGCCGACGCCGCGATTGAACGCGTCGACATAGCGAACATATGCGCAGATTGCCTTAGGCATCCTGTGCTACCCCCTTTCCACGGCCGCACGTCCGGTCATCCCCCGTTCGCCGGGCCATGATTGTCCCTGTTGGCCACCCCTCAATGCAGCAAGCCACGGTTCCGGTCGACCGGTTTTCCTTGGCCATAATTGAGGGGAGACGCCCAGACGTCGAAGACAAGCCCCCCGCTTGAATAACAGGCGTCCCCAACCCGCCGCAAGCCCATGACGGTGCAGCCTGGGGCAACATCCTGTCCGACAATGCGATCAAAGGTGGCTGGTCCATGCAAGTCGAGAGCCTTATCAGCCGATAGGCGGCTCCTATTTCACAAGGGTTGGCATGACGGAAACCGCTTCCTTTTGCGCCTTGACGGCCCTTTTGCGGCGACACAGACTTGCCCGCAACTTTGCCGCTGTCGGGAGAGATCGCGGCCCCAAATGGGCACTGCCATGGGGGTCGTGGCGCCGAAGGAGCAACCGCCCCCGGAACCTCTCAGGCAAAAAGGACCGATCGCGGCCGAATGCTCTGGAAAGCGGGCGCCGCAGCGTAAAACCGCGGCGCCCCACCGAAGGAGTAAGCCGGCACTGCTATTCATTTGCGCCGGTGAATCTCTCAGGTCCAATAGACAGAGGGGGGACCGCGTTCCCACGGCAAGGTGGAAGCGTGGACCAAATGTCACCCGGGGGGAAGCCTGATGGCCGAAACGGAAGATCAACGCGCATGGCGCCCGCCTTCGATGGCGGAGACCTTACGCGCGCCGGCTTCGCCCTTCGCGCTTGATCCGAACCGTCGCGCTGCGCTCAGCCTGGTATTGATGAGTGGATTCGCACTCGGCGACCTGGCGCGATTGCTGGACGTCTTCACGTCCGCCAACGAATTGGCGCAGCACCGAATCTTCACATGGGAGATCGTAGCGATCTCCGGCCGCTCGGTCACAAGCTCGGCCGGCATCCCGGTCGCGGCCGATGGCGACGTGACTGAAGTGCGTCCACTCTCGACGGTGATCGTATTCAGCGATGCCGATGCCTCCACGGAGGATTGCGTCGGCCTCGCCGCCTGGCTGAGTGCGCATCCGGCATCGATCCAGCGGCTGGGCGGGATCGGCGGCGGCTGCTCCGTCCTCGGCCGCATCGCCGCCATGCCAAAGGAACGCACCCGCGGCGCTGCCCAGCGCAAGGAACTATTCTGGCGCAAAGACGACTTCTTTGGCTGCCGCGGTGGCTGTGCCACGTCCGACTTTGCGCTCGCCAATGTCGAAGCCTTGCTGGGCGCATCGGTCGCCCAGCAGGTGATGATGCGCCTGGCGCGTCAGCGTGTGCGCAAGAAGATCGAGCCGGCCGCCGACCAGCAACAATCGATCGAGACCCAGGTCGCGCCGCCGATCCGACGGGCGGTTGCCTTGATGCGCAACACCGTGTCCGATCCTGTCCCGCTGCCTGCAATCGCGGCGGAAGCCGGCATCCATTTGCGACATCTGGAGCGGCTGTTCCATCGTCACCTGGGAGTAAGTCCGCGCGGCTACTATCAGCGGCTGCGCCTCTCGCGTGCACGGGACTTGGTTCAGGGCACCATGATGGGCCTCGCACAGGTCGCGGAGGCGGTGGGTTTCGACTCGCTTTCGCACTTCTCGAAATGCTATATGGACGCCCACGGAATCAGGCCCAGCGAGGACCGACAGCGTCACTTCACGACGCCCGGCGACCTGCCGGAAGCCCGTCTCACAGGAAACGCATCGCCACTCAATCATTCGCCCACCAAACGCCCATCCAGCGCGCGGCGCGACGCCGCCTGAAACTCGATCCACGAAGCAGACTCAAAACGACATTGCGGGGGATTTCGTCATGCCTTTGAAGCCGGAACAGGTGAAAAGCGTCGCTGACGCAAAAAAGATCGTGGAGGAACGCGGCCTCACCCACATCAAGGTCGGCGTGTTCGACGGTGACGCAATCCTGCGCGGGAAATACATGTCGAAGGCGAAGTTCTTCTCCGCGCTCGATAACGGATTCGGCTTCTGCGACGTGGTGCTGGGCTGGGACAGCAACGACCAGCTGTTCGACAACGTCAAATACACCGGCTGGCATACCGCCTATCCCGATGCATGGGTCCGCGTGGTGCCGGATACCTGCCGCGAGATCCCGTTCGAAGAGAACATGCTGTTCTTCCTGTGCGAGTTCACGGACAAGGCCGAGGAGATCTGTCCGCGCGGCGTCCTGCGCCGCGTGCTCGCGAAAGCGGCCAAGATGGGCTACGAGGCCTACGCCGCCGCCGAGTATGAATTCTTCATGTTCGACGAGACGCCGGAAAGCGTGCGCGAGAAGGGCTTCCGCAACCTGACGCCGATGACGCCGGGATTCTTCGGCTATTCGGTCTTGCGCGGATCGGTGTGGGCGGAGCTGTATCACGAGATCCTCGACACCTGCGAACAAATGCGCATGCCGATCGAAGGCCTCCATACCGAGACCGGGCCCGGCGTGTTGGAGGCCGCGATCACGGTCGACAAGGCGCTGGAAGGCGCCGACCGCGCGGCTTTGTTCAAGACCTTCATGAAGGTGATGGCGCAGCGTCGCGGATTGATGGCGACCTTCATGGCCAAGTGGTCGAACAACTGGCCCGGCCAGAGCGGCCACATCCATGTCAGCCTCAAGGGCAAGGACGGCAAGTCGGTGTTCTATGACGCCAAGAAGCCGCACACCATGAGCGACAAGCAGCGCTGGTTCGTCGGCGGCCAGCAGGCCCTGATGCCCGAACTGCTCGGCATGGTGAGTTGCACCGTCAATTCCTATTCGCGCCTCATCCCCGGCTTCTGGGCGCCGACCAACGCGACCTGGGGCATCGAGAACCGCACCTGCGCGCTGCGGGTCATTCCGGGCTCCGAGAAGTCGCAGCGGGTCGAGTACCGGATCGCCGCCGCCGACATGAATCCTTATCTCGCCATCGCGGTCGCGATCGGATCCGGACTTTATGGCATCGAGAACAAGATCGAACCGACGCCGGCGATCGTGGGCAACTCCTACGACATGAAGCATCCGGCGAAGCTCGATCTGCCGCGCACGCTCTGGGAAGCGGCGCAGCGGCTGCGCAAGTCGAAGGCCGCGGCTGACCTCTTCGGCGAGGCCTTCGTCGATCACTGGGCTTCAACCCGCGAGTGGGAGGAACGCGAGTTCCGCAAGCACATTACCGATTGGGAACTGGCGCGCTATTTCGAGATCATCTGACGAGCGAACGACATCATGGCAGCGACACAGAAAACCATCACGCCGATCGACAGCAGTGTCTATGTCGAACGGCCCTACGCAACCCCGGCGGAGATTTCGGCCGCACTCAAGATTGCGGCCGAGGCGCAGCGGCAATGGAAGTTCACGCCCATCGCCGAACGCGCCAAGGTGGTGAGCAAGGCCATCGACATCTTCCTGTCGCACGGCAAGGAGCATGCCGAGCAGATCACGCGCCAGATGGGCCGGCCGATCAGCCAGAGCCCGGGTGAGATGCGCGGATTCGAGGAGCGCGCGCGCTACATGATCCAGATCGCCGGCGAGGCGCTGGCCGACATCGAGGCCAGGGACAAGCCCGGATTCGTGCGCTTCATCCGGCGCGAACCCTTGGGCGTCGTCTTCATCGTCGCGCCGTGGAACTATCCGTACCTGACATCGGTGAACGGGGTGGTGCCCGCGCTGATGGCCGGCAACGCGGTCATCCTCAAGCACTCGGCCCAGACGCCGATCTGCGCTGAAGACTACCAGCAGGCGTTCGACGCCGCGGGGCTGCCAAAGGGCCTGTTCCAGCATCTGGTTCTGACGCACGACGATACGGCCAAGGTGATCGCGGCGCCGGAAGTGGCCTATTGCAATTTCACCGGTTCGGTCGCCGGCGGTCATGCAGTCCAGCAGGCCGCCCTCGGCAAGTTCATGGGCCTCGGCCTCGAGCTCGGCGGCAAGGATCCGGCCTATGTCCGCGCCGACGCCAACCTCGATCACGCGATCGAAAACCTGGTCGACGGCGCGATGTTCAATTCCGGCCAGTGCTGCTGCGCCATCGAGCGCATCTATGTGCACGAAAAGCTGTTCGACAAGTTTGTGGACGGCTTTGTGGATCTCACAAAAAAATACAAGCTTGGGAACCCAATGGATCCCGGCACCAATCTCGGCCCCATGGTGCGCACCTCCGCCGCCGAGTTCGTGCGCGGCCAGATCGCCGACGCCGTCAAGCACGGCGCCAAGCCCCTGATCGACCCGAAGAGCTTCGCCGCGGACAAGCCCGGAACGCCGTACCTGGCGCCGCAAGTGCTGGTGAACGTTGATCATTCCATGGGCGTGATGTCGGAGGAGAGCTTCGGCCCGGTCATCGGCATCATGAAGGTGAAATCGGACGACGAAGCGATCCGCATGATGAACGACAGCAAATACGGCCTCACGGCCGCGTTGTGGACGTCGGACGAGAACGAAGCGGAAAAGATCGGCGACCGCCTCGAGACCGGCACCGTCTACATGAATCGCTGTGACTATCTCGACCCGGCCCTCGCTTGGGTGGGCGTCAAGGATTCGGGCCGCGGTGCGACCTTGAGCCGAGTCGGCTACGAGATGCTGACCAGGCCGAAATCCTTCCACTTGAGGAAGATCTAGAGCCACACGGCGGCCACCCCTGGACAGGCCCTGAATCCCCTGTAAATCTCCCGGCCGTGAGGGAATCCATCGCTGGCGGCAAGGCAGTCATCATCGGGGGCGGAGTGGTCGGTTGCGCCATCTTCCGGCGCCTGGCCATGGCCGGATTGCAGCCGATTCTGGTGGAGGCTGCGGCCGACATCTTGGATGGCGCCAGCAAAGGCAACAGTGCCCTGCTCCATACCGGATTCGATGCGCCAGAGGGCAGCGTTGAACTATCCTGCATCCAGGCCGGCTATCGCGAATATCTGGACATCAAGGATCGCCTCAACCTGCCGTTGGTCGAAAGCGGCGGACTGGTGGTGGCGTGGGACGAAGAGCAGCTCGCCAAGTTGCCAGCCATCGTCGAGAAGGCGCATCGCAACGGCGTCGGCGACGTTGCGCAGATCGATCGCAACGAGCTGCGCAGGCGCGAGCCCTATCTGAGCGCACGCTGCCTCGGCGCGGTCCATGTGCCGGGGGAGCACATCATCGATCCCTGGTCCGCACCGCTGGCCTATGCCCATCAGGGATTGGCGCACGGTGGCAGGATCCTGCGCCGCTGTAGCGTCACCGGCGGTGCCTTCGACGGCGCGCGCTGGACGCTGCAGACCACGCTGGGCGAGATCGCAGCCGATGTCGTGATCAACGCGGCGGGCAATTACGGCGACCTGGTGGAGGCGATCAATCGCGAGCCGCCCTTCAAGATCACGCCGCGCAAAGGCCAGTTCGTGGTGTTCGACAAACCGGCGGCGAAATTGTTGCACGCCATCATCCTGCCGGTGCCGACCGAGCGCACCAAGGGTGTCGTCGCCTGCCGCACTGCGTTCGGCAATCTGCTGGTCGGCCCGACGGCTGAGGATCAGGAGGATCGATCGCGTGCGGACGTCGACCGCGCCACCCTTGAGAAGCTGATTGCCAAAGGGATCGAGATGATCCCCGATCTTGAGCACCAATCGGTCAATGCGATCTATGCGGGACTGCGGCCAGCGACGCAGTTCAAGGACTATCAGATCTCGGCGAGTAGCGAGAGGCGCTGGATCACCGCCGGCGGCATCCGCTCCACCGGTCTCACGGCGGCACTAGGCATCGCGCAGATGGTGGCGCGGAGCCTTGCCGGGATCTTCGACGGGATGCGCGACCAGGAACCGGTCTGGACGCCTGTTCCGAATCTCGCGGAAGACCGCGCGCGCCCGTATTTGAGCAAAGCCGGCGGGGACATCATCTGTCATTGCGAGCTGGTGACGCGCAGCGAGATCGAGGCGGCGCTTGCGGGACCCTTGCCGGCCGGCAATCTGGCCGGGCTGAAGCGCCGCACCCGCTGCATGATGGGGCGATGCCAGGGATTCTATTGCAGTGCCGAGGTCATGGCGCTGACGGAAGGTCGGCTGGTGCCATGACTCACGCCAGCGATGTCCTCATTCTCGGTGGCGGCCCGGCGGGCCTGTCCTGCGCGCGTGCCCTGCGCGCTAGGGGCGTCCGCGATGTCGTCTTGCTGGAGCGCGAAAGCGTACCGGGTGGCATTCCACGCCATTGCGGCCATATCGGTTTCGGATTGCGGGAGTTCGGCCGGATCTATAGCGGTCCCGACTACGCCAAGCGCCTGGCGCAGGAAGCGAGCGCGGCCGACCTGCGGCTGCATATGACTGCCCTCAAGCTGGCGCCCGGCGGAGTGGTGCGGGCGACTGGACCCAATGGCCCGGAAAGTTTTCAGGCGAAGGCGATCGTCATTGCGCTGGGCGCGCGCGAGACGCCGCGCAGCGCGCGTCTCATCTCCGGCAGCCGGCCGTTTGGCGTGATGAGTACCGGCGCGCTGCAGCAGTTCGTCTATCTGCACGGCAAATGCCCCTTCGAACGGCCTGTCGTCATCGGCAGTGAGCTCGTCGCCTTTTCGACCTTGCTGACCCTGCGTCATGCCGGCATCAAGCCGCTGGCCATCATCGAGGAGAAGGCGCGTATCACGGCGCGCGAGCCGGGCACCTGGATCGCGCGCCTGGGCTTCGGTGTTCCCATCCTGACCGGCACGCAGCTGCTCAGGGTCATCGGCCAGGACAAGGTCACAGGCATCGAGATCGACCGCGGCGCGGGGCCCGAGGTAATGACCTGCGACGGCGTCATTCTCACCGGCAAGTTCCGGCCGGAAACCGCGCTGATCGCGCCGAGCCACCTGGAGATCGATGCCGGCACGCACGGGCCGTCGATCGATACCTACTTCCGCTGTTCCGATCTCCAGTTTTTCGCGGCCGGCAACGTACTGCGCGGCATCGAGACGGCGGGGCAATGCTGGCGTGAAGGCAGGGCGGTGGCCGAGATGGTTATTGCCGGGCTTGAGGGCCGCCTGCCTGTGCGCGGGCCCGACGCGCGCGTGACGGTGCGGGGCCCGCTCGCTTACGTCTATCCGCAGCGTATCTATCACGGGACGCCAGCTTCTCACCCGCTGTTGTTTAAGGCGCGCGTGACGCGGGCGGTGCGCGGTAAACTGTCGGTGATCGTCGATGGCAACCCGGTGTGGTCGCGCCGCATCTCGGCGTTGCCGGAGCGCCGCATCGCCTGGCAACTGCCCCGCCGCGGCATGAAGAACTGCCAGCATGTGTCGGTGGAACTCGATGCCGCCTGAAACCTCCGTCATCGCCATCGATCAAGGCACAACCGGCACCAAGGTCCATCGGCTGCGCGGGGACGGCGGGTTCGAGACAATCGCCGGCTTCTTGCACCGCCAGATCTATCCGCATCCAGGCTGGGTCGAGCACGACCCGGAGGAGCTGGCACGGCATGTGGAATCGGCACTGGACCGTGCCGGACCGGCGGCGGCGATCGGCATTGCCAACCAAGGCGAGACGGTCATCGCCTGGGACGCGCAAACCAAGCGGCCGATCCACAACGCCATCGTGTGGCAGGACGCGCGCACCGCCGATGTGACTGAGCGGTTGAAAGTGGACGGCGCGGAACAGCTCACCTTGGCGCGAGCCGGCCTGCCGCTCGACCCCTATTTCTCGGCCACCAAGCTGCGCTGGCTGCTCGACAATGTGCCGGAGGCGAAGCCGCTGCGCAGCGCCGGGCGCCTGCGCTTCGGCACCAGCGATTCCTATTTCCTCGACCGCTTGACCGGCCGGTTCGCAACCGACGTGACGACCGCGTCGCGCACCAGCTTGATGAATCTCGAAACGCTGCAATGGGACGAACGCCTCGCCGAGCTGTTCGGCGTACCGATCGAATGCCTGCCGGAGATCAGCCCGACAACCGGACCGTTTGGCGATGCACACGGCATCCCGGTCTCAGCCAGCATGGTGGATCAGCAAGCGGCCTTGTTCGGCCACGGCTGCCGGCGCAAGGGCGATGCCAAGATCACCTTCGGCACCGGAGCCTTCGCGCTCGCCGTGGTGGGCGATACGGCTCCGCGCGATACCGAAAGCGGGCTCGAGGCGACCATCGCCTGGAAGATCGGCGACCAACCCTGCGCCTACGCCCTGCAAGGCGGGATCTACAATGCCGCCTCCGCGGTCAATTGGGCGCGCAGCCTCGGCCTGTTCGCGGACTACGCGGAGATCGATGACTTCACGGCTGAGTCTGCAATCGCACGCGGCCTTATCTTCGTGCCAGCGCTGTCCGGTCTTTCATGTCCCTATTGGGATCGTCGCGCCGCCGGCCTGTGGCTCGGCATGGGACTGGAGACGACCAGGTCGGACATGATGCAGGCGCTGCTCGAAGGCGTCGCGTTGCTGGCGGAGAAAGTGATGGCCGCGATCGACAAGCTGTCGCCGCTCGCGCCAGTGCTCTCGGTCGATGGCGGCCTGACGCGCAACCGGTATTTCACGCGTTTCCTTGCCGACGCCATGAACAAGCGCGTGCGCGTGCCCGCGAGCGCAGAACTGACCGGCCTCGGCGCGGCACAGCTGGCGATGATCGGCGCCGGCCTCGCACAACCCGGCACCTTGCCTCCGCCGCCGCCCTCAAGAGCGGAGATCACCCCGGTCGCGCCATTGCCCGCCGCGTTGCACAAGCGCTTCGCAAGTGCGGTCGAGCGCAGCAAGGCATGGCGCTAGGCCCACCGAAGCGCCTTCCTGCTGCCGCAATTCCGCCACGCCCCCCAACACATCCTCGCCGGCATGCGTGCAATTCTGGCTGTAATCTGTCTTATCCTGGGCTCGGCAGCGGTTGCGCGCGCCGACAACGCGCAATCTGCACGTGACTTGGTCGCCGCAGCCCGCGCGCAGGTCGGCGTGACGATCCTCTACGACCCCAGCTATCAACGGATTGCCTACCCCATGGGTGACGTTCCGCCGGCGCGCGGCGTCTGCAGCGATGTCGTGGTGCGCGCGTTTCGCGCCGTCGGCGTGGACTTGCAGGAAGCGGTGCACCGCGACATGAAGCTGCACTTCGCGGCCTATCCCCGGAACTGGGGTCTTTCCGCGCCGGATTCGAACATCGATCATCGGCGCGTGCCGAATCTCGCCACCTGGTTCACGCGGCAAGGCTATCGCCTCGCGGTCAGCAGTAATCCCGGCGACTACCGCCCGGGCGATGTGGTGACGTGGGCGCTGGGCGGCAGCCAGCCGCATATCGGCATCGTCTCCGATCGCCGCTCGGACGATGGCGCCCGGCCCCTCGTCATCCACAATATCGGCTGGGGCACGCGGGAAGAGGATGTCCTGTTCGAATACCGGATCATCGGCCATTTCCGGGCGTTCTAGGCCGATTTTCAGCCCCTTCCCTGCCGCCTGGAACTGGCTAGAATGCCGCCGCTCCGGCCAGACGGCCAAACCCAAGGATCTCTCGAAAATGACCCCCGACGCCGCCGCGCTTCGCGGCAATTGGAACTATCCGACCTCGGTCAAGTTCGGCTGCGGCCGCATCAAGGAACTCCCCGATCACTGCAAGGCGCTGGGCATGAAGCGCCCGCTGCTCATTACCGATCCCGGCCTCGCCAACCTGCCGATGATCAAGGACGCGATTGCGCGCAACGAAGCGGGCGGCGTGCCGACGGGCCTGTTCAGCAAGGTGCAGGGCAATCCCACCGGCAAGAATGTCGAGGACGGCATTGCGGCCTACAAGGCCGGCGGTCATGACGGCGTCATCGCGTTCGGCGGCGGCTCGGCGCTCGACGCGGCCAAGGCGGTCGCGCTGATGATCGGCCAGAAGCGCCCGATCTGGGATTTCGAGGATGTCGGCGACTGGTGGACCCGCGTCGATCCCAACGGCATCGCCGCGATCATCGCGGTTCCGACCACCTCCGGCACCGGCTCGGAGGTCGGCCGCGCTTCGGTCATCACCGACGAGAGCAACCACGTGAAGAAGATCATCTTCCATCCGAAGATGCTGCCTTCGATCGTGATTGACGATCCGGAGCTGACGGTTGGCCTGCCGCCGCACATCACGGCCGCTACCGGCATGGACGCATTGTCCCATTGCCTCGAGGCGTATTGCGCGCCGGGCTATCATCCGCTGGCGGACGGCATCGCGCTCGAAGGCATGCGCCTCATCAAGGACGCGCTGCCGGCGGCGGTGAAGGATGGCAAGAATTTGGTCGCGCGCGCCAACATGATGGCGGCGGCCAGCATGGGCGCTACCGCGTTCCAGAAAGGCCTCGGCGGCATGCATGCCATCAGCCATCCGCTTGGCGCGCTCTATAACACGCATCACGGCCTCACCAACGCGGTCGTGATGCCCTATGTGCTGGAGTACAACCGCAGCGCAATCGACGAGCGGTTGACTCGGCTTGCGGCCTATCTGCGCCTGCCGAACCCATCCTTCAAATCGGTGCTGGATTGGATCCTGGCGCTGCGCAAGGAGATCGGTATCCCGCACACGCTCAAAGAGATCGGCGTCGACGACAAGCAGGTCGACAAGGTCGCCGAGATGGCGGCCGCCGACCCCAGCGCCGGCGGCAACCCGATCCAGGTCGGAGCCAAGGAGCTGCGCGTGATGTTCGTCAA
The DNA here is from genome assembly GCA_041398065.1 of Dongiaceae bacterium. GTDB lineage: Bacteria > Pseudomonadota > Alphaproteobacteria > Dongiales > Dongiaceae > Dongia_A. The sequence continues at coordinate 65,860 of JAWKVL010000016.1, read as the reverse complement.
TGGCCTTGAAGGCAGGCTGGCGGCGTAGGCGCAATCGCACCTAGACCTCAAAGGGCCGGCATTATTGCCGGCCCTTTTGCATTCACGAATACCGCCCCACCACGATCGGCTCTTCCTGTGCGATGCCGACCAGCCGGTTGCGCCATGCTTCGAGATGCGCGGCACGCTCCTCATCGCTTGCCTGCGCGGGACCATAGACGATCTGCGGCTTCAAGACGTCGTATCCGACGAACTGCAGCATGCCGCGTTGGATCGGCCGCAGTATCCCGTTGATGTCGCCATTGAAGCCGCCCGGCTGATAGGCAGCCACTCCGCTGCCGCCGGTGGTCAGCGACAACAGCGCGCGCTTGCCGCGATAGAGCCCTTTCTCATAGATGCGCCCGCGCCCGTAGACGCGGTTGAAGGCGAACACCTTGTCCACCCAGCCCTTCAGGATGCCGGGCAGCCCGAACCACCACAGCGGGAACTGCCAGATCATCAGGTCTGCCGCTTCCATCTTGGCGATCTCCGCCTCCACCTCCGGCGCGAAGCCATGTTCCTCCGTCGCGAAGTCCTCTTCCATCTGCTGCTTGTAGTAGTCGGGATTCTTGACGGTAGTGAAGTTGCGACGGTCGGAGACCGGATCGAAATCCATGCGATAGAGATCGGACACTGCGACCTGATGGCCCAGCCCCCGCAAGGTCTCTACCGCGACGTCGGCCATCGCCCCGCTGAAGCTGTGCCGTTCCGGGTGGGCCAGCACGATCAGAATCTTGAGCGCTGTTCGGCTCCCGCCCGCGCCTGGTATTTCCTGACTGCCGATCGTATCCATCCGCCGCTTCCATCCGTGGCTTTCCGCTGCACTCGGATATAGGCAAAGCCATGTATAAATGATATTGAAATCGTCTTATGAGTAATATTAGTGATGTTGAATTACGTCGCCTGGATCTGACGCTGTTGCTGGTCTTCGACGCCGCACTGCGGCATCGCAAGCTTACGGCCGTCGCGCAGCAGCTCGGCCTCACCCAGCCTGCGATCAGCCACGCTCTCGCCCGCCTGCGCGATATCCTCGGCGATCCTCTGTTCGTCCGGCGCGCCAGCGGGGTGCAGCCGACGCCACGCGCGCTGGCCCTGGCGCAGCCGGTGGAGCTGGCCCTGACGACGCTGCGCGATGCATTGCAGCAGGGCCGTCGCTTCGACCCCGGCAGCGCCGCACGCGAGTTCCGCATTGCCGCCCTCGACTACGCGATCGCCATGCTGGTGCCCGAGTTCCTGTCGCGCTTCAGCATGATCGCGCCCGGCTGCCGGTTGGCCTTCCGGTCCATCGGATACGAAGCGGGGCGCGCGGCGCTGGCCAATGGATCGATCGACCTGATCCTCGGCATTCCGGCGCAAACCGGACCGTTCCTGCAGCGCACGCTGATGACGGAGGATTTCGTGGTGTTGGCCCGCCCCGGCCATCCCGTCATCAGTCGCAAGCTGGATCTCGCGCGCTATCTGGAATGCGGCCATCTGCTGGTGTCGGCGGCCGGCGATGCGCGCGGATCGGTCGACAACGCCCTCGGAAAGATCGGCAAGGAGCGGCGAGTCGTGGCAGTCGTGCCGCAGTTCCTCGCCAGCTTTGCCGCCGTCGCGGGATCCGACATGATCACCACGGCCCCGCGCCGGCTCGCACGGCGCCACGCGTGTGCCTTCGGTCTCAAACAGTACGAGGTGCCGTTCCCTCTACCGGGGTTCGAGATCGCAATACTGCGTCACGAGAACACGGCGCAGGATGCCGGGTTGAACTGGCTGGAGAACGAGCTGGCGCAGGCCTTGAGCAGCGCCCGCTAGAGCCAGTACTTGTCGGCATAGAGCGCGGTCGCCGCCGCGCCGAAGGCGATGATCCCGATGCGCACGGCGCGCGGCGGCAGCACGCGGATCAGGTACCCGCCGGCATAGCCGCCGCCGATCGAGCCGGCCATCAAGACGATCATGGCCGGCCAGACCACCGCACCTTGCCAGACATAGACCCAGACCGAGGACACGCTGACGCCGGTGATGAGGATGTTCTTGAGCACGTTGGTGCTGCGCAGGTCGGTCAGGCCGCCGATCGCGAGGATGGCGAGGTTGATGACTCCCAGCGCCGCACCGAAATAGCCGCCATAGATCGAGGACAGGAACAGCGGAAATGCCACGCGGCCAGCCAGCAGCACATTGCCGCCGCCGCTGGGCAGGCGTCGCTGCACCCACGGCCCGATCGCGAACAGCAGGGTCGCGCCGCCGATCAGCGCCGGCACCAGCAGGATCAGCAAATCAGGCGGCGTCTCCAGCATCAGAAGGGCACCGATCGCCCCGCCGATCACATTGATCAGGAACAGCCAGCTCAGCGAGCGCCCCCAGCTCGGCCGCCGCCGCCAATCGGCCAGAGCCGCCGTGAAGTTGCCGAGCGAGAGGCCGACCGCGTTGGTGGCGTTGGCCGCGATCGGCGGCAATCCCATCGCCAACAAGGTCGGAAACGTGACCAGCGAAGCACCGCCCGCAATCGCCGCCGCGATCCCGCCGCCGAAGCCCGCGGCGAACAGCAGCGATGCCCGTGCGATCTCCACTTGAATGTGCCCCCGCCAGAAAGGCCCCGCGCAGGCGAGGCCTCAATCACTCTATCAGGCGAACTGTAGACGGATCACCCCTTCACCTGCATAGGGATCCTACCTCCGGCGCATGGCCACTGTCGCCGCTTCAACAATGGCGGCTGCGTCGATGCGGTAGTGGCGGTAGAGGTCGGGGATAGTCCCGGTCTGCCCGAAATGCTCGACACCGAGTGCCTGCACGCGGTGGCCATGGACGCCGCCCATCCAGGATAGGGTCGCCGGATGCCCGTCGAGTACCGTGACGATCCGTGCATCGCGTGCGAGCGGCGCTAGCAACCGTTCGATGTGCGAGGTCTCATCAGCGCGGCCGTGCTGCTGCGTTGTCTGGGCCGCCTTCCAGCCGGCATTCAGGCGATCGGCCGACGTGACGGCCAGCAAGCCTGCGCCAGCGTGATAGCGCAGCAACTCGCCCATCGCCGTGGCCGCCTCGGGCGCAACCGCGCCGGTAAAGGCCACCGCAAGCTGCGCCCCCTCGGCGGGCGGGCGCATCCAATAACCACCCTGGATGATGCCGTCGCGCAATTCCGGCGACATCGGCCGCAGCACCTGGTCGATCGCGCGCGTTGACAGGCGCAGGTAGACGGAGCCGCCGTCGCGCTCATGCAGCCAGGCATCGCCCTTCTCAGCTTTCGGCGCACGCTGGATGTATTCCAGCGCCCATTCCAGGATGACCGCCAGCTCATCAACGTAGGATGGCTCGAAGCTGGCGATGCCGTCTTGTGCCATGCCGATCAGCGGCGTGCCGATCGATTGATGTGCGCCGCCTTCCGGCGCCAGCGTGATGCCGGAGGGCGTCGCGACCAGGATGAAGCGCGCATCCTGGTAGCAGGCATAGTTGAGGGCATCGAGGCCGCGTGCAATGAAGGGATCGTACAAGGTCCCGATCGGCAGCAGCCGCTCGCCGAATATGCTGTGGCTCAATCCCATCGCCGAAAGCATCAGGAACAGGTTGTTCTCCGCGATCCCGAGTTCGATGTGCTGCCCGGCCGGTCCCTTGCTCCAACGCTGTGCGGACATCAGCTTGCGCGCTTGGAACACATCCTCCTGGGCCTCGATCGCGAAGACGCCGCGCCGGTTGACCCACGGCCCGAGGTTGGTCGATACCGTGACATCGGGGGAGGTGGTGACGATGTGATCCGCGAGCTTGCCGCCGGCCCGCGCGATCTCCGCCAGGATCTGGCCGAACCCCTGCTGGGTGGACATCGCGCCCTTGATCGGCGGCAAGGGCAGTACTCCTACCTCGACCCGGTCCGCCGACAGCCGTCGCGGCCCTTTGGCATTGAACGGCGTCGCCGCCAGCAAGGTCTCGAATTCACGCTCGGACCGATTGAGACCTGCCGTCTTCGACCATTCCTGCCCGTCGAGGATGTTGTTCGCCGCCTTGAAGCCCTTCATCTGATCCGGCGTCATCAATCCGGCGTGATTGTCCTTGTGACCGGCGAGCGGCAGGCCCTTGCCCTTGATCGTGTAGCAGATGAAGCAGGTCGGCAGGTCGGTTTCGCTCGCTTCGCCGAACGCCTCGAGCAGACTTTCCAGGCAATGACCGCCGAGATCGGTCATAGTCGCGGCCAGCGCCTCGTCATCCATCGCCTCGACCAAGGCGCGTGCGTTCGCGTCCGACAGATCCTCGGCCAGCTGCGCGCGCCAGCCGGCCGCGCCCTGGAAAGTGAGCGCGGAATAGAGATCGTTGTCGCAAGCATCGATCCAATCGAGGATCGCCCGTCCGCCCGGGAGCGCGCGTAGCGCCTGCAGGCGCTTGCCGTATTTCACCGTGGCGACGCGCCAGCCCATGTTCTCGAACACGTTGGTGAGTTTGCCCGTCAGCGGCGCGGAGATCACGGCGTCGAGGCTCTGGCGATTGTAGTCGACCACCCACCAGGTATTGCGCAGATCGTGTTTCCAGCCTTCGATCAGCGCCTCGTAGATGTTGCCCTCGTCCAGTTCCGCATCGCCGACCAGCGCCACCATGCGTCCCTCGGGCCAATGACGGCCCCAGCCGTGGGCGTGGATGTAGTCCTGCACCAGGCTGGCGAACGAGGTCATGGCGACACCGAGGCCGACCGAACCGGTCGAGAAGTCCACATCGTCCACGTCCTTGGTACGCGACGGGTAGGATTGCGCGCCGCCGAAGCCGCGGAAGTCCTTCAGCTTGTCGAGACTCTGGTTGCCCAGCAGGTACTGGATGGCGTGGAAAACCGGCGATGCGTGCGGCTTCACCGCCACGCGGTCCTGCGGCCGCAAGATCGCGAAATAGAGCGCGGTCATGATGCTGACGAGCGACGCGGACGAAGCCTGATGTCCGCCGACCTTCAGCCCATCCTCGTTGTCGCGCTCATGATTGGCGTTGTGGATGATCTGCGTCGACAGCCACAGCACCTTGCGCTCGATGTCGCGCAGCACATCGATCGGAAAGGCCTGCGCGCCGGTCGCCGCCGGCGCGTTCGCCGCCTGAACCATGAAACCGTCCCCCTGCCCCGTCTCGCGTTAGGCCGTCGCCATCGCCTGCTCGAGGTCGGCGATCAGATCGCCCGGATCCTCGACGCCGATCGACAGGCGAATGGTGCCTTCAGTGATACCAAGCGCCTTGCGCTCCTCCGCCTTGATGCCCGAATGGGTGGTGGACGCCGGATGGCAGATCAGTGATTCCGTTCCGCCCAGGCTGACCGCCAGCTTGATGAGCTGGATCTTGTTGAGAATGCGGAACGCCACATCGCGCCCGCCATTGACGTTGAAGGCGAAGGTCGACCCGGCGCTGTGGCACTGCTTCTCGAAGATCTCCGCCTCATGCGTGCCGGGCTTGATGAAGCCGAGATAGTTGACGCTCTCGACCATCGGGTGCTCGCGCAGGCGCTCGGCGATGATACGCGCGCTCTCATTGGCGCGCTGCATGCGCAGGCTCAAGGTTTCGAGCGAGCGGCTGATCAGCCAGGCGCTATGCGGGTCGAGCTGCGTGCCGAGCAGGCCGCGCAGCTTGCGCACCGCGAACATGAGGTCGCTGCGGCCGGCGATCGCCCCCGCCACCAGGTCGCTGTGGCCGGCGAGGTACTTGGTGACGGAATAGGCGACGAGATCTGCGCCGTGCAGGATCGGCTTCTGGTAGATCGGGCCGAGGAAGGTGTTGTCGACCACCAGGATAGGCTTGTGTCCCGTGCGCAATCCATGCTGCAGACACTGCCCGCCGACCAGGCTGATATCGATCAGCGTGTTGGTGGGATTGGCCGGCGTTTCGATCAGCACCATGCCGAGCTGGCCGTGCCGCGCCGCTTCGTTCATCGCGGAGGTGATGCCCTCGACGCTGAGACCGTCGGTCATCGGCACCACCGTGATGCCGAAATCCGGGAAGAAGCCGGAGAACAGGGACGACGTGCCGCCATAGATCGGCTTCGACATTACCATCGACATGCCGGGCCGCAGGAACGCCATGGCGGCGGTCGTGATCGCCGACATGCCGCTGGAGAAGACGCAGGCGTCGTCGGCTTCCTCGAGGATCGAGATGCGGTCCTCCAGCACCTCGAGGTTCGGATTGTTGAAGCGCGAATAGACCAGACCCGAAGTCTCCTCGGCATTCAGCTTCACGCGCCCCGACGTCACGTCGAAGAAGTGCGCGCCCTCCTCCGCCGAGCGGAAGGCGAAAGTCGAACTCATGAACAAGGGTGGCTTGACCGCGCCCTCGGAGAGTTTCGGATCGTACCCATAACTCATCATCAACGTGTCGGGGCTGAGCTTGTGGGTGCCCACAAACCGCTTGTGATAGGGCTGCTGCTTCATGGCGGACTCCCGAGACTCGAAAGGCGTCGTTTCCCGTTAACCACGCTACGCTGCACGCTGCGCAAAGATGCGCCTAATTTCACCCCAAAATTGACTTTTCCAGCAAAATATACCAACAATACCGGGTGTGACGCAAAATACTGCCATTGTCGATCTGGATGCCCTGGACCGCAAGATCCTCGCGGCGCTGCAGGAAAACTGCCGGCTCACTCTAGCAGAATTGTCGGAGCATGTCGGCTTGTCGCAGTCGCCGTGCCTGCGGCGCTGGCGGCGACTGGAGGAAGAGGGCTACATCACCGGCTACACGGCGCTGGTCGATGCGCGCAAGCTCGGCCGCAAGATGATGGCGTTCGTCGAGATCAAACTCGCGATCCACAGCGACGAAGCGATCGAGAAGTTCGAGCGCGTCATCGCCCAGGCGCCGCAGGTGCAGGAATGCTATTTGATGACCGGCCAGCGCGATTATTTCCTGCGCGTGCTGGTGGACGACCTCGAGGACTATGACGATTTCGTCAAGACGGTATTGCGCTCGGTCGGCAACATCAGTTCGATGGAGACTTCGTTCGCATTGCGTGAAGTGGAGATGCAGCGCCGATTGCCCGAGGCTCGCCCGGCCCGCCGCACCAAGTCATGAAACAACAGCGCCAACCGACCCTGACCCGCGCGATGATCGCCGCGCGCTTTGCCCAGCACGTCAAGGACGATCCCGGCGCCCACAAGCTGCGGACCGATGAGGAACTGGCGGCCGCGCTCGACCGCATCCTGCTTGATCATGACGAGGGCGATCTGTGGCTGTTCGGATACGGTTCGCTGATGTGGAAGCCGGAGCTCGACTTTGCCGAGAGCCGTCCCGCCTTGCTCAAGGGCTGGCATCGCCGCTTCTGCCTGTGGCAATGGCGCTATCGCGGCTCGCGCCACCATCCGGGTCTGATGCTGGCGCTCGACCGCGGCGGCGCTTGCCGCGGCGTCGCCTATCGCATCGCGGCGCCCGGCGTGCGCGACAAGATCGCCAAGGTCTGGCGGCGGGAAATGCTCGGCAACGGCTATCTCCCGCGCTGGGTCAGACTGGTGACGATGCAGGGCGGCGTGCGCGGACTTACCTTTGTCGCCAATCTCGCCGGCGAGCGCTATGCAGGCCGCATCTCTGACGAGATCGTCGCCGACCACATGGCCCACGCTTGCGGCGAAGGCGGCAGCAGCGCGGAATACCTGCTGGAAACGGTGCTCAAATGCGAAGAGCTCGGCATCCACGATCCGTTCCTGTGGCGCCTGCAGGAGCTGGTGGCGGAGCGGATAGGCGCTTCCGACAACGCGCTGACCTCAAGCTAGAGGAACCTCTCGACCCGCGCTTCATCCGCGATCAGGCAAAGGTCCCGCTTTCCGAACCAGCGATAGCGGTTCCGCGCGATCCAGTCATAGAGCCGATCGAGCGGGCGCGCCGGCAGGATCGATAAGACCGCCAACCACGGCCAGGGCCAGCGCAGGTATTGCACCATGCTGAAAAACCCGCGCGACTTGTGCAGGATGACCGCGTTCTCGACCAGGTAGAAGCTGTCGAAATTCTCCGCCGGCAAGCGGTTGCGCCTCAGGAACTCCTGGCCGAGCGGCGATTGCGCCGCCAGGAACTTGAGGCGCTCCTTGCGGTCGCGCTTCAACGCGAAGCGCACCCAGCCGTGGCACAGGTTGCACGCGCCGTCGAACACCATGACCGGCGCCCCGCGTGACAGGCCCGTCAGCGTCGGATCGAATCCGATCCGTCCACCATCGCGCTTCTTCGCCGGATCGCCGCGCGCCACGCGCCGCGCCTCGTTCAGCCGCGTGCCGTCCTGGCGCGGAAGCGGCGCGGGCGGATGCGCTCGGCCACGCGGAACGGATTGGGTAGGCGGCTGGTCACCGCACTGAACTTGCCCAGCACCTTCGGCACCTGCATCACTTCGTCGATGCGGCGACTGAGAAACGCCCAGCTGTCGGCGGCGCCCGTCGACTTGTCGTTGAGCCAATAGAGCACGGTCGAGGAATAGACGCCGGCCAGCAGCGCCCGCTTGGTGTAAAAGTTGAAATCGGTCGCCGTGTCGCCCGCGCCGTACCACATGGCGTCGACCGTGCGATAGAGCAGGCGCAAGGCGAGCGCCGCATTGTGCGGCATGGCCAGGAAGCTGCAGGCGGACTTGATCGCCTCGCGATGCCGCATGTTGCGCTGCAGCCGCGACTTGACCGCGAAAGCGATGCGGTCGCGCACCCGCATCTCGGAGACGTTGCCTCGCGCCATCGCCTCCAGCATCTCCCGATCCTCGACCTCGTGATAGAAGGCGAGCAGTTCCGCCATCCCGCCCGGGAACGCGTTCAGTGCGCGATCCGCCGGAACCCCAGCGTCTTTCGCGCCGGCATCGAACGCCTTCTGCGACCAGCCGTCGAACGCGGCGTGAGACAGCGTCGCTTCCAGGAGCGCCAGCCGGTCCGCCTCGCGGTCATAGGTCATCGCTCGTCCTCCTCGACTTCCTGCCCATCGCCGAACCGGCGGAGCTCCTCGACGAATGCCAGTCCCGAGAGGTCCGTCATGCGCATCGGATAGAGAATGCCGTCCAGGTGATCGCATTCGTGCTGCACGACGCGCGCATGATAGCCTTTGGCCTCGCGCTCGAACATGCGGCCGTGCAAATCGAGGGCGCGGTACCGGATGTGGGTGAAGCGCGGTACCGGTCCTGCCAGGCCGGGGACCGACAGGCAGGCCTCGACCCCGGTGGCCTTCTCTTCCGACAGCGGCTCGATCTCGGGGTTGATGAGCACGGTCAGGGGGATGTCCTCGGCCGGCTCGCCGCCCGCCGCCCGCCGCTCACCCGGCACGAAGTAGATGACGACTCGCCTGGAGACATGGACCTGCGGGGCCGCCAGGCCGATCCCGCTGACATCTTCCAAGGTCTCTACCATGTCTCGGACAAGCTGTTGAATTTCCTGGGATTTCGGATCCATGACCGGCTCAGCGCGGGCCCTCAGGACCGGGTGGCCCATGCGCGCGATTTTCAGGATCGCCATCTCGCGATTTCTCCCTTTCCCTTTGAAATATGGGGCAGAATTGCCTCGCCCGAAAGCCCCGTGAGGCCTTCACAAGCTTCGCTGCCTGTGCTACACACCGCGCCAATCAACGGGCGGCCTTTCGTCGCCCGATGTTTTTTTGCGGGTTCAACCCGGCCGATGGATGGATCGGCCGATGACAGGAATAGGAGCTGAGTCAACCGTGCAAGTCCTCGTCCGTGACAACAATGTCGACCAGGCCCTGCGCGCGCTGAAGAAGAAGATGCAGCGCGAGGGTATTTTCCGCGAAATGAAGATGCGCCGGAACTACGAGAAGCCCTCGGAGCGGAAGGCGCGGGAAAAGGCGGAAGCTGTGCGGCGTCACCGGAAGTTGCTGCGCAAGCGCCTGGAGCGCGAAGGCTACTAGTCTTCGGCGTTGGTTGAAGCAGAAGTTCGTCGGGGTCGGCTTGCCGGCCCCGAATTATTTTGGGCTATCGCATCACGACCAGGATGATGACGCCCAGCACGATGCGGTACCAGGCGAACGCGTTGAAATTGTGGGTCGCGATGTAGCGCAGCAGCCAGCGCACGCAGATCAGCGCCGCGATGAAGGAGACGATGAGCCCGACCGCCAGCAAGACCGCGTCGCCGGCCGCAAACGCCTCGCGATGCTTGAGAAGGTCGTAGCCGCCCGCGGCGATCAGAGTCGGGACCGCCAGGAAAAACGAGAACTCGGTCGCCGCGCGCCGCGACAGGCCGCACAACATGCCGCCCATGATGGTGGCGCCAGCGCGCGAGACGCCGGGGAACAGCGCGAAGCATTGCGCGATCCCGACCAGCAGCGCTTCGCGCCAGGTCATGTCGTCGGTGCTGTCGATGCGCCAGCTCTTGTAAAAGCGCTCGATTACCAGAATGACCAGCGCACCGACGATCAGCGCCACCGCGACCGGCATCGATCCGAACAGATGCGTCTGAATCAAGTCACCGAGCAGCAACCCGACAATGGCCGCCGGCAGGAAGGCAATGAACAGCTTCAGCACGAAGATCTGATCCGCGCGCCGGGTGAACAGCCCGATGGTGAGCGTGGTGAACCTCACGCGGTATTGCCACATCACGGCCAGCATGGCGCCGATCTGTATGACGATCAGAAAGGCCTTGCCCTTCTCGTCGTTGAAGTTGAGCAGCTCGCCGGCGAGGATCAGATGTCCCGTGCTGGAAATCGGCAGAAATTCGGTCAGACCTTCGACGATGCCGAGGATGACGGCTTTGATCAGCAGACCGATTTCAGGCATTCAAGATTTCCGAGTCGCAAGGAAGGGATTGGCGGAACCTAGCGAAATCCCCGATCGTCCGCGACCGATTTTCCTGTGATGCGCTACGGCAGGGTCTTGAGCTGATTGCGCCCGCCATGCTTGGCGGCGGCGAGCGCATCGGCGGCGAGGCTGAGGAATTCCGGAAGCCCGTCGCGCGATTTCGGCTCCAGGGTCGCGAGACCGATGGAGACCGTGACATGACCGCTGTCGGCGTCGGCATGAGGCAGGCGCAAATCGCGTACGCGGTCCAGCAACCTATCGGCGACGTGTCCAGCACCGGTGCCATCGGTGTCGGGCAGCAACGCCACGAACTGGTCGCCATGATAACGCGCCAACAGATCAGAGGGCCGGCGGATCTCGTCGGCCAGGGCGCCGGCCAGCTGCCGCAGGACTTCGTCGCCGGCGACAAAGCCGTGCTGCTCGTTGTAGGCGCGGAAATTGTCGATGTCGATCACGGCGACCGAGACCTTGGTGTGGTGGCGCAGCGCCCGGCGCCATTCGCGGTCGGCGTGGGCGTCGAAATGCGACAGGCTGGCCACGCCGCTGACCTCGTCGATGCCGGAATGATGCGCGAGGCTGTCGCGCTCCTGCTTCAGGTCGAGATGGCGCTGAACCCTGGCCGCGAGTACCAGCGGGCTGAGCGGCTTGGAGATGAAGTCGACGGCGCCGAGCGCCAGGCCGCGGATCGCGATGGGCTCCTGGGTCTGGCTCGCCAGCAGCACGATCGGCGTGTTGCGGGTGGCGGGCGCATTGCGGAAGTGCTTGATCATGCCGTGAATGATGCCGGCGTCCTGATCGTCGCCGATATCGAGGGCGATCAGGTCCGGGGGCATGCGGTCGGCAAAGCGCATGGCTTCGCCCGCATCCGTCGCGGCCTGAATGTCGCGCCGTCCCTTGAACGTAATCTTAAACACCGCTCGATTGGCGATCGAGGCATTAATCAGCAAGAGCTTGTCTGGCATCTGTAAATTCATTGGTTGAACTTGGCCCCCGTAGGAAACGGCGTCTATCACAGACGCCACGCGACTTTCCAGTCCAAGACTCGACCGAAACTCACACATAGTAGCGCAGTTGCGCCTTAAGCGCGGCGCATCCTACGGGAAATATGGTTTACGATTCCTTGCCGGCACGCTCAGGCGTGCTGACGGGCGCCGCTAAGTCACTCAGATATATTCAGCAAATCCGAAAATCGGCGCGGCCGACTGCGCTTGGTTCGCTTTGGCCCGGCGAGCCACGATGTCGGCATTCATCGCCAGAATGATGCGAGACGCCGTTGTCTCGCAAAGGCATGGCACGGCGGCGTGCAGCAGAGCCGCCGACCCGGCCAGCAACAGGCGCGTTGCGATCCGGAACGCAAAGCCGCAGTGCTCGAGATAGCTCTCCCCCACGGTGCGCGGATGAGCCAGAAACACGCGATCCAGGAACTGCATGAACGCCTCCATCATGTGGCTGGGATCATGCACCATCTCCTGCGAAAAATTATCCCAAATTATCCCTACTCATGATAGAAACTCGGGACATCATCCCCTCATTAGGCGATTTCCTGTGATAGACGACATCGACCGGGCCCTGCTCGGGGCCTTGCAAAAGGATGCCAGCCTCTCCGTCGACGAGCTATCGGAGCGCGTCCACCTGTCCCGGAACGCCTGCTGGCGCCGGATCAAGCGGCTCGAGGAGGAGGGCGTCATCAAGTCCCGCGTCGCACTCCTCGACGCGGCCAAGCTCAATCTCGGTCTCACCGCCTTCATCGCGGTGCGGACGGCGCATCACGAAGCAAGCTGGCTCGAAAAATTCTCCGCCGCCGTGCGCGACATTCCGGAGATCGTGGGCGTCTATCGCACCACCGGCGATACTGACTATCTGCTGCAGGCGGTCGTGCCGGACATCGCCGGCTATGACGCGCTCTACAAACGGCTGATCGCGCGCATCGCGCTCAGCGACGTGTCGTCGAGCTTCGTCATGGAGAAGATCAAGGAGACGACCGCCCTGCCCCTGACCCAGGTCTAGCGGCCAGACCGCAGCCTAGCCGAGCGCCTTGACGATGTCCTCGCACATCTTCTTGGCGTCGCCGAACAGCATCATGGTGTTGTTGCGGAAGAACAGCTCGTTGTCGACGCCGGCATAGCCGGAGGCCATGGAGCGCTTCACGAACAGCACAGTCTTCGCCTGTTCCACGTCCAGGATGGGCATGCCATAGATTGGGCTTTTCGGATCGCTCTTGGCCGCCGGATTGGTCACGTCGTTGGCGCCGATCACGAAGGCGACATCCGCCTGCGCGAAATCGCGGTTGATGTCTTCCAGCTCGAACACCTCGTCGTACGGCACGTTGGCTTCGGCCAGCAGCACGTTCATGTGGCCGGGCATGCGGCCCGCCACCGGATGAATCGCGTAGGAGATCTTCGCGCCTTCGTGCTTCAGCAGATCCGCCATTTCGCGCAGCGCATGCTGGGCCTGCGCCACCGCCATGCCGTAGCCCGGCACGATAATGACACTGGAGGCGTTCTTCATGATGAACGCCGCGTCTTCCGCGCTGCCCGCCTTCACCGGCTTGTCGCCGCCCTTGGCGCCGGCCGCCGCCGCGCCGCTGTCCGTGCCGAAGCCGCCCAGAATCACGTTGAAGATCGAGCGGTTCATGCCCTTGCACATGATGTAGCTGAGGATGGCGCCCGAAGAGCCCACCAGTGCGCCGGTCACGATCAGCAGCGTGTTGGAGAGCGTGAAGCCGATGCCGCAGGCCGCCCAGCCGGAATAGGAGTTCAGCATCGAGACGACGACCGGCATGTCCGCGCCGCCGATCGGGAGGATCAACAGGAACCCGAGCAGCAGCGACACCGCAACCAGCCCCCAGAACGCAAACGGCGATTGGGTGAAGATGACCGCGACGATGAGGATGATGATTCCAATCCCGAGCAGCGCGTTGAGGACGTGCTGTCCCGGGAACACCAGCGGCGCGCCCGACATCAACGCCTGCAGCTTGGCGAAGGCGATGATCGAGCCGGTGAAGGTGACGGCGCCGACCGCGACGCCAAGACCCATTTCCACCAGGCTGCCGGCGTGGATGTTGCCGACCTCGCCGATGCCGAACTTGTGCGGCGCATAGAATGCCGCCGCGGCCACCGCCACCGCCGCCAAGCCGACCAGCGAGTGGAATGCGGCGACGAGCTGAGGCAGCGCGGTCATCTGGATGCGCTGGGCGATCACCGTGCCGACCGCACCGCCCACGACGATGCCGACGATGATGAACCAGTAGCTCTGCACGATCGGCAGCGAGACCGTGGTGATGATCGCGATCACCATGCCCACGACGCCGTAGAGCAAGCCGCCGCGCGAACTCTCCGGCGACGACAGCCCGCGCAGCGCCATGATGAAGCACACCGACGCAATCAGATAGAGGAAGGCGATCAGGGTCTCGTTCATTGTTCTGGTTCCCCCCGATCCGCCTCAGCGGCCCTTCTTCTTGAACATGGACAACATGCGATAGGTCACCAGGAAGCCGCCGAAGATGTTGACCGAAGCCAGCGCCACCGCCAGGAAGCCCATGATCTGGCTGAAGCTGAAATCGGCGGGTCCCGCCGCGATCAGCGCGCCCACGATGATGACGGACGAGATGCCGTTGGTGACCGCCATCAGCGGCGAATGCAGCGCCGGCGTCACCCGCCAGACCACGTAGTAGCCGACGAAACAGGCCAGAACGAACACGGTGAACAGGAAGACGAAGGGCGCATGCGTGACGCCTTCGGCCATCTGCCCTGCGGTTTCCGCTACGGTCGTCGTGTCCATGGCGCGTTCTCCCTACGCCTTGAAGTTCGGATGGATGATCTGGCCGTCGCGCGTCAACGCGACACCCTTCATGATCTCATCGTCCCAGTTGATCTTGAGGCTCTTGGTCTCCTTGTCGACCAGGAGCGTCAGGAAATTGAGCAGGTTGCGGGCATAGAGCGAGGTCGCATCGGCGGCGAGCCGGCTCGGCACGTTGGCGTGCCCGACCAGCTTCACGCTGTGCTTCTCCACCACCTTGCCGAGTTCGGAGAGTGGACAATTGCCGCCCTGCTCCACCGCCAGATCGACGATGACCGAGCCGGGCTTCATGCTCTTCACCATCTCCTCGGTGACCAGCACCGGCGCCTTGCGCCCCGGAATGAGCGCCGTGGTGATGATGATGTCCTGCTTCTTGATGTGCTCCGCGACCAGCGCCGCCTGCTTGGCCTTGTAGGCGTCGCTCATCTCCTTGGCGTAGCCGCCTGCCGTCTCCGCCTGCTTGAACTCCTCGTCCTCGACCGCGATGAAAGTCGCGCCGAGGCTTTCCACCTGCTCCTTGGTCGCCGGGCGCACGTCGGTCGCCGAAACGATGGCGCCGAGGCGCCGCGCGGTCGCGATCGCCTGCAGGCCGGCAACGCCGACGCCCATCACGAAGACGCGCGCCGGCGCCACGGTGCCCGCCGCCGTCATCATCATCGGGAAAGCGCGGCCGAACTCTGCTGCCGCATCGATCACCGCCTTGTAGCCGGCGAGGTTCGATTGCGACGACAGGACATCCATGTTCTGCGCGCGGCTGATGCGGGGCATCAGCTCCATGGCGCAAGCGACGATGCCGGCATGGGCATAGAGACCAATCTGCTCCTTGGCGCCGTAAGGGTTGAGGCTCGCGACCAGCATGGCGCCATGCTTCATGAGCGAGAGCTCGTCGGGCCCGCCCTCCGCCGCGGTCAGCGGGCGCTGGACCTTGAGAACGACGTCCGCATCGGCCAATGCGGCGCGGGCGTCGGGCACCACCTTGGCGCCGGAGGCTTCGTAGACGCTGTCCGGCGTCGCGGAGCCGGCTCCGGCGCCGGTCTCCACCAGCACCTCCGCACCCATGCCCACATATTTCTTGATGGTGTCGGGAGAAACCGCGCAGCGCATTTCGTTTGGCCGCCGCTCTTTCACCACGCCGATTTTCATGCTCTCTCCCCCGGTTCGAACATCCGGTGTCACCCCTGACGACAGGTCACAAAGCTAGCGCCCTGGTCCTGCGTGATTTTGCAGTTCTCCCCCGCGATTGGCGCATTTTCGACCGTTTGCCTGCGTCAAAAACTGCCACCCGCGCACAAGCGGCGCATATTGCACAGTTTCAACGATAGGAACAAGGCGTGCGGAATAGCCAATGCGCGCTGTGAATTACGATTTTCAAGGCCGCCGATACAGGCAGCCTATCACTTGATACTTAGCAGTTATTGAGGGCTCAGGACTCTTTCCAGTGCGGCGGGATGGTGCGCTCGAAATAAGGCAGCGCTTCGATGCGCTTCATCCAGGCTGCGATGTTGGCGGGAAGCTCCTCGCGTTTGAGGCCGAGGCCGGGCGCGCGCTCCTCGACCCGCACGCCGATGCGCAGGTACGGGTAGACCACGAAGTCGGCGAGGGTCAGGGTGCCCGCGAAGTAGTCGCCGGTCAGATAGCCCTGCCAGTATTTCAGTTCGTCGCGCAGCTTCGCCTTGGCGTCGGCGATCGCCTTCTGGTCGCGTTCGGCGGGCGCGGTGTAAAGCACCTTGCTCATCAGGTCGCTGCCGGCTGCGTAGAGGCTGTCGTCCGCTTCACCGATCAGGCGGCGCACCAGCGCCCGGCCTTTCGGATCCTTGGGCATGAGCGCCCGCTGCGGATATTTGTCTTCGAGGTACTCGCAGATCGCGTTCGACTCGTAGAGCGCGAATCCGTCATCCACGATCGCCGGCACCTTGCCGCGCGGATTGATCGACAGGAATTCCGGCGTCCGCGTCTCGTCCTTGTCGAAGGACAGGCGCTTCGGCGTATAGGCGATGCTCTTGTGCTCGAGGACCAGCCAGACTTTCCACGCGAAGGGCGAGCCGGAGCCAAAATAGAATGTCAATGCCATGATGATGTTTCCCGGATGATGGGGTTATCGCTGTTTCTTGAGGCCCATTTCCTTGAGCGCGGCCTTCTGGCGCCTGTCCAGCGCCTTGACGTCGAAGCCGGTGATGAGCTCGTGGAACAGGCGGTACCAGTTGATCTCGGCCTTCAGATGCATGAAGACCGAGCCGAGGCCGATGGCGGCGCGGTCCATGAAGACGAATTCCTTCGGTGGAGTCACCGGGCCGAGGCGGCGCAGATCCGCATGCACGCCCTCAGCCACTTCGCGCCCGTAGACGCCGGTTGCCGAATCCTGGATCTTGCGCTCCTTGTCCTCCAGCAATGGACCATAAACGAAGTGGGCCCAACGGTTGAGGACATCGATCACCTCGCGCGACAGGCCCTTGAACCCCCAGCTCTCGTACGCGGAAACGGCCAGATCGCGGTCGTCGTTCAACAGCGCGAAGTATAGATCGATCACGCCCTTCACGAACTTGGGCTCGAAGATGCGGATGCAGCCGAAGTCCAGCAAGTTGACATCGCCGTTCGGCCGCACCGTGTAGTTACCGAGATGCGGATCGCCATGGATCACGCCGTATTCGTAGAACGGCACGTACCAGGCGCGGAACATATTGTAGGCGATGCGGTTGCGCAACTCGAGCGATGGCTTGCCGGCCAGCATTTGCATGATCGGCTTGCCTTCGATCCAGCTCATGGTCAGCAGGCGCCGCGTCGAAAGCTCCGGCAGCGGTTCGGGCAGATGCACATGCCTTTCCTTCGCCAGCATGGCCCGGTAGAGCCCCATGTGGCGGGCTTCCAGGCCGTAATCCAGCTCCTCGCGCAAGCGATCGGCGATCTCGCCATGGATTTCACGGGTGTGGATCGCTTTGTCATAGCGCTCGTAGATCGAGAAGATGATCCGGAGCTGCGCAAGGTCCGCCTCCACGGCGGATGCCATGTCAGGATATTGCAGCTTGCAGGCTAGGGTCTGGCCATCATGCGCAATTGCGCGATGGACCTGGCCGAGCGAGGCCGCGGCGGCGGCCTCATGCTCGAAGCTCTCGAACTTGCTCTGCCAGCTGGGGCCCAGCTCCGCCGCCATGCGGCGCTTGACGAAGGGCCAGCCCATTGCCGGTGCATTGGCCTGCAGCTGCTGCAGCTCCTGGACATATTCTTTGGGCAGCGCATCGGGAATGGTGGCCATGATCTGCGCCACCTTCATCAGCGGTCCCTTCAACCCGCCCAGCGCCGCTTTCAGTTCCGCGGCGTGCTCGGCGCGATCGATCTTCAATCCGAGATAGCGCTGTCCCGCCACGCGCGCCGCCAGCCCGCCGACCGCGCGCCCGACGCGGGCGTAGCGCATCACCCGTCCACTCAGGGAATTGCGTTCGTCTGTCATATAGACGGCTTGGCCGTCACCCCATTTTCTCCAGCTCGTCGATAAAGCCGGAAATCACGCCAAGCCCCTTGGACCAGAACGCCGGATCGGCGGCGTTGAGGCCGAACGGCGCCAGCAGTTCCTTGTGCCGCTTGGTGCCGCCGGCTCTTAGCATATCGAGATACTTCTCCGCGAAGCCGGCTTCGGCCTGCTGATAGGCGGCATAGAGCGAGTTCACCAAGCAATCGCCGAATGCGTAGGCATAGACATAGAACGGCACGTGGATGAAATGTGGGATATAGGCCCAATAGATCGCATAGCCTGTCCCATCCGGCAGGTCGACGCCGTCGCCCAGCGCTTCGCGCTGGGTCGCAATCCAGATCTCCGAGACCTGCTCCGGCGTCAGCTCGCCGTCGCGCCGGGCATCGTGCAGCCGGCGCTCGTATTCATGCATGGCGATCTGGCGGACGACCGTGTTGAGCATGTCCTCGACCTTGCCGGCCAGCAGCACCTTGCGCTCTTCCGGATCGGTCTCGCGCTTCAGCAGCGCCTGGAAGGTCAGCATCTCGCCGAAAACCGACGCCGTCTCCGCCAACGTCAGCGGCGTATCACACAGCAGCTGCCCCTGCGGCGCGGCCAGAACCTGGTGCACGCCGTGACCCAGTTCATGCGCCAGGGTCATCACGTCGCGGGTGCGGCCGTGATAGTTCAGCAGCAGATAGGGATGCGCGCTCGGCACCGTCGGATGCGCGAAGGCGCCCGGCGCCTTGCCTGGCCGCGGCGGCACATCGATCCAGCTCTTCTCGAAGAAGACTCGGCCAACTTCCGCCAGCTTGGGCGAGAAGGCGCCGTAGGCATTCAGCACCAGCGACTGCGCCTCGTTCCAGTCAATCGGCTTGTCATCGTCATCCGGCAGCGGCGCATTACGGTCCCAGTAGTTGAGCCTCGGCAGGCCGAGCCACTTGGCCTTCAGCTTGTAGTAGCGGTGCGACAGCTTGGGATAGCCCGCCTTCACGGCGGCGACCAGCGCATCCACCACCTCGTCCTCGACCTGGTTGGCAAGGTTACGCGAGGAAACCGGCCGCGCGAATTTGCGCCACTTGTCGTCGATCTCCTTCTCCTTGGCGAGCGTGTTGGTAACCAGCGCGAATACCCGCTTATTCTCGGTCAAGCCCTTGGCGACGGCATCGGCCGCCGCCTTGCGCTTGGCCCCATCCTGCTCATAGAGCAGGTTCAGCGCCTCGTTGCTGGTCAGCTTCTTGCCGTCGACGTCGAAGCGCAGGTCGGCCATGGTCTCGTCGAACAGGCGCATCCAGGCTTGCCTGCCCACCACGTCACGCTCATGCAGCATCTTCTCCAGATCGTCCGGTAGCTGGTGCGGGCGGAACGCGCGCACGGTGTCGAGCCACGGCAAGTAGCGCCGGAGCGGTGCGTGCTGCAGCTTCGCGTCCATGTCGGCATCGGAGATCTTGTTGATCTCCAAAGTGAAGAAGAGGGTTTCGAGCGAGATCTGGGTCGAGCGCTCATTGGTATTCTGCTGGAACCGGCCATATTCGGCGTTGGACATGTCGCCGGCATAGAGCAGTTGGGCGAAGCTCATGACCCGGCCGAGGATTTCCTGGATCCGTTCGTACTCCGAGATCGCCGCCAGGAAATCCGCGCCGCCGAGGCCGGCCAGCTTGCCTTCGTATTGCTGACGGAACGCAGCGGCCTTGGTCGCCGCATCCTTGAGATCGCGCTCCACCTCCGGCGCATCCGGACCGGTATAGAGGTCGGCAAGGTTCCAGGTCGGAAGGTTCTGGGCGGCGGCGCCTTGATCCGGAGTCATGGGTGCAATCCTGGGGTCTATCCTGCGGAATCGCCCTGAGCGGTCTCGGGGCTTTGGCATTTTGCTCGACCTGATTTATATGGGAACACCCATCGCCCCGCCAAGTGAGCCGAGAGTCACAAATTCGCACGAAAATGACGCGGTCCTGCCCCATCCCTGATCAGATTCGCGCGGAGGCGGCATGACTGCGCCTTTCGTCATACGCGTGGAACAACCGGGCGACATCCCCCACATCCGTGACATCGTCGCCCACGCCTTCGGCCAGCGCGCGGAGGCCGATCTCGTGGACCGCCTGCGCGCCGACGGCGATGCCCTCATTTCCCTGGTCGCTGTTGCGGAAAGCGGGGAGCTGGTTGGTCATATCCTGTTCAGCCGCCTTCCGATCGAAGGGCCGCGGCGCCGCGTGACCGAGGCCGCCGCGCTTGCGCCCCTTGCCGTCCGCCCCGAGCACCAGCGCAAAGGGATCGGCAGCGCATTGGCCAAGGCCGGCATCCGGGCCTGCACGGCGCACGGCCTTGCCGCCATCTTCGTGCTCGGCGATCCGAAGTTCTATCAGCGCTTCGGCTTCTCGGCCGCCGCGGCGCACACCCTCAATTCGCCCTTTCGCGGCGACGCTTTCATGGCGCTGGAGCTGAAGCCCGGCGCATTACGCGGCAACACCGGGACTGTCCGCTACGCAGAGGCCTTCGGCGCTTTGCCGGCCGAGGAACACTCATGAACTATGACTCGATCCCGAGCCTGCCTCGGCTGTTCTTCGACCAGGCGCACAAGCTCGGCAACAAGCCCTTCCTTTGGCGCAAGGAAAGCGAAACCTTCGCCCCGATCCGCTGGGCGCGTGTCGCCGCCGATGCGCGCGCGCTGGCCCGCGGCCTGATCGCTCTCGGCGTCAAGCCCGGCGACCGCGTGGCGCTGATCGCCGAGAACCGGCCGGAGTGGCTGATCTCCGATCTTGCCATCATGTCGGTCGGTGCCGTCACGGTTCCGGCCTTCGCCACCAACACGATCGATGACAACAGGCATGTGCTGACTCACAGCGGGGCGCGGGGCGTCATCATCTCCAGTCCCGGCATCGCCAAGCGTGCCTTGCCGGCGGCGATGCAGGCGCCGGAGCTCAACTTCCTGATCGCGATGGAGAACCTGCACCTGACCCAGCAGCTTCCGGTGCGCTTCCTCAGCTGGGGCGAAGCAATGAGCCTCGGCGATCCCAAGCTCGATGCGGAGATCGAGGCGCGGGTCGGCGGCCTGGCGCGCGATGAAACCTGCTGCATCATCTATACCTCCGGCACAGGCGGCGTGCCGAAAGGTGTCATGCTCACCCACGGCTCCATCCTGTGCAACATCAAGGGCGCCTATCGCCTGTTGCAGGAAGTCGGCATGGGCAATGACGTGTTCCTATCGTTCCTGCCGCTCTCGCATTCCTATGAGCACACGGCAGGCCAGTTCCTGCCGATCTCCATCGGCGCGCAGATCTACTACGCCGAAAGCATCGACAAGCTCACGGAGAACATGGCGGAAGCCAAGCCGACCATCATGACGGCGGTGCCGCGGCTTTACGAGGTGATCCATCAGCGCATCCAGCGCGGCCTCGCCAAGGCGACGCCGTTCCAGCGCAGGATGTTCGATCTCGCCTACACGCTCGGCCGCAAGAACTACGAGCATCCGGGAACGCTGACGTTCAAGGAGCGCCTGCAGAATCTGGCTTGCGAGTTGCTGGTCCGTCGCAAGGTGCGCAAGCGGTTCGGCGGCCGCCTCAAGGCCTTCGTCTCCGGCGGCGCCGCGCTCAACTACGAGATCGGCGTGTTCTTCCTCGCTCTCGGCGTGCCGTTGCTGCAGGGTTACGGCCAGACCGAAGCCTCGCCGGTCATCAGCGCCAACCGGCCCAGGAAGATCAAGATCGACACGGTCGGACCGATCTTCGACGGACTCGAGGCGCGCATTGCAGAAGACGGCGAGATCCTGGTCAAAGGCGAAGCCATCATGAAGGGCTATTGGCGCGACCAGGAGGCGACCGAGCGCACGATCGGCGACGGCTGGCTCTATACCGGCGATATCGGCGAATTCGATTCCGACGGCTACCTCAAGATTACCGACCGCAAGAAGGACATCATCGTGCTGTCCGGCGGCGACAATGTATCGCCCGCGCGCGTCGAAGGCTTCCTCGTGCTCCAGCCGGAGGTGGCGCAGGCGATGGTGCATGGCGACCGCCATCCGCACTTGGTCGCCTTGATCGTGCCGGACGCTGACTTTGCCAAGGAGTGGGCCACCCGCAACGGTGCCGTGGACGACCACACGACACTGGTGGACAATTCCGCTTTCAACCGTGCAGTCGGCGCCGCGGTCGACCGCGTGAACGCCACGCTAGCGCCGCTCGAGCGCATTCGCCGCTTCGCGGTCCTGCCCGAAAGCTTCACGATCGACAATGCGATGCTCACTCCATCGCTCAAGATCCGCCGCCACAAGATCCGCGAGCGCTGGGGCGAGACGATTGCGAAGCTGTACGAGCGCGGTTGACCGGCCTAGCGCCGGCTATAGCGGTGCTTGACTCCGACCGGGAAGTAGTCCGGGTGGCCTTTCGACCACAGGGTCACCATCGGCCGCTGATCGTCCTTCGACACATAGTTGGCGTATTCGCTGTTGTTCGCCAGCAGCGTGTCCAGGATTTCGCGTTCCGCCAGATCGATGCGGGTCGCGTCCGAGGCCTCCTTGTCGGCCAGCTCGATCGCGACGGTGAAGCGCGGGCGGTCGGCCAGCCCTTCTTTCACCTCCATCACGAACTTGCCGGTGGTCCAGCTTCTGAGCCCCGGCTTCTCCAGCGCCAGGCTGATCGTTTCCGGGAAGATGTTGGCGCCGAAGAACGACACGGTGAAATTCGCCCGGCCGAACACGAAGACGAACGGCAACCGCCGGGCGCGGCCGAGGCCTGCCTGCGCAACCGCGGTCTCGGCATCGAACTGGTGCTCCGCCAGCTTGGCCCGCATCGCCTCGAAACTGTAGATGCCGCCCTGGTCCCCGATGTGGTAGCGGATGAGCGGCACGCCGTTATCACCGCTAAATGCAAGGGTACCGCCCTCCACCACTTCGAAGTAGCGCGACGTAGGATCGTATTGGCAAAGCGTCGGCAAACGCTCCTCGCCGAACAGGGCCTTGGCCGCCTCGGGCCGTTCGCTGAGGAATCGCCGGATGGCGACCGACACGGGCGTCTCGTTCCCAAGCACGCCGGCGTCCGCCGTTCCATAGAGCGAGGCGACGCTGTTGAGGCCTTCATCCTGCTCCAACCGCTCCAGCACCAGATCGCGCCATGTCTCGCTGAACACTTCGCCCGCCGTAACGAGCCGGACGTTAAGCTTGCCCCAGGCGATCTTCTCGGCACGGCCGGCATCGACCACTTCCTTGAGAAACGGCGGATAGCCGAACAGCACGGTCTGCTCGAAATCCGGCGCCAAGCGCTTCACCGCCCGCAGGATCTCGTCCATCTTGTTGCCGGGCGTCACGACCAGCAGCGGATAACCCTTGGCCGCGACCCAGCGCAGGCAGGAGGCGGTGTACATCCCCCCGACCCAGGAGCCGAGCGCGAAGCACACCACTGCCAGCGTCCGCCGCTCGTGGGCGCGGAAACCGTCGCGCAAGACCTGCTCGAACCGGACGGCGATGGAAAATTCGTGCTGCAGCCCGCGCGGCCACACCGTCGGCTCTCCGGTCGAGCCGGAGGAGACCGCGAAGAAATCGCACGCCGAGAGGTCCCCGCCCTCCACCAGGGCATCCATGGGGAAGCGCCGCACATAATTGTCCTTGTTCAGCAGCGGCAACTTGGCGAAGTCGGCAGCATCGTGGATGTCAGCCGGTGAGAGGCCGGCGGCCTTCAGCATCGCGCCATAGGCCGGCACCCCCTCGGTGACGCGCCGAAGCAAAGCCAGCGCCTCAGGGAAGCCGTCGCCGCTCTCGCCCGACGCCAGGAGGTCATTGAGATCGGCCTTCAGGAATTGATCGAATGCGGAACGGGGGTCGCGCGCCATGGTTCGGCCTTGAGAACGGGAATCTTCCCGGCATTACGCCAGACCCGGCCCCTCGGTTGCAACCGCTACCGAATTGCTGCCAAGCGTCCTCGACTTGTCATGCGCCGGCTAGCGATCCAGCCAGTCCGTCCGGTAGCCATCCTCGCGCCACAGTATGGGGAAGAAGCTCTCATCCATCGCCAGGTCGCAGTGGCGCTTGTAGCGGTTGTAGATGTAGCTGATGTTCGTCGGATGGAACTGCGCCTCCGAAGAGATGCAATGCGCGACCACCGAGCGGCGCGGCCGGTCTGCGCGGTTCATGTCGGAGCCGTGCCAAGTACCGCCGTGATGAAAGGCGCACCCGCCGGCGGGCACTTCGATCGGCACGATGTCGGCCTTCACGCCCGCGCGCTCCGCCGCCGCGCGGAACTCCATCTGGTAGTCCTCCGGCGCGTGGAACTTCTCGATCGGCGGAGAGATGCCCCATTTGTGCGAGCCGCGGGCATATTCGATGGTGCCGCCGGCCGCCGTGGTATCATCAAGCGCGATCCAGCACGTCGCCATGTGCGAGGGTGTGAACCACTTGGCGTAGGAATCGTCCTGGTGATAGCCGAGCGCTTTCGCTCCCGGCGGTTTCCAGATCACGTTGTCCTGGCAGATGCGCGCACCCGGCCAGTCGCTAAGTTCGGCGACGCAGCGACCGACCTTCTCGCTCAGGACCACGCTCGCAATCGCGCGGTCGGACTTCCAGCCGTTGCAAATCTGCCGCGTCCGGTCGGGCCGGTCTCGGCCCTCCTGCCAGTTCCATTCGTCCGGATAGAGGCCGGTCTCGAACTCGCCGCGGAACAGAGGCTCGAAACGCACGCGCAGCCGTTCCACCGTTTCCTGATCGATGAATCTCTCAACAATCAGAAATCCGTCCGTCTCGAAGCGCCGTTTCTGGTCGTCAGTCAACATTAGCGGTTGGTTCATAAGACAAGATTGTGGCAGGCGGTCAGGAAACGGTGCGGCGGATTCGACATGGATTGATGGAGAGTCGCAAGCGGCGGCTACCCCGACTGGGCAATCAGCTTGGCGATGACCGCTTGGCCGCCCTTGACCTCGGCGAGGTCGGCATCCTCCAACAGCATCCCCTTGACCAGCGCATTGGTGAAGTCCGCTTCGTTGAACTTGGCCTGCGGCGCGCGCGCCGGCCATTCGCGCATGGTGCCGTCCGGCAGCGTGACGACCTGCACCTGCAGGTCAGCGTCGCGGAAATCCACCCGGCGCATGATCGCCCCGGTCAGGTCGGCGCCTTTGAGGTCGGCCCTGGCGAAGCTGGCGCCCGTCGCATCGGCTCGCGAAAGATTGGCGAGTGACATCTGGCAGCGATCGAACCGCGCTGCGCGCAGCCGGCACTGCGTAAAGACGGCGCCGGTCAAATTGCGGCCGGAGAAATCCACCGCCGACAGGTCCCTGGCCGTGAAGTCGGCACGTGCGCCCTTGGCGCCGGACGTCTCCACCCATGCCTCATGCGCCTGGATCTGATCGGCGATTGCCGCGGCGGCTTCCTCCGAATCATCGACGGAGATCGACTCCCGCAAGTCCAGCGCGTCCAGATGCGCCGCTTTGGCGAAGTCGACATTGAACACGTTGGCATCGCGCAGGACCGCGCCGCTTAGATTTGCGCCATCGACGATCGCCCGGTTCATGAGCGTGCGCGACAAATCGCAATTGCTAAGATTGGCGCCGCGGAGATCCGCGTCCTTGAGCGAGCTGCCGGTCAGGTTGGCAGCGCTCAGATCCGCGTTGCGCAGGACGGCCGCCGACAGATCGGTCCGTTTGATGACGGCATGATGCAGTTTCGCCCCGGCAAGGTCCGCCCGGGTCATCTTGGTGCCGGTGGTCGTGCTGCGTTCCATCTCCGCCGGCGCCACTGTGCCGGATACGCTGACCAGCAGAGTGCCGTCGCGGAAATCGCAATCCATCAGCTTGGCTTCGGTGAAGTCCGCGGCCGACAGGATCGCACCGCGAAAGTCCGCATGATTGCAGTTGGCCCTGCGAAGCGAGGTGCCGGACAGATTGACACCGAACAGATCGGCTTCGACCAGGATGGCGCCATCCAGATTGCAGCTGATGAACTGCGCGCCGGTCAGCTTGGCCCGGGTCAGGTCGACACCGTGCAGATCGAGCCCGCGCAATGTGCGCAGCGACAGATCGGCGCGCTTGCCACGACGGTCATTGGCCAGCCACCGGCGATGCTGGGCGACAAGCTCCAGTGCCTCTTTGCCCTGGATCTCTTGCATGGATGAACTACCCGAAATAGCCCGCACGGACGGCGCAACCGATCATGTTGGTAATAAGGCGGCCGGCCGTGATGGCGGTCAAGCCGCCAACGTCTCGCTCTGGGGCGATCTCGACGATATCCATACCAACCAAGCGGTTCTTCATCACGGCATGCCGGATGATGGCGCGCGCCTGTACGAACGTGACCCCGCCAGGCACCGGCGCGATGACGCCGGGCATGATGGTCGGGTCGAGCCCGTCTGCGTCGATCGTGAGGTAGACGTTCTTGCCAGTTGGCAACCGCTCCAGCAGGGTCGCGATGCCCATCTCATGCAGGTCCCAGGCAGTGATGAGGTTGGAGCCCCATTTGCGGGCCGCTGCCACCTCTTCCTCGCGCGCGCTTCCGACGCCGCGCAGGCCGATCTGCCACGCGCCATCCACCCAGGACAGTTCGGAAGCGCGGCGGATCGGGCTGGAATAGCCGTCGCGCACGCCGTTGACGTGATCGCGCCAGTCGAGATGCGCATCGATGTGGATCAGGGTGATCGGCCCGCGCCCCTCATAGGCCCTGAGCGCCGGGACGCTGGCGCCGTGATCGCCGCCCAGGATGACGGGCAGCGCGCCGGCTTTCAGAATGGCCCGCACGGCCTGTTCGGCACGCTTCACGTTGCCGGCCGCGTCGTACTGGTTGCCGGGGACATTGCCGCAATCCGCCAGCCGGATGGTCTTGCCGGCCAGCAGCGGACCGCCATGGTCGAAATCGTAGTTGCCGTCGCCCCACTGGATCTGATCGGAACGGGCGCGCACCGCATCTGGCGCCTGCGCTTGGTTGTTCGCCACCTCCTCCATCGAGTAGGGCGCGTTGTAGGGGATGCCGAGAAAGGCAATGTCCGCCTGCAGCGTCTCCAAGTCGGTGACCGACGGCCAATCCAGAAAAGTCCGGGCGGACTGGCGCGGCGCGCGAGTCAGAGGCAGGTTGGTCGGCAGGTTCATTTCCATCCCCTTTGTTCGTCTGGTGATTAAACCACGCTTTGCTCTGCCGCGCACGGCCAGCCCCGCGCTTCCGGCAATTGAATGTGGACACCCCTCTGGGATAGCTTTCTCAACGACAGCAAGGGCTTGGGAGAAGCCTGGTGCCGACGATCCATGTAACCTCGCATTTGCGGCAGGTAGCGCCCGGCGGTCCGACTCGGGTCGATGCGGCGACGCTCGGCACGGCTCTCGAGGCCTACTTTGCGACGGCGCCCAAGGTGCGCTCGTACATTCTCGACGATCAGGGCCGGCTGCGCCGTCATGTGGCCGTCTTCATCGATGGCGAGTTGCTGATCGACAAGAAAGATCTTGGCCGGCGCGTTGCGCCGAGCGCGGAAATCTATGTCATGCAGGCATTGTCAGGGGGTTGATGTTCATGGCGCAGGACCTTTTCATTTCGACCCGCAAGGGGTTATTCCGCTTCCAGCGCACCGGCGGCAAGTGGCAGCAGACCTATGTCGCCTTCCTAGGCCAGCCGGTGACGGCGTTCCTCGCCGACCCGCGCACAGGCAACTGGTTCGCGGCGCTCAATCTCGGCCATTTCGGGGCGAAGCTGCACCGCTCCACCAACCAGGGTGCGACCTGGGAAGAGCTGACCATGCCTGCCCTTCCGAAGTCCGATGACAAGGATGCGCCCAGCCTCAATCAGATCTGGGCGCTGGAAGCCGGCGGGGTCGATCAACCCGGCCTCATCTGGGTCGGATCGCTGCCCGCCGCGCTGTTCCGCAACGACCGCAACGGCGAAGGCGACTGGCAATTGGTGGAGGGCCTCTGGAACCTGCCCGACCGCGCCAAGTGGTTCGGCGGCGGAACCGACGATACGGCGCTGCACACGGTCTGCGTCGACCCGCGTAATTCCAGCCACTTGGTCATTGCAATCTCCTGCGGCGGCGTGTGGCGCAGCGAGGACGAGGGCGCCAGCTGGACCTGCCGGTCCAGGGGACTGTTCGCTGAATACATGCCGCCGGATCGGCGCGAGGATCCTGCGATCCAGGACCCGCACCGCGTCGTGCAATGCCGGAACAAACCGGACCACTTCTGGTGCCAGCATCACAACGGCATCTTCTACAGCACCAACGATCTAGCCGAATGGCAGTTCGCCGGGCCGCGCTTCGGCTTCGGCGTCGCGGTCCATCCAACGGAGCCGGCGAAAGCCTGGTTCGTGCCGGCGATCAAGGATGAGGTGCGGGTGCCGGTAGATGGCCATTTCGTAGCCTCCCGCACCCGCGACAACGGCAAGACCTTCGAGGCTCTCACGAACGGCCTGCCTTCGAGCTTCGGCTATGACCTCGTGCTGCGACATGCGCTCGACATCGACGCGAGTGGCGATACGCTTGCCTTCGGCTCCACCACCGGCAATCTCTACGTGACCGAGGACCAGGGCGATCATTGGCAGGTCATCACGCACCACTTGCCGCCGGTCCATGCGGTGCGATTCGCGCCAGGCGCATAGCCGCTGCGGCCGCAATCGGGCCGTTCGCGAATCCACGGCAAGATCGCGACAAAACCGCAACAATCGAACACGCACGCTGCTCGCCGTCGGGGGAGCGTTCGGGCTAGAGCTTCGGCACGGTCAGTCACTCTACGCGCGCGCGGTGAGCCCATGCCGGACATTCCTCGGCCGTTGCTGAACGACTATCCCGAATTCGCCGATCCAATGGCGCGGCCGCGCTATACCGGCATTCCGACCTTCATGCGGGCGCCTTTGCGCGAAAGCCTGGAAGGCGTCGAGATCGGCTTGGTCGGCGTCCCCTTCGATGGCGGCGTGACCAACCGGACGGGCGCTCGGCACGGCCCGCGCGAGGTCCGCAACCAGTCGTCGCTGATGCGGAAATTCAATCAGTCCAGCGGCATCGCGCCATTTGATCTGTGCAAGGTCGCCGATGTCGGCGACGCCTGGGTCGTGCGCCCGTTCGAGATCGTCGGCGCGCTGCGCGAGATCGAGGCTTTCTATCACGTGCTGCATGATGCAAACGTCATCCCCATCTCGGTCGGGGGCGACCATTCGGTCACCTTGCCGGTGTTCCGCGCGATCGCCAGGGACCGGCCGATCGGGATGGTGCATTTCGACGCGCACTGCGATACCGGCGACGACTATCTCGGCTCCAAGTTCCACCACGGAGCGCCATTCCGCCGCGCGGTCGAAGAAGGCCTGCTCGATCCCACGCGCACGATCCAGATCGGAATCAGGGGCGGCACGGTCATGCCCGATCTCTGGCGGTTCAGCCATGAGACCGGCATGCGCGTGGTCTATATGGACGAGCTCTACGAGCGCGGTGTTGACCAGATCATTGCCGAGGCCCGCCAGGTGGTTGGAGACGGGCCGACCTACATCACGTTCGATGTTGACGGCTTGGATCCGATCTATGCGCCCGGCACCGGCACGCCCGAGGCCGGCGGATTCTCGGTCTATGAAGCGCAGCGCATGATTCGCGGCCTGCGCGGCCTCAATTTGATCGGCGCGGACGTCGTCGAGGTCGCGCCACCGTTCGATCCGTCCGGCCTGACGGCGTTTCACGCCGCCAGCATCATGTTCGAGCTGCTCTGCGTCGTCGCCGACGCGACCAGCAGGCGCGCCGGCCAGCAACAGAACGGCTCGCCGGCGGCCTGATGACCGCCCCGGACCGCTCTGGCAGCAACGCCCTTCCCCGCTCGGCGGAGCTTTTCGAGCGCGCGCGACGAGTACTGATCGAGGGCTCCAGTTCGGCCTCACGCGGCCCCGCTTCGTTCGGAACCTTCCCGCCCTACATGATCGAAGGCCATGGCGCGCACCTGCGCGACGCGGATGGCAACGACTATATCGACTGGATGCTCTGCTTTGGTGCGCTGCCCCTTGGTCACGCCCACGCCAGCATCGTCGAAGCAGTCACGCGCGAGATTGGGCGCGGCGCGCATTTCGCCACCGCGACCGACGTCGAGGTGGAACTGGCAGAGCTTCTCGTCTCCATCCTGCCGCACGTCGAAAAGATCCGCTTCACCAACACCGGCACCGAATCAGTCATGTTGGCGGTGCGTCTTGCGCGCGGCGTTACCGGCCGGCGCAAGATCCTGAAGTTCGAAGGCCACTATCACGGCTGGTACGACGCGGTTCTGCTGAACTCCAACCCGCAATTGCCGACCGCGCTCGGTCACCAGCGGGACCCGATCCGCCTGCCCGACAGTTCCGGCCTTTCGACCGGCTCCTGGAAGGACACGATCGTAGCCCCCTGGAACGACATCGGCGCATTCGAGCAGGCAATGGCGGTCCACGGCCGTGAGATTGCATGCGTCATCGCCGAGGGCGTGATGGCGAATATGGGCGTTATCCCGCCCGAGCCAGGATATCTCGATGCGCTGCAGCGTCTCTGCCAGCGGCACGGCGCGCTGTTTTGTCTGGACGAAACCGTGACCGGTTTTCGGATCGCAGCCGGCGGCGCCGCCGAGCTGTATGGGCTGAACCCCGACCTCGTGACCTACGGCAAGGCGCTGGGCCAGGGATTTCCGGTTGCCGCGGTCGGCGGCCGGGCCGAGATCATGGACGGCCTGGCATGGGGCAAGGTCATGCATTACGGCAGCCACAATGCCTCGCGCATCGGGCTGGTGGCGGCTCTCGCGGGGCTTCGCGCGCTGCTGGCCGACAACCGTGCTGGCTTCAAGGCGCTGCAGCTGATTGGCGAAAGGATGGTCATGGCCATCCGCCATGCGATAGCTGGGTCGCGCCATGCAGCGATCGTCCAAGGCGTTGGATCGATCTTTCAGCTTTATTTCACCGATCGCGAGAAGATTGCGGATCTTCGCGACTACTGCTCGTCCGTCAATGCGCGCAAATTCCAGCGCTTCGCCACATTGTTGCGCAGCCATGGCGTATTCGTGAATCCGTCGAATACACTCCACTGGATGAGCTGCACGGCCCACAGCAACGACGATATTGCCGCTACGGCCAGTGCGGTCGCGGCCGCGCTTGATCAGCTTGAGGAGTAGATTTGCTCGATCGTGACGCGCCTTCTCAATCGACAGCTGGAGCGCGTCGGCCGCAGATCCGGACGCAATAGTCACGCGGCGTCATTCCGGCGAGACCCCTGAACACGGTGCCGAAGTGGCTGCGATTGGCGTAGCCGCAGGCATAGGCGATCTGCTTGATGCCCAACCTGCCTTCAGCCAGCAAGGACTTGGCCCTCTCCACCCGCTGCAGCGTCACATATCTCAATGGCGGTACGCCAAACGAACGGGAAAAGGCGCGAGAGAAATGAAATCGGCTCATGCGCACGACGGCCGCCATCTGATCGAGCCCGATCGGCCGGTCCAGATGCTCCGAAACATAAGCCCGCACCAGATCTGTCTGCCAAGCGCTGAGGCCGCCACGATCGGCCGGCGCCGCGTGGGCGATCGTTGAATGCCGCCGGATCAGATCAATCGTCATGGCCAGAGCCAGCGCGCTGCCGAGTTGTTCGCTTGCCGGGCCCGGCCGCTCGCATTCCGCTTTCATCCGCAGGCACAGATCGTGGAGGCCGGGATCGTTGACGCTTATTCTCGGTAGAAGATCGCATCCCTCGGTTTCCAGTTCATCGGCCAGAACGCCCTCCACGAACGCGGGCTCGATATCGATCATGAGATAGGGAACCTCCGAGGGACCGTCGCTCCAGCCCCTGAGCGTGCGATTTGCCGGCACGACCGTGATGTTCTTCACCTGGCGCATGCCGCGAAACCTGACACCGTCATCAATCGCATCGTTGGCTTGGACCATGACATTGCGGAGCGGAACCATGATTGTGTGATGGTCCGAGCACAGGCGGAAGTCTGGCGCCTCGCGCTGCGCAACGATGAACTCCGTCCGAACGCCGCCCCATGTGCGCGCAACCTGGCGCACGACGACTTCCGGAAAGTGTCGAACCGCCGCAGGCTCGGATGCATTTTCAATCATGTCAGGACGCCTCCTTCTTCCGCGCATCCCGTTTCGGTTGCCGCTTCGCAATGCATGGTACGGCTGGGTCAAGTGATGCGGGTCCGCGATGACTCGGCAACAACGACGCATCGATCAGGCTCTCAGCCACCAGCGGCGATTCCCGCGCCGTCGGGACGCCGGCAACAAGAATGCTCATTGCGTCGGACCTCGCCTAGACGAAATCAAACGTTATCATGAGCCCATCCGGCGACCAAATTGAACTACCGTCCGAGCCGCCCTGGACAAGGGCATCAATTCGGCCCATTTTCGACATTAACGGGCCGCGGCAGAGCTGGCACAGCCGAACAGACGGCCGCTTTGGGAGAAGCAGACGTGGCGCAGACAGCGCGCTTGGCCTCCGTCACCCTGGACGACAAATACACCGCACAAGAGGGCCGGGTTTACCTCAATGGCATGCAGGCGCTGACGCGCCTGACCATGATGCAGCGCCAGCGCGACCTCGCCGCCGGGCTCAACACCGCAGGCTACGTCACCGGCTATCGCGGCTCACCCCTCGGTGGGCTCGACCAGGCGATGGTGGCCGCGAAGACGCATCTCGACCAACATCACGTCAAGTTCCAGCCTGGGGTGAACGAGGATCTGGCAGCCACCGCGCTCTGGGGCACCCAGCAGCTCGACCTGTTCGGCGACAGCCAGTACGATGGCGTGTTCGGCATGTGGTACGGCAAAGGCCCCGGCGTCGACCGCTGCGGCGACGTATTCCGCCACGCCAATCTCGCCGGCACCGCCAAGTACGGCGGCGTGCTTGTTCTGGCGGGCGATGACCATACCTGCAAGTCCTCGACCACCGCGCACCAGACCGAATATGCCTTCATGGATTACGGTATTCCGGTCCTCAACCCCGCCAACATCCAGGAATTCCTCGACTACGGCCTCGTCGGCTGGGCTGCGTCGCGCTATTCCGGCTGCTGGATCGCGATGAAGGTAGTCGCAGACAATTGCGATTCGACTGCATCGGTCTACATCGACCCGTCGCGGGTCGACATCAAGACTCCGGAGGATTTCGAGCTGCCCGACGGCGGCCTCAATATCCGCAAGGCGTCGACGCCTTTCATCACCGTCCAGGCGCTGGAGCAGGAGCTGTTGCTCCACAAATACAAGCTCTACGCGGCCCTCGCCTTCGCCAGGGTGAACAAGCTGAACAAAGTGATGATCGACGGGCCCAACCGGCGTTTCGGTATCGTCACCTGCGGCAAGACCTACATGGACGTGCGCCAGGCGCTGGACGACCTCGGGATCGACGACGACTACGCCAAGCGCATCGGCCTTTCGCTCTACAAGGTGGGCATGACCTGGCCGCTCGAGCGCGAGGGCGTGCGCCAATTCGCCGAGGGGCTCGAAGAGATCCTGGTGGTCGAAGAGAAGCGCGCCTTGATGGAGAACCAGCTCAAGGAGCAGCTCTATAACTGGAAGGAGAGCGTGCGCCCGCGCGTGGTGGGCAAGTTCGACGAGAACCGGGAGTGGATTCTGCCGTCGGCCGACGAGTTGACGCCCGCGCGCATCGCTCGCGTGATCGCCCGCCGCATCGCGCGTTTCCACACCAGCCCGGCGATCGAGGACCGCCTGAAGTTCCTCGAGGCCAAGGAAAAGACCCTGACCGGCTACAAGCCGGCGATCCGGCGCGTGGCCTACTTTTG
The DNA here is from genome assembly GCA_041398065.1 of Dongiaceae bacterium. GTDB lineage: Bacteria > Pseudomonadota > Alphaproteobacteria > Dongiales > Dongiaceae > Dongia_A. The sequence goes on along the minus strand of JAWKVL010000016.1, from coordinate 32,240 downwards.
CTCAGGCTGCCCGCACAATACCTCCACCAGGCTGCCCGAAGGCTCGCGCGCCTTGGGCGGCATCGGCTGCCATACCATGGCGACCTGGATGGATCGCGGCACCGAGACCCTGACCCAGATGGGCGGCGAGGGCGTCACCTGGGTCGGCCAGGCGCCATTCTCCAAGACGCCGCATGTGTTCCAGAATCTGGGCGACGGCACCTACTACCATTCCGGCCTGATCGCGATCCGCGCAGCGGTCGCGGCCGGCGTCAACATCACCTACAAGATTCTGTTCAACGACGCGGTAGCCATGACCGGCGGCCAGCCGTTCGACGGGCCGCTCAGCGTGCCGATGATCGCGCATCAGTTGGCGGCGGAAGGCCTGGCAAAGATCACCGTGGTCACTGACGACGTCGAGAAGTACCCGACCGCCGACTTCCCCGAAGGCGTGCTGGTCCATCCACGCGATGAGCTGGATGTGATCCAGCGCGAGATGCGCGAGATCCCCGGCACCACCGCGATCATCTACGATCAGACCTGCGCTGCGGAGAAACGCCGCCGGCGCAAGCGCGGCCTGATGCCGGACCCGGCACTGCGCGTGTTCATCAACGAAGAGGTCTGCGAAGGCTGCGGCGATTGCTCCAGGACCAGCAATTGCCTGTCGGTCATACCGCTCGAGACGGCGATGGGCCGCAAGCGCGCCATCGACCAGTCGAGCTGCAACAAGGATTATTCCTGTCTCGACGGATTCTGCCCGAGCTTCGTGACCATCGAAGGCGGCAGGCTCAGGAAGCCGCACCCGACGGCCCCGCTGGGCGAAGTCCTCCCGGAGCCCGCGCTGCCTGATCTCAAGGCGCCGTTCAACATGCTGGTCACCGGGATCGGTGGAACGGGTGTCGTCACGATCGGCGCATTGCTCGGCATGGCCGCGCACCTGGAAGGCAAGGGCTGCTCCATCATGGACATGACCGGGCTGGCGCAGAAGGGCGGTGCGGTGTTCTCCCACGTGCGCATTGCAAGCCGGCCGGAGGAGATCCACGCCGTGCGCGTCGCCGCCGGCAATGCGGACCTGCTGCTGGGCTGCGATATCGTGGTCGCCGCAACCTTCGACGCGCTGGCGAAGGGCCGCGTCGGCCACACCCGTGCCATCGTCAACAGCCACGAGACCATCACGGCCGATTTCATCCGCAACCCCGACTACCGCTTCCCCGGCCAGACCTTGAAGGCCGCGATCGAGGCGGCGGTCGGACCCGGCGCCGCGGAGTTCGTGGATGCCACCGGACTCGCCACCACGCTGATCGGCGATTCGATCGCCACCAACATGTTCATGCTGGGCTTCGCGTATCAGCGCGGTCTGGTGCCCGTTTCCGCCGCCGCCATCGAGTGCGCGATCGACCTCAACCGGACGGCGGCGAAGGAAAACAAGCTTGCCTTTCTGTGGGGCCGGCGTGCCGCAGTTGATCTGGCAGGTGTCGAGAGGACGGCGACAAAGGCGCGCGTCGAGGCACGGCGGATTCCCGACACCCTGGAAGAGATCATCGCGCACCGTACGGACCACCTGATGCGATACCAGAACGCGGCCTATGGCGAGCGCTATCGGAAGCTGGTGGATCGCGTGACCGCGGCGGAGCGCAGCGCCATGCCTGGCTCGCAAGCCTTGTCCATTGCCGTCGCCAGATACTACGCGAAGCTGCTCGCGTACAAGGACGAGTACGAAGTCGCCCGGTTGCATGCCGACCCGCTGTTCCGCGAGCGCATTGCCGCGCAGTTCGAGGGCGACTACACGCTGCACTTCCACTTGGCGCCGCCCGCGATCTCGCACCCCGATCCAGTCACCGGCCGCATCAAGAAGAAGCGGTTCGGGCCCTGGATGGCGGCAGCATTCGGCTTCCTGGCGCGGCTGAAATGGCTGCGCGGCACCGCCCTCGATCCGTTCGCGAAATCCCCCGACCGCAAGCTCGAACGGCGGCTGATCGCAGAGTATGAGGCGCTGATCGAGGAAATCCTGGGCAACCTTAAAGCCGACAATCATGCGACGGCGGTGGCGCTGGCGGCCCTGCCGGAGCAGATCCGCGGCTACGGCCACATCAAGGAAGCCAGCGTCGAATCGACATGGAAGAGCCGGGACGAGCTCCTGGCGACCTTCCGCAGCCCAACCGCGAGCACGCGCCGCGCCGCGCAATAGCGGTTTCCGGACGTCACTGATTTTGACCATCCAGGCGAGCTTCGCCGGCTCCGGCAGGCATAGCGCCGCCGCAATCCGTCGCTTCGACGCTTGCCCGGCGAAGCGCCAGCCATGCGGTGGCACGCCCCGGCAAAGTGCCTGGAATCGTTCTATCCTTGGATACGAAAAGCGAACGTAGCGCGCAGCCGGAAAAACGCGGATTTGTTGCGCTTCGCCGGCTTAATCTCGTTGAAACAATTGAACCAATCGGGGAATATCGCGCCTAAGTCCGCGCGGGGGCCGGAGGCTGAATCAATGACAAATATGCGCCGCCGAGCGAGACCTCACATCGTTTAGGGAGGACATGCAAATGTCACTGATAAAGCGCAATGTTCTGCTGTCTGCGCTGACGGCAGCGACGCTCTTTGTAGCGTCGACCGCAGCGCAGGCCGAAATGGTTCTGCACCGAGGCAACGGAACCGAGATCGAGACCTTGGATCCAGCGAAGTCGACTGGCGTTCCAGAATCCAACATCCAGTACGAGTTGTTTGAGGGCCTGACCACCTACTCCGTGGACGGCAAGGTGATTCCCGGCGTCGCCGAGAGCTGGGATGTCAGCGACGACGGCAAGACCTTTACGTTCCATCTGCGCGATTCAAAATGGTCGAACGGCGATTCGGTAACGGCGGATGACTTCGTTTATTCATGGCGCCGCGTGGTTGACCCCGCGACCGCATCGGACTACGCGCCGATCTTCTACGTCATCGACAATGCCGAGGCGATCAACAAGGGCGAGGAGAAGGACCTGACCAAGCTCGGTGTCCAGGCGGTCGACGCCAAGACCTTGAAGGTGACGCTGGCAAAGGCGGCGCCCTATTTCATCTCCATGCTGCGGCACTCCAGCTTCTTGCCGGTGAACAAGGCCGACGTCGAGAAGTACGGCCAGGACTGGACCAAGCCTGGCAACCTGGTCGGGAATGGCGCTTTCACACTTGCGGACTGGACGCCGCAATCCTCAATGACCGTGGTGAAGAATCCGAACTACTATGACGCTGCAAACGTTCGTCTGGATAAGATTGTATTCTATCCCACAGAGGACATCTCCGAGGAGTTCAAGCGGTTCCGCGCCGGCGAGCTGGACATCAGCTATGAGGTGCCGTCGGACCAGGTGAAGTTCATCGAAGCCAACATGAAGGACGAGTACGACGCACAGCCGTACCTCGGCACCTACTACTACGTAGTCAATTTGACCCGCGAACCGCTCGGCAAGCAGAAGAAGCTGCGCGAGGCGCTGGCGCTGGCGATTGACCGTGAGACTATCGCCGAAAAGGTGCTGAATGGCAGCTTCCTGCCGGGCTATTCGTGGGTGACGCCGGGCGTTCCCGACTATCCGAACCCCTATCTCGGCTTCAAGGACATGAAGCAGTCGGACCGTCTCGCCAAGGCGATGGCGCTCATGAAGGAAGCCGGCTACGGTCCGGACAAGCCGCTGAAGCTGGAGATCCTCTACAACACCAGCGAGAACCACAAGAAGATCGCGATCGCGATCCAGGGCATGTGGAAGAAGATCGGCGTCGATGCGACGCTCAATAACCAGGAGTGGCAGGTCTATCTCGACACCCGCGACAACAAGCAGTTCGACGTGGCGAGGGCCGCCTGGATCGCGGACTATGTCGATCCAATTACTTTCCTCGATCTGTTCCTGTCGGATGCCGGCGTTCGGAATGACGCGGGTTACAACAACCCCAAATTCGACGAGCTCGTGAAGCAGTCGTACAGCATCGCTGATCCGAAAGAGCGCATGGTGTCCCTGGCGAAGGCCGAGCAGATCTTCCTTGATGATTTGCCGATCATCCCGATCCTGTACTACAAGACAAGGCACATGGTCTCGAAGCGGGTGCAGGGATGGGCCTTCAACGCCCTCGATTTCCACTTGGGTCGCTATATGTCGGTGCAGTGACACCAACGAAGTAAGAAGCGACCGGCAGCGCATACGCGTTGCCGGTCGTTGTCTTATTGCGGACCGGAGGCTCACGGCACGGAGCCAAGTTAGGGTCGGGAGGATCGATCGGTGCTGCATTATTTCATGCGCCGTCTGGGCGGTGCGATTCCGACATTGTTCATCATCATTGCCGGCACGTTCTTCCTGATGCGCTTGGCGCCAGGCGGACCGTTCGCGCGTGAGCGCAAGGTTCCGCCGGAAGTCGAGGCAAACCTGCTGCGCGCGTACCACCTCGACCAACCGTTGTGGCAGCAGTTCCTCAACTATCTGAACGGGCTGCTGCATGGCGACTTTGGCCCGTCCTTCAAATACAAGGACTTCAGCGTCGCCGAGCTCATCTTCGGCGGATTCCCTGTGTCGCTGCAGCTTGGCGGAATTGCCATCATCCTGGCGCTGGTGGTCGGATTGACCCTCGGAATCTGGGCGGCACTTCGGCAGAATTCCATCGTCGACTATTCGGCGATGTCTTTCTCGATGGTCGGCATCGCGGTTCCGAACTTCGTGGTGGCACCGATCCTCACGTTGGTGATCGGGCTCAATCTCAACCTGCTGCCGGTCGGAGGCTGGGGACGACCTGCCAACTACGTCCTTCCGGTCATTGCTCTCTGCCTGCCGCAGATTGCCGCCATCGCACGGCTGACGCGCGCCAGCATGATCGAGGTCTTGAGCAGCAACTTTGTTCGAACGGCAAGGGCCAAGGGCCTGCCGGCGCGCCTGACGGTGACGCGCCACGCCATCCGCGCCGCGGTACTGCCGGTGGTCTCGTTCCTGGGCCCCGCGGTCGCCAACATCATCACCGGCTCCGTCGTCGTGGAGCAGATCTTCTCCATCCCCGGCATCGGCCGCTATTTCGTGCAGGGGTCGCTCAACCGCGATTATACGCTGGTGATGGGCGTGACCGTTTTCTACGGAGCCATCATCATCCTGTGCAACCTGATCGCCGATATGCTGTACGGCGTCTTGGACCCCAAGGTCCGGTACGATTGAGGTAACGCCATGGCCGTCGCAGATCTCGCCGCCGGAACAGCCCCGGAAGTCAAGGGCCGCAGCCTGTGGGCGGATGCCCGCCATAGATTCTTGCAGAACAAGGCAGCTGTCACCAGTCTCGTCGTCTTCTGCTTGATTATCATAGCCTGTTTCGCTGCGCCTCATCTTGGATTGCGTGCGCCGGATGAGGAGAACTACGACATGTCGCAGTGGGGCCCGCCGGACCTAGCGCACGGGTACCTGCTGGGGACGGACGCGAATTTCCGCGATCTGTTCGTTCGCACGCTTTATGGTGGCCAGATTTCCCTGCTCGTCGGGTTCACGGCGACGATGGTCAGTCTCGTCATCGGCGTGATCTGGGGAGCGACCGCCGGCTTCATCGGTGGCCGCCTCGACGGCCTCATGATGCGGATCGTCGATATCCTCTATTCGATCCCCTTCATCTTCTTTGTCATCATGCTGACGGTGGTATTCGGCCGGCAGATCACGTTGATCTATGTCGCGATTGGCGCAGTCAGCTGGCTCGATATGGCGCGCATCGTGCGCGGCCAGACCATCAGCATCCGACGCCGGGAGTTCATCGAGGCGGCGGAGGCGAGCGGCGTCTCGAAGTGGCGGATCATCACGCGCCACATCATTCCGAATTGCCTGGGTCCGGTCGTAGTCTATGTCACGTTGACGGTACCGAACGTCATCCTGACGGAGAGCTTCATCAGCTTCCTTGGCATGGGCGTACAAGAGCCCGATTCGAGCTGGGGCACGCTCGTCAGCGAAGCGGCGGTCGTCATGGAGACCGCTCCCTGGGCCATTATCGGCACCGGCGGCATCCTGGCCGTCACGCTTCTGTGCCTCAACTTCATCGGCGATGGCATGCGCGATGCGCTCGATCCCAAGGACCGTTGAGGAAACACGCATGACCGCCGTCCTCGACGTCCGCAATCTCAACACCAGCTTTTCGACGCCGGAGGGCACGGTCCGCGCCGTCAGCGACGTTAGCTTCGCGATCGAAGCGGGCGAGACGCTCGGGATCGTCGGCGAGTCCGGCTCCGGCAAGAGCCAGATCTTCATGTCGATCATGGGCCTGCTGGCAAAGAACGGTCGTGCGCAAGGCAACGTCCGGTTTAAGGACAAGGAGATCCTCAACCTGCCGGTCGATGAATTGAATCAGATCAGAGGCGTCAAGATGTCCATGATCTTTCAGGACCCGATGACGTCGCTGAATCCCTATCTGACCGTCAAACGCCAGATGACGGAGGTGCTGGAGACCCATCGCGGCATGACACAGGATGCCGCCCTCGCCGCGTCGATCGAGCTGCTCGAGATCGTTCAGATTCCGGAAGCCAAGCGCCGGGTCCATATGTACCCGCATGAATTCTCCGGCGGCATGCGCCAGCGCGTGATGATCGCCATGGCGCTGCTGTGCCAGCCGGAGCTGCTGATCGCCGACGAGCCCACCACCGCCCTCGACGTGACCGTGCAGGCGCAGATTCTGGATTTGCTGGGCAGACTGAAACGCGAAACCGGCATGGCGATCGCGCTTATCACGCACGATCTCGGCGTCATCGCCGGCCTCGCCGACCGCGTCATGGTGATGTACGCGGGCGAGGTCGCGGAGCGTGCCGATGCCGGTCCGCTATTCAGGTCACCGCAGCACCCATATACGCAGGGCCTGTTGCGGTCCATGCCGCGGCTCGACGAGCATCGCGCCAACCGGCTGCAGACCATCGGCGGCCAGCCCCCCAATCTTCAGCACTTGCCTGACGGCTGCCGGTTCCGCGACCGCTGCAGCTACGCCTTCGACCGCTGCGCCGCCGAGAAGCCGCTGCTGCGCGCCATCGCCGAAGACCGCGCCAAGGCCTGCCATCTGGAGGCGCTATGAGTTCCGCTCCCCTTCTTTCGGTCCAGGACCTCAGGGTCCATTTCGATGTCACGCGCAAGGGGCTGTTCGGCGGTCCGCCCGCGGTGGTGAAGGCGGTCGACGGCGTTACCTTCGACCTGCGGCCGGGCGAGACGCTGGGCCTGGTCGGCGAATCCGGCTGCGGCAAGTCGACTCTGGGCCGGGCCGTCCTGCGCCTGCTGCCCGCCACAGCTGGACGCGTGGTCTGGCTGGGCGAGGATCTTCACACGCTTGATCACAGCGAGATGCAGCAGAAGCGGCGCGACATGCAGATCATCTTTCAGGATCCACTCGCCTCGCTCAATCCGCGCATGACAGTCGGCCAGATCATCGCGGAGCCGCTCACTGTCTTCAATCCAAACCTCTCGCGCGACCAGGTGAAGGACCGCGTGCGCCAGATGATGGCGAAGGTCGGGTTGTTGCCGAACCAGATCAACCGATATCCGCACGAGTTCTCCGGCGGCCAGGCCCAGCGCATCGGCATCGCGCGCGCCATGATCAACAATCCCCGGATGATCGTGTGCGACGAGCCGGTATCGGCGCTTGACGTCTCGATCCAGGCCCAGATCGTCAACCTGCTGATGGACCTGCAGCACGAGATGGGGATGTCGCTCATCTTCATCTCGCACAATCTGAGCGTCGTGCGGCACATCAGCCACCGGGTGATGGTGCTCTATCTCGGCAAGGTGATGGAAATCGCGGACCGCGATTCGATCTATTCCAACCCGCTCCACCCCTATACCCAAGCACTCAATTCCGCCGTGCCCATTCCGGACCCGGATCTGGAGAGGCAGAAAGAGCGCATTGTGCTGAAGGGCGATTTGCCCTCGCCGCTCAATCCGCCGTCAGGCTGCCCGTTCCGGACCCGCTGTCCGCGCGCGACCGAGATCTGTGCGCAGCAGATGCCGGATCTGCTGCCCGCCAGCCCGACTCACTATGTCGCCTGCCACCACGCCGGCCCGCGAGAGCACTAAGCAGCGCTACGCCGTCAGGAAGTCGACCGCAACCAGCACGCGCCCAATCAATCCGTCGCTGTTGGCCCATGGCAGCACCGCCGCTTCGCAATACTTGAATTGCTTGTGCGGTCCGACATAAGGAGGCCGGAAGATCGCCGGCCTGCCCTGTTCGCTGACCCAGCGCATGACACTGAAGACCGTCGATCCTTCGCCCTGGCCCTCCACCTGCGACATCCACTTGCCCGTCCAGTTGTCGCGCGAGTGCTCGCGCACAGTGCTGCCGACAACTCGGTACCGGAAATCCCAAGGGTCGCGTTGGACGTCCTTCAGCATGACGTGTGGCAGCAGGCGCGGCACATCGAGCGGATCGAAAGATCCCGCGTCGGGCGGAGCATTCCCCACCCGCTTGCTCAGCCAGTATTCGACGACGGCGCGCACGATCTCGGAGTTCAGTTCCGATGCCTCGATGAGCTTGATGCCGCCAAGGTCGCCCATGGCCGCATCATAGCACCCGCGCCGTGCCTGTCAGGTCCCGGAAGGCGACGCTGGGGGCATCTGCCCCGCTACGCGACCATGCCGACGGCGCGTTTGTAGAGATCGAGCAGTTGTTCCTGCTCCTCCCGGTCGTGAGTTTCCATTTTCCTCAAGCGGATCAACTGGCGCATGATCTTGGTTTCAAAGCCGGTCGACTTCGCCTCGGAATAGACTTCGCGGATATCCCCAGCGATCGCCGATTTCTCCTCCTCCAGGCGCTCGATGCGCTCGATGAAGGATTTCAGCCGGTCTGCCGCAATGCCACCCGCATCCGCCATGATCTACTCCGCCACCAATGAACAAGGTCCGCCCCGAATCGGAACGGCGGCGACTCTAGACTTGCCGCGCCGGTCGGAACAAGCGCCGAACGGCTGTGGATAACGTGGATAACGTGGGCTGCTTGCACCGCGGTCGCGGGCGGGGCATTGTCGCAACAATCCTCCTCGCCTCGAGCGTTTCATGCCAACGAAGGATATCGGCCTTGCCGTCCTGGTCCAGGTGATCTGGGGCGTGGGCTTCACGCTGATGAAGCCGACCATGGCCGCGTTTCCGCCGCTCCTCTTCATCACCTTGGTCTATGCCATCATCGCGCTGATCGTCACGCCACTGGCGCCGCGCAGCCGCACGCCGTTCCTGTGGATGATGCTGATCGCGGCCCTGGGCGGCAGCGCGCAAAGCTGTCTGCTGGCCTTCGGCCTGACCATGCTGCCGGCGTCGACCTCCAATCTTCTGCTGCAGCTGACCGTGCCGTTCGCGGTCCTGATGTCGTGGGCTGCGCGCATCGACCGGCCCAGCCTGCGCAACGGGGTCGGCTGCACGGTGGCGCTTGCGGGGGTGGCGATCGTGATCGGCGCGCCGGGCAGCGGCAATTCCTGGATCGGTATCCTCATGATCGCCGTCGGCTCACTCGCCTGGGCAACGGCGCAGATCCTGATACGCCTGCGCTGCAGCGACAGCGGCGCAACGTTCTATGCCGCGATGGCGCGCCACGCCTGGCCGCAGGCGCTGATCGCCAGCCTGCTGCTGGAGCGCGATTAGCTTGGCTGGCTGGCACGCGCGACCGCGCAGGATTGGGCGGCGCTGGTCGCCATCGCCTTGATTGGCTTCGCCGGCGGCTACATGCTTTGGTACAAGCTGCTGGTGCGCAACCGGATCGATCAGCTGTTGCCGTTCTCGCTATTGATGCCGCCGGTCGGCGTGGCGACGGGCGTGCTCTATCTCGGCGAGCCGTTGCGCACGTCGCTCCTTGCGGGAGGCGCCATTATCCTGATCGGGCTCGCCGTCATCGTCTGGCCGTCACGGCGGCCAACGGCCATCGCGCAGTCCAGCTAGGATTGAATGCGGAAGGCGAGTCTGCGGGCTCGCAAGATACCGTTCTTAACCGGGCGTTTACTCAGCATCTCTCACAAAGACAGCATTACGCCCTGCCATGGAATGCGGTCCGGGTACAACAATGACGTCTGCCCGAAGGCTCAAGGTCCTCGGCCCATCCCTTGGGTTGCTGCTGTTCGGCTTTGCCGGCATCGCGGCTCCGCAAGTATTGCCCGCCGATGGCGAGCGTGTTGCGGTGATCGCGTCGGCCGGTAAGGCGCTCGGCATCGTCGCAGCTGCCGGCGGCCGGGCAATCGCGACCACAGACAGCGGCGTCATAGCGGTCTCCGACGAGCCGGGCTTTGTCGGCCGTCTCTATCACTCCGGCGCCTGGCTGGTCGTGCGCTTTGACGGCCTGCTTGGATGCTTGGCCAGCCAATCTCGAGGAAACACGCCATGAATGCAGTCGAGGCCTTGCGCGTCCGCACGGCACGCTTTCTTGCCATCTATGTTGCCGCGCACCTGCCGCTGGTGGTCGGGTTGGAATGGCTGATGCAGGGCTCGCCCGGATGGCAGAGCGGCGTGATGACCGGCATCGCTGCCGCAACAGGATTCATGGCATTCCAAGGCGGTGGCGCCGCCCAGCGACTGTTCCTGGCCGTTGCCATGATGCTGACCGTGTCCTGCGTGCTCGCCGCCATGCGGGGCGATCCCTGGCAGATTGACGTCCACATGTATTTCTTCGCCAGCTTGGCGATGCTGGTCGCGTTCTGCGACTGGCGCGCCATCCTGGCGGCAACGGTAACCGTCGCGCTGCATCACCTCATTCTCAATTTCGTGTTGCCGGCGCTCGTGTTTCCCGATGGCGCCGCGCTGGGGCGGGTGGTGCTGCACGCGGTCATCGTGCTGATCGAGGCCGGCGTCCTGATCGTCGTGGCGCGCTACTTGGCTCAGGCCCTGACCAATGCCGAGCAGGCGTTGAACGCCGCCAACGAAGCCACGGAGGCGGCGCGTGCCGCCAGCCAGCATGAGATTGAAGCACAGACCCGTGCCAAGGCGGAGCGCGACACCATGCGCAGCGGCATCGCCGCGCAGTTCGAGCAAGCTGTCGCTTCGCTGGTCGATGATGTCAGCGTGAAGTCTGAGCAGGCTGCAAATCTTGCGCAAACGATGGTCCAACAGGCGCATCGCTCGTCCGGCAGCGCCGGCGAGGCGGCCGAGGCGTCGCGGGCCGCATTGAGCGATGCACAATCCATCACGCAAGCAGCCACGGAGCTGAGCGCATCGGTATCAGAAGTCCTCGGCCAGGCTCGCCGCTCCGCCGACATCACCGCAAGCGCGGTCACGCAGGCGGATGGCACCAGCCAGTCTGTGCTCGAGCTGTCGACGGCAGCACAGAAGATCGGCGACATAATTCAACTGATCAACGAGATCGCCGGTCAGACAAACCTTTTGGCACTGAACGCCACCATCGAGGCCGCGCGCGCCGGCGAGGCAGGCAAGGGCTTCGCGGTCGTCGCGTCGGAGGTGAAGAATCTGGCGACCCAGACAGCCCGTGCAACCGAGGAAATCTCCGCCCAGATCTCCGCTATCCAGGCCGCAACCGGCCGGGCGGTCGATGCAATCCACGGCATCGCAGACACGATCCGCGAGATCAAGTCGATCTCCGACGAGATGGCTCACGCCGTCGAACGCCAGGGCAGTGCGACGCAGGAGATCGCCAGGAGTGCGCAGGGCATGTCGCAGAGCTCGCAGACCACGGCCACCATCATCGAGAGCGTGCGTGGCACCGCGGATGAATCGGGTTCGAGCGCCGACATGCTCTCGAACGCGGCCCAGGCGCTCCGCCAGCAATCCGGCAAGCTGCACGGCGAGGTGCAGGGCTTCCTGAAATCGGTGCTGCGCAGCTAGCCGCGACGCCAGGACGTCCACAGACCGTGGGCCGAATGCCACAGGGCATTCAGCCCGAAGCCGATGAAGAGCAGGCCGGAGGCGCGCGTCACCCACAGCTGATGGCGGCGATAGAAGCGGCGCACCAATCCGGCGCCGACCATGTAAGCCAGCACTCCGTCGGCCAGCACGAATCCGGCAAACGCCGCGAGCAGCAGGGGCGGCATCCGTTCCCAGCTCAGATCCTGTGACCGGCCGGCCAGCAATGACGTGAAGGTCGCAAGCGCCACCGGATAGCCCTTGGGATTCATCAGGCCGAAGGCCAGCCCGCGAAAGAGCGGCCGTCGCGCGCCGACCGCCGATTGCGGATCGACGCCGCGCCGCGTGCTCGCGGCCTTCCAGCCGAGCCAGCACAGATAGGTTCCGCAGACCAGGCCCAACAAGTCGAACATCGCGGTGCCGAGCGACTGCGCGCCGATAATGGCGACCAGCGCGAGCGACGCCCACACCACGTCGCCCGCCAGGTGTCCGGCCAGGAAACCGACACCCGCACGCCGCCCCTGTGTGGCGCCGATGCCGAGCAATGCGAGGAATGCCGGCCCAGGCGTCAGGGTATAGGCCATCGCCGCCAGCAAAGCCGGCAACAGCAGAGTTGGGTCGATCAGTGATGTCACCGGGTCAGCCTCTCGTTTGATCCATGGGTAGCTTGGCCAAGGACAGTTATGCATGGCATTTGACGCAGCGGAAGGTGTGCTTCGCCCAGGCCTCGGTGTTGTTACTCCGGCATTCCCGCCGCGCGCAGGTCGGCGAGCCACCGATCGAGCATCGGCGGTGCCATTTTGAGGGGAAATGCCGCCTCGTCTCGCAGCGTCCAGCCGGGGTTGGCTTCGACGAAGGCTGCCATGGCGCGCCGAGCATCCTCCAAGCGGCCGAGCCTCACTTGGCATGCGGCCAGCACCTGGAGCGGCGTGTTTTGCATGGACTCGATCACGGGCAGCACGTCGCCGCACCGATCCGCCAGGTAGAGCGCCCACGACAAGGCATCCTTGTGGAAGTCGGGCGCCTCGGGTGGTCCATCGGGCTGCTGGAGCATCGCCTTCTCCGCCCATTCGACACCCTTGTCCGGGTTGCCGCAAACGGCGATCTGATCACCCAGGTCAGCGTGCGGCATCGCATCGTTAGGGTTGAGCGCGATTCCCGCTTCGGCATCTGCCATGCATGCGCGAAAATCGCCCCTGATCCGGTCGGCGTACGTGGCCGCCCAGTGTAGGTAAGACGTTTCGAAGCGCGACCTTTTCCCGGCTGCGAGAGATCGCGCGGCGGCACCGGCATACGCCGTGGTTTGCGCCGTGTTGACAGCTGGATCCCCGCTTCCTCGGAAGAGACTTGAGGCATAGAACAGTGAAAGTTTGACGCGCAGCAGGACCGAATTGGGGTAGCGCTCCAGCCCTCTTTCATACACTTCTCGCGCGCGGACAAAGCGCTCGACCTTGGGACTGTGATGAAATGAATGTCCCATGACGTAATAGTCATACTCGGTCAGCTCTGCCTCTGGTTTGCTGAAGGCTATGCCATCATAGGCTTGTCTCATCTCGCCGGTCATCCCACTGAGGGAATCAGCAAGCCTCACCGCGACGGCCTTCTCCAGCGCGACAGGATCGTAAGCCGGTTCCTGGAAGCGAGTGGACCACAAATGGACGCCCGTGGCGGCGGCGACCAATTGGGCGGTGACCACCATCCTGGCGTCCGTACGACGAATCGCGCCTTCGATGATGAAGTGTGCTCCTGTGCCGGCAACACGGTCGGCAGTTGTGCCAGACACCACCTGAAATTCGGGGTAGTTCCACAACTGGTCACGGAGGTCTTCCGCGATTCCCAAAGCCATATTGTCCTGCGCGGGATCGCCTGTCAGATTCCGAAACGGCAGGACCAGAACGACAGGGAGCCCAAGCGCAGCTTCGGGCGAGGCGGCGGTCGGGGGTGCCGGGCGGCGGGATTGAAGGATGTACGCCGCAACCGACAAAGCGGTCACCAGCGCGATGATCGCAATCGCGATGCGCCACCATCCGCGTGGTCCGACGACCACCGAATCTGTACGCGTGATAGTGTTCGCAGCCCGAACCGCTGTTGGTGGCTCGACTCCCATCGCCGGCCGACTGCTCTCGAACTTTCGGTCTTGGATCTTCTTGAGCAGCTTCTCGGTCTCCGGCTCGGGTTTCACTCCCAGTTCTTTCTGCAGACAGTCGTAGCAGGTTTGGTACTGGCGCAAGGCTTGAGCGCGTTCTCCGGCGCTGAGATAGAGACTCATCAATGTCCGATGGCTCTCCTCGCGGAGGGGATCCAACTCCAGCAGCCTCTGTGCGGTCGAGATGGCTGTTTCGCCGCTCTGGATGGCAACCAGGTGCGACAGCACATGGATGGCCACATCGTGCAGCCGCCTACGCTCGGCCCCCAACCAGTCGTTGAAACTGGCATTAGGCAGGTTGAGACCGTCCAGCAGCTCTCCGCGATATAGCGCAGCAGCACGAGCGAAGTCACCGGCTTCCGCCAGCCGGACGAATTCGACGGCATCGACATTGGCGACCGAGGCATCGAATGCGATTGTTTCTCGATCGGAGCGGAACGGGCTCGGCTCGCCCAGAATGCGGCGCAGCTCAGCGAGTGCTTGCCGCAGGCTGGCCCGCGCCTGCTCCTCGTCGCGATCACCCCACAGAAGTTCCATCAGTCGCTCGCGTGGCCACCCATGTTTGGGTGACAGGGCCAGACAAGCCATCAGCGCGCGCAACTTCCTGCCGGGCGGTGTCACGTCCCGACCGTCTGCCGTCGCAACCGCAATTCCCCCGAGTAAGTCCACGCGCATTGAATGATCGCTACGGGCGTCCATATCGCAGCCGGTTGTTCGGTGCGGGGAGCCGATCAAAAATTTTACGCGCAACTCACGACTGGGGCAATCGAGACGGTTGGCCGGCTCACGGTCAGCTCACGGCTTGCTGGTAAATGAGGAGAGAGCGCCGGCAGATGCACTCACGATAACCAAATGGGTCAGGACTGGCGCCGCATCATCGCCACAAACGTGGGAGACGTCAGGCCATGTTCCAAGTTTTGATCCTCGTGTGTTCCATCAATGTCGCTCCTGCCGATTGCCAAACCAATTCCGCGCTCGAAGTCATTAGGGGACCCGAGACCGCCAACGAATTTACGTGCGCGTTTCAGAGCCAAATCTATGTGGCTGCTACGAGCCCTGCGGAGCGACGAACCGGCGAATACATGAAAACAATGTGCACACGAACATCGATCGGCAAAGTAGTCGGTTGAAACTGCACCGAGATCAGTGCTTATGCGTCTCGGCGAAAGCCTTCTTTTGCGCGCCGCTCGCTTCCTTCTGGTGCTTCGCCTTCCACTCGTCGTACGGCATGCCGTAGACGATCTCGCGCGCTTCGGGGTCGCTCAGCGCCACCCCTTTCTCCTCGGCGGCGGCGCGGTACCATTTGGAGAGGCAATTGCGGCAGAAGCCGGCCAGGTTCATCAGATCGATGTTCTGCACGTCGGTGCGCTCGCGCAGATGCTGAACCAGGCGCCGGAACGCGGCGGCCTCCAGCTCGGTGCGGGTCTTGTCGTCCATCTTGTACCTCACTCGAATGTCAGAGTTTCCGCGATCAGCTGATCCACCACCATGCGCAGCGCCTGCTCCCGTTCGATCCCGTCGTCGATCGCCCGGCGGTAGAGCGCCACCTGCCGGTGGGCGGAGGTGCCGCGCGCGATGATCGTGCGCGCATGCAGCAGCTCCTTCTCACAACCGAAGAATTGGGCATCCGGCGTCACGAGGTCAATGATCTCCTCGATCAGGTCGGGCACCGGCGCAATCTCGCCTTTGCCGAAATCGACCAGTCCCTCGTCGATGCCGTAGCGCTGCGCGCGCCAGCGATTCTCGTTGATCAGCATCGCCGCGTAGCGCCGCCAGCGCTGGTTGGACCGGCGCAGGCGATACAGCATCCTCAGGATGCAGCGATAGATCGCCGCCACGCACAGCGTATCCTCGAGCATCGTGCAGGCATCGGTGATGCGCAGCTCCAAGGTCGGGAAGCGCGCGCTCGGGCGCAGGTCCCACCAGAGCTTGGTGCCGTCCTCGATCAACCCGGCCTTGACCAGCACCTTGAGGTGCCGCTCGTACTCGCCCCAGGAATCGAAGATCTCCGGCAGGCCCGTGCGTGGCAGCTCGTCGAACACGGCGAGGCGGAAGCTCTTGAGCCCGGTATCCTCCCCCTGCCAGAACGGCGAGGAGGTGGAGAGCGCCAGCAGATGCGGCAGGAAGTATGAGGCCTGGCTCATCAAGTCGATGCGCAGCTCCGGATCCTCGAGACCGACATGCACATGCATGCCGCAGATCAGCAAGCGCCGGCCCAGCGCCTGGAGATCGCGCGCCAGCATGTTGTAGCGCTCCTTGTCGGTATGCATCTGCCGCGACCAGTCCGCGAACGGATGGGTCGAGGCCGCGATCGGCGCAAGCCCGTGGTGGCTCGCCAGCTCTCCGACCACGGTACGGAACTGACGCAACTGCCGGCGCGCGTCATCAAGATCCGCGCAGATGGTCGTGCCAACTTCGATCTGCGAACGCAGGAATTCCGGCGTGACGCGCTCGCCGAGCGCAATCTTCGCCGCCTCGAACAGTTCCGGCGGCGGATTGGTCGCAAGATCGCGGGTCTCGCGATCGACCAGCAGATATTCTTCCTCGATGCCGAGCGTGAAGGCCGGCTCCTTGATCACGGCGCGACCTCCGGCTGCCGGCGGATCTCGTGCAGGGCCGGATTGCCGAGCACGTCCTTCAGCACGCGGTGCAGAATGCCGGCCCAGTGCGCCTGTCCCGCTTCCTCAGCGATCAGATCCTGGCGGATCTCCAGCAGCGCATGCGCGAGCCCCAGCGCCTCTGCGTGCGCCTTGATGGAGTATCCATGGCCGTCACGCCCCGAATAGGGTTCGTTGTCGCCCACCACCAGTCCCGGCTCTTCGGCCAGACGACGCATGAGCGGCACGGGCATGCGTGCATCACGGTTCCACAGAACGCCGACATGCCATGGCCGCTGGAATCCGTTCATGACCGGCGTGAAGGAGTGCAGCGAGATAATGACCGGAGTACGTCCGGCCGCGATGCGCCCTTCGATCTCCCGCGCGAGTGCAGCGTGATAGGGCCGGAAGATTTCCTCCTGCCGCTGTCGGCGGTCTGCGGCGCTCAGGCCGCGATTGCCAGGCACGCGGACACGGTCGCTTTCCTGCGGCATCGAGGTCGGATCGTCGAGGTGCCGGTTGCAGTCGATCACCAGCCGCGAATAGGCTGTCATGAAGAACGGCGCATCGAGCGACTTCGCCAGCCTCCGGCCCAGCCCGGCGATGCCGATGTCCCAGGCAATATGCTGGTCGAGTTCGCGCGGCCCCAATCCCAGCGTGCCCAGCCTGCCCGGAAAGGCGCGGCCGGCATGATCACAGAACATGACGAGTTCCGCGCGCCCCTCCCGATGGAATACGGAGAACGGTGCCGGGTCGTCCGGACCCAGCAATGTGGATTGCGCTGATGTGGGCTGAGCGTCCTGCATGACCGCAAGATTGACCGAAATAAGGCGCCAAGCATAGAAGATGCGCACCTTCTTGTCGATCAGACCCGCCCCCTTGCAATGGCCACACCACAGCCCCTCGCAGACCGGCCCGTTGCCGACCATCTGGCGCTGCCAATTCTGCTGCTCGGCGCGGTCTCGATCTCGTTCTCCGGCATCTTCGTCAAGCTGTCGGAGGTTCAGCCGATCTCTACGGCATTCTTTCGTATGGCACTGCCATTGCCCGTGATGGCTGTCGGGCTATGGCTCGCGGCACTCCATCATCCCGGCGGCAGACTGCCGCGTATCGGATGGCGCGGTTGGGTTGGCATTCACGTCGCTGCCTTCTTCCTCGCTTTCGACCTCATCGTCTGGCACTGGTCGCTGAAACTGATCGAAGTCGGCATCGCCACATTGCTCGGCAATACCGCGCCGATCTGGGTCGCGCTCGCTGGTTTTGTGTTGTTCAAGGAGCGGTTCTCGCCGCGGTTCCTGATCGGCCTCGGGGTCGCGCTGGGGGGCGTTGTCCTGCTCGTCCTGGGCGGTGATCGCGCACTTGCCGTGGGTGATTGGCTGGGCCTGTTGCTGGCCACCCTCGGGGCGATCGGATATGCCGGTTATCTGCGCGGGGTCAAGGCCGCCCGCAGCACTGTCGGGCTGGCGCAAGTGATGTTTTGGACCAGCGCCTTCACGGCAATGTGGCTGCTGCCTGCCGCCTTGCTCACCGAGGACAAGGTGGTACCGCAGACGCTTCATGGCTGGCTGGCCGTCGCCGGCCTCGCCTTCGTCAGCCAGACCATCGGCCAGGGCCTGATCTCTTGGGCGCTGGGCCATCTTCCAGCTGCATTCTCCTCGGTCAGCCTGTTGTTGAATCCCGTGGCCTCGGGCCTGTTCGCCTGGATGATCCTGGGCGAGTCCCTGACTGTGGCCCAGATCGGGGGCGGCCTTGCCGTGCTTGCGGGTATCTTCGTGGCGCGGCCACGACCGGCCGCACCGGCCTCCAAGAATGCCTCACAGGTACCGCAAGACGCGCTGCCGCCCAAACCTGTCGCTCCTTCGACTTGACCGGCACAACCGCGCCCATAGAGTGCCGGGCAAAGACGGGGAGATGCTGTGACTGACGATCGGGATATCTTGCGGCGGTTGTTTGCGACCGCCATTGGCGCAGTCGATCCGCTGAAGATTCTGGCGCCCCATCTTCCCGGTCCGCCCAAGGGCCGGACCATCGTGCTCGGCGCCGGCAAGGCCGCCGCCGCCATGGCAAAGGCAGTGGAGGATCACTGGCCGGGGCCGCTCTCCGGCCTCATCGTCACGCGCTATGGACACGGCCTGCCGTGCCGTCACATCGAGGTCGTGGAAGCCTCCCACCCGGTGCCGGACGCCGCCGGCCAGCAGGCCGCGCGGCGCATTCTCGCGATGGCACAGGGCCTGACCGAGGACGATCTCGTGCTGTGCCTCATCTCCGGCGGCGCCTCGGCCTTGCTCGCCATTCCCGGCGAGGGCCTGACCCTCGCCGACAAGCAGGCGATCAACAAGGCATTGCTGAAGTCCGGCGCCAACATCGCCGAGATGAATTGCGTGCGGAAGCACCTCAGCGCGATCAAGGGCGGTCGCCTGGCGGCGGCCGCGCACCCGGCCAAGGTCGTCACGCTCCTCATCTCGGATGTGCCGGGGGATGATCCCTCCGTCATCGGCTCCGGCCCGACCGTGGGGGATCCATCGACGCGTCTCGACGCGCTGGCCGTGATGCACAAATACGGCATCGACCAGCCGGCCGCGTCCCGCTTGCTGGGTTCGGCCAAGTCCGAAACGCCCAAGCCCGATGATCCGCGGCTGGCGCACGGCGAGATCAGGATGCTCGGCACCATGCAGGGCGCGCTGCAGGCGGCCGCGGACCTGGCGCGCAAGGAGGGCCTCACCCCCATCGTTCTCGGCGATCTGGAGGGGGAGGCGCGCGACGTCGCGCTGGTCCATGGCGGCATTGCCCGCCAAGTCGCGCGCTATGGCCAGCCCCTGCCGGCGCCCGCCGTTATCATCTCCGGCGGCGAAACCACTGTGACGGTTCGCGGTCAGGGCCGTGGCGGTCGCAATGCCGAATTTCTGCTGGCGCTGGCGGTCGCGCTTGATGGCCATCCCGGCATTTCGGCGGTGGCCGGAGACACCGACGGCATCGACGGTACGGAGGACAATGCGGGCGCTCTGCTGACACCGGACAGCCTGGCGCGCGCGGCGGCCGCCGGCATTAACGCAAAGGCAATGCTTGCCAACAACGATGGCTATGGGTTCTTCTCTCGATTGGGGGACCTGATCGTTACCGGGCCGACGCGGACCAACGTCAACGACTTCCGCGCAATCCTGGTCCGGTCACAGGCATAAGACCAGGCGGCATTCATCAATGAGACGACAGCGCAAAGCCAAGATCGTGGCGACTCTGGGGCCGGCCACGTCGACGCGCGAGCAGATTTCGGCGCTCTTCCGCGCCGGCGCCGATGTGTTCCGCCTCAATTTCAGCCACGGCACCCATGACGATCATCGAGCGCGCTACGACCTGATCCGCGAAATCGAAGAGGAGACGGAGCGCCCGATCGGGATCCTCATGGACCTGCAGGGCCCGAAGCTGCGGGTCGGCACCTTCGTCGGCGGCTCGGTCGAGTTGAAGACCGGCGCGACCTATCGCCTCGATCTCGACGATGCCAAGGGCAATTCCAAGCGCGCACAGCTGCCCCACCCGGAGATCTTCCAGGCCGCGAAGATCGGCACCAACCTGCTGCTGGACGACGGGCGGTTGCGCCTCAGGGTCAAGAAATGCGGCAACGATTTCGCCGAGTGTGAAGTCGTCGTCGGCGGCAGGCTCAGCGACCGCAAGGGCGTCAATGTTCCGGATGTCGTGCTGCCGCTCTCGCCGCTGACCAAGAAGGATCGCGCCGATTTGCGCTTCGGCATCGACCTCGGCTGTGACTGGGTAGGCATGTCGTTCGTGCAGCGCCCCGAGGATGTCGCAGAACTGCGCAAGCTGATCGGCGGCCGTGCCAAGGTGATCGCCAAGCTGGAGAAGCCCGCCGCGATCGAGCGGCTGGAAGAGATCATCGATCTGTCGGACGCGGTGATGGTTGCGCGCGGTGACCTCGGCGTCGAGATGCCGCCCGAGGACGTACCCGCCATCCAGAAGCGGATCATTTCGGCGGGCCGCAAATCCGGCAAGCCGGTGGTGGTGGCGACCCAGATGCTGGACTCGATGGTGCATTCGCCGGCGCCCACGCGGGCCGAGGCGTCCGATGTTGCGACCGCCATCTATGACGGGGCCGATGCGGTGATGCTGTCCGCGGAGACGGCTTCCGGCGACTATCCGGTCGAAGCCGTCGCGATGATGAATCGCATCATCGAACGCGTGGAGTGCGACCCCGCTTATCGCCAGATCCTCGATGCCCGGCATCCCGATCCGCAACCGACCGGGCATGATGCGATCAGCGCCGCTGCCGCGCAGGTGGCTCATACCCTGTCGGTTGCCGCGATCGTGACTTTTTCGACCTCGGGCTCCACCGTCCTGCGGGTTGCGCGCGAGCGGCCCGAAGTGCCGATCCTCGCCCTCACCGCTTCGTTGTCGACCGCGCGCGCCCTGTCGCTCGCCTGGGGCGCGCATTGCGTCCTGATCTCCGACCTCAAGCGATTCTCGGAGATGGTCGAAAAGGCCTGCCGCATCGCACTGAAGCAGGAGATGGCGAAGGTCGGGGAGCGGTTGGTGATCACTGCCGGCGTGCCGTTCGGGACACCGGGCTCCACCAACATCCTGCGCGTTGCCTGGGTGGAGGAATAGGGAGAACCGCCCAGGCTGTGCCGGCTCGCCTCATATTCACCGCGCATTCAATCCGGCGAATTGCGGCTCAACCGTCTGCGCGTCTCAGCATGCGCTGATAGAGATAGCCGAGCGCGATCAAGGTGAGCCCGAGGCCGAGAAACGAAGCGAAACGATAGAGCCCGGTGAGCCCACTGGCATCACCCAGGAAAACCTTGCAGACCACGAGCACGACGATGCCGGCGGCCGCATGGCGCAAGGCGGGCAGTCGGCGCCAGATCGCCAGCGCAAGGATGAGCCCGCCATAGATCAGCCAGGCGACCGAATAGCCGTAATATTCGGCGTCGCTCCAAAGCGGGGAGTAGTACTGAAACGCCACCAGCTCGCCTTGGAACAGCTGACGGTTCAGGACGCTGACACCGAGCAGGCCGTCGGCCAGGGCGACCGCGCCCGTGAGAGCGGTTGTGGTCTGTCTCTGCGCTGCATCGAGCTTCGAGCGCCGCGCCACATTCGCCATCGCCATGAAGAGAATAAATCCGCTGCCGAACACATAGAGCGCCGTGTTGAGGATCGGCGGACCGTAAATCGGGATCGGGTTGAGCAGCGGATTGGCCATGCCCCAGACCACAACGACCGTCAGCAGAATCGACAGTGCCGCCAATCCGTAGGCGATCCAGCGCAGCCGCGCTTCGCCGCGTCGCTGCGCGATCCGCCAGGTTGCCAGCGCCAGCACGCCCCACAGCAACGTCAGCGTCCCCGCTTCCGCAAATCCGAGCGGCGCGGACTTGAAGGCCGCGCCATGGAACAAGTGGCGGATTTCCAGCGTCACCAGCAGGAATCCCAGGATGAGCGCGCCCGCCTGCAACATCAGCATCAGCCGCAAATCGCTGGCGCGCCGCACCAGCCAGGCCGTCGCAATGAAGCACAAGGTCGGTACGCCGAGACCCCAGGCCAGCCAATTGAAGATCGGTCGCTCGCCGGCCGGGAAGCCGGAGACCAGCACCGCAATCAGGACGGCCGGCGCCGCTACCCACAACCCGCGACGCAGCCATGGCTCATCGATCTTGTTGGCCACCCACGCGATCAGGGGCAGCAACAGAGACCAAAAGACCGGCAGCCATTCGCGCTCGACCCACAGCGGAACCGCGGCTGCAAGGAATCCGGCGCAGGCTAGTGCATGCACGCCGAACGCGCGCCGATAGAACCGATCCTTGAACCGCCAAATCCGCAGCCGCTCGGCGAACACCAGATGCACGGCAGAAACAATCAGGCAGATGATGGACCATGGCAGCAGCAAGTCGACGCCGCGCAGCCGCCAATAGGCGATAGCAAGAACCGCCGCGCCGTACACCGCCGAAAGAAGAGACCAGCGTTCGGGGTTGCGCGCGCCCCACAACAAGCCATAACCGCCCGCCGTCCCCAACACGCCGACCAAGCCCGCGATCCACAGATAGAGGTCGAGTTCGACTCCCGGGTGGTAGCTCAAGTTCCAGGTCAGAAGCCCAAGCACCGGAACCGAAGCCAATGCGAACGCCGCAATCTCATGTTCGGGCCGCAACCGGCCGCTCACGGCGCCGATCACTGCAAGCAGCGCCGCAAACGCCCAATCGCCCGGTTGGAAATTGCCCTCGACCAGCCACAGCAGCATGAGAAGCGCGACTGCGACCGCGCTCGCCAAGCTGACGATACGCGTTGGCGACCGGGCCAATGACGCGGTCGCACGTGGCGACAGCCAGAACACGCTCGCCGCGACGACAATCAGATAGACCGGCAGCGCTGCGTCATCGATCCAGTTGCTTGCCGGCAATACCATCGAAATGACAAGCAGCGCCCAGCCCAGGCCCCCGGCATTGGCAATGGCGGGCAGGTACCACCAGCCGCGCTGGCGCTCCAGCCACAGCGCACCCAACTGCAACAGATAGAGAAAGCCGAAGAGAATTGCTGGATGCGGCTCCCCGGTCGACACCAGAGCCGGTGTCAAAAAACCGCCTGCGAGACCGACCAGGCCGACAAAGGGACCATGTCGCAGTGCCAAACCGATGGCGACGAAGGTCAGCGCGGCCAGCACCGCGAAAGCCAAGGCCGGCGCGATGAGTTGATAGAGGGCCGTCGCTGCGAACAGGCTGGCATAGAGGTCCGCTATCGCGGCCGCGGTCAGTGCCTGCCCGATGGTGGCCGACTTACGGCGCATGAAATCGCCTGCCACCAGCAATACGACACCGAGCAACAGCCCGAGCACGACGCGCATGCCCGGCCCGAGCAGCCCTTCATCGATCGAGTATTTGACGAGGAATGCGCCGGCAAGCGCGATGCAGGCGCCGCCCAGCCAGACGAACCCGCGAGCCCCCAGCCGCTGCTCTAGGCCTCGGGGCGCAGGCTCAGCCGAGGCGCGGGCGGGCGCCGGCTCCAATGGCGGAACAGGTGGCGGAGCGTCGGACGGCAGGTCGGCGCCGGCCGGCGCTTCTGGCACCACCGGCCACGCTGGTGCCGCAGGCTGCGCGGCAGGCTCGGGCGGCGGTTCCACCGGATGTGATGGTCGGTGCGGCATGTAGTCGGCAGCGGTCTGCCGATCGCGCAGGCTGCGCAGCTCAAGACGTAGAGCCGTGAGCTCACGCTCGAGTCGTTGAGTCGCGCGATAGGCAACGATGCTCAGCGCCGGCACCACCAGCACGAAAAAGACTCCGCCGGCGACCAGGAGCAGTCCCCACAAGGACTCGAAGAATTCCACGGTATTGCGCCCCACGAGCAGCGGGCGACTCGCCCCACCCCGGCTGCCGCCCCACTACATCATGGCGCGACCGGCGCGCGTGGCGCAACCGCCGCCTGCACTTGCTTGGGATGCCAGCGACCGGCGGTTACTTGTTGTTGCCGCGCTTCAGACCCGCATCCGCGCCGGCGTTCTGCTGCTCGGCGATCAGGGTTGGAGAGGCAAGGCCGCTCGGGATCGAAACGCTCGGGTCGTTGTCATAGATGTCGTTGCGGAAATTGGCGATGCCCTGTTCGTCCACCCACGCCGTCATGTAGACGATGTGGAGGGGGATCGGCCGCGCCAGCTTGGCGTAGGTGGTCTTGCCGCCCTTCACCACGTCCTCGACACGC
Organism: Dongiaceae bacterium; assembly: GCA_041398065.1. GTDB lineage: Bacteria > Pseudomonadota > Alphaproteobacteria > Dongiales > Dongiaceae > Dongia_A. Next base: position 8,040 of record JAWKVL010000016.1, on the reverse strand, counting down.
TCGCGGGTCCAGCTCGGATCGTCCTGCAGCAGGAACGTGGCGAGACCGATCGGGTCATCGACACGCACGCAACCGGAGGAAAAGAACCGGTCCTGCTTGGCGAAGAGCTTGGGCGCCGAGGTGCCGTGGATGAACACCGAATAGTCGTTCTGGAAATCCAGTTTCATCGGGCCCAGGGCGTTCTCCGGTCCCGCGTCCTGCTTCAGACGGTAGGGGAAGTAGCCGTTCGATTTCACGTCCCGCCAATTCACCGTGCGCGGATCAATCTGCCGTCCATCTGACGTGAAGACGCGAACGTTCTTGCTGGCGAAATACCCAGGCTGATCCAGTTCGTGCCTCAGCATGTCGATCGCCGCGATCTTGGCAGGCACCGTCCAGTCCGGATTGAGCTTGGCCTGGAAGATCTCGCTTCGCAGAGTCGGAGTCTTGCGCGCCACTTTGCCGACGATGGCGTTGGCATGGAACGTCGTGACGCCGTCGTCGATCACGCGCAGCTCCGTGCTCGGTATGTTGACGAAGACGAAGCGATCTTCCATGTCCGGGCTCGCGGCGCGCATCCGGTCCAGGTTGAGCAGCACCATCTTGAGCCGCGTCTCGGCCGATACATTCATTTCCTCGATCGTGCGCTTGCCAATCACGCCGTCGTCGTTGAGGCCGTGGGCGCGTTGGAATGTCTCCACCGCGACTTCGAGCGCCGGATCATAGAGCTCCGGATCGGCGCCCATCACCGGCAGTTCGCCGGTCACCAGCAAGCGCTCGGCGACCTGATGCACGCGCGGCCCCTTGTCGCCGGGCTCGAGCTTTTCGCTGCCGGAGACCGTCGGCCAACCGCCGCGTTCGTAGTACGCGACATAGGTCGGCAACGCGGCGTGGAGCCGCCAGAACATGTGGAAGGTTGGATACTCCAGTGCGATCGTCCGCGATTGATCCTTCGCACGGCGTAGGTTCTCGAGCAGTCCGGACCCCGACGCGGCCTTTGCGCCCATCGGTTCGATCGAATCATAGGCGCCGGCGACATAGACGGCGCTCATCAGTGCTTCGACGTCAGCCGGTGACGCCGACGCGACCTGCGGGGGCAATTCGCCGAGGGCCGACTGAATTTGCGCCGCCACGGGCATGCCCGCTGCCGCGGCCCTTGGAACCTGATGGAGCAGCTGCGCACCGAGGGGGCTATAGTCGGTCGGTGTCACCCAGAGCGCCGGCCCGCCGCCGGCGTAGAACGCCTTCAATCCGGCCCAGTCGACCGGCAGATCCGCCAAGCGCTGGCTCTGTTGCAATCGATCGATCGCGCCATCGATCCCGATCACCGCCGGGTTCGGCGCTGTCGCCGGCTCGGCGGCCTGGCTGGGCTGCGGCAGCGCGATGTTGTGTTCGCCCTTCTCTGCGACGGCCGAACCAGGCAACCCAAGCGCCGTCAGCGCCAGACACAGCGCACCGGCAATTCGACAACTCCACCGCGAATCCAACATTCAGCCCTCAACTATCCCATTGAAACAAATCCAAAAACACTTGGCTCTCGGATTCGTAAACAGACCGGTCTGCAAAATAATAGGTGGCGGTGAACCGATTGTCACCGGATGAGGCACGGATATCCGGCATGCGTGTGCCGCCCGTCACACCCCGGTACGGCGAAGGTGGCCCGGCGTGCCATCAATCGCGACCGTGATCGTCGCGGTGCTCAGCATGCCCTCTGGAATTGTGCTTGTCTTTCTCGCGCTTGACATCGATGTCGCAGACGGCGGCCAGGTCGCTTCCGGTGGCGCTGTTGAGCCAGCTGGCGAGCAATCCCCCGCCTTGCCCCTCGGGACAGGTGCCGGGCGCCATCGACGCTTGCTTCTCCGGTGTCTTGAGATTCTTCAGCTGGCCGTCGTTGTAGTCGACCGCCGCTCGATGCAATTCGACGGCCCGCCGATAGCGACGGTATTGGTCGAGCAGTCGAAACGCCGTGCTGTTCTTCTTGGTCAGACCATTCGCTTTGGCGCGTTCAATGGCATCGTCGAGCTGGCTGGACGTCAGGACGGGAAGATCGTTGTGCTCCGCCCATTCGTCGACGGCCTTCTCCTCCTGCGCCACGCCCTCCGATCTGCGGTCCACGTCTTCCTTAGCTTCAATTGCATATTTGGTGTAGGTTTCGAAGTCGCCGTCCGCGCTGGCTTTCTCCGCTTTCTGGTACAGACCAAAGAAAGTGTCGGTGGACTTCGAAGGCGCCAGATCGATCGATACGACCAGCGTCCCGCTCTTCGGTACTTCCACCATCTTGGCCCCGCCATTGCCTTGATCGTCTTGCACGACAACCGTGACCAGCTCGCCGGGAGTCAGCTTATTCTTTGGCGCGATGTCGCCAAACGGGATGGTCATCACCGTACCCTTGGTGACCGGCTTGCCGTCCGGACCGTGGGCCTCGACCTTCATGTTCGGTTCTTGTGACAACGCCGGCACGCCAGCACTCGCAATCACGAGCAGCGACGCCAGCAGGATCCTGCGCAGCATGATGCCCTCCCCTCGCGATATGGCGGCAACGCGCCGCCACAGCCGATCTGTCCCCGTACGCCCGAGGAGCATAGCGTGGCGTCGCGCATCGAGGGTAAAGATCCGCGCAATTTTCGGTGAGCGCGCGACGGAAAAATGTCCTGTAGTTGTCGCTAGGCAGCGAGGCCCGGACGTCCGAACGCTGTCGCCGAGATCGTGGATTCGATGAAGATCTTGAGGCCCGTCGGCTGCTCGAACACTTTGTCCGCACGCTCGGTCTTGACCTGAATCTCGACGGCGCCCGCCCGGCTCGCCAAATTCGCAGCCTCGGTGCCGACATGCTCCGAGCAATGGCGCGCCGCCTCCTCAAGATCGGTAAAGTCTTTGATGCCGGTCGCGAGATGCGCGCGGAACAATCCTTCCTGTGGTTGCGTGATGGTGGCGGTAGCACGCTGGAGCACGCCGCCCGCGACCGCACCGACGGCGTTGCAGACGTCGGCATGCGGCGGGATCACGAGACGCGTATGCAGGCGGCGTGCGATCTCGGGATAGTAGCTCGCGACAGGCGCTCCGATCGCAGCCAAGGCGGCGTTCAATCGAAGCTCAGCGACGATCAACGCGTCGGCAGACTGGCTTGAAGAAAGCGACCTGCGAATGAGATCACGGCCCAGCTGACCCCAATGGTGCGGATCGATGCCGCTGGTCTCGCGGATCGCGGCGTCGAGGATGACCTCGCCGGATTGACGCACCACCTGCTCGATCACGTCGCGGCAGAGCTGCTGGTGATCGGCCGGCGGTTTCCAGATCGGATTGGCCGGACGGCGCAGGAATTGCCGCGCGCCGAGCTCCGCCGCCTCGCGATTCCAGTGCTTCTGCAGGCCGAGCACGTGCGCCGCGTCGCTGGGCGTCAGGCTGCTGATCGCCACCAGTCCACGATCGACCAGCCGCCCAAGATGGCGCTGCATCGCCGGACTGTAAATGAGATCGGCCAGCGCGATCGGCCCATGTTCCAGCCTGTCCCATAGCTCGAGCTGCCCGGCGCTCAAGCTGGACCGCCCGGCATCGAGCGGCCGCTGGCGCAAGGCGAACTGTCCGCGATAGGGAACGATCTCTTCGTTCGCCTCCTGCGCCTTCAACGTCAACAGAATTGAGGGGAACTGCGTCGCAAGCAGGCTGAGCGGTACGGCGCGCCGCGGCCCGACCATGAAACCGTGATGATCGTCGATCCTCACCTCGCTGTCGCCGCCGAGGCCATAGGTATGAACCGCCACTGCTTCGACCATCGTTTTCCAGCCGCCGACGATTGCACCCTCCTTGTTCAGGACAGGACGGCCGCCGCGCAGGGTCGCGATGTCGGTCGTGGTGCCGCCCATGTCGGATACCAGGATGTCATCCTCGCGCGACAAATGGCGCGCACCGACCAGGCTGGCAGCAGGCCCGGAAAGGATAGTCTCGACCGGACAGGTCAGCGCCAGATCGGACTTGATGAGCGATCCATCGCCTTTCACCACCATCAAAGGGGCCTTGATGCCCTTGCGTGCCAGCAGCCCTTCAACCGCCTGGATCAGCTGCTGCAATTGCGGGATGAGGCGCGCATTGAGCGCGGCCGTCAGCGCACGCCGCGGCGCATCGAGCTTGGAGGTCAGCTCATGCCCGCACGTCACCGGCTTGCCGGTCATTTCATGTACGAGAGCCCGCACGGCGATTTCGTGCGCGGGATTGCGCACCGAGAAGTAGCCACTGACCGCGAATGCCGCCACCTTCGGCGCATGCTCCTCGATGGCTGCGCGCACCGCCACGACGTCGAGCTCCGCCTGCGCTTCTCCCGTGGGCTTGTGGCCGCCTATCACCATCACGACCGGATCGCCGCCCATCGCCTGGCGCAGGCCCGCGCGCTCCAGCGCTTTGGCATCGTAGCCCATGAGGATGAGGCAGATCGGTGCACCATGCTTTTCCACGATCGCGTTGGTCGCGAGCGTGGTGGAAATCGACACCATGGCGATGTCGGCGATTCCGCGCCCCTGCGGCAGGTGCGGCAGGATTGCTTCGACCGCGCCGCTCAAGCCGATCGACAAGTCGTACTTGGTGGTGAGCGCCTTCGCTTTTGCGATCACGCCGCCATCGGCATCGGCGCGCGCGGGATCGAACAGCACCGCGTCGGTGTAGGTTCCGCCCGTATCGAGCCCCAAGAGGATCGGCAAGTCACGCTCCGAGGAATGGTCCGCCCCGCCGGGCCCTAGCCGGCCCGCGGAGCGGACGCAACATGGCGGAAACCGGCATCCGCGTGCTTGCCTGAAAGCGCCGTGGGATCGGTCAAATCGCGCAAGAAGAAGTGCGGCCGCTGTTAGGGCATCAGGCGTGGCGTCGCCATCGACTTCCCGTCATAGATGCCGGTCAGCGTCATGGCATCGGTCGTGGTATTGTGCCGATAGGTGAATTGCCCTTGATGGGTTCCGCTGACCGTTAAATCGAGCGTCAATCCAACATCCTCGGCGCCCTCGGCAATCTGCGTGGCGCTGCCATCGATGACCATACCGGGCCACCAGGCACATTTGCTGAAGGTATAAGCGGTTCCCTCTTCCGCGGCGCTGACTTCGATCGCGCCGCCGTAGTCGCATCCGATCGAGAGTGGATCGTTGCCGTTCCAGTTGCCGAGCTCCGGCGACTGGTCGATTTCGGTTTCCACCGCGCGGGCGACCTGGAAGGCGTCACTGGCCGCGCTTATCCCCGTCAGGGTGAGCGGCGTGTAGGTGCCGATGAAGTCCTGCTGGCACACCTGTTCCTTCGCCTCGGGCTTCGTCCCGTCCAACATCAGGCCGAACACGATCTCATCCGGGCAGGCAAGCCCGCGCCCCCAGATCACGTGCGGTCCATTGCGCATCGCAACCATGTAGGCGTTCCTGGCGTGATCCAGGACCGCATACGACATGGTGATCGGCGTGATTGGGTCGGCATCGGCGTTGAGAATCAGGGTCGGGAAATCCCCGCCTGCATAAGGCTTCGGCCGCTCGGCCGGCCCGTGCTTCGGCCAGAAGGCACAGGCCAACCGTTCGGCGAGATAGGAGCGCGACAGGCGGGGCGCGTGCGGAGCAAAGGCCCTCGCCTGTTCCAGGATATCGCGCGCAGCCGTTTCGTCATCCGTCGATCCTTCTCCGTAGTCGGTGCAGGTTATGGCGTAGTAGGCGGCGCCGAACCAATTCGGATCGGCAGCGCCCTCCTCGCTTTGCGGATCGATCGCGAGATTCGAATAGGCCAGCCGCATCAACGGCAGGTAGTGCCCGTGCGACGCCGCGGCCAGCGCGCGCAAAAAGGTCGCGCGATCGTCCGGCCCATAGAGCGCGTAGAACGCATCGGCGTCCATCATCGCGGAGGTCAGGCGGCGCTTGACGGTCGTGCCGTCGGCCAGCGGGAAGTCGACGCCGACCGGCAGCCTCGCGACCAGCGAATCATAGACCGCCGCGGCGTCGCCTTGCATGTCTTCACGGCACCCTGGAATCTCGGAGCAGGCGCGGAATACCCGTGCCAGAATCTTCTCTGCGCTCTCGGTGTAGGATGCGTAGTAGGCTTTCAGGTCGAGCGTCAGGTCCACCACGCCATCGACGATCACGCCCTTGATTGCGATCGGATAGAGCGTGGCATATTGCTGGGCGAACTGCGTGCCGTAGCTTTCGCCATAGACCCAGACTTTCGGCGCGCCGATCTTCTGGCGAAACGTCTCCAGATCGCGGATCGCCTGATCCGTCGAGACGAAATTCAGCAAGTCGCGCGATTTCAGCTCCGCAGCGCAATCGGTCGCAAATTTCCGCGCCGCCGCGATCGCCTCGGCGGGATGGTCGACGGTGATCTCCGACAGGTCGTACGCGCCCTGCGCTTTCGGACACTCAAGACCGTGATCCGGTCCGACACCGCGTTGATCGAAGAAGACGATGTCCATGTTCTGGGTCAGCCGTGGATCGAATGCCGCCAGATAGTCGTCCGCTACGCCGATGCCGCTGCCGCCCGGTCCACCGACGAGGTAGACCAGAATGCCCTTGCTTTCCTTGCTGGCGTAGCTGACCGAGAATTCGATCTTGAGCGTAGGCCCTGCATTGGCGCGGTAATCGAGCGGCACCTCCACCGACACGCAGGTCAGATTGCCGATCCGGCACGGGTGCCCGCCCATTTGATCGATGGCGGCCTTCAATGTGTCCGCGGCGCTTGCCGCGCCGACGAGCCATATGCTCATCATGGCGATCGCAATCGCGAGCCTGCTTGTGCGCATCGTTCCCCTGTCTCGGCACCCGAATTGCCGCACCCTATCGTGCCGCCGGTAAGCTCGCAACGCGGGCTTGCACCATGTGGCGTTTCGTGGCTCAACTCTCCATCCGCGAGTCCAACTCGCCGCGCCGTTCGGGCCAGGCACAGCTTGCATCGTCTTTTCCAAAGAGGGAGTCTCCCCCTGTTCGATCCAGTTCGTGAATACGACCAGCCGCGGCGTTCGGCAGTGATCGCCGAGCGCGGCGCCGCCGCGACTTCCCACCCCTTGGCAACGCTGATCGCCATCGACATCCTGCGTGCTGGTGGCAACGCGGTCGACGCCGCAATTGCCGCCGCAGCCGCGCTTGGAGTCATCGAACCCGCCATGACCGGGATCGGCGGCGACTGCTTCGTGCTGATCGCGCCCAAGGGCAGTGACCGGGTGATCGCTTATAACGGTGCGGGCCGCGCACCGGCCGCCGCCAAGGCCGATTGGTTCCTGGAGCGCGGGATCAACGCGATCTCGCCGGACAGCGTGCATTCCGTGACCGTCCCGGGCGCGGTCGAGGCTTGGTGCCGGCTGGCCGACGATCACGGCAAGCTCGGCATCGACCGGCTCCTGCAGCCGGCGATCCAGCTCGCGGCGAAAGGCTTCCCGGTCGCGCCGAAAGTCGCGGTGGACTGGCGCCGGAGTGCCGACCGGTTGCGAGCGGATCCGATTGCGCGCGCAATCTTGCTGCCCAAGGGCAAGGCGCCGAGCGCCGGCGACCGCATCGCGTTCCCGGCGCTGGCCCGCGCCTTGAAAGCGATCGCGCGTGATGGGGCGGATCCGTTTTATCGCGGCTGGATCGCCGACGACATCGTGCGCCGCTTGAAGGCGGAGGGCGGTCTGCATACGCGCGACGATTTTGCGCGGCATCGGGGCGACTATGCCGATCCGATCTCGACCGCCTATCGTGGCACGCAGGTGTGGGAATGCCCGCCGCCGGGCCAGGGTCTGACTGCGCTGATGCTGCTCAACATCCTCGCCGAATGCCCGGTAGCCGATGGTCCACTGTCCGTCGAGCGCTGCCACACCCAGATCGAAGCGGGCAAGCTCGCTTATGCCGAGCGCGATCGACACTTGGCCGACCCGGAGCATGTCGCCGTACCCGTGAAGCGCCTGCTGTCGCGGGCCCATGCCAAGCGCCTGGCGGCCGCGATCGATCCGATGCGCGCAATGAATGAGGTACCGCAAAGCCAGCTGCTGCCGCATCCGGATACGACCTATCTGACCGTGGTCGACAAGGACCGCACTGCGGTCAGCTTCATCAATTCGGTCTACTTCTCCTTCGG
>JAWKVL010000015.1:0-83233 GCA_041398065.1 Dongiaceae bacterium | reverse complement strand
GAAGGCTATGCGGACTTCCGCGTGGTGTCGGCGGTGGCGGAGCTGTCGCCTGATCAGGAGGCCTTCTTCATCACGTTCACGGTCGAGGAGGGGGAGCGATACAAGCTCGGTACGGTTGATATCAAGACAACCCTCAAGGATCTGGACCCCGAGTCGCTGCGTGGGCTGGTGACGACCGATGAAGGCGACTGGTACAACGCAGACCTGGTCGATGAGACTGTGCAGGCGATCAGCGATCAAGTCGGCAGTTTGGGGTATGCGTTTGTCGACGTGCGTCCCCGGATCGACCGCGACGCTGAAAACAAAGTTCTGAACCTGACCTACGACATTCAGGAAGGCCCGAAGGTCTATGTCGAGCGCATAGACATCTCTGGCAATGTTCGCACCCAGGACAAAGTCATCCGGCGCGAATTCCGGCTGGCGGAAGGCGACGCCTTCTCGACCTCCAAGCTGCGCCGCACGGAGCAGCGGCTAAAGAATCTCGGCTTTTTCGAGACGGTCGACGTCCAAGCCGTTCCGTCCGACAGCCCGGACAAGACCATCATCAAGGTCAAGGTAGCTGAGAAGTCGACCGGTGAGCTGTCGTTCGGCGCCGGATTCTCCACCGCGGACGGGCCGCTCGGCAACGTCGGCCTGCGGGAGCGCAACCTGCTCGGAAAGGGCTATGACCTGCGGGCCCAGCTCAACATCTCCGGTCGGCGGTCGACGGCGGATATCAGCTTCACGGACCCCTATTTCCTGGACAAGGATTTGTCTGCGGGTTTCGATATCTTCCATCGTCGATTTGACCGGAAGGAGAGCTCGTTCCAGGAGAACAACACGGGTTTCGGGTTGCGCATGGGGTATGATCTCACCGAATACACCCGCCACACGATCTCCTATCAGTTCTCGTACGACGAGGTGAAGAACGTCGACAACCACGCGTCTGATGTCATCAAGGCGGAGGAGGGCGACGAGTTCCGGTCCATCATCGGTCACGACATCATGTACGACCGGCGGGATAGCAAGACCGACCCCCATGAGGGTTACTACGTCTCCGTGAGTCAGGATTTCGCGGGTGTGGGAGGTACTGTCACGTACCTGCGCAACAGCCTGGGCGGTGGCTATTTCATCCCGGTTACCAAGGAGGTAACGGTCGGTGCCACCGGAGGGATAGGGTATATATTCGGGATCGGTGACGATGTGCGGGTAACGGATGCCTTTTTCCTGGGCGGTCAGAACCTGCGCGGTTTCGCCACAGGCGGTGTTGGGCCCCGAGATTCCGACACCAAAGACGCTCTCGGCGGCAAATTCCGAGCGGAAGGAACCGTCCAAGCGGCCTTTCCATTGGGCCTGCCGGAGGAGTATCAAATTCGTGGCCGCGTCTTCAGTGATTTCGGTACCTTGACTGGGACCGATTTCGAGGACGAAATCGACCTCAATGACGATGCCTCGCTGCGACTGTCGGTGGGCGTCGGTTTGACCTGGGTGTCGCCCTTCGGGCCGCTGGCCGTGGATTTCGCCTACCCGCTCCTGAAGGAGCCATATGACAAGGACGAACTCTTCCGCTTCAGCGTCGGTACGACGTTCTAGACGGACCTACACTGCTAAAACTGGAGTCGAATAACGTGCGCTCGATGAGAACCTTGATCATCGCCCTTGCCGTTGCGATTGCGACGGCCGCGGGCGGTATCGCCGTGCCCCTGCATTCAGCCGCCGCACAGTCGGCACAGAATGTGCCCCTGGTGGTCGGCACGCTGGATCTGCAGACGATCCTGAAACAGTCGAAAGCCGGCCAGTCGCTGGAACAAGCACTGGTCGCCAAGAGCAAGGCGATCAACGCGGACATCGGAAAGACGGAGCAAGGCCTGCGCGCCAAACGGCAGCAGCTGGAGCAGCAACGCAGCTCGCTGCCGCCGGCGGACTATCAGGCCAAGCTGGGAGAATTGGAAAAGGAGTTCGATGCGCTGCGCAAGAACGCGACTGCCAAGCGCAAGGAGCTGGAACTGGCCCGCAACAAGGGGCTGGAGCAGATTTCCAAGACCCTCGACACCGTGATCCGCGACATCGCCCAGAAGCGCGGCCTGACATTGGTCATCAATAAGTCTCTGGTTGTGCTGGCGGCCGACAATTGGGACATCACGACCGAAGTCCAGAAGGGGCTGGACGCCAAGTTGCCGAAAGTCAGCATCTGATCGAGACGGGACGGTCATGAGCGAAGCGTCGTCGGAACAGGGTATCGACATCGACGCCAAGGGCGTGATGAAAATGATCCCGCACCGCTATCCATTCCTGATGATCGATCGGGTGGAGAACGCGGTCGCGGACAAGGGCTGCGTCGGGATCAAGAACGTCTCGATGAACGAAGCCATCTTCCAAGGCCACTTTCCGACCGACCCGGTGCTGCCCGGCGTGCTCATTATCGAGGCCATGGCGCAGACCGCCGCCGTGCTGGTCGTGCACACGCTCGGCGAGGCGTTCCATGGCAAGCTGGTCTATTTCATGAGCATCGACAACGCGCGGTTCCGCCGCCCGGTGGTACCGGGCGATCAGCTTCGGCTCGAAGTGAGAAAAGACCGTCACCGTGGGCCGGTGTGGAAGTTCAACGGCGTCGGCAAGGTTGGCGACCAAGTGGTGGCCGAGGCGGATTTCGCGGCCATGATCCGCGATGCATAGGAGGAGCCGAGGATGAGCGATTCATCGGGCCAGTTGCTGCACACCATGATCCGGGTCTTTGACCTGGATAAGTCGATCGCGTTCTACACCGGTCAACTCGGCATGAAGTTGTTGCGACGCAAGGACTACCCGAGCGGAGAATTCACATTGGCGTTCGTCGGCTATGGTGACGAGGAGTCCAATGCCGTCATCGAGCTCACACACAATTGGGGCCAGAAGGAGCCGTATCAGCTCGGCACCGCCTTCGGGCATCTCGCGATTGGCGTGCCGGACATCTACGGAACCTGTGAGCGGCTGGCGAAGGCCGGCGTCAAGATCCCGCGCCCGCCTGGACCGATGAAGCACGGCGGATCGGTAATTGCCTTCATCGAAGATCCGGACGGCTACAAGATCGAGCTGATCGAGAGGAAGCCGAACTAACTCGAGATCATCCAATGAAGAAGGGCGGATCTTTCGATCCGCCCTTTCTTGCATTGATCAACATTACTTTCGCTTTTCGATCGGCAGATAGGGCCGTTCGCCGTAACCGGTGTAGAGCTGGCGTGGGCGGCCGATGCGCTGGGTGGGATCCTCGATCATCTCTTTCCACTGCGCGACCCAGCCGACTGTTCGGAGCCACCGCGAACAGAACCGTGAACATGGCGGTCGGGAACTAATCGCCTGCAGGATAATGCGAATAAAGTCGACGTTCGGGAACAGCTTGTGCCGAGACAAAATAGTCATCTTCCAGCGCAATCCGTTCGAGTTCCTGTAGCTCCAGCAACGGCTCGTCCTTCGCTTGCGCGCAGGGAGCATCGAGCACATCGTGACAACTCTAGCGCATCCAGCGGCACGCGGATCAATAATTCTTGTGAACCCGGTGGCCGAAGCCCCGCTCGAGGCGGAAATTGTCGTCGTCGACTTGGCGCTGATATATCGGGATGCGGTCGCCCCTTGCCAATCTGCCGCAACATAAGCAAGCACCGCCTCGTTGGCGCCACCATGGGCCGGGCCCCACAATGAGGCGATGCCGGCCGCGATGCAGGCGAATGGTTAGCCCCGCTGGGCCCGCAATCCGCACTGTCGAGGTCGACGCATTCTGCTCAGCGATCGGCGTGCAGGATGAAAGATCCAGTCCCATCGCCTTCGCCACCACCAGTTGATCTCGTAGTCCTCCGCCGGCACCGCGAAGTGCATGTAAGAAGTTCTCGCGTAGGAGAGGTGGTTGCGGGGATAGATGAAGGGCTGGCCGACCGAATACTTGTAGGCCATTGCCGCGATCGTCCCGGCACCTTCGCGATCAGGCGGTGCGCCGACCATGCGCTGGTGTGGATCATGAATATCCGTGCTGTCGTGATGAAGGCCGACAGCGCGCCCACCACGCTCACCATCACCGCCATCGGATGCGCGTCGCGTCAGGATCGCTGAAGAACCGGGTGATCTGCTCGTGCAGCATCGTGTGATAGGTGATGTCGCGCTCGACTTCGACTTCTGCTTCGCATTCGGCAGCGTCACCCTCGAGCGGGGTCAACGGACCTCCATGAAGTCCGAGTAGGCCGCCAGCTCTTCGATGCGACCAGCGCGATGCATCAGGATACCGGCTTCGCCGTCGATATAGGTGATCGCGGATTGCGTCGAGCCGGTTGAGCCGTACCCCGGGTCATAGGTGAATATGCCATGCTCGGAGTAAAGCTTGCGCACGTCGATGACATCGGGGCCGATCGTGCCCTTCAGCACCGGCAGGTCCCAGGTTTGGCCGCTTCGGCTGTCCTTCACCGCGACGTTGGCATAGGCCGTCGGCGGCTGCGGTTTGATCTTGGAATCTGCGACCTTGATCCTCGGCTTCGTGGCCTGCAAGGCGGAGCTCTTTTTCGACTTGGCCTTCGCTGCGGTCTTGTTTTTCGCCATGACGATGTTCCCTGGTGCTTCGGAGCGGCACAGATTAGTTAATGCACTAGCCTAGCATCGAAACCGTTAAGTCGCGATGACCTATTTTGCCATGCAGCATGACCGATCTTCAGGCTGCGCCGGCAATTGCGTCGTCGATGCGGCCGAGTGTCTCTTCGCGGCCAAGCACTTGCATAACTTCGAAAATCGGCGGCGACGTCGTTGCCCCTGTCAGCGCAGCTCGCACCGGCTGTGCGACCTGGCCCAGCTTGATCGACTTTGCTTCCGCGAACGCCCGCGCCTGACTCTCGAGGTCGGGGCTCAGCCAGCTCGGTGCTGCTGCCAGCCGCCCTCTTAGCTCCTTGAGCACGGCCGCCGCATCCACCGACAACAGGGCGCGTGCCTTGTCGTCCGGAGACAGCGGACGCTTGAGAACATAGAATCGCGCGTTTTCACTGAGTTCCTTGAGCGTCTTCGCGCGCGCTTTGAGACCTGTCATGCCGGCGGACAAGCGTTGCTCGATAGCGACGTCACCTGCGACACCCAGCCGCGCCGCGACCTCCCGGGCAAGCCGTGCATCATCGGTCTCCCTCAGATAGTGGCCGTTCAGGTTGTCGAGCTTCGCGAAGTCGAAGCGCGACGGAGCGCGGCCGACGCCATCCAGATCGAACCACGCAATCGCCTGCTCAGTGGAAATGATCTCGTCATCACCGTGGCCCCAGCCGAGGCGCAGCAGGTAGTTCCGCAGCGCCTCCGGCAGATAGCCCATTTCACGATAGGCCTCGACGCCGAGGGCGCCGTGACGCTTGGACAGTTTGGCGCCGTCGGGGCCGTGGATCAGCGGAATATGGGCGAAGCTCGGCGCCTTCCACCCCATCGCCTCATAGATCTGCAATTGCCTGAACGTATTGGTGAGGTGGTCGTCGCCGCGGATGACGTCGGTAATGCCCATGTCGTGGTCGTCCACCACGACCGAATGCATATAGGTCGGCGTGCCGTCACTACGCAGCAGCACCATATCGTCGAGCTGCTCGTTGGCAACCCGTACTTCGCCCTGCACCTTGTCGTGGACGACGGTCTCGCCGCTGGTGGGCGCTTTGAGACGAACAACCGGCTTGATGCCCGCGGGCGCATCCTTCGGATCGCGATCGCGCCAGCGGCCGTCATAGCGCACTGGCTTTCCAGCGGCGCGCGCTGCCGTGCGCATCTCCTCCAATTCCTCGGGCGTGCAATAGCAGTAATAGGCCTTGCCCTGCTTGAGCATCTCCAGTGCGACCTCGACGTGACGCGGCGCACGCGCGAACTGGAACACGGTTTCGTCGTCCCAATTGAGGCCGAGCCATTTCAATCCGTCGATGATGGCCTCGATCGCTTCCTTGGTGGAGCGTTGCCGGTCGGTGTCTTCGATCCGCAGCCGGAAGACGCCGCCGTGATGGCGCGCATACAACCAGTTGAACAGAGCGGTCCGGGCCCCTCCGATATGAAGGAACCCGGTCGGCGAAGGGGCGAAGCGTGTGACGACGGTCATTTGGCTGCAATCCGGTTGTGTTCTGCGCCGCCCTTGCGGCGCGCTGCGGGGTTCTTAGCCATAGGAACCTTGCTTGGCAACTGACAGCCTGCGATCCGTCTGATACAGCTATCGCGTGTGGGGAGAGGGGGCACAGCCTGAGCGAGTGGATCGAGAGCATGTTCGTCGAACAGCGCCGCCTCTGGCCGGTCTGGCTGGCGGTCGCGCTGGGTACCGGCGTCGCCTGCTATTTCGCGCTGCCGGTGGAGCCGCCGCTCTGGATTGCCGCCGTCGCCCTTATGCTCGGTGTTGGCGTTTGCCTGATTTTGCGCGGTCGTGATTCGGCGCTCGCGCTCTGCATCCTCCTTACGGCGATGGCAGCGGGGTTCCTGGCGGGCGAGATACGCACCGCGCAGTTCGACGGTCGCATGTTGTCGGTGCGGCTGGATCGCGCTCTCTATGTCGGGGTCGTCGATGAGCTGGAGCTGCTGCCAGCCGGACAGCGCGTCACGCTACGCGACGTCGATATCAAAGGTCTCCCGCGCGGCGAAACACCAGCGCGCATCCGGATCAAGACGGTGGTGTCCCAGCCCGAGCTCCGGATCGGGCAGAAGGTCGGCGGCGTTGCGACGCTTGCCGCGCCATCGGGGCCGGCCGAACCCGGTGCATTCAACTTTCGCAGGCAGGCTTTCTTCGAGGATCTGGGTGCGACCGGATTCGGGTTTGGCCGGGTGAAGATCCTGAAGCAACCGGAGGAATCGCCGTTCGGCGGCACACGCAGCGCGATCGCAGACTGGATCGGCTCGACGCGCGCGGCGATCGCACAGCGCATTCGCAGCGAGTTGCCGGATGCGCCTGGCGCTGTCGCAATCGCTTTGACAGTGGGCGATCAGACTGCGCTACGCGCCGCTGACATCAACGCGATGCGCGATTCAGGTTTAGCGCATCTGATGTCGATCTCCGGGCTTCACATCGGAATCGCGGCGGGGCTGTTCTTCTTCGGGTTGCGCTTTGCGCTCGCCTTCGTCCCTTGGATCGCGCTGCGCTATCCGGTCAAGAAATACGCGGCCGCCCTCGCGATTCTTGCGGCAACGCTCTATGCCGGGCTGGCCGGCTGGACGCCGCCGACCCAGCGATCGCTCCTGATGGGCGGTATGGTGTTCCTTGCCATCATCCTCGACCGCTCGCCGATTTCTCTGCAACTCGTCGCCTGGGCGGCTGCGCTCATCCTGATGTTCCAGCCGGAAACCCTGCTCGGCGCCAGCTTCCAGATGTCGTTTGCCGCGGTGTTCGCCCTCGTGATCGTCTTCGATCGGTTGGGGCCTTGGTTCGCGGCGCGTCGGCAATCCTGGGGCGAGGGCGCAGGCTGGGGCGCGAAGCTGCTTGCGGTCGCCGGCAATGCCGTACTCTGGCTGGCAGCAACGATCGTCACCAGCTTCATTGCCGGTCTGGCGACGCTGCCGTTCGCGCTGTTTCACTTCGATCGGCTTTCAGTTTACGGAGTTTTCGCCAATGCAATGGCGGTGCCGCTGACGGCCTTCTGGATCATGCCATTCGCCGCCTTATCCTTGCTGCTGATGCCGTTCGGTCTTGATGGCTGGGCATTGCAGGTGATGGGATGGGGTTGCGACTTGTTACTGGGGATCGCACATTGGGTCGCCGGCTGGCCTGGTGCAATCGCGATACTGCCAGCGATGCCAAGTGTGATGTTGCCGTTGGTCGGCATCGGGCTGCTGTGCTTGGGGATGATGCGCAGTTGGTGGCGGGGAGTCGGTGCGGCGGCGATCGCAGCAACATTGGTGTCTGCGTGGGTTGTGCCGTGGCCGGACATGCTGGTTGCGCCGAGCGGCAAGCTGGTGGCATTCCGCGCGCCCGATGGAAGACTCATGCTGAGCTCAAACCGGGCCGAGCGGCTGGTGCGCGAAACCTGGCTGCGGCGCAATGGCCAGATCGGCTTCGACGACATCGGTGATCTCGACGGCACGGAAGCGTGGCTACGCTGTGCAAGTGACGTTTGCGACTATGCCGGCCGTGTGCGGGTATTCTTGTCCGACGCGCAAGCAGCATGCGATGGGGCAGAACTCGTGGTTGTTCCGCGCGCAATCGAGACGGCATGCCAAGGAGATGTCATCGATCAGGCCGATTTGAACGCACACGGTGCGCTTGCGATCTATTTGAAGGAGGGGCGGATCAACATCGTCGACGCGAACTCTCTTATCGGCGCCCGACCGTGGGCGCCGCCATCCTATTCATCCAACGATGAAGGAACCGATCAGTAGCGCCGCATCAAACCGACAAGGCGGCCCTGGATGCGTACGCGGTCGGGCCCGAAGATGCGCGTCTTGTGAGCCGGATTGGCCGGCTCCAGCGCGATCGAATCGCCTTTGCGGCGCAGGCGTTTCAACGTGACTTCGCTGTTGTCGATCAGGGCCACGACGATGGTGCCGTTTTCCGCCGTCTCGCAGCGCTCGATCACCACCGTATCGCCATCCTGGATGCCGGCGTCGACCATCGAATCGCCTTCGACCGTCAGTGCATAATGCTCGCCCCTGCCGACCAGGTTGGCAGGCACGTCGACGGCGTTCGAGTTGTCTCGCAGCGCCTCGATGGGCGTGCCGGCCGCGATCTTGCCGTAGAGAGGCAGCTGGAGCGCGCTACTTGGCTGGGCCGCCACCAGGGCGCCGGGCAGGGACGGCGTGAAATCACCACGGATGACATTGAGCCCCGCCCGCCGATCATCAGTAGTACGGTTGACCTGAGCGGCCTGGGCGGCTTTGGCGGTCTGGTCCTCCGGAAGGCGCACGACATCCAAGGCCCTGGCCCGGTGCGGCAGGCGCTTGATGAAACCGCGTTCTTCCAGCCCCGTGATCAGACGGTGGACGCCCGACTTGGACTTGAGGCCCAGCGCCTCCTTCATCTCGTCAAAGGACGGGGAAATGCCGGTCTCGCCCAGCCGTTCCTGGATGAATTTCAGCAATTCCCGCTGCTTGCGTGTCAGCATGGCATCCTCTTTCCCCGCCGCGTATCGGCGCCGCGAAGCGGCCGTGAGGGCCGGGGGCACCAGAGATTGCGACAGAACAAATCACAAACACTGGATGATGTTCTATTTTGGTTCCAGTCCCTCGTCAAGGTGTTTGTTCGCCGATTCCAGCCGGCGAAACACAGCCGCAAGCGACTACTTGCAAGCGGCCGTCACCATGATCTCGACCTTCCATTGGGGGCCGGCCAGCTTCGCCTCGACAGTGGCGCGGGCGGGCGCTTGGCCCTTCGGGACCCACTCGCCCCAGGCCTTGTTCATTTCGGCGAAGGTCGCAATGTCGGCCAACCAGATGTTTGCCTTCAACAAGCGCGTCTTGTCGGAGTTGGCCTGCGCGAGCAGGTCGTCGATCTGCTTCAGGATGTTCTTGGTCTGCTCGTAGACCGATGACGACACCGGGTCCTCTGCGACCTGACCCGCCAGGTAGGCGATGCCATTGTGCACGACCATGTCTGCAATGAGGGTGGCATCGCCGAAGCGCTTGATGGTCATTCGTCACTCCTGATCTTCGCTGTTGATGACAGAGTGGGGCATCATAGCGAGCCAGCCGCGACGCACAATTCCCGCGCTGCTTGAATTTTCGCCTATTTGGTAGTCCTTTCATTTTCATGCAAGCGATCATTCACGTTGATCATCTGTGCAAGGACTATGAGGTCCATCAAAAGGAGCCGGGGCTTGTCGGCTCGTTGCGATCGTTCGTGCGGCGCAAATACCAGATCGTATCGGCCGTCAAGGATGTGAGCTTCGACATCGCCTCGGGCGAAATTGTCGGCTTTCTAGGTCCCAATGGCGCGGGCAAGACGACGACGCTCAAGGTGCTATCGGGGTTGCTGTACCCGACGTCGGGTGTCGCCAGCGTGCTCGGCTTCACACCGCACGAACGCAAGCCGGAATTCCTGAAGTCGATCACCATGGTCATGGGCCAGAAACAGCAGCTCGCTTGGGATATGACACCGGGCGATTCATTTCTGGTCAACCAGGCGATTTACGACGTATCGGACGATGACTTCCGCCGGCGCCTTGGCGAGCTCACGGAGATGCTGGAGTTGCAGCCGGTCCTCAAGAAGCCTGTGCGCAAGCTCTCGCTCGGCGAACGCATGAAGTGCGAATTGGCCGCGGCCCTGCTGCACGCGCCCAAGATCCTGTTCCTGGACGAGCCGACCATCGGGCTCGACGTCAACATGCAGCAGGCGGTGCGCCGCTTCGTCGCCGACTACAACAAGCGCACGGGCGCAGCGATCATCCTGACATCGCACTACATGGCGGATGTCGAGGCGCTGGCCGAGCGCGTGCTGGTGATCGATGGGGGCCGCTTGGTCTTCGATGGCAATCTGAGCGCCTTGGTGGCGGAGCGGGCCCCGAACAAGGTGCTGAGGTTGCAGCTGGCGCAGCCGGTCTCGCCCGAGCGACTTCAGGCGTTCGCCCCGGTGCGCATGATCGAGGGATTGACCGCCGAGCTGCTGGCGCCGCGTGGCAATGTTGCCGAGATCGCGGCGCGAATCCTCAACGACGTGCCGGTGGCCGATATCGCGATCGAGGATATGCCGATCGAGGAAGTGCTGGGCCGCCTGTTCCAACGCCAGTCCATAGCGGAGGCCGCGAAGTGACGCTTCCCAGTCTCCGCGCGCTGCGCGCCCTGATGGCGCTCAACTACGGAATCTCGCTGCAATACCGCGCGCAATCGGTGCTGTGGATGATCAACGGGACCGTACCGCTGATCATGATGCTGATCTGGCTGCAGCTGGCAAAGGGCGGCGCGATCGGCGGCTACGATGCAACGACCTTCGCGCAGTATTTCCTGTTCATGTTCCTGGCGCGCCAATCGACGCCGACTTGGGTCATCTATCTGATGGATCGGGGCGTGAAGCAGGGCGAGCTCACGCCGTACCTGCTGCGCCCGATGCATCCGGTCTGGCACTACGCGACCGAGCATTGGGGCGAGCTGATCTCCCGGTTGCCCATCATCCTGCCGATCGTCGCGCTCGGCCTCACCATCGCCGATGCCTGGTCGTGGTCGCTGCTGGTCCACCTGCCGGCGTTCCTCCTGGGAATTGTGCTGGCGTGGCTGATCAATTTCCTGGTCCACATCACGGTCGGGTTGATCGCGTTCTGGTCGGACAATGCGCTTGGCTACGACACGGTGATCTATCAACTCTACATCATGCTGGGCGGCGTGGTGATCCCGGTCGAGCTGTTTCCGCGGGCGCTGCAGCACGTGCTCGCCTGGACGCCATTTCCGTACGTGCTGGATTTTCCCGTGCGCGTGATGATCGGCCGCATCCAGGGGCTGGACATGCTTGCGGGGTTTGGCATCCAGCTGTTCTGGATTGCCGTTGTCGGTGCGTTGTTTTCCTGGGGTTGGCGCAAGTCCCTGAAGCGCTATTCGGCGGCCGGCGCATGAGGCGGCATCTCAAGCTCATCCTGCTGTTCATTCGCGCGACGGTGCAGGTCCAGCTCGAGTACCGCTCCGGCGTGTTCGGCCGGACGCTCGCCAGCATGCTGTCGACCGGCACCACCGTCCTGCTGCTGTGGGCGATGTTCCGGCAGGTGAAGAGCATCGGCGGCTGGACTTTCGATCAGGCCCTCGTGCTGATCGGCGTGGTGACCACGATCGACTACGTGGTGGAGATCTGGCTCTATCCCAGCCTCAGCAAGATCACCGGATACGTTCAGCGCGGCGAGTTCGATGTGCTGCTGCTGAAGCCGGTCTCGTCCCAGTTCCTCGTCACGTTCCGCTATCTGCAGGTGATGGACGTCATCGGCCTGCTTGTGGGCCTTGCGATCATCGGAACCGGCATGTATCGCACGGAATCGTTCGATGCACTCAACCTGCCGCTGCTGGCGATCTTTCTGGTGGCCGCTTTGGTCATCATCTACAGCCTCTATCTGGCGCTTTCGACGCTGGCGTTCTGGTTCACGCGCATCGAGGAAGTGGCGAGTTTGATCTGGCTGCATTCGACCGCAGGCAGCTTCCCGGTGACGGCCTACCCGCCATGGGCGCGCTTCATCTTCACTTTCATCGTGCCGGTGGCGTTCGTGACCAATGTCCCGGCCGAAGCCGCGACCGGCCGGCTCAGTTGGGAGTGGGGGCTGGGCAGCCTGGCTTTCGCAACGTTGGTGTTCTGTGGCGCGACTTGGCTGTGGAGCCTGGCGATCAGGAACTATAGCAGCGCCAGCTCGTAGCTAGGTTCGGCTGCTCGCAGGCCGGATATCATCACTTTGTTGGTGGCACATCTTTCGTTGCTGACGTAGGGTCATCATGCAACCAATTGAAGCTCGCCATATTTCGCGGTGCTCTGCCGGCACCTGCGGTGATTAAGCCTTGCGTTTCGATTTGCCGGCGGGGGCATTGCTCGCCCCTGCACCGCTCCGACGGGATTTCTTTCGACAGGTGCCATCATGGCCGATCTGGATGGTGCGGGCGGCGCAAAGACGCTTGCCTTCGATTTCTTTGGCGACACCAGCATCGAGAATTTTGGAGCCTTCGGTACCGGCAATACTCCGACCGATCCATCCGAACTCGATACCTTGGCCTTCGGACGTGAGCATCAGACAGCGCGCAATCTGATACTCGATCAGCTCGGCGCCAACGTCATCGTCCGCTTTGCCGGCGACGAACCAGGGGCCGGCCGCATCACGCTCGAAAACACGACCATCGAGGAACTCGAGAACATCGCCGGCGCCGGCAATTTCCGGTTCTTCGGCGAAGCTGCGGTGACGAACAGCCTCGACATCTGGACGGCGGCGCAGACTCGATCCGTTGTCAGCCGTCCAGGCACCGTCACTTTCCTGAACGGGCTCGACAACAACACGGACGGATGGGCGTTCGCCGGCGACACGATCAATGGCCTGGGCGGGAATGATCGGCTGAATGGCCTGACGGGCGACGACCTGCTGCGCGGCGGCGAAGGCAATGACCACCTCATCGGCCACAAGGGCAGCGACCAGCTGTTCGGCGAGGACGGCGACGACCGGCTGGATGGCGGGCGCGGCGATGACCTGCTCGACGGCGGCGCCGGCAACGATGTCATGACCGGCGGTAAGGGCAACGATACCTACATCGTGGACTCCGTCAGCGACGTGATCGTCGAGGACATCAAGAGTTCCCGGGGTGGCGGCTGGGCCGATGGGGTACAGAGCTCCATTTCCTTCAGCCTCGCGGCCTATGCCAACATCGAAAACCTGACCCTGACCGGCGAAGGCGATCTCGAAGGTACGGGCAATGCACGCGACAACATCATTGTCGGCAATGCCGGGGACAACATCCTCCGAGGCGGCGCCGGCAACGATCGACTGGAGGGTGGCGGCGGCACGGACTCGTTCGAGGGCGGCGCAGGTAACGACGTCATCGTGCTAGCCGCCGGCGGCTTGCTGCACGCCGATGGCGGGAACGGCGTCGATACGGTGGTTGTCAACGATTTCGGCCCCGCGCTGGACTTCACGACCGATCTCGCGGGCCGGCTCCAGAGCGTCGAGATCCTGGATGCGGATCAGTTCATCCAGAACGAGATCTCGCTGACCGCGGACAACATTGTCGAGATGACCGGCAGCAACGGCAAGTCATTCGGTGCCGACACGCTGCTGATCAAGGCCGACGAAGGCGATTTCATCGTCTTCGCGGATCACGGATGGGTGAAAGGCGCGGAAGTCACCGATCCCTTCGGCCAGAGCGGCAGTTATGTCAGCTGGACGAATGGCGACGCCACCGCCTTGATCGCGACCAAGGCAGCCGCCTTGGAGCAGGCGCGCATCGATCTCGCGCACTTTTCGCCGGATGACGGGTTCACGATCGAAGGCGCGTCGGGCGTCGGTTCGGCGGGCGACATCAATGCCGACGGAATCGGCGACTTCGTCGTCAATGCGGACAAGACTTATGTCATCTTCGGCAAGGCCGATGGATTGGACGAAGTCGACTTGGCGGCGCTCACGCCGGCGCAGGGATTCGTCGTCTCGCGCAGCGGATCGCCCGGCGACGAGGGTGGACTAGGGGGCGGCCGGAGCGGCGACTTCAACGGTGACGGGATCGACGATCTCATTCTTGCCGCTTCGTTGGCCAACACCGGCGGCGGGGTTGATTCCGGCGAAGCCTATGTCGTGTTCGGCGCGGTCGGAGGACCCGGCGATGTCGATGTGACGACAATGTCCGCCGCGCAGGGTTTCCGCATCTCGGGCGCGGCGGCCGGCGACCAGGCCGGCGCCGCGGCCAGTTCCGCGGGCGACTTCGATGGCGACGGAATCGACGATATCATCATCGGTGCGCGGGAAGCCGACCCGCTTGGGCGCTATGCCGCCGGCGAAGGCTACGTCATCTACGGCAAGCTGGGCGGCTTGGCCGATGTCGACTTGGCGGCGTTGACGCCAGATCGGGGCTTCCGGCTTGCGGGCGTCGATGCCTTCGACTACCTCGGCCATGCCGCAACGTCGGCCGGCGATATCAACGGCGACGGCCGCGATGATTTCGTGATCGGTGCGCCCTTTACCGGCGACGGCATCGGGCGGGCGTATGTCATTTACGGCAAGGCGAACGGTTCCTTTGACATCGACCTCGCCACCTTCTCGCCGCTCGAGGGTTTCACGCTCAGGGTCAATGACGACGACCTCCTTGGCGCGGCGGTCACCAGTGCCGGCGATATCAACGGCGACGGTATCGACGATCTGGCGGTGAGCGCCGAGCGCACCGGGGCCGGCATGGTCTATGTCGTCTATGGCAAGGAAGGTGGCCTCGGCGATATCGATCTGACCGCAATGACCAGCAATCAGGGATTTCGCCTCGGGTACGGCGATTTCGACCAACGCGCGGAACTCGGTCGTAGCGTTTCTTTGGCGGGCGATGTCAACGGCGATGGGATCGACGACCTGGTGCTTGGCGCACCGGAACTCGTCGTGCTGACCCGCGAGGAGGCCGGCCAGGCTTTCGTCATCTTTGGCAAGCAAGGTGGCTATGGCGACCTTGATCTCAGCAACCTGACGGAAGAGCAGGGATTCGTGATCTGGGGCGCATCGTCTTATGACGGTACCGGCCACGATGTCAGCGCCGCAGACGTCAATGGCGATGGCTTCACCGATGTGCTGGTCGGCGGTACCGGTGCGCATGTGATCTATGGCGGCAATATCACCGGCGCCGTGACCCATCTTGGGACGGCCGGCGATGACGATTTGACTGGAACGGCAGCCGCGGAAGCTTTCGTCGGTGGCCTCGGCAACGATGTGCTCGAAGGCGGCGGCGGCGCCGACGCGTTCCAGGGCGCAGCAGGTGACGACGCCATCCACGTCAGCGATGGAAGCTTCAGGCGGGCCGACGGCGGCCTTGGCGCCGACGTGCTGCACCTGGACTTCGACGGCCTCATCGATCTCGGCAACATCGACGGCGACCCGGCGACCTCGGATCATGCGCGAAACCAAGGCATCGAAACCATCGACACCGACAACGGCTTCGCCAACCAGATTGCTGTGCATCTTGCCGACGTGCTGGAGATGAACGTCGGCAACCGAGAGGTCGGCGGCATCGCCGGCCTCGACAATGTGCTGAAGATCGACGGGGACGCCGGCGACAGCCTGTCGCTTTCGGACGATGGTTGGAGTCCGGCCGATACCTCGACCCTGCCGGGCTACGCAATCTACGCGGTCGACAACGTGAAGATCGCGGTCGATCAGGACATTGCCGTGGGCTTCTGAACGCTGGCACGGCCCTTGCGTTATCCCCGTTAGGATTAACGCGGAAAGGCGCAAAGATGGCCGATTTTCCAGCCATCGGGCCCAAAAAGGGCATTCCGGGCCGGCAATATTTGCCGGGTGCCGGCGCGTGGCTAGCGCTGACGGGAGGCTACCATGGCCGCTAGCACCATCGGGCTGGGCGCCCAGGCTGGCGGCTTCAACATCCGAGCGGACGTCCTCACCGGCATCCAGCAGGCCAGCGCCAATACCGGTGTCGATTTCGCCTTCCTGATGGCGCAGGCCGCCAAGGAGAGTGGCTTCAACCCGGAGGCCAAATCCAACGCTTCCAGCGCGGCCGGGCTCTACCAGTTCGTCGAGCAGACCTGGCTCTCCGTCGTGCGCAAGCATGGCGCGGAATACGGCCTTGGCGACATGGCGGACAAGATCAAGACAGGCGGCGACGGCAAGCTGCACGTTGCCGATCCGGCGCTCCGCAAGAAGATCCTCGATCTGCGCCGCGATCCGACCATCGCGGCGGCGATGGCGGCGGAGCACGCCGCCGACAATCGCGAGCGATTGGAAGCCAAACTGGATCGCGCGGCCGAACCGGTCGATCTCTATCTCGCGCACTTCCTGGGTCCCACCGGCGCGGTCAATTTCCTGCGCGCGATGGAGCGCGACCCGAACCAGGGCGCAGCCGGCATCTCACCCAAAGCGGCGGCGGCAAACCGGTCCGTGTTCTATCGCCCGGATGGGACACAGCGATCGCTGCAGGAAATCTACGACCGCTTCAAGAGCAACATGACGACCGAGATGGCCGCCTATGACAATCTCGAGGGAAGGGCCGCCGCCAATGCCACCATGGTCGCCGACGCCAATCATGCACGCGGTCGCGTGGCTGGCGCGGTCGGCGAGGGTGCGATCTATGGCCAGACCAATCCGGGCGGCATCCTCTCGCCTTTCATGCTGGTGACGCTCGCGTCACTGCCGACCGCGCGCGACCGCGAAGACGAAGCCGGCAATCCGCGCAACAGCCTGTTCAGCCGCGCCCTCATGGGGAGCCCGGCGGCATAGCCGCCGCGCACGCTTTCGCGATTCTCTCTTTCGTCATGGTCGTGCTTGGCGCGACCGCGGCGATTCATTGTGCGAGAAACGTGGCCGCAGAGCGCTCAGTGCTCGTCCACCGCGTGGCGGCCTTCACTAGTCAGTTTGCATACCAGCCAGTCCGGCTTGAGCGGATTGGTGAACCAGGGCTCGGCCCAGCCGTGCGCGATGCAGGATCGCACGACGCCTTCATGCACGCGCTGACCCCACTCGTCGAACAACGGCAGTTTGCCGCCCGGTTGCCTGACCCCGCGCTCCAGCCAATGACGCTGCGCGTCCGTTGGCCTCGGCTCCGCTGCTGCGGAATGTAGTCCCCTGTTCATTGCATCCCCGCCTTCATGTCCCGCCACACTTTAGCAAATTATGCCACAGGATCAATAAGCGCGAAGGGATTGCTCACGTTAATGCTCAGCGCTGCCGCCCATCAGGCGCGGATATTCGATGGCCGGGCAATGGTCCATGACGATTTCGAGACCCGCCTCGCGCACCTTGGCAGCCGCCGGTTCGTTCACCACGCCCAGCTGCATCCACACGAATTTGGCTCCAATCTCGATAGCCTCGAGCGCGGGGGCGGCGGCATCCGCGGAATTTCGGAAGATGTCGACCATGTCGATGCGCCCGGTCGTGTCCTGGGGAATATCCTTCAGCGTGGCATAGACCGTTTCGCCGTTCAGGGTCTGCCCGGCGAGCCCGGGATTGACCGGGATCACGCGGTAGCCGCGCGCCTGCAGGAAGCGCATCACGCCATAGCTGTCGCGCTGCGGCTTGTTGCTGGCGCCCACCAGGGCGATGGTCTTGGTCTCGGTCAGGATCTTTCGCAGCAGCGCGTCGCTGGCATGGATGGTCATGATGGTCAGAGTTCCATCTTGTGGCCGAGGCGCCCGGCCAGGTCCTGGATGAACTGCCAGGCGACGCGGCCGGACCGGGCGCCGCGCGTCACCGACCATTCATTGGCCTCGCGGCGCAATTGATCGCGGGCCATCTTGATGCCGATCGCGTCGACATAGCCTTCCACGATCGCGAAATAGGTCTCCTGGTCGCAATTGTGGAAGCCGATCCACAGGCCGAACCGGTCGCTCAACGAGACCTTCTCCTCGACGGCTTCGGAGGGATTGATGGCGGTCGAGCGCTCGTTGTCGATCATGTCGCGCGGCATCAGGTGGCGGCGGTTCGAGGTCGCATAGAACAGAACATTCGAAGGCCGCCCTTCGATCCCACCTTCGAGCACCGCCTTCAGCGATTTGTAGCTGGCATCCGCCGCGTCGAAAGACAGATCGTCGCAGAACAGGATGCAGCGCCGATTCTGCGGCCGGAGGATGCCGAGCAGCCTGGGGAGCGTGGTCAGGTCCTCGCGATGGATCTCGATCAGCGCCAGCTTGTCCTTGATCTCCTCATTGACCGACGCGTGCACGGCCTTGACCAGAGAGCTCTTGCCGGTGCCGCGGGCGCCCCACAGCAGCGCATTGTTGGCCGGCAGGCCTTTGGCGAACCGGCGGGTGTTATCGAGCAGGATGTCCTTCGACCGGTCGATCCCGCGCAGCAGGCTGATATGGACGCGCGAGACCGTGGCCACAGGCTCCAGCCAACCGCCCTCAGCCTGCCAGACGAAAGCATCGCCCCGTGACAGGTCGTTGCTACGCGCGGCCGGCGGGGCGATGCGGGAGAGGCTATCCGCAATCGCGTGCAGGGCGTCGAGAAGGTCCTTGTCGCTCATTCAGTCCCCGAAGCGATTCCGTGGTGGCGGGTCCGAGTATGCAATGGCACAGGGGCCCGCCGCCAGTGGACGAACTCTGCGGATGGGCTGATGGCTGCTATTCCGCAGGCGCAAGGCTCACCGATTGGACCTGCCTCATATCCGGGTTTATCTCGAGACGCCGGCGGTGGTGCGCAGCGACGGATGGCCGATGGGCGATGCTGACAACCGCGCTCTGCGACAGATGGCGGCTCACAAGCTCGTAGACGTGGCGCTCATTCTCCTCGTCGAGCGCCGAGGTCGCCTCGTCCATGAACAGCCAGTCGGGCTTGTTCAGCAGGGCGCGCGCAATGGCGACGCGCTGCTGCTCGCCGACCGAGAGGCTCATGGACCAGTTCTCGTCATCGTCGAGGCGATTCACCAATTGTGGCAGGCGAACTTCCGCCAGCGCATCCGTGATCTGAGCGTCAGTGAAGGTGCCCGGCTCGCTGGGGAACGCGACCACGTCGCGCAGCTTGCCGAGCGGCAGGTACGGCTTTTGAGACAGGAACAGCACGCGCGCGCCCTTCGGCACGCGCAGCTTGCCTTTGGCGAACGGCCAGAGGCCGGCGAGCACGCGGAAGAGCGTGGTCTTGCCGCTGCCCGATGGGCCGGCGATCAGCACCTTGTCACCGCGCGGGATTTCGATCTGCACATCCTGCATCAACGTTCGACCAGTCGGGACTGCAATGTCGGAGACGGCCAGGGTCACTGCTGGCGCATCTTGTGAGTCGATCGCCAAGGTCTGGTGGCGCTCATCGCCCTCAACGCGGTCGAGCGCATCCGCGAAGGTCACGAGACGATTGGCGGTAGCTTTCCACGATGCCAGGCTCTGGAACACAGAGACGAACCAGGAGAGCGAATCCTGGACCCTGCCAAATGCATTCGCCACCTGGAAGATGACGCCGAACTCGATGGCGCCGGCAAAGTACCGCGGCGCCGTGACAAGAAACGGGAAAACAACGGCCAGCTGGTCATAGAAGCTCCCGAACCAGTTCAGACGCTTGGTGAGAATCATGATCCGCCAGTAGTTATGCCAGATGCGCAGGAAGCTCATTCCAAGCCCATCCTGTTCGCGTCTTTCGCCCGCGTAGAGGGCGATGCTTTCGGCATTCTCCCGAATTCGGGTCATGCGGAATCGGAAGTCCGCGTTGAGCCGCTGCAGGTCGAAATTCGCGGGCACCAGCGGCTTGCCGATCAGGAAGGTCAACACCGATCCGACCAGGGCATAGCCGACGGCCGCCCAAAGCATGTAGGCCGGTATCGTGAACTCTCGCCCGGCCAAGATGAAACTGATCGGTCCCGACAATCCCCAAAGCACGACCGCGAAGCTGAACAGATTGACGACGTTACGCAGCAGACTCAACGACAGCGCCAAAGTGTCGCCGACAAAGTTTGCCACATCGGCCTCGATGCGCTGCTCAGGATTGTCCGTCCCGTAGTCCTGGAGTTGCAGACGGTAATAGGCGCGATTGGCCAGCCAGCGATTGATCAGGCGGTGCGTCATCCATCTGCGCCAGCGGATCTCTAGAACCTGCTGCAGGTAGATCCGGTAGACGGCGATCACAATGGCGAAGAAGGCAAGGAGCGTGAACTTGCCCATCAGGTAGAAGAACAGATTGAGAGAGAACAGCTCATATGACCCGATCGTCACCGGAGTTAGGGTCAGGTCCTTCTTCTGCAAAGCATTATAGAAGTCGCCGTACCAGCTGTTGATCAAGACAGCGACGTAGACGCTGGCAAGAGACAACCCGATGATGACGAGGAGCAGCAGCCACGCGCCCTTCCATTCCTCCGACTTGAAATACGGCCACGTGAGCCGCCAGGTCTTCTTCCAGAATCCGGTTTGTGGTGCGACGACCAGCGAGTTGTCGGTCATTTCGTCCTGCCAATGAGAAGGGGAATCCCCGAAAGAGCAGCGCCGGCATGCGTAGCATGCCGGCGCTTTTGTGTCATGACGGGCCTGTAACGGCGGGTAACGGCGCTAGATCGCCCAGGCGTCCTTGACCGCTTGGAGGGCGACGGCCGGTTCCACGTAGGCGGCCAAGGCGGCCAGGCTGCGCTCCATCGGCTGGGCGCCGGTGTCAATCACCAGCTCCGGCCGGGTCGGTGCCTCGTAGGGCGCGTCGACGCCGGTGAAGTTCTTGATCGCGCCGCTGCGGGCGGCCTTGTAGAGGCCCTTGGGGTCGCGGCTCTCGCAAGTCGCCAAATCGGCATGGACGTGGATCTCGTGGAAGCGCTCGCCGATGATCTTGCGGGCGCGGTCGCGATCCTCGGCGTAGGGCGAGATCAGGGAGACGATGACGACCTGGCCGGCATCGGCCAGCAGCTTCGCCACCTCCGCCGACCGGCGGATGTTCTCCGCCCGGTCCTTGGGCGAGAAGCCGAGATCGCTGGTGACGCCCTGGCGCAGCAGATCGCCGTCCAGCACAAAGGCGTGGCGCCCACGCTGGAACAGCAGCCGCTCCAGGCCCATGGCAAGCGTGGACTTGCCGGCACCGGACAAGCCGGTCAGCCACAGGACAGCGCCGCGGTGGCCGTTCACCGCTTCGCGTGCGTCACGGGTGACGAGATGGTCAGGGCCGATCAAGCGCTTGTCGACATCGCTCGCCTCGGCGGAAAGCACCAGGGCGCCGCCGACGATCTCGCCATCGCGCAACAGGACGCCGCGCCCCGTTCGCTGCATGTCGGCGGAGCGATCGAGCGCCATCAGCGCGCGGCTGCGCACGGTGATCTCGGCAATGGCATTTCGGCCGATCTCGCTGGCCTCGGTCGGCTGCAGCTTCTCGACATCGATCACAGCCGTGATCTTCTCGACCTCGACCGGATAGCGTGCGGTCGCGACCTTCAGCTTGAGCCGGTCGCCGACCTTCAGCGGCTGGCCATCCAGCCAGAAGATGCGCAGGCTGGCGCGGTGCCCCAGGATCGGCCGCCGGTCGGAGTGGACCGCGACGTGGCCGCGCTCGATGAACAATTCGTCGTCCAGGGTGATCGCGACAGACTGGCCGGCGCCGGCGGCCACAGGCGTCGGCGCGTTCCACGCCTCGATGCTGGCGACTTTCGCTTGCTTGAAGCCCGGCGCGAATTCCAGGCGATCGCCGACGCGCAACGTGCCGCTTTCGATCCGGCCGACCACCAGGCGCCGCTCGTCGAACTTGAATACATCCTGGATCGGCAAACGCAACGGCTGGTCGGTCGCGATGGGCGAGGACTGGAACGCATCCAGCGCCTGCAGCACGGTCAGGCCACGATACCAGGACATGCCGGCCGATGGTTCGGTGATGTTGTCGCCGTGGCGCGCCGAAACCGGGATGATGGCAGAGGGCGTCAGTTTCAGCTGCGCGAGATAGTCCGTGATCTCGCGCGCGATGGCGTCGAAACGGGCCTGCTCATAGCCAATGAGATCGATCTTGTTCACGGCGACCGCAACCTGGCGCAGGCCGAGCAGCTGCAGGATCAGCGCATGGCGCCGCGTCTGCTCGCGCACGCCCTCGGCGGCGTCGATCACCAGGATCGCGGCTTGCGCCTGGGCGACGCCGGAGATGGCGTTCTTCAGGAACTCCTTGTGGCCCGGCGCGTCGATGATGACGTAGCGGCGCTTGGGCGTGGCGAAGAAGATCTGCGTGGTGTCGATGGTGATGCCCTGGTCGCGCTCGGCCTGCAGCGCGTCGAGCAGAAACGACCACTCGAACTGGCCGCCGCGTTTGTCGGAGGCGGCCTTGAGCTCCGCGAACTTGCCTTCGGGCAGCGAGTTGGTGTCGTGCAGCAGCCGGCCGATCAGGCTCGACTTGCCGTGGTCGACATGGCCGACTATCGCGAAGGGAAAGCGCTCAGTCAGTGCAGCAGCACTCGAATTCTGCACCAGGTCAAAGGCGGGTAATGTGCCGTCCATATTCGTATCCTACATATAGCCTTCCGCACGCAGACGCTCGAACGCGTCCTCGCGCTCATGATCCATCGCGCGCCCGGCGCGCTCGGATGTCTTGGTGTGAGACAGCTCGAGAATGATCTCGCCGATGCTGGCCGCGTTGGAGTCGATCGGGAAGGTGATGTCCCGATCGCCGAGCGAGCGATAGCGCTTGCCATTGCGCGCGTAATAGAGATCGACAACGGGGATCTGCTCGCGCGCGATGTAGCGCCAGATGTCGAGCTCGGTCCAGGACAGCAGCGGATGGATGCGCATGTGCGCGCATTCCGGCAGGTCGCTCTTGAAGTGGTCCCAGAACTCCGGCGGCTGATCCTTGAAGTTCCAGGCGCCACTCTCCGCGCGCGGGGAGAACACGCGCTCCTTGGCGCGGGTCGCTTGCTCGTCGCGCCGGATGCCGGCGATGATGCCCTTGAACTTGAACTCCTCCAGCACGTTCTTGAGGCCGATGGTCTTGCGCGCGGCCGAGCGCGCGGCCGGCGGCAAGCTGGGGTCGATCTCCTCGACCGGCGGGCAATCGCGCACGATCAGATTGAGGTCCCAATTCTTCGCGAAGCGGTCGCGGAACGCGTACATCTCCGGGAACTTCTTGCCAGTGTCGACATGCACGACCGGGAAGGGGACGTGGCCGAGGAACGCCTTGCGCGCCAGCCACAGCATGACGTTGGAATCCTTGCCCAGCGACCACAGCATGGCGATCGGCTTCAGGCGGCTGTAGGCCTCGCGCAGGATGTAGATGCTCTGGTTCTCGAGCGCGTCGAGGTCGCTCATATGCCTTCTCCGTCGGTATATCCGAAGTGGATGCCGCATTCGGTTTTTTCGCGGCCCGACCAGCGGCCGGCGCGGCTGTCCTCGCCTTCCAAAATGCGGCGCGTGCAAGGCGCGCAGCCGATCGAAGCGAAGCCATCGTCGAACAAAGGATGCCGCGGCAGGCGAAAATCCTTGAACGCCTGACTGATCTCGGCCTCGGTCCAGGTCGCGAGCGGATTGATCTTGATCCTGCCATCGGACACTTCCGCGATCGGCAGAGCTGTGCGGTGCGAGGTCTGGTAGCGCTTGCGGCCGGTAACCCAGGCGTCGAAATCCCGCAGCGCCGTATCG
Organism: Dongiaceae bacterium; assembly: GCA_041398065.1. Lineage (GTDB taxonomy): Bacteria > Pseudomonadota > Alphaproteobacteria > Dongiales > Dongiaceae > Dongia_A. The sequence goes on along the minus strand of JAWKVL010000015.1, from coordinate 59,652 downwards.
AGCGGGATGACCTTGCGCAGGTGACAGCAGCGGTCGGGATTCTTGGACCACAGATCACCGGCCTGATCCTCGCGCGCCAGATCGGCCGGATCCGGCTCCAGCGAACGCGCATCGGTGAAGCCGAAGCGATCGATCAGGATGTCGCGATAGGTCAGGGTCTCGAGGAAGTGCTTGCCGGTATCGAGGAACAGGATCGGCGTCGCCTTGTCGACCTGCGCCACGAGATGCAGCAGGACGGCCGCCTCCGCGCCGAAAGAGGAGACCACGGCAATACGGCCCTTGAACGCCAGCTCGATCGCTTCCGCCAGGATCCTGCCGCTCGGCGCGTGCGCCCAGCGGCGGTTGAGCCACTCCGCCCGTGCTGCAAGGGCAAGATCCCGGAATGCAAAGGGTGCGCCCTCCGCGGGGACGGTATCGAAGCTGATGGCGGGTAGCGGCTGCATGATCGTATGGCCCGTGGCCCAGTGACGCTGCTGCCTCGATAGATCATACTCGCATCGTTCGGTGTCAATACTATTCTGCAGTGTAAAATGTAGAATTAGACATGATTTCGCAACATTGAGCGTGAATTATTCTCACAAGTCATCAAGCGTGTTAGCTATATCACCACGCTTTCGATGTGAAATATGACAGGTGCTACTTTAGCGTCTTCAGATAGGCGATCAGATCGGCCCGGTCGGCCGGGTCGGTGACCTTGAAGTTCATGCGCTGGCCCGGAATGAAGGCCTGGGGATTGGTCAGCCATTTGTCGAGCGTGACTTCGTCCCAGATGACGCCCGAACTCTCGACCGCCTTCGAGTAGTTGAAGTCAGGCAGGGAACCCGCGGTCCGCCCATAGACGCCCCGGTGCCGGGGGCCGACGCGGTTCGCGTCGGGCGAATGGCACGCGATGCAACGGCTGTTGTAGATCTCTTCGCCGTGCAGAGCATTGCCGGCCACGGCGGCAGGCGCCGACCACAGCGTAGCGGCGGCGACGGGCGCGAGCAGGAACGCGAACGATCTCGGCATGATCGGTCTCACATGACAGTTCATGAGAGGTCCGTCCGCCGCGTCCCGTCCGCATCCGCGAGGAGCGATGCGTGGGGTCTGGGACGCGACGGACAGATCGAGGGCTAGGCGCCGAAGGTCAGCGCCTTGGAGGGCAGGTTCTGGCCAAGCGCGCTGGCGAGTGCGGTCCAGTGCATGGTCTCGTCCGCCGCAAGGCGCGCCGAAACCTGCTTGAGGCCGTTGTCGTTGAAGGAAGGGATCACGCCGAGATAGGCGTTGGCGGCGCCCTTTTCGAGGCGCGCGGCAAGCTGCAGTACGTCGGTCTGGTTCTTCAGACTGCCGGCATTCAATGCGGTCGCGTACTCTTTCATCGACTTCTCGGCGACCGGCCTGCCGCCCAGCTTCTGGATGGTGGTGACGAGCGCATCGCGGTGCGCCTTGTGATGGCTCTGGAACAGCACTGCGACTTGCAAGACGGGCTCCTGCAACAGGCCGCTTTCCGCACCCAGCTGATAAGCGTTGATGGCTTCATGCTCGAGACCCAGGGCGACGTTGAGGATCTCGACGTCGGCCGCGCTCGCGCTGTTGCTCGCGGCCATGCTCTCGCAGCCACCCAGCACGGCGATCGCCGCGGCCGACAGGCCGAGTGTGCCGACACCGCGCAGCAAAGCGCGGCGGTCAGCAATGACGCCCGCATCCAGGCGCTTGGAACGAATCAACATTATGACTTCTCCCACTTGTCTGAAGTACGTCTTCACGACGCCTTGCGTGGGAGTTACGCGGCTCTAAAGAGCGCGGATTTGATTGCTCACGGGTTCGTGAGAATTGTCTCAGCCGCCGCTGGGCGCAGCGAGAGCACCGACGAACATCACCGTTGTCGGCGTGCCATTGGGCGAACCGCCTTCAGGCTCCAAGCTGACGGCCAGCGTGGCACCCGGCATCAGCAGCGGGCGCACATTTTCGGCGACATCGCGTTCGGTTTCGCCCTTGGCCGCGATCACGCCGAGCGAGATTGGCGCGCCCGATGGCGGAACGCACCACAGCTCGTACGACTGGTTCGGAACGTCAGCGACCTGGGCGGCGCGGATCATCAGCTTCTTCTGCTCGTCGAGTACCGAGACCACGAAGGCCGGCGAACCGCCCTGCGGCGCGAGCTGCGCCACCGCAGTTACTTCGGGCTTGAAGATTAGGTTGGGGAAGAGCAGGGCAACTCCGACCAGGACGGCGGCAATTGCGGCGGCGATCCAGACCGGCGCACGCAGCCTGGGCCGCGTCGGCAACCCGACGTCGCGCTGGATGCGCTGCCACAGATCCGCCGGCGGAATGCTGGGCTGTACGGCATCGGCCAGCGGCTGCAGGTGCGCCGCCCATTGCGCCACGGCGCGCCTGGCGGCGACGTCATGCTCCAGCCGCGCTTCGAACTGTGCGCGCTCGTCGCCCGCGAGCGTGCCGAGGACATATTCGCCGGCGAGATCGTTCAGGTCGTCGCTGTCCAGGCTCATGACTCCAGGCACCTCTTCAGGCGCTGCAGACCGCGACGGATCCAGCTCTTGACCGTGCCAAGCGGGGCTCCCATGCGGGCGGCCAGTTGTTCATGTGTCAGGCCCTCATAATAGGCCAGCCGAATGGACTTCTGCTGGTCTTCCTCCAGTTGCTCCACGCAGCCTTTGAGACGCCGCGCTTCGTCCGCGGCCAGCACGCCCTCGAGGGGCGAGGGACCTTCATCCGGCCGCTCCGCGGCCGCGGACTCATCGAGCGGTTGCAGCGGCTTCTCGCGCCGCAGCCGGTCGAGACACTTGTTGCGCAGGATCACCGTGATCCAGGGCAGCGCCGGCCCGAGATCGGGTCTGTAGTCCTTGGCGCGGCGCCAGATCGTGACAAAGCATTCCTGCACCGCCTCTTCGGCCCAGTCCCGTCGTCGTAAGATACGGATCGCCAAGCCGAATAGTTGCGGGGAGGTCATCCGGTAAAGCCCGGAAAACGCTTCGCGATCTCCATTCTGGCAGGCAATGAGCAGTCGGTCAGTGTCGCGCACGATCAGCCCTGGTCTCCAGCCACCGCAAGGCGGCTTTCCCCTTCCTGGCATTTCAACTCGGCGCAGCGTCGCTCGGACTTAGAGGAAGTGTCGAAATCCGTCAACAAACTCCGTCGTCTCATGCTAGAGGCGGGCGCAGGCAAGTTTGAGCAGGGAGTGGTCCCATGAGCGACGCTGTCAGGGTTGAGAAGCGCGGCCATGTGATGGAAGTGACGCTGGACCGGCCGAAGGTTAACGCCATCGACTTGGCCACCAGCCGCGCTCTTGGTGAGGCATTCCAGGACCTGCAGGACGACCCCAATCTCCGGGTCGGGATCGTTACCGCGGCTGGCGACCGGATTTTCTCCGCCGGCTGGGATCTCAAGGCCGCGCACCAGAACGAGGAGGTCGGTAAATGGTGGGAGACCCAGGATTACGGGCCGGGCGGCTTCGCCGGGCTGACCGAGCTCTGGTCGCTCAACAAGCCGGTGATCGCGGCGCTCAACGGCCTCGCGCTCGGCGGCGGGTTTGAGCTGGCGATCGCCTGCGATCTCATCATTTGCGCGGAACATGTCGAGTTCGCGCTGCCTGAGTTGCCGATCGGAATTGTCCCCGATTCCGGCGGCATTCAGCGCGTGCCGCGGCGCCTGCCGCACAACATTGCGATGGAGCTGCTGCTGCTGGGTCGCCGCATGAAGGCCGAGGAGGCGCTGCACTACGGCATGATCAACAAGATCGTGCCGAAGGATCAGCCGATGGAAGCGGCACGCGAGTGGGCCGCGACCATTGCCGAAGGCGCGCCGCTCACGATTCAGGCGCTGAAGGAGGCGCTGCGCGAGATGGACGGCCAAAGCATCCGCGACAGCTTCCGCCTGATCCGTACCGGCAAATTGCCGACCTACGAGAAGTCGTTGCTCTCCGACGACGCCAAGGAAGGGGTGCGCGCCTTCGCCGAGAAGCGGAAAGCGAATTTCAAGGGGCGTTAGCCGCAGAAAATTGATCGGCGCCGGTGGGGCCGGCGCCGATCGCCCTCACACGCAAAGCAGGCTCGTGGGCTAGCTCACCTGCGTGTTCAGTTGGTTGCTGATCTCGACCACGGCCTGATGGGCCGGGTCGCTCCAGACATAGGTTGTGAATTCCGCGTCGGTCGAGGCAACCGTCCAATGATTGCCCGAACCGTCGCCTGACAGCGTGACCGTATCGCCTATGTCGCCGACCACGGTCAGGCGATTGTCGGCATCGGTGATGTCCAGCACGTCGTTGATCGAGAGCGAGACATTGTTAGCGCCATAGCCGGTGGCGTCGATCGCCTCGACATTGTGCAGATTGGCGGCCAGGGAATGGCCGAACGACATGTCCTGCTTGGCCAGGTGCACGGTGTCGTAGCCGTCACCCATGTCCAGCGCGCCGAGACTGGACGTATTGATGTGCAGCAGATCGTCGCCCGAGCCGAGGCTCGACTGGCTGCCCAGTTGCGAGCTGGAGATCTCGTAGCTGTTCGTAACGCCGACGTCCGCGGTGGAGACTGTCGAGCTCAGTCCGCCGCTGTCGGTCACGCTATAGTCGATGTGACGCTCGCCCTCGGTCTTGCTCGTCGTCGAGAAGGAGATCGAGTTGGCGAAGTCCTCGTACTGGTCGACCGTCTCCGAGCCGGTCTTGCCGACAATGGTGATCGTGTAGTCGGCGCCGGACTGATTGACCGTGACGTTGAAGTCGGTGCTGGACGGCACGTTGAGTGCGTCGCCCGCCAGGAAGCCGGTCGTATGAATGACCGCCTGCGACAGCGTGGTGCTGTCGACGTCGGAGAAATCGACAGTCGGCAGGACGATGTTCTGCGTGGCAGTGTTGACGTTGTAGGTACCGAGGTCGACGCTGAACACCACATCGTTGAAGTCCTTGTCGCCGCCTCCGGCCAGGTCTTCCACGCCGATGAGCAGTTGGTGCGCCAGGCTTGAATTGACGCCGGACGCGAAATGGTCGATGTCGCTGCTGCCGTTGAAGTCGGTGTTGAGCGACTTGTTGCTGGTGAAGAAGACGTCGCCGTTCAGCTGGCTGTTGCCGACATAGACGTGGCCGTTGCCGTTGGCATCGACCTGGATCGAGAGCTTGCTGGCAATCGCCGCCATGGCGTCGGCCTGGCTGCCGGTGCCGGCGGCCGCGTTGGTCAGCAGCGTCTTGTTGCCGCTGTCGCTGGCGCCGTTGGAGATCGCGAAGAACCCGACATGCGTGCCGGCCGGCATCGTGCCAAGGGAGATGGTGCTGGACTGCGCGTAGCCCAGGAAGTCCTTGGACATGGCGGCGCCCAGCTTGCCTTCGGTACCGGCGGTGGCGTCCAGCCACACGAACTTGACCGAGCCGGCGATGACGTTGCCGCTGTCGTCGTACTGGTAGGTGCCGATCATGTTGTGGTTGCCGGCCGCTTCCTTCTGGAAGGTGACGGTGACCGGCGTCGACGCCGACAGCGTCATGTTCGACGGATCGACGCCGTTCAGCAGATTTGAGGCGGGGACTTTGATGCCCGCGCTGTCGTTGCTGTAGAGATAGGCGCCGACCGTGCTGCTGGCGACCGGGTTGTAGGCAGTGCTGGTGTTGATGATGTGATTCTCGATGCTGCCGTCCGTATTGGTTACGGTCGGCGCCTCGTTCACGTTGCCGACGTTGATGGTGAAGGTCTGCTCAATCGAATGGCCGCCGCTGTCCGTCGAGGTGACCTTGAGATCGACGGTCGGTTCACTCTCGTGGTCGAGGAACACGCCGCTCTTGAGCTGGAGCTGGCCGTTCACGACCTCGAAGCGATTGTCCGAGACCTGATAGCTGAAAGTTTCGCCCGAATCCGGATCAGTCGTCGTGAGCGTGCCGATGGTGGCGCCGGCGTCGTTCTCGTTGACGCTCAGGTTGGATAGCTGGACAGCGGTCGGCGCCTCGTTGACGTCGCTGACGGCGATCGTGAAGGTCTGCGAGATCGTGTGGTTGGCGCTGTCGGTCGCCGTGACGGTGACATCGACGCTGCCTGTCGTCTCGTGATCGAAGGAGACGCCGTCTTTCAGCTTGAGCTGACCGTTCACCACTTCGAACCGGCTGTCCGAGACTGCGAAGCTTTGGGTGTCGCCGGCGTCCGGATCGATCACGCTCAGTGCGCCAATCACTGCACCCGCATCGTTTTCCGCGACCTTGTTCGCGCTGAGGGCGAGTGATGTCTGGCCTTCGTTCACATCACCGACGGCGATGGTGAAATTCTCCGAGATCTGGTGACCGGCGCTGTCGGTCGCGGTCACCTGCACAGTGACCGTCGGTTCAAGTTTTCAACGGGTCGAGCGATGCCGTCCTTCAGCTTGGAGCTGGCCATCGACTACTTCGAAGCGATCGTCCGAGACTGCGAAAGCCTGAGTTTCGCTGGCATCCGGGTCAGCGACACTCAGCGTTCCGACGCCGGCGCCAGGATCGTTCTCCAGACCTGAGTTCGGTCGAGCGCTCGTGAGCAGTCTGCGCTTCATTGACGTCGCCAACCGAGAGCGTGAAAGCCCTGCACTTTGTTGCCAGCGCTGTCGGTCGCGATCACGATAACGTCGAGGTTGGGTTCGGTCTCGAAGTCGATCGGAGATGCCGTCCTTCAGCTTGAGCTGGCCATTGACGATTTCGAAGCGGTCGCCGGAGACCTCGAACCGTGGCTGTCCTCGGCATCTGGATCGATGGCGGAAAGGGTGCCGATGACGGCGCCGGGCGACATTCTCGACCAGGCTGTTGCCCGAGAGCCTATCGCGGTCGGCGCCTCGTTCACGTCGCCGACCCGGATGGTGAAAGGTGCGCCGGATCTGGTTGCCGCCATCGTCGGTCGCTGTCACCGTGACGTCGACTGTCGTCTCGCTCTCGTGATCGAGCGCAACGCCATCCTTCAGCTTCACCGCCCATCAACGACTTCGAACCGGTCGTCTGAAATCTTGAAATCTTGTTGTCCCCGCCGTCCGGATCGGCGACCGTCAAGGGCGCACCGATCAGCGCGTTGGCACATTCTCGTTCGCCGAGGTGCCGTCGAGCCAGAAATCTGTCTGCGCTTCGTTGACGTCGACGATATCGATGTGCGCCGACAGGGTTGGACGTCGCCCGTGCGCGACTTGGCCGTGATCTGAGATCGATGCCGGATCTGGTTTCATAGTCGAAACTGACGCCATCACGGACGCGCAGGATCCTGGCCCTGCCTACCCTGAACCGGTCGTCGGAGACTTCGAACGCGGAAGTCAGCTGGATTGCCGTCGACTACCTTTCCGGAACGTTCCCCCGGATTACCCCGGCGATCCGCCAGGGTCGTGGCTGCCCAGGTCACAAGAACTGGAGCATCCCGCTGGTCTGCGTCGTAGTTCGCCTTTCATCGGTGTTGAGCGTGCTTGTATCGAGGATGCGCCGTTCCAACGCGCCTTCGGCACGGAAGCCGCCAAGTTCATTCGCGGCGGCATGGAATGGCGTGGGGTTGGTCTGACCGCCGGTCACCAGTCCCAGATTGTCGTTTGTGGGGCCAGCCGCCGTCTGAAGGTCAGGACCTCGTTGTCGGCGAAGGCGGCGGCCAGGTCGATCCTCTGGCCGTCGGGCAGCGTCAGCGGACCATCGACATCATCCAACCCGACAGTCTCAACGATCGTGCCGTTCTCATCGCGGACGACGACCTCGTCGCCGCTGATCTCGAGACTGTAGTCGCCTAAATGCACCTGGTCGGACAAGGTCGTCGCTCCAATGACTGATCACTGGAGACAGGGTGCCTGAGTATGGTTGAAAGGGTTATTAGCGGCCGCGCAGATCCTGCACACCGCTGTGTGCTTGGGTATTAGAAAAATCGAGACACATACAATGCTTTCTTTTTCTTAGACTCGGATTAACCATACTGGATGGTCTCGCGCCATATGTGGGTCACACGCGGATATGGCTATTCCAATGGCCTCAATAGGCTACGCGAAATGATGTGCCGCTGAATTTCGGAAGTACCGTCCCAAATTCGTTCGACCCGCGCATCGCGCCAGAGGCGTTCCACACCGACTTCCTCCATCAGCCCCATGCCGCCGAAGATCTGGACAGTCTGGTCTGTCACCCGAGCGAGCATCTCGGTCGCAAATAGCTTGGCCATCGCATAATCGGCATCTGTGGCAGTGCCCTGGTCGGTCTTCCAGGCGGTCTGCAGGCAGAGCAGATTGGCGGCCTCGATCTCCGTCGCCATGTCGGCGAGCTTGAAGGAGACGCCCTGGAACTTGCCGATGGTCTGGCCGAACTGCTTTCGTGTAGCAGCCCATTGCGACGCCATTTCCATCGCGCGCTGGGCGCGGCCGACGCATTGGGCAGCGACAGTCAGCCGGGTCGCGCCCAGCCACTGGTTGGCGACGTCGAAGCCGCGATACACCTCGCCCAGCACTTGGCGCTTGTGCACCCGGCAATTGTTGAAGACCAGCTCGCAGTGATGGAATCCGCGGTGCGATACGGAATGCGGCCCCATGCGAACATCCAGGCCGGGCGTCTCCTTGTCGACCAGGAAAGACGTGATCCTTTTCTTGCTTCCCTTGCTGGTCTCCTCGACGCCGCTTGCGGCGAACAGCACGATGAAGTCGGCGACGTCAGCATACGAGATGAAGTGCTTGGTGCCGTTGATGATGAACTCGTCGCCACTGGCCTCGGCCCGGGTCTGCATGGAGCGCAAGTCCGACCCGGCATTCGGCTCGGTGAGGCCGAGGCACTCGACTCGCTCGCCACGGATTGCCGGTAACAGATAGCGTTCGATCTGCTCGCCCTGGCAGGCGCGCAGGATATTGCTGGGCCGCGCCACCGCATATTGCAGGGCAAAGGACGTACGGCCCAGTTCACGTTCCATGAGCGTTAGCGCGACGTGGTCAAGGCCGCCGCCGCCCAGCTCTTCCGGCATATTGGCGGCGTAGAAGCCGGCCTTGATCGCTGCGGCGTGGATCTGTTGGATCAACTCCGGCCGCACCTTGTTGGTGCGCTCGACCTCTTCTTCGTGGGGCTTCAGCTCCTGTTCGACGAAGGCGCGGACGCTGTCGACCAGCAATTGCTGTTCCGTGGCGAGGCCGAAATCCATGGCGGTCTCTCTACTTCTTTTTGGGCAGCGCAATGGCGCGCCCGGAATAAGCGGGCAGGGGAAGCGATCTGTGCGCCTCCAAGATCTCCGCAAGCTTGGCGGCGACCACCGGGCGGAAAGACGCGGATCTCGGCTCGCCGGATGTATCGATGTTCACCAGCATGAATTCCGACGCCGCCGCGATTTCGTCGCCCAACCGTGCCGTGTGCATGGTGAGATAGAGCTGGAAGCGCTTCTGATCGAAGCCGATCAGCTGACAGCGGATCTCCACCTCTTCATCCAGCTTTACTTCGCGCAGATAGTTGATGTGCGCTTCAAGCGTGTAGATCGTGGTCTTGGTGGCGCGACGCTCGGCATCGGACATACCGATCCGGTTCATGAACTCATCGACCCCGCCCAGGCTGAAGATGACCAGGTAATAGCCGTCATTCAGATGGTTGTTGTAGTCCACCCATTCCGGCTTGACCCGGGTCCGATAGGTCGTCAGCGGCGCCGCAATCGCCATGTCACTCGTCCGGGCGCAGTCCGTGACGTTGCTTGGCGCCCTTGATCGCTTCCATCACGCTGATGATCGCATCATCGCGATAGCGCTCGAGCTGCTTGATCGACCGGTTGCCTTTCTGCTTGTCCGTGCCGTCGACCACGCGGTCGATCAGCTGCTCGGTGAGGGGCGGCGCCTTGAGCTTGGTCCAGGGGAGCTCCAGGGCGGGGCCGAACTGGGCCATGAAATGACGCATACCGGCATCGCCGCCGGCCAGCGTGTAGATCAGGAAGCTGCCCATGAAGGAGAAGCGGATGCCGCAGCCGAAGCGGATGGCGTCGTCAATCTCGGCTGTGGTGGCGATCCCTTCGGTGATCATGTGCAGGCTCTCGCGCCACACCGCTTCCAGCAGCCGGTCGGCCACGAAACCGGGGATCTCCGAGCTCAGCTTCAGCGGATGCATGCCGAGCGCGGCATAGACCGTGGCGGCGGCATCCGCGGCATCCTGCGACGTCTTCTTGCCTTTGACCACCTCGACCAGCGGCAGCAGGTAGACCGGGTTGAACGGGTGACCGACCAGGCAGCGTTCCGGATTCACCGTGTCGCTATAGAAGTCGCTGGGCAATAGACCCGACGTCGAAGACCCGATGATCGCGTCCGGCTTGCAGGCCCTGGTGATCTGGGCATGCAACTTGCGCTTCAGGTCCTCGCGTTCCGGCGCACTCTCCTGGATGAAGTCGGCGTTCCGAACGCACTCTTCGACGGTCTTCACGACTGTCAGGCGGCTCTGGCTGGCGCCCGACTTCAGGCCGGCCCGCTCCAAGGCGGGCCAAGCATTGGCGATGTTGGCGCGCAACGTCTGCTCGCCATTCGGCGCAGGGTCCCACGCAACCACGTCGAGGCCGTTGGCGAGTGCGCGCGCGGCCCAGCCGCTGCCGATCACGCCGGCGCCGATGACGGCGAAGGTCTTGATGTCGGTGATGTAAGCCATGGACGGTTCCCCTCCCGTGATCCTAGTTGCGCGGCTTCAGGCCGAGCTTCTTGCGGCCCTCGGCGGGCGTGAGCGGCCGTCCGCCGAGCTTCTGGATGATGTCGATGGCGCGGTCGACCAGCGTCGCGTTGCTGGCATAGACACCCTTCTCCAGCCAGAGATTGTCCTCGAGCCCGACGCGCACGTTGCCGCCCAGCAGCATCGCCTGCGCCACCATCGGCATCTGCATGCGGCCGATGCCGAACCCGGCCCACACCGCGCCTTCCGGCAGATTGTCCTTCATTGCTTTCATGGAGACCGTGTCCGCCGGCGCGCCCCACGGGATGCCGAGGCAGAACTGGAACATCGGCGGCGCGTCCAGCAGCCCTTCCTTCAGCATCTGCTTGGCAAACCACAGATGCCCGGTATCGAACACCTCCAGCTCGGGCTTCACGCCGAGTTCCTGGATGCGCTTGGCGCCGGCGCGCAGCTGCTTCGGCGTCGAGACGTAGATCATGTCGCCGTCGCCGAAGTTGAGTGTGCCGCAATCGAGCGTGCAGATTTCCGGCAGCAGTGCCTCGACGTGCTTCAGGCGCTCGACCGGGCCGACCAGGTCGGAGCTGGCGCCGAACTTCATCGGCTCTTCGCCCGGGCCGACATCGAGGTCGCCACCCATGCCGGCGGTCAGGTTGATGATCATGTCGGTGCCGGAGGAGCGGATGCGCTCGACCACCTCGGCATAGAGCTTGGTGTCGCGTGATCCCTTGCCGGTTTCAGGATCGCGCACATGCATATGGCAGATGGTCGCCCCTGACTTGGCCGCTTCGATCGCAGAATCGGCGATCTGCTTGGGAGTCACGGGAATGGCTGGGTGCCTGCCGACCGTGTCGCCCGCGCCGGTGATGGCGCAGGTCACGATGACTTCGGTGTTCATGGGAAAGGCTCCTCTGTCCGATCTGGGCCAAAGCGTGCTGCGCACACGCGGCGTGCGATTGACGGATTGCGACGCTGTCTTGGATTGGCCCGACGCGGGGTCTTAACGCAGAGCCGGCATGATCCCGCCCTGCGTGCGCCGACGCTCTTCCGTCGGCGCCTTGCCGGCCCAGGAGCGATAGGCGCGGGAAAAATGGGCGGGGGAGGCGAAGCCGCTGGCGACCGCGATCTCCAGGACAGCCAGGTCGCTATATTGCAGCAGAGCGCGCGCCCGCTGCAGCCGCAGGTCCAAGTAGTAGCGGTGCGGCGTCATGGAGAAGTGCCGATGGAACAGTCGTTCCAGTTGACGCAGCGAGAGGCCCGCTTTCTTGGCAAGGACGGCTGCGTCCAGTGGTTCCTCAAGATTCTGCTCCATCAGAGAGAGCGCTTGCGACAGGCCGGGATGCGTCACGCCCTGACGCGCCGGCGGCTCCATGCGCTGGCGGTCGCTGGGCGGGCGAATGCGGGCATGGATGAATTGCTCCGATGCGGCGGCCGCCAGCCGGTGGCCGTGCTGCAGCGAAATCAGATGCAGCATCATATCGAGCGCGGCTGTGCCGCCGGCGCAGGTCAAGCGGTTGCGGTCGATGACGAACAGGCCGTTGTCGGCTTCGATCTTTGGAAAGGCCTCGCGGAAGGAGTCCAGGCCCTCCCAATGCGTGGTCGCGCGATATCCGTCGAGCAATCCAGCCCAAGCGAGAAAGAAACTGCCGGTATCGATGGCGCCCAGATCGACGCTGCGGCTGTTGAGCCCGGTCAGCCATTTGCGGGTGGCGCGATCGAAATAGCGCTCCGGCTCAAATCCAGCGCAGACGACGGCCAGCGAAAGCTCCAGCTTGCTGTCCAGGCTGTGGTCGGCAAGCAGCGCCATGCCGTTGGACGCCGTCACTGACTTACCGTCGCGTGAGACCACGACCCAACGATAGAGCTCACGTCCAGCCAAGCGGTTCGCCACGCGCAGCGGTTCGACCGCCGACACGAATGCCAGCATGGAAAATTGCGGCACAATCAGAAAGGCGACCGTCTGGGGTGTCTCGATCGGTGCGGCCTGAACGAGGGGCTCCGGAGTCATTATCGTCCTCGACGGCACTTCTTCGTGCCTAGTCGTGATTCGTCATGGCTTGACGGAATTTGTCAACTGGGTGATTACGCCGGGCGCATGCTTCGCGACCATCCCGCAACAGGTGAGGGGACCTGGAGTGCTGGATCCTGATATCGCCGAATTTGCGGCCGACCAGGACAGGACCTTCGACCAAGCCTTTTCGGCCCGGCCGATCATGGAGCAGCGTGCCCTCTACGATGCGTTCTGGCGGCGCTATCATGCGCCACGGCCGCCGGGCGTCGAGGCCACGGACTTCAGGATATTGGGCTTGAGCGGACATATTCCGGTCAGGCTCTACACGGCGTCGAAGACAGGCAGCCCGGCGCCGGTGATCGTTTACTGCCATGGTGGCTCGTGGATGTTTGGCGGGCTCGACAGTCACGACCTCCCGGTCGCCCGCTTGGCCCTCCATTCCGAGGCCGCTGTCCTGGCTGTCGATTATCGATTGGCACCGGAACACAAGCATCCGGCGGCGCTGCAGGATGCATGGGACGCGCTGAACTGGGTTGTGGAAGACGGGCAGGAGCGGCGCCTCGATCCGCGCCGGATTGCCGTTGCCGGCGACAGTGCCGGCGGCGCATTGGCCGCGGGCATGGCACTGATGGCGCGCGACCGTGGCGGGCCGCCACTGCGGGCACAGGGCCTACTCTATCCGTGCCTGCGCGTCAGCCACCCGCAATCGGATACCGACAGTCCGGGATTGGATGAGGTGGCAGTTTCGACTGCCATCCGAGCATATTTGTCGTCGCCCCGTGACGCCCAAGATCCCTATGCCATGCCGCTGATGGCGCGCGATTTCTCGCGCTTGCCGCCGGCCGTCATCTGCGCGGCGGAACTGGACGTAGTCTTCTCGGACGCGTTGGAGTATGCCGCCGCACTCGAGACGGCCGGCGTTCCGCATCACCTGATCGTCGCGCACGGGCTGCCGCATACCTTCCTGCGTGCATTGCACTTTTGTGGCAGTGCGGAACGGGCCTTCACCGATTTCGGACGCGCGATGGCGGAACTCCTGCATGGCTAGTCCGGAGGAGAGAACCGCCGCGCCCTGCGCCAAGTACCACGAGGATGATCAGTGGTCTGAGATTGTGCGGTTGCGAGCCGTTCTGCATAGTGATGCGTTGAGATAGGGTTTGTCCGTCAGCCGTTACATCCAAGAGATCGGAGCCGGGCATTGAAGGGCGAGAACGCCCAACTCAGGGAAGAGGGAGAACGGGCATGAATCAGTGGGAAGAACTACAGCGCGCCGTCACCGATGGTCGTGTGAGCCGGCGTGAATTCATGCGCCGCGCGGCGGCGCTGGGTGTTGCTACGTCGCTCGCAAGCAGTGTGCTGGCGAAAGCAGGCTTTGCCGCAATGCCGGTGAAGGGCGGTACGCTGCGTGTCGGCATTGCCGGCGGTAGCACGACGGACAGCCTCGACGTCACCACCTATACCGACACCACGATGATCAATATCTCGACCAGCGTGTTCGACGGCCTGGTCGAGGTCGATGACAAGAACCAGATCAAGCCGGAGCTGCTCGAATCACTGGAGCCGAGCGACAATGCGCAGGAATGGGTCTGCAACGTCCGGAAGGGCATCACGTTCAGCAACGGCAAGACGCTCGACGCCGACGATATCGTCTACTCGATCAATCTGCATCGCGGCGAGGGATCGAAGTCAGGCGCGGCCGGTCCGATGAAGCCGATCACGGACGTCGTCAAGATGAGCACCAACCAGATCAAGATCGTTCTGGAGGCGCCCGACGCCGATCTTCCCTACGTGCTCAGCGACTATCACGTGCTGGTGGTGCCGAACGGTTTCACCGACTGGGCGAACCCGGTCGGCACCGGCGGCTACAAGCTCGACGTGTTCGAGCCGGGCGTGCGCGCCATCCTGACCAATCGCGGCGGCTACTGGAAAGAAGGCCGTTGCAACGTCGATTCCGCCGAGCTGTCGATCATCAACGACGACGCGGCGCGCATGCAGGCGCTGTTGGCCGGCGAGGTCGATGTGACTCACCGCGTGGTGGTGCCGCTGGTCGACCAGATCAATGCGGCCGGCAATTTCGAGCTGGTGCAGGCGGCCGCAGGATATCACTTCATCCTGCCGATGATGTGCGACACGGCGCCGTACAGCAATCCGGATGTGCGGATGGCGCTGAAATATTGCATGAACCGGCAGAAGCTCGTGGAACTGCTGTTCGGCAAGTTTGCGCGGGCCGGCAACGACCATCCGATTCCGGAGTCGGACCCGTACCACAACAATGAATTGCCGCAGACGGAATACGACGCGGACAAGGCGGCGTTCCACGCAAAGAAAGCTGGCCTGGGTCCGAAGGACGTCATCCTCTCGGCCTCGGATGCCGCGTTCAACGGCGCGATCGACATGTCGGTCCTGTTCCAGGCGACCGCGGCGGCGGCCGGGATCAACGTCACGGTCCGGCGCGAACCGGCTGACGGCTTCTGGGACAATGTATGGCTGAAGGCGCCGTTCATGACCTCGTATTGGGGCGGCCGCCCGGCCGCGACCCAGATGCTCGCGGTCGCCTACAGCTCCTCTGCTCCGTGGAACGACACGCACTGGAAAGTCGACGCGTTCGACAAGCTGCTCGCCGACGCCAAAGCGACGACCGACGAGGGCAAGCGCAAGACCTACATCTGGGAAATGCAGCGTATGCTGCATGAACAAGGCGGCGCGCTCATTCCGCTATTCAAGGACTGGCTAGACGTCCACGACACCAAGATCAAGGGCCACACGCCGCACGGCATGTTCGATCTGTGCAACGGCCGACTCGTCCAGAAGGCCTGGATCGAAGCATAGCAGACGGCGTCGTCTCGCGGGCGGCGGGACGTCGTTCCCGCCGCCTATTTCCTTGATTCTGTCGGATATTTCGGCTGCTCCCCCTGTGACGGCTATTGGACGGGGCGGAGGTTGGCGCTAGTGTTGGCGGCAAGCCCGGCGATCAATGGGCGCCGGCTCGCGCACGTGCAATGCCGCACGAGCCTGAAGGGGGATGAATGCTGAAACTGCTCGGTCAGCGGCTGGCGCTGGGTTTCCTGACGTTGATCGTCGTTTCGGCCCTGATTTTCGCCGTCACTGAATGGCTTCCCGGTGACATCGCGACCAATATCCTGGGTCAGCAGGCGACGCCGGAGAACGTTGCCGCCATCCGGGCGGAGCTGGGACTCGATCGTCCGCCGCAAGACCGCTACATCGAATGGCTGCGGGACGCCGTCCATGGAGATCTGGGCAATTCGCTCGCCAACAAGCGGCCGGTGGTCGACGTGATCGGTCCGCGTTTGTGGAACACGCTGTACCTGGCGCTTTACGCCGCGATCATCGCTGTTCCGCTGTCGGTGTTCCTCGGCGTCATGGCCGCGATCTATCGCAACAGCGTCTATGACAAGCTGGTCAATATCGGCACACTGGCCGCCATCTCGATGCCCGAGTTCTTCATCGGCTACGTGCTCATTCTGTATTTCGCGGTGCAGTTCCGCTGGTTTCCGGCGATTGCCACCTTCAAGCCCGAACAGCCTTTCACGCAGCACCTCTACGCGACCTTCCTGCCGATGCTGACGTTGGTGCTCGTGGTGATCGCGCACATGATGCGCATGACCCGCACCTCCGTCCTGTCTGTAATGTCCAGTCCCTATATCGAGATGGCGTTTCTCAAAGGTATCTCGAAGTCGCGGATCGTGGTGCGCCATGCGCTGCCCAATGCGCTGGCGCCCATCATCAACGTCATTGCATTGAACCTCGCCTATCTGATCGTTGGCGTCGTGGTGGTGGAGGCGGTGTTTACCTATAACGGCCTCGGCCGGCTTATGGTGGATGCGGTCTCCAAGCGCGACGTGCCGGTGGTGCAGGCCTGCGGCCTTATCTTCGCCATCGTCTTCATCGGGCTCAACCTGATCGCGGATGTGCTGTCGATCCTCAGCAATCCGCGCTTGCGGCATCCGCGGTGATGCGTCGATGAGACATAAGCTCACCATCACCGCCGTTGTCGGCATTCTTGTCATCCTGGTCTGCGTGGGCGGTGCCGTGCTTGCGCCATGGGTCGCACCGTACGATCCCAACCTGCCGATGGGCGGGCGTTGGGATCCACCGTCTCATGAGCATTGGCTGGGGCTCGATCAGATCGGCCGCGACATGCTCTCGCGCATGCTCTATGGCGGGCGCATCTCCATCGGATTGGCGCTGGTCGCAACCGTGCTGGCGTTCGTGGTCGGCATCATCACCGGCTTTGCCGCTTCCGTGTTCGGGGGGTGGGTCGATATTGCGCTGTCCCGGGTCGCTGACGTCATTCTGTCGATCCCGATCCTGATGTCGGCCTTGATTATCATCTCGGGATTCGGGACGAGCGTGACGGTCCTGGTCCTCACCATCGGATTCCTATATTCGGTCCTGGTTTTCCGGGTCGCGCGCGCCGTCGCGATGAATATCGCTGTGCTGGACTACGTGGAAGTCGCGCGCTTGCGTGGCGAGGGGCTGATGTGGGTCATCGTGCGCGAGATCCTGCCCAATGCGCTGCCGCCGCTCGCCGCGGAGTTCGGCCTGCGTTTCTGTTTTGCGTTCCTGTTCGTGGCGGCGCTCAGTTTCCTCGGCCTCGGTGTTCAGCCGCCGGATGCCGACTGGGGCAGCATGGTGAAGGAAAGCGCGCTCGCGATCCCTGCGGGAGTCGCAGCGCCGCTCTATCCCGCCGCGGCGATCGCGCTCATGACCATCGGAGTCAATCTGGTGGTCGACTGGCTGCTGTCGATCTATTCGCGGCCGCAAGGCGAGAACGCGTGAGGGACGCATGGCACTGTTGAAGACAAGAGCCAAAGGGAAGGCCGAAGGCCAGATTCTCGATGTCCGTAACCTGCGGATCGAAGCGGTGACCGAGGCGCGCAAGCGAGTCACGCTGGTCGACGACATCAGTTTCACCCTCAATGCCGGAGAAGTGCTGGGTCTGATCGGCGAGTCCGGCGCGGGCAAGTCGACCATCGGACTTTCGACGCTGGTCTACGCGCGGACGGGATGCCAGATCACCGGCGGCCAGATTCTGTTTCATGGGAGCGATCTGCGCAGTCTGGATGTCCGTGGTCGCCAGAATCTGCGCGGCGTCAAGGTCGCGTATATCGCGCAGAGCGCCGCGGCGGCCTTCAATCCGGCCCACACGATCTTCGACCAGGTAAGCGAAGTCGCATTGCAGCACGGCGTGATGAACCGCGCGCAAGCGCGCATGGATGCGATCCGCCTGTTCAAGGAATTGGACCTCCCGAAGCCGGACACATTCGGCAACCGTTACCCGCATCAGGTTTCCGGCGGACAGCTGCAGCGCGCAATGGCGGCGATGGCCATGATCGCCAAGCCTGATCTGCTGGTGTTCGACGAGCCGACGACGGCGCTCGACGTTACGACCCAGGTCGAGGTGCTGGCTTCGTTCAGGAAGCTGATCCGTGAGCATCGGACCGCCGCGCTCTACATCACCCACGACTTGGCCGTGGTGGCGCAGATCGCCGACCGCATCATGGTGCTGCGCGGCGGCAAGATGGTCGAAGAAGGGGACGCGACCCAGATCCTCCAGCGGCCGGAAATGGATTACACGCGCATGCTGGTGGCGGAACGGATGGCGGCCGAACAGAGCAGGTTCGTCGAAGGCCACGCCGAGATCGACCGCCCTATCCTCGAAGTGAAGAATGTCGACGCGGCCTATCGTGGCACGGTCAAGGTGATCGACGATGTCTCGATCGAAGTCAGGCGTGGCGACACACTGGCGATCGTCGGCGAATCGGGGTCGGGGAAGAGCACGCTGGCGCGGGTCATCGTTGGCCTGCTGCCGCGGCAGAAAGGTGACATTCTGTTTGGCGGGACAAGCCTGAAGCCGCGTCTTCAGGACCGCAAGAAGGATCAGCTGCGGCGCATCCAGATGATCTATCAGATGCCGGACGTGGCGCTCAATCCGCGTCAGACGTTGCTCGAAATCATCGGTCGGCCGGTGCAGTTCTACTTCGGCAAGAGCAGAGCGGATGCGCGCTCGCGGGTCGAAGAGCTGATGCGACAAATCGACCTTCCGCCGGACTATATCAGCCGCCGGCCGCATGAACTGTCGGGTGGCCAGAAGCAACGCGTCTGTATCGCGCGTGCGCTGGCGGCGGAACCGGACATTATCATCTGCGATGAGGTCACCTCGGCCCTGGACCCGTTGGTGGCGGACGAGATTCTGCGCCTGCTGCGCCGGATTCAGGATGCGACAGGGGTCGCTTACCTCTTCATCACCCATGACCTCGGAACAGTGCGACGCATCGCCAACAAGGTGGCGGTCATGCTGAAAGGCAAGCTGGTGGCCAACGGCCCGACGCAGCAGGTGTTCAGCCCGCCCTTCCACCCCTATACGGAATTGCTATTGTCCTCGGTGCCCGAGATTCGCCCCGATTGGCTGGACGAAGTCTTGAGCCGGAGACGGAAGGTTGGTTGATGACTGTGTATCGCACGCTCGACGAGCTCCCTCACAAGATCAAGAAAGTCGAGCATTTCTGGATAACCCTCAAGGACGACTGCCGGCTCGCGGCCCGCATGTGGCTGCCCGTTGATGCTGAGACCAAGCCGGTGCCGGCAATTCTCGAATATATCCCCTACCGCAAGCGCGATGGAACGCGGGTGCGCGACGAGCCAATGCACGGCTACTTTGCGGGCCATGGTTACGCGGCAGTTCGAGTCGACGTGCGGGGGTCGGGCGAGTCGGACGATGTGCTGCAAGACGAGTATCTGCAGCTTGAGCTGGACGACGCGGTCGAGGTGATCGACTGGATCGCGCGCCAGCCCTGGTGCGATGGCCAGGTCGGCATGATGGGCAAGTCGTGGGGCGGCTTCAATTGCCTCCAGGTTGCGGCGATGCGGCCGAAATCCTTGAAGGCAGTCCTGTCGGTTTGTTCGACCGACGACCGCTACACCGATGACATCCACTACATGGGCGGCTGCCTGCTCAACGACAATCACTGGTGGGGGGCGATCATGCTGGGCTTCCAGGCCCGGCCGGCCGACCCGCTGTTGTTCGGCGCGGGCTGGCGCGACAACTGGCTGCGGCGCATCAACGAGATGCCGTTCTGGCCTGCGGAATGGATGAAGCACCCGACGCGCGACGGGTATTGGCGCCATGGTTCGATCTGCGAGGATTACGGGGCCATCGAGTGTCCGGTGATGCTGATCGGCGGCTGGGCCGATGCCTACACCAACGCTGTCCCGCGGATGCTGGAGCATCTGAAGGTCCCACGCCGCGCGATCATCGGGCCGTGGGCGCATCTCTATCCGCACGACGGGGTGCCCGGGCCTGCCATCGGCTTCCTGCAGGAAGCCATCGAATGGTGGGATCACTGGCTGAAGGGCGCCAGCAACGGCGCAATGGACGGGCCGATGCTCTGGTCGTGGGTGGAGGACAGCGCGGAGCCGACGACAACCGCGGCATATCGCGAAGGCAGATGGGTCGCAGACCAAGCCTGGCCGAGCTCGAGCGTCACGATGCAGCAGTGGTCCCTCGGTCCGGGCGTATTGTCGCAGGCGCCGCAAGCCACTGCCGCGTTGACGGTCTGCTCGCTTCAGACGGTAGGGTTGGGTTGCGGCGAATGGATGGGCGCTGGATGCCCTGGAGAGATGCCGGCAGACCAGCGCATGGACGATGCCGGATCGCTGGTGTTCGAGTCCGCGCCGCTCACTCGCGATCTCGATTTGTTGGGCTTTCCGGTGCTGGATCTGGAGTTCTCGGTGGACCGGCCGGTGGCGCAAATCGGGATCCGCCTGAACGACGTGTTTCCGGACGGTGCCGCGCAACGCGCCACCTATGCGGTCTTCAACCTCAATCATCTGACCGGTCATGACAAGCCGCAGCGGCTGGAGCCGGGCAAGCGCTATCGCGCGCGCATCCAATTGAACGCGCTCGGCCATCGCTTCCTGGCGGGCCATCGACTGCGCCTTTCGGTATCCACTTGCTATTGGCCGCTGATCTGGCCAACTCCGGAGCGCGTGACGCTGACGGTCCACACCGAAGGCACAAGACTTCAGCTGCCGGAACGGACCAAGCAGAGCCGCGATGGCACGACGCCTTTCGCCACTCCTGAATCCGCGCCGCTGACGCCCATCAGCAAGGTTGCCGAAGGGCAAATGAAACGGGAGGTCCATTCCGACTTCCTGACCGGCGCAGTGACTTATGTGACGGACGGCGAAGGCGGCGTGTTCGGCGAGGGCGTCATTAGGTTCGAAGAAATCGACATGGTCGTCAACCATGCGCTCCGCCGCGAGCTCACCATCCAGCCCAATGATCCGTTGAGTGCGCACTATCGAATCGTGCAAAGCCAAGATCTAAAGCGAGAGGGCTGGGATATTCACATCGAGACCGAAACAGTCATGACCTCGACCCAGAGCGAGTTGATCCTGACCGGCCGGCTCGATGCGTTCGAGAATGGCAAGCGGGTGGCGAGCCGCAACTGGCGCGAGACGGTCGCTCGCAAGTTCCTCTAGACATTGCATGGGGAGACTGTCGAACAGAGCCTACACGGATCTGCTGGCTGTCATCTTCGCCGTCTATTGGTCGCTGATGGCGATTGCGCCGCTCTACCGGCACGATTGGATGATGGAGAACATTCTGGTCGCCGCCTTCGCGGTCGCCTTTCTCTGGTGGCGCAAGAGACTCGATCTCTCCAAGGTTTCAAGCACGCTGATCTTCGTTTTCCTGTGCGTTCACGAGATCGGCGCTCACTACACATATTCGGAAGTGCCGTATGATCGCTGGGCCCAGGCGCTGTTCGGCACCACGGTCAACGAGATCTTCGGCTTCAAGCGGAATCACTTCGACCGCCTCGAGCACTTCTTCTATGGCGCGCTTCTCGCCTACCCGATGCGGGAAGCCTACATCCGTGCCCAGATGCTCAAGGGTCGGCTGACCTACACGATTCCGATCACGATCACTTTGGCGTTCTCGGCCATGTACGAGATCTTCGAGTGGTGGGCGGCGGAGATTGCGGGCGGCGACTTGGGCGTTGCCTATCTCGGCACCCAGGGCGACGTGTGGGACGCGCAGAAGGACATGGCGCTCGCCGGGTTCGGTTCGATCCTGACGATGGCGATCACGTACCTGGTTCACCGGCGGCTCGGGAAAGCCTAAGTCCGCAGGTTGGTTTCCGAGGGCGACGTCGTTGACTTTCTAATCTTGCGCGGAAGTCCGCCCCAGATTTCCGGCCGCTCGGCGTGGAAAGCAAAGCCGAGCTTCAGACTCTCGGCGATGCGCTCGGCGCGTTCGACGAAGCGCGCTGCGAGTTCGCCATCGAAAAGTTCCCGCGATGTCTCGGCGAACAGGTGAAGCCATCGCGCAAAGTGGCGCGGCTCGACGCCGGAAAGCTTCAGATGTGCGGGGATCGGTTTGCCCTTGTAGCGTCCGCTCGTATTCATCACCGACGACCAGAAGTCGCACATGGTCTTGAGGTGTGCCGTCCAATCCTCCCCGATGGCCGCGAGAAAGATCGGACCGAGTTCCGGATCGTTGCGAACCCGTGCATAGAAGGTCGCGACCAGAGTCTCGATCTGATCGTCGGTCGCGTATTGCGGCATGGGTTCGTTTGGCATTGCCTTGAGATAGATGTCCGGACGAGGCGCAGCAAGGTGACCGCGTGCCGCAGGCGGCAAATCCCCATTGGCCGAGATGCAACAGGCAGATATAGAGAATCCCTACAATCAATCTGAGCTTCCTGGAGCGAAGATGAAGACCTCCGACGTGATCGTGATTGGTGCTGGCATTGCAGGTGCTTCGGCTGCGGCCGAGATTGCCGCCGATGGCGCGCACGTCCTGTTGCTGGAAATGGAAAGCCAACCAGGATATCACGCCACGGGGCGTTCCGCCGCGATGTTCGAACCGTCGGAGGGTGCGCCGATCGTGCGAGCGTTGACGCGTGCCAGCCATGCGTTCCTGTCTCAACCTCCGGAGAATTTCGCGGACGTGCCGCTGCTTACGCCGCGCGGCGTCCTGATGCTGGCCTTTGCGGGAGACGAAGAACTGGTCGAGGATGCGAAGCGCAACGGCTATGTCGATGTTGATTCTGACTTTGCACGCTCCAAGCTGCCGCTGGTGAAGCTGGATGGCGCCGTGGCGATCCTGTGGGATGGCGAGGCGCGGGACATCGACGTTGACGCCTTGCACATGGGTCGCCTGCGTACGCTGCGTCGCGCGAAGGGCGAGGTCGTCGTCGACGCGCGCCTCCAGCACGGCAGCCGCCGTGGCGGCATCTGGCGCCTGGACACGACCAATGGCAGCTACGAAGCGCCCAAGATTGTGCTTGCGGCAGGGGCATGGAGCGATCTGGTCGCGACCTCATGTGGTGTCACGCCGGTTGGGCTGCAGCCGAAACGGCGTAGCGCCGCAGTCATCGCCGGGCCGGCCGGCATATCGGTGAGCCAGTGGCCGGAGATTCTGCCGATCGATATCAGCTTCTACTGCAAACCCATGGGCGGCAAGCTGATGCTGTCATCGGCGGAGGAGGAGCCGGTCGATCCGCATGATGCCTGGGCGGACGACTTGCGGCTGGCGGAGGCGGTCGCGGGACTTGAACGGCTCGTGGAAATGAGCGTGCAGCGGCTGGAGCGCACCTGGGGCGGCCTGCGCACGTTCGCGACAGACGGTCTCCCGGTCGTGGGTTTCGATCCCGATGCCGAGGGCTTCTTCTGGCTGGCAGGGCAGGGCGGCTACGGCATCCAGACCTCACCGGCCTTGTCGCGGCTCGCAGCGGCGCTCATCGCAAGTCGTGACGTTCCCCCGGATCTGCAAAGCGAAGGCATCGCCGCCGCAGCTCTATCGCCGCACCGTTTTCGATGAAACCCGGTGATGTGGCTCCAGCTACTTGCTGCAGCCGTGTTGCGCCGTGGATGAAACGCAGAGTTCCTGCGTTCCCGTCCACCGGTTGAGCCGCCACACGTAGAAACCGCCGAGGTTCTTGCTTGCGTGCGGGTTGACCGCATCGGATAGCGAGAATGGCCCTGTTTCGCTGCTCGGCCCTGCGACCTGGCTGCAGTGCACGTTTGCGCTCGTCATCTGACAGAGATAGAGCGAGCCGTCGATCCGGTTGATCTTCCAAATATAGAACGTCGGCGAGACGCTGTCCTGCGGGGCAACAAACGATGAGGAGAACTCGAACACCGGCTCTTCCGTCTTCGTATCCCTGGCAGATGCTGCGGACATGATCATGAGCGAGCTCGCAACAACGCCTGCAATTGCAAAGACCTGATGGAACGGTTTGCCGATCATCTCAACCTCCTGAGACTTGAGTTGGGCGCAGATGAACGATGCCAGCCAACGTACACCATGTACCGAGGTGTCGATGTAAAACCATGACGGCGCGGATGCGGAGACCGGCGCCGCTGCCTCGCCCCTATCATCTTCGCCGGCGTTGAGGCCGCCATGCGAAATCTTCAGCGATGTTACACACTGTCGGCGGACTTGGCCAAGTGCAACTTGCCGGTCGAGCGCGTGGCACGTGACAACCAGCAGGCGCGATCACGGTGGTGCGGGGCAAACGCAGCATGCTTCGGCAGAGCGTGCAACGTCCTGTCACCCGGACCCAGGGATGGAAGTCTCGGATGGATGCCGATCGTCTAGCGCGCCGGCTTGAGAACGACGGCCCCGACTAGCCCGAAATAGTGCGGATTGAGACCGCCTACTAACAATTCGTACGTCTTGCCGCCATCGGTTCGCCGAGAACCAACCTCCGCCAGGCGGCCGGTGGGCAGCCTTAGTCCCTTTGACTTATGTCGCAAGTATTAGTTGGAATTATTATTTGCTCAACTACATGGGGTGTCCCTAGAACGCAATCGCGCGTCAAGGATTCGACCTGGAGGGCTCATCCAATTCCTACTTATCGCATGTACCTGCGCGATGACTCGCTCAACGTCACTCGAGCGGAAGTGCTTGATTGTATTGATGACGAGCGGGCTGTTGCCAAGGCGCTGGCCCTCATGCTTGCCGCCCCGACCTACATCAGGGGCGTCGAGATCTGGCAGCAGGAGCGGTATGTGTTCGAGTTGAGTGCCGCCGCAGGATGCCGCGGCAAGCAAGGCGGCACAAAGCCCGACCGGTTTTCGGACTCAAACTCGTGCGCCGAACGTCTACTGGTGGCCGATGACAACAAGGATGTGCTGGACATCACGCGCCGCATTGGCCTTGGGCTTGGCTATTCGGTCCAGGCGGTCGATCGCGGCCGGCAGTTCATGGCGTCCTACGTTTTGGAGCGTCCCGACTGCATTGTCCTTGATTTGAACCTGCCGGACATCGCTGGCCTCAGCCTGCTGCAGTGGCTGCTCGACGTAGGATGCGAGGCCAAGGTGATCGTGACCTCCGGCACAGTGGACGACCGGGTGCTTGTTCAATTGTTCGAGTTTGCTCGGCAAGGTCTGGCGATCGCGACCCTACACAAGCCTTTTCAGCTCTCCGACCTGACGAAAGAGCTCTATATGAGCGCAACGGCGGATGTGTCGCAGCGGTCCGGTGATCGGCGTATTGGGAAGAAATATTGTTGAAGGTAAGCCGGACGTCACGCAGCCGGAGCAAGCCCATCCCGTGACGGCCCCGTGCATAAGATCGGGCGGGGGCACGCGGCAATGCCAATGGAAAGATGAACCCGCGGAGCGTCAAACATCGATCCCGATCATCAAGGACAGTGTGATCGTACGCCTTTCATTCGCGGGATATCCGACGCCAGTCGGCGAGGCGGTCGCGAATCAGCCACCGCATGCCGGGCCGGCGTATAGCTGTGCGTGAGGGCGCGGCCGGTCGAAAAACGGCAAGCGAAAGCCCATCGGCCCGGTCAACACCATAGGTCGCCAGCTGCCCGACCTCGACGAGGTGATGAGCAGGCGAGTCAATCCCCGTTATTAAGTGACAGATGTCGATGAAACGTCTGTAACCTCTACGGCGCCGCTAGCTCCGGTCCTTTTGAGCTGTACTAGACTAGTGTCCTCTGTCAGCATGATACCTGTCTCATGTAGAGTGGGGCAGTACTGGAAAGGAAACACAGTCCATGAAGGAAGGCGGACGCGGCATTACGCTCGACATCGCGGGCTATGAGACCTGGATGGAGGGCGCGGATATGCGCGCCAGGATCTTCACGTTGGCCGCCGGCCAATGCGTGCCCTGGCATAACCATTCCGAGATCACGGACTCCTTTGTCTGCCTGTCTGGCACGCTGGTGGTCGAAACCCGCGCTCCGCGCGCGCGGCACGTGATGCCGCCCGGCGATCGTTGCTCCGTACCTCCGAAGACAGCGCATTACGTGCACGGCGAGGACATGGGGCCGTGCCAGTTTCTGGTGCTACAGGGTGTGGGAGTCTACGATAATGTCGCGGTAGGCTAGAGCATTTGCTAGATGCGGTCGACGAAACCTCAAAGCTGCGATTGCGTCGGGCGCGATCGTGCGCGCTAGCTGCGATGCGCATGGCTCATCCTGGTTCTTAGTTTTGTTCGCTCTCACTTGCGGTGCGCTTTTCTGATTCGAGCGGCGACCGGTGGCGGACTCGTCGTTGAACTCCCCCAATTGGTTCGGACTGTCCCTGCATCAACGTACGGCGGACTTTGGTGCTTGGCTTCGAAAGATAGACTACACTCGGCCAGTAAGCGCTTTGCGCGCTGAGAGGACAACATGCCGCTGCACAGTCCGCCTTTAAGGCCCGGGAGGATCGAGGACGCCACGATTCTGGCCGAACTCGTCAACCATGCGGGCGAAGGGCTCCCACATTATCTCTGGAGCAGGATGGCAACGCCCGGCGAAACTGGCTGGGATGTCGGGCGCCGTCGTGCCGCACGCGAAGAGGGCAGCTTCTCCTACCGCAACGCCACCATGATCGAGCATGACGGCGCCTGCGCCGGCTGTCTCATCGGGTATGAGATCCCTGATGTCCCGGAGCCGATTACAGCCGACATGCCGGCGATGTTCGTGCCACTTCAGGAGCTGGAGAATTTGGCGCCGGCGACCTGGTATGTGAATGTGCTAGCGGTATTGCCCCAATTTCGCGGGCTCGGCCTCGGGACCCAACTTCTCGGCTTTGCCGATGAGATTGGATGCACACTCGGCAAGCGCGGAATGAGCATCATCGTCTCAGATTCGAACGCCGGTGCGCGTCGGCTCTATCAACGCTGCGGCTATCGAGAGATCGCGATGCGGCCGATGGTGAAAGAGGGCTGGCGGAGCGAAGGCCGCAACTGGGTGTTGCTCACCAAGGGCCTATAAGGGGTTAGCCAAACTCATCGTCGATGCGAGATCACCAGCCTCGCTCGCCCACCGCACGTCGAGCAGCGCAGCCGGCTTCACTCTCCCAGTAGACCGATGGATTCCAGCCCCGCCCAGCCTGCTCGCTGATCGGCCGGAAGAGCTTTCCAGATCCTGGCGTCGGAACGGTTCTCCGCATGTGACCATGCGAGAAGAACACGGGAACACAGGGCAAGCGACCGGGGGTCGCCGCATCTGTTCCAATCTCTGCCGCGTGATTGCTAGTTGATTGCTGGCCGGTTCGCATGAATTCCGGCCCGTCGACAATACTTATTGTCTTTCAATGAGATGGTGGTGCTGCCGAGAAGGATTGAACTTCCGACCCCGTCCTTACCAAGGACGTGCTCTACCACTGAGCTACGGCAGCGCCTGACACGGGGGCGGGCGGGTGGGCTACCCCCGAAAACGGCGCGGACAGTGCCACTTTGGGCCAGCTAAGGCAAGGCCCGGAAAAACCCGGACTTTTCCGTCACTTTGGCGAATTTTTCCGGGATTCGGCCAGCTACCCTTCGTGCCCGGCCGATGCCGGGGCCCGAGAACGGGGTGCGGCTCCGATTCGACCCGATCTCGTAAGTCAGTGCCGAAGACGAAGCCGCGTTTCCAGCGCTTGAACCAGCCGGACACGACGCTTGACTTGGCGATATGCGCCCGCCGCCAACTGACCGAATGTGCGACGCGGCCTTGGATTGATGGGGATGTCGGAGAGTTGCGGGCAGCGCCGCGCGATGATCATCCGGAACAGGGTCGCGTTCCGGCGGTCCGGCAACGGCACCGCCATCAGGAGATCGAGTATGCGGCGGGAGTTGAACAGGATGCTGGTGTCGAACGTCATGTCCGACCCCAACAGGGCCTGTGCATGCCAAGTGGACATGCGATGCTCCATGTAGACTAGATCCCATACGTCGTAGCCGCGGATCTCGGGTGATCTCGGATCGATCGACGCGTATCCGACCGCCTGGAAGAATCTTCTCATCTCGCGGCGCATGTAGTCCGCCGCTTCCTCGCGTTTGGGCAGACCAATAGTCGCCCTGGCCAGCGAGACCTGGGTCCAGTTGTCCGGATCAATCGTCGTCGGCATGCCCGGATGATAGCGCCAGAAAGCACGGCCGATCTCCGCCAAACTGGAACGGACGTGAATGACGGCGGGGTCGTTGCCCTGGAACCCGTCCAGGTAGATCGGCGCGACGCTCTTGTCGAACGTGCAGTCCGGGATCGCCTCAATGAGTTCGTAGGCCCTCCTCGCGCAGCGGTACTCCACCGGAACCAGCCGACGGTGCTCGATCCCAAGCCGCTCACACAAGCGCCGCGCCACCTCGACATCGGTCGTATCCCTCTGGTCGCGGTGATAGGTGAAAGCAACCAAGTCTGGCATGCGATGATAGACGCTGAGGCTGAGGCGACTGTCCAAGCCAGCGGTCAGCGACAAGATGGGCTTCCAGCGCGCGGCAACCGCGTTCGCCGCGGTGTCCAGCAACCGATCCAGCTCATCGATCAGCACGGCGGGCGCGCGCTCGTTGCGATCGGTGCGCGGCCAGAACCGTCGCATCCGCCGGCTAGCAAGATCGAGGGCGAAGTTGGCGGGAAGCACCCGCACACCGGCGACCGGCGAGGCATTCCCGGGTAGTGCGCACCAATAGTGCTGGAATATCTCCATGCGCGGCGTGCCGCCGATCAGGTCGCCCAGCATGGTCGAGTGCGATGCGATCGCCGGCCGGTCCTCGGCAAAGTAGACAGTGCGGGTCGCACAGGCGTCGGCAAACACACACCAGTCCCCAGCGACGCGGCAAACTGCTGCAAACCGCCCGAACAGGTCGTCGATGTGGGCCAGCATGGCATCGATCCCCTCCTCGGTCGCGCGCCGCAGCAGTTCCAGCACGATGGCCGCTTCGTCGTTGCTCGGCTCGGCCAGATCGATGCAATGCCCGATCAGAGCCATGAAGCCGGAACCCCAGTGCCGCACGCAGCAGTAATAGTCGGGCGACAGGAACAGATGGCCACTCGGCAGCGGTATTTCGCGCAAGTTGGCCGGCGTTGGCTCAACCGGATCGATCGAGAAGAGGTAGCTCTTTGGCAGGAACCCGCCGCATTGCCAAGGCGCGTCCTTGCCGCAATGCGGCTCGTCGCTTTGATGATTCATCAGTCCACCCGCCAGCCACGTCGACCCGAAATACAGTCGCGTCCTTCGCGCCAGGCAGCTGTGAGATCGCGTCGCCGATTCGCGGCCGCCCGCGATAGAATGTGCAACTGCAGAACAACCGATGGTCGTATTCGGTTCCCCGACTAGGTGTAAAAAATAGTGAGGCTGACAATCGAATCTTGGCCCGTTCGATCAAGGCCCGGAACGCCCGCTTTCATCAATTTTCCACAGTTCGGCCATCGTCCCATCATCCCCGGCCGGTAACCAACGCCCCAGGAAGCGGGGGCAGCGGGCTCCGATTCGACCCGGGGAGAAGGACCATGATCGTCGTCATGCGCGGCTGGTGGCAGCAGTTCCAGAGCCGGCGGCGCCACCGCCAGGATATCCGCGCCTTCCAGCGCGTGATGGATGCGCGGGAGGCCGCGCGGCGCGCCGCCTGAGCGGATTTTAAGCCGGGCGGAATTGACCCGGGGACCGGCGTCGGCTAACTCGGCGGACAGCTTCGCCAGAGGGCCGCGATGTCGTCCGATAAGCCAGAGTCACCCAAGCATTCCCACGCTCCCGCCAATCCGGCGCAAAGGGCCGAGCAGGACCGCCTCGCCGCGGCGCTGCGCGACAATCTGAAGCGCCGCAAGGACCAGGCGCGGGCCCGCCGGGAACCCGAGCCGGGCCGCCGGGACGGCTGAGCCACGCCGACCTTGAGCCGCCCAAAGCCTTCCGGTACAAAGCGTTAGCAGGCGCACCTCAAAGCTGTGCCGAAACCTCAATTGCTCATCCTAAAGGATTGAATCTATGGGCATCATGCCGGACACCTGGATCCGTGAGATGTCGTTGAAGCACGGCATGATCGAGCCATTCATCGAATCGCAGAAGCGCGAGGGGGTGATCTCCTACGGGGTCTCCTCCTACGGCTACGACGCCCGCGTCTCGCGCGAGTTCAAGATCTTCACCAACGTCAACAGCGCGATCGTCGACCCTAAGGGCTTCGACAAGGACAGCTTCGTCGACCGCGAGACCGACGTCTGCGTGATCCCGCCCAACTCCTTCGCCCTGGCGCGCACGGTCGAGTACTTCCGGGTGCCGCGCGACGTGCTGGTGATCTGCCTCGGCAAGTCGACCTACGCCCGCTGCGGCATCATCGTGAACGTGACGCCGCTGGAGCCGGAATGGGAGGGCCACGTCACTCTGGAATTCTCAAATACGACACCTTTGCCCGCCAAGATCTACGCCAACGAGGGCGCGTGCCAGTTCCTGTTCCTGAAGGGTGAGGGCGCATGCGAGACCTCGTACCGCGATCGTGCGGGCAAATACATGAAGCAGACCGGCGTCACCCTGCCGCGTCTCTGAGGACTATCCATGGATCGCATTCGTATTCGCGGCGGCAAGACCCTGAAAGGCGAGATCCGCATCAGCGGCGCCAAGAACGCCGCGCTGCCGCTGATGTGCACCGCCTTGCTGACCGACAAGGAAATCCGCTTCGACCGGGTTCCCGACCTCGCCGACATCACCACCATGACCAATCTGCTGGCGCAGCACGGGGTCGAAGTGACGATCAAGCTCTCCGGCAAGGAGCGTTCGGTCACCGTCAGCGGCGCCAACATCACCGACACCACTGCGCCCTATGAGCTAGTGCGCAAGATGCGCGCCTCGGTCCTGGTGCTGGGCCCGCTGGTGGCGCGGCACGGCCAGGCGCGGGTGTCGCTGCCCGGCGGCTGCGCCATCGGCACGCGGCCGGTCGACCTGCACATCAAGGGCCTGCAGCAGCTGGGTGCCGAGATCGACCTGCAGGAAGGCTACATCGTCGCGCGCGCGCCCAAGGGCCTGACCGGCGCGGAAGTCAACTTCCCGAAAGTCTCGGTCGGCGCGACCGAGAACCTGCTGATGGCGGCGGCGTTGGCCAAGGGCGAGACCCACCTCATCAACGCCGCGCGCGAGCCGGAGATCACCGATCTCGCCAAATGCCTGATCGGCATGGGTGCGAAGATCGAAGGTCTGGGAACCGACCACTTGCGCATCCAGGGTGTGGAGAGCCTGCATGGGACGACCCACCCGGTGGTGGCGGACCGGATCGAGGCCGGCACTTATGCGATGGCAGTCGCCATAACGAACGGCGATGTGGAGCTGATCGGTGCGCAACACGATCTGATTGGCTCCGTGATCGCCGTCCTCGCCCAGGCCGGCGTGCAATTCACCGAGACGCCGCGCGGCCTCCACGTGAAGCGGACCAACGGCGATCTCGTCGGGGTCGACGTGATGACTGAACCGTTCCCCGGGTTCCCGACCGATCTGCAGGCGCAGATGATGGCCCTGATGACGACCGCTCAAGGCGCCTCCATGATCACGGAGACGATCTTTGAGAATCGCTTCATGCACGTGCCGGAGCTGGCGCGCATGGGCGCCAACATCAACGTGCACGGCGCCTCGGCAATGGTGCGGGGGGTGAAGCGGTTGACCGGCGCCCCGGTGATGGCGACCGACCTGCGCGCCAGCGTCTCGCTGGTCCTCGCAGGCCTGGTGGCCCAGGGCGACACCATTCTCAACCGCGTGTACCACCTTGATCGCGGCTACGAGCGGCTCACGCACAAGCTCGCGGCATGCGGCGCCGAGATCGAGCGGCTGGCGGAAGGGGTGGGCGAGTGACGCCTCCAATCAAGATCATCGCGCGCGACGCGGAAGATCTGGCAGTGGTCTCCGCCTGTCTGCAGGATGCGCTGATTCCCCTGACCGAGATGCGATACCTGCCGCAAGAGCGGCGCTTCATCATGGTCGCCAACCGGTTCCGTTGGGAGCGCGCTGCACAGGGAAATCACGGATCGGCGGCCGATCCCGGCAAGGATGCGGCATTCGATTCCGATGTCGACGAGGATTTTGGCAGCCTGCAGCGGACGAACTCCGGGATTTGCATCGACCGCGTGCTCGCGGTGCGCAGCCGGAATATCGACCGGTCACGGCCGGACGACTTCTTGTCCCTGCTTTCAGTTCAGCTCGATGGCAACAGGCTGTCGTTCTTTTTCGCCGGCGGTGGGGTCATCCAGGTGGAGATCGAAGCCCTGTCGCTCTATCTGAGCGATCTCGGCAAGGCTTGGCCGACCCAGTGGCAGCCGGATCATGCGCTCGGAGGCTCAGGCGGCAAGGTAACCGGCCGATGACCGGGGGAAGGGGGGCGCCCGCCTTCGTCCTGGCTCTGCCCAAGGGACGAATCCTGCGCGAGCTGGCGCCGCTGCTCACGCAGGCTGGCTTGGAGCCGGAACCGGACTTCCAGGACGATGACTCCCGCAAGCTGCGATTCTCGACAAGCGATCCGAAGCTCGAAATCATCCGGGTCCGAAGCTTCGACGTCGCCACGTTCGTCGCGTTCGGAGCCGCACAGCTCGGCGTCGCGGGCAATGATGTGCTGCTTGAATTCGACTATCCGGAAATCTATGCGCCGGTCGATCTCGGCATCGGAAAATGCCGCCTTGCGGTGGCGGAGCCGGCAGAGATGGTGGGCGAAGACGATCCCAACCGCTGGTCCCACATTACGGTCGCAACCAAGTATCCCAACATCACGCGGGCGCATTTCGCGGCGCGCGGCGTCCAGGCGGAATGCATCAAGCTGTCCGGAGCGATGGAGCTCGCGCCAACTCTCGGGCTCAGCCGGCGCATCGTCGACCTGGTCTCGACCGGCGCAACGCTCAAGGCCAACAATCTCGTCGAAGTGGAGCGCATCGCGGACGTGACGTCCCGCCTGGTGGTCAATCGGACCGCCTGGAAGACCTATCCGGAGGAGATCGGCGGCTGGATCGAGCGGCTGCGCGCCGCCGCCGGCGCGGTCTGATGGCATGGCTGGGCCGGAGTGCAGCAAGCGCATCGTCAGCGTTCATCTGGAAGACGCAGCCAAGCTTCGTCAATCGCCGGAAGCGGAGCAGGAGCGAGCGGTCGCGATCTTCGATCTGATCGAGGAAAACGAGTTCGCACCGTCGGTTGAACATCCGGGCCCGTATCATCTGATCCTGGCGGTGGTCGACAACAAACTGGTTTTCGACGTCCGCGATACCGCGGAGCAGGAAGTCTACAAGTTCATCCTCTCGCTCACGCCATTCAGGCGCATCATCAAGGAGTATTTCGACGTCTGCGAGAGCTACTACGCCGCCATCAAGGCATCCAGCCTCTCGCAGATCGAGGCCATCGACATGGGGCGGCGTGGACTCCACAACGAAGGCTCGGAGATCCTGCGTGATCGGCTTGCCGGCAAGGTGGAGATGGATTTCGGAACGGCGCGCCGGCTATTCACGCTGATCTGCGCCCTGCACATGAAGACATGAGGGCAGCATGACGGGCCTGCCCGGCAGCGTATTGTTCTGCTGCACCCAGAATGCGATCCGCTCGCCGATGGCAGAAGCACTGCTCAAGTATTTTCACGGCAAGCGGATCTACGTGGATTCGGTCGGCGTGCGCGCCAGCGAGATCGACGGCTTCGTCGTCGCAGTCATGGACGAGATTGGCATCGATGTGAGCAAGCATCGATCGAAGACCTTCGACGACCTGGAAGACACCTCGTTCGACCTCATCATCTCTCTCTCGCCGGAGGCGCAGCACAAGGCGGTGGAGATGACCCGCACCATGGCGTGCGATGTGGAATTCTGGCCGACCATGGATCCGAGCATGATCGAGGGTAGCCGCGAAGAGCGACTGGAGGCTTACCGGGAAGTACGAGATACGCTGATGGCTCGTATCCGGGAGCGTTTTCCGCTGGCGGGCGCGCCGCAGATCTAGCGGCCCTCACGAACTCACCCCCAGCACGCTCCGGATCTTGCGCGCCAAGTCCTCGCGCCGGTAGGGTTTGCTCAGAATCTCACCGGCATCGGCGAACTGCACTTGGGCGCGCAAGGCGGCTTCGGCGAAGCCGGTCGTGAGCAGCGTCTTGATTCCCGGGCGAAGGTGTCGTGCGGCATGCACCAGTTCGGCGCCTGACATGCCTCCGGGCATGACAACATCGCTGAACATCAAATCGATCTTGCGATCGGATTGCAGGATATCGAGCGCCGCGGCGGCGCCGTTCGCTTCGACGATCGTGCAGCCAAAGTCCCGCAACAATCGCGATACAATCTTGCGAACGTCGACATTGTCCTCGACCACCAGCACGATCGCGTCGATCTTGTCAGCATCGGTCCGCTTGGATTCAGATGGTGCAGCGGCCGCGACCTTGTCGACAGCGCGGGGTAGATACAGCCGTACCGTCGTTCCCTCGCCGACCTCGCTGTATATTCTAACATGACCGCGCGACTGCTTCGCGAATCCGTAAATCATGCTGAGGCCGAGGCCGCTGCCTTTTCCATGTTCCTTGGTGGTAAAGAACGGATCGAACACGCGACTTAGAATCTCCGGTGGAATGCCGGTCCCGGTGTCGGAGACAGCCAGCATGACATAGTCGCCTGGCTCCACCTCGGGATTGGTGGCGGCGTATCGCTCATCCAGGTGCTTGTTCGCGGCTTCCAGCGTCAGCCGCCCGCCGTCCGGCATGGCATCGCGCGCGTTGATGGCGAGGTTGGCGATCGCCGATTCAACCTGGGTTGCATCCGCCAGCGCTGGCCAAAGGTCCGGAGCCAGACGCATCTCAACCTCAATATGCTCACCCAATGTCCGCGACAACAGCTCCTGAGTGGAAGTAGCCAGCTGTCCCATATCGAACGGCTTGGGCGACAAGGTCTGGCGGCGGGAGAATGCGAGTAATTGACGGATGAGGTTTGCGCCGCCGAGGCTCGCCTTGAGGGCCAAGTCCACGGATTCCTTGGCGGACGCGTTCAGACCCGGCTGGTCCTGCAGGAGATCGAGATTGCCGATGACAACTGCGAGCAGGTTGTTGAAGTCGTGCGCCAGGCCGCCGGTCAGTTGCCCCACCGCCTCCATGCGTTGTGCATGCTCAAGCTGCCGTTGGGTCACCTTGCTTGCCGTTACGTCTTCGACCACGCAGACCGCACCTCGAACGTGTTGATCGGCGTCGTAGAGCGGCGCACCCGAGACCCTGAGATCAAGCACAGCAGTCTTCGACGGCTGCTGATGGATCTCCAGGTCGCTCAGCACCTCGCCTTCGAGCAGCCGGCGTACCATGGTGCCGAGCTCCGTGCCGGCGACCTCGATCAAAGGCGGGAAGGGGCGCCCGATTACATCGCTGGCCGACAGCCCGAAAATCCGTTCCGCATTGCGGTTCCAGACGATCACGCGGCGAGAGGCATCGAAGCCGAGGATCGCGACCGGGGAGGACTGAACGACGGCATCCAGCGTCTGATTCGTCTGCCGCAGCGTCGCCATCATGTTCTCGCGATCGGTGATGTCGCGGATGATGGCGGTAAAGATCGTTCGTCGGTCCTCGATCATTTTCGAGACGTAGATCTCCGCCGGAAACTCCACGCCGGTCTTGCGTCGGGCGTACAGCTTGTCCGGTGAGCGAATCTGTGTTGTGACGTCCCGAGATGCGGCAAACTGCTTGATCTGGTCGCGGATCAGATCGACGAATCGCGTCGGCAGCAGCATCTCCGCACTCTGGCCGATGGCTTCGTCGGCGCTGCACCCGAACAGCCGTTCCGCGGCTTGGTTGAAAGTCGCGATGTGCAAGGACTCATCCATCGCGACAATGGCATCGGGCGCGATCGAAAGGATCTGGCGATAGCGCGCTTCCATCATGCGCTGGCGGGATTCGGCCTCGAGCCGGTCGCGGCGCACCGCGGCATCGCGCAGCTCGCGGCTGATCGCGGGAGCGAGGCGCTTGAGGTTGCCTTTCATCACGTAGTCCTGTGCGCCGGCTTTCATGGCCGCGACAGCGACATCCTCGCCAATGGCTCCAGACACGAAAATGAACGGGACGTCGGTGTTCCTGCTGCGCACCACCTTCAGGGCTTCCACGCCCGAGAAACGCGGCATGTTGTAGTCGCACAGGATGATGTCCCAAGTCTGATCGTCTAGGGCGGCCTTGAGGCCTGCCTCGGTGTCCGTCCGCTCCGCGCTGACATCATAGTTCTCGCGTCTGAGCTCGCGGATCAGGAGATCCGCATCATCCGCGGAATCGTCGATAATCAAGGCTCGAAGGGAAGTAGTCATCTTGACACTCTGGATTTCAGCGGATTCAGCGTGGCATGCTTTCGTTCAACAACAGCCAATACAAGCCCAGTTGCCGCGCGGCTTCGATGAATTCGTCGAAATTGACCGGCTTGCGCACATAGCTGTTGCAGCCGTCACGATAGCCCTGCGCGACGTCGCGCTCCTCCTTGGATGAAGTCAGGATCACGACCGGCAGCGTCTCGGTGCGTTCATCCGCGCGTATCCGACGCAAGACCTCGAATCCATCCAGTTTCGGAAGCTTCAGATCCAGCAACACGATCTGAGGCAGGTCGCTGACGTCCCGGCCGGCATGGGCGCCAGTACCGAACAGGAAATCAA
Source organism: Dongiaceae bacterium (assembly GCA_041398065.1). Taxonomy (GTDB): domain Bacteria; phylum Pseudomonadota; class Alphaproteobacteria; order Dongiales; family Dongiaceae; genus Dongia_A. The sequence continues at coordinate 23,236 of JAWKVL010000015.1, read as the reverse complement.
TCGCTTCGGCGCCGTCACGGGCCACGACGACACCGTTGGCGACCTTGTTCTTATTCAGCGCACGGAGGGTAAGCGCTTCGTCGTCTGGGTTGTCCTCAACCAAGAGAATGAACTTTTGCGGCATGCTGCCTCCGAAGATCAAAGTGTGAAATAGAAAGTGGCGCCGACGCCGGGTTGTGACTCCGCCCAGATCCGGCCGCCATGCTTGTGAATTATGCGCTGAACAGTCGCGAGTCCAATACCAGTGCCTGCAAACTCGCGCGCGTCGTGAAATCGTTGGAACGCGCCGAACATCTTGCCGGCGTAGGTCATGTCGAACCCGACACCGTTGTCCTGGACAAAGAATGTCGGCTTGCCGTCGACATCCGTGGATCCGAATTCGATCCGAGCGGGCGACCGGGGCGCCGTGAATTTCCACGAATTGCCCAGTAGATTGTCCAAGGCAACTTGAACTAGCCGAGAGTCGCCATTGGTGTGCAGTCCCGGTGCGATGATGAATTCGGCCTGGCGCTCTGGGGCGCCATCTTGCAATTCGGTCACGATCTTCTGCGCCATGGCCGTGAGGTCGACATCGCCGATCTTGATATCGGTCCGCGTGACGCGTGCGAGCTTGATCAGATCGTCGATCAGCAGTCCCATGCGCTGAGCGGCCTGACGCACCCGGTTCAGATAGGAAAGATGCTCGCTGTTCAATAGGGGGCCGGCGTCTTCCATCAGCGCCTGGCTGAACCCGTCGATGGCGCGAAGTGGCGCGCGCAGGTCATGCGATACCGAATAGCTGAAGGCCTCCAACTCCTTGATGACGGCGGCCAATTCGGCATTGTCAAGTTGCAGGCGTTGATTGAGCTCTTGGATTTTTGCCTGGCTTGCGCGCTGCTCGGTGACGTCACGGACGTCACAGAACACCGTCGGGGCGTCTTCGATGCTAGTCGGACTGAGGCCGATTGCGACCGGAAACTCAGAGCCGTCCTTGCGCAGCCCATAGAGCTCGAGGCCCGCGCCCATAGGTCGTGTCCGGGCATTACCGAGATAGGCCGAACGGTGACCGACATGGGCACCACGATAACGCTCGGGCACCAGAATCTCGATCGGCTTGCCGATCAGCTCGTCCCTTCGATATCCGAACAGCAGCTCAGTTTGCGCGTTGACGAGGGTTATCCGCCCTCGGTCATCGGTGATGAGGATCGCATCCGGCGCCGATTCCAGCAGACCTCGGAAGCGTGCCTCGCTCTGGCTGACTTGCTGTTGCGCATCGCGACGGTAAATCTGGTAACGCGCCAGACCGACCGAGACGGCTGCCACCAGCAGAACAAGCACGGCTGCTGCGGTGCTGAATCGGCTGCGAAGGCCGCCGGTTTGCGTCGCCAGAACTGCGGCGGGCGAATGAATCATCACGAACCAATATGGCAGCGTTTCGCCTTCCGTCTGTCCCGAGACCGAGTCAGCCCGAACATAGGCGAACCGCCCGTGGTCGTCGTCCAGACTTCCCGACTGTGGGCGCGCCTGCATCAACCGCCAGATCTCCGGATAAGCCGTGGCAAAGGACCGGTCCTTGCGATCGGGATACATGAATGCAAAGGTGTCCTCGGGCTTTGAACCAAGCAACCAGTAGCCGTCGGAGTTCAGAAGCCAGACGTCTGTGTCATCCGCGCCAAGCATATGGATCCTGTCCAGGATGCGCTGCGCCAGATAGTTCATCACGATGATTCCGCGCTTTTGCCCGGAACCGTCGAACACGGGTACGCCGACGCGGATGGTTGGCTTGAGCGGCTGTTCGATCTCGCCATGCTCGACATTGAGATCGATGGGCGAGACGAAAGCCTGCCCACGATCGAGCTTCAGCGTCTGCTTGGTGTAGTAGCGGTCGGACTTGTTCTGCAATTCGCCGTCCGGCACGATCTCGGCGTCTTCGCCCTGCTTGTTCACACGCACGATCTCCTGCCCCGTCAGGTCCATGAACCGAATCTGGTCGACGAAGGGATGATGTCGGGCAAAGGCGAGGTATTCCGCGGCCAAGTGTTGGACCGCCTCAGGATTGCCGCCGGCAAGCAGGTTCCGGAGCGCATCCTGATCGGAAAGATAGGAGACATCCGTGATGAGCGAACCGATATTCAGAGTGAGGCGCTCGCGCGCCACCTCGAGAACGTGCTCTTCTCTTGCGTGAATGTCGGATCGGATCGCATTTGCCTGGCTAGCGTAGAGGAGGTACGTCACGCCCAGCACGGCGAGAGCGAGGGGCACGAAAATCAAAGCAGCTCTTCCGGCTATGCGCCTGCTCACGTCGGCTCCCGAATCGCGCCCTCAATTTCGCCAAGCGACAATTGCTAACACCTTCCGGCTTCTCTCACTAAGAACAACTAAACATTATTAGGAATATTAGTCCAGCCGCTGGCCTCCCGGCACGCTGGCTGGTTGTTGCCTCGCAGATTCACTGCGACGGATTGGGTCAGCCTCTCCAGGCTGAGAAGTCTGTGATTTTCGGAGGAGAATCCGCTGTCTTTGGGGGAATTGAGGAATCCTGGAAAAAGGTTTATATCCGCGGCCAATTCGGGGTTGGCCGCCGGGACTGCCCCGTAAACCAAGGAAGATACATGGCGAAAGAAGATCTGATTGAGTTTTCGGGGACCGTTACCGAGTTGCTCCCAAATGCAATGTTCCGGGTCAAATTGGACAACGAACATGAGGTGCTGGCCCACACCTCCGGCAAGATGCGCAAGAACCGGATTCGCGTCCTCGCCGGCGACCGCGTGAACGTGGAGATGACGCCCTACGACCTTACCAAGGGCCGAATCACGTTCCGTTTCAAGTAACAATCGAAGTGCCATCGATGCCGGTGGCGGGGACCGGGCGGCAGCCTCTAGTCTTAGCTTCGGGCTCGGCGCGGCGGCGCGATCTCCTGCGTCAGATCGGCATCGAGCTCGCGATCATCGATCCGCCCCACATCGACGAACATCACCGCGCGCGCGAGCTCCCCTCGGCCTATGCGCGGCGGATGGCGCGCGAGAAGTTGGCGGCCATTGCACCGAAGCATGGTGGATGCTGGGTGCTCGCGGCAGATACCGTCGTGGCCTGCGGGCGTCGCATCCTGCCCAAGGCAGAATCCGAGGGCCAGGCGCGCGCATGCCTGACCCTGTTGAGCGGCCGACGCCATCGCGTGCTCGGTGGCATAGCGATTGCCGCGCCTGACGGACGAACCGTCGAGCGCGTTGTCACGACGACCGTCGCATTCAAGCAACTCACGCCGTGCGAGGTTGAAACCTACATCGCAGCCGGCGACTGGCATGGCAAGGCGGGCGGATATGCAATTCAGGGGCGTGCCGCCGCCTTGATTCCCTGGATCAACGGTTCCTACGGTAACGTCGTCGGGCTGTCGCTCAGTGATGCCGTCGCAATGCTGACCGGCCTCGGCTGGCGCGCCTGATATGCGGCATCGCGTCTTCATTGCCGGTGGCGAAGAGCGGATGGAGGTCTTCCGCTGGTCGGACGGGCGTTTGGCGCAGGCGATCCGCGAGACGCCGCGCACGCGCTCACAGATCGGCGCGGTGTTTCTGGGACGGGTCGAGCGCATCGAGCCCAGCCTCAATGCTGCGTTCGTCGAGATTGGACTGGAACGGCCCGGCCTGCTGCCGCTGAAAAAGCAGGGCCAGCAGCCGACCGAAGGCGCGGCGATCGCTGTGCAGGTGCGGCGCGACGAGCATGAGGGCAAGGCAGTTCGCCTCTCCGCGACCATCCACAGCGAAACAGCGTACGAGGAACAACTGGCGCAGGCCAAGGCGCAAGGCAGGGTTCCGGCTTGCCTGGTCCCGCCGCTCAACGCTTGGCAAAGTTGTCTCGCCATGCTGGACCCGGCGGACATTGAGGAGGTGATCTGCGATCGGCGTGTCGATGTCGGTGCGGTCCAGCGGTGGTGCGCACACCATGCCCCGGATCTATCCTCTCAGGTGCACCATGTGCCCGTGCGCGCGTGGCAGCCGGAGCGTGCCGAGATGGAGGAAGAGATCGCGACGGCGCTGGAAGAGACGGTCATGTTGCCAAGCGGCGGCAATCTGTTGATTGAGCCTGTGCGGACATTGACGGCGATCGACGTGAATTCGGCAGCCGCGACGCGCCGGACAGGCATGGAACTGACGGCCTTGACCGTCGATATCGAGGCCGCGCAGGAAGTGCCGCGGCAATTGGCGCTGCGCAATCTCGGCGGTATCGTGGTGGTCGATTTCATCGACCTGGAGAACCGCAACAAGCGGGAGCGCGTGCTGGAAGCGTTGCGCGAAGCCGCGGCGATTGATCCCGCGATCGAATGGATCGGCAACATGTCGCGGCTGGGCCTTGTTGAGATTCTGCGGCGACGGCGCGGCGCGGCGCTGGCCAAAATGTGGGGCGAGGAGGCGCGCAATGGCTAGCGGCAAGAACGATTGTCCGATTTGCGGCAAGCCGACCGATCAAAAGTTCAAACCGTTCTGCTCGGCGCGCTGCCGGCAGGTCGATCTCAACCGGTGGCTCAGCGGGACCTACCGCATTCCCGGTGCAGAACGGCCCGGCAGCGGCGAGGACAGCAAAAATCAATCCGAATCCGAGGATTAGCGGGCAGAACCGGACGATTTCCGGGCTGGACAGGGGCGGGGAATCTGACTAAAAGACCGCCTGCCTCGCGGCCGGCGTTCGCCGGCCGATCCGGCGCCCAGGTAGCTCAGTTGGTAGAGCATGTGACTGAAAATCACAGTGTCGGTGGTTCGATTCCGCCCCTGGGCACCATTTCCATCTATCGACGTCTTGTTGATTGACTATCCTGCCATCCGCGCCGTGCGGTCGCTGCATGCTGACTCGGCGACGTCCTTGAAGGGAGGGTCACGATGGCGGAATTCACGCAGCGTTTCTCGCTGACCGGCAAGACTGCGCTGGTGACCGGCGCCTCCAAGGGCATCGGCCGGGAGATCTGTCGTGTGCTGGCGGATGCGGGTGCCGATGTTGTGGCGGTTGCGCGCGATGCCGACGGGCTGTCGGAAGTCGAGAAGAGCGTCGAAGCGATGGGGCGACGTTGCCTCGTCATTCGAGCCGACCTGGCCACGGTCGAGGGGCCACGGACCGCCGCCCGCAGTGCTCTCGATGCCTGGGGTTCGATCGACATTCTTGTCAACAATGCCGGCGTGACGGCGATCGAGAGCATCCTCGAGGCTAGAGTCGAGAGCTGGGACTGGATCATGGCGGTCAATCTGCGTGCGCCGTTCCTGTTGGCCCAGGCGCTGGCGCCACGCATGATCGAAAGGGGCGCCGGCAAAATCATCAACGTAAGTTCGCAGACCAGTGAAGTCGCACTCGAGAAGCACGCGGCCTACATGGCGTCGAAGGCCGGGCTCAATGCGCTCACCAAAACGATGACCGTCGAATGGGCGAAATACAACATTCAGTCCAATGCCGTCTGCCCGACCGTGATCATGACGCCGATGGGCGAGATGGTGTGGGGCGATCCGAAGATCGGTGATCCCATGCGCGCAAAAATCCCGCTTGGTCGATTCGGCAAGGTGGTTGAAATCGCCGATCTCGTGCTGTTCCTGGCCTCACCGGCATCGGACCTCATCACCGGCCAAACGATATTCGCCGACGGCGGCTACACCGCCATCTGACCGTTCGATTTTGTCGGATCGTCCGGGCGAGACTGCCGCAGGGCGTGCTCGTGTGAGGCTAAGCCCGCCCCCCACCGAGGTGGACGGCAAGCGCCACCAGTTCGGCCTGCCGGTGGGTGCCGGTCTTCTGGAAGCACGCTTTGATCTGCGACATCACGGTCGAATAGGAAACGCCGATGATCTGCGACGCCTGCTTCAAGGTCGTTCCGGACGCCAGCAGGCTGACCAGCCGTGCCTCCGCGGGCGAAAGGCCGAACGCGCTGCGCAGCGTCTCGACAGACACCATGGCGGGCGCGAACTCCCGGGCCAGGATCATGATCGAACCGCCGACAAGATCGTAAGGCATCGCCGGTCCCCGTCGCTGCAGGGGCAGGACGTTGAGCGAAATGCGCGGCGTCTGGTCTTCCCCGATGACGACAATATCGAATGTCTGGCGCGCATCGGACAGCTCGGCCGGACGCGCCGCCGCGCCGATCGCGTCGCGCAGCTGCCTGGTCGCCTTGGGGGAGCAGGTAACGAGTTTGCCGCTGGAATCGATGCCGAGAATCCGGGCGGGATCGAACAGCCGTGCGGCAGCTTCGTTCGCAATCACAATCCGTCCCTCAGAATCGGCAAGAATGGCGGGCTGCTTCATGACGTCCAGCGCATCGGAGAGCTGGCTGACGCGTGTCTTGACGTCGTTCAGCTTCAAGTGCAGCCGCCCCGCGCGCCGCAGATGCGGGCTGAGCGAACTCAATATCTGCAACTGCGCCGAATCCTCCGGATCGGCACGCCGCGGGCGATGAATACCGATTCCCAAGCCTACCCCGGCAGCACGATCCAGCGTGATCCAGGTCGCCGCGCTCCAGTAGCCCTCGGTGATGCGGTGAAAGAATTCGTTGTAGTAGGCCGAATGGGTGAACCGCTCTTGCGGCATGTAATGGTGGAGCAGATGCACCTCGTCCGATGGCAGTCCCATCAGGACCTGCGCGCGCATGTCCTGCGGCGCATATTGCTGCTCATACAGTTTCGCGTCGAAATCCCGGTATCCCGCGGCGCCGACGATTTTCGCCGTGCCGCCGCTGCGTATCTGCATGGAGCACGAGGCCGCCCCCGCCGCGCGCGCAATATCGCTCGCGACATCGCTCCAGAGGACGCTCTCGTCGACCGCTGCGTAAATCTTGTCAACGATGTCCTCGAACTTCGGCAGTGACACCCCGTAATCCAAGCCATTCCTCCTGGCCTGAAAGCAATACAACGCCGAATGCTCGATTGAATGGCCGGAGGATAGACGATCTTAAGGGCCCAGTCTTGGTCGCTTTTTTATGGACCCGATAGAAAACTCCCGCAGAATCAAACGTATAACGGGCGCAATTACGGTTTGCGACCAAAATTCATGAGTTTTTTCCGATACTTGGCGGCCCCCAGGCTGTGCAGCTGGCAGATCACACCGATTTGGTAGGCGAGGAGAATCATCGAATGGCGCCGGTCTTTCCCCCAATTGGGGGATGAGAGATTGGCCGATTCTTCCAAAATGCCCCTCAGTCACGAGCCAAGAATTAGTCAGTTTTGGGTAGAGCGTCGGAACGTCGTGTCGCAGATGCGAACAGTCGCTGCCGGCAACCACCGAGAGTAGGGCCAGCGTTGCTCGGATGGTCGGACGGGTGAGCGAAGCGACGCTTCAGGCGGTGCTGGAGAGGGCCTCGTCTGTCCCGTCAACCACGGCGGACGAAGACCGGCGCCGCCTGATGCGAGCCGTATCAGGGCAACGGCGCCTAAGTGCGAAATCAGGTCACGGCCTCGATGTTGGCTGGGATCGGTATTGAGCCAAGTGTCACGACCGGTCTCGCCAGCGGCTGACGACTGGGTGACATGCGGAGTGAGAGAGGGCGCTTTGTGGCAGATGAATTCTTATCGAGATTGCTTGAGCGAGAATGCCGGACGCCATCACGTCATCGGCAGCGCATTGGTCATGTTGGCGGTCGCAAGCCTGCTGTTGATCGCTCTCGCTTGAGGTGAGTTCCGCGCGCGAGCGCGCTGCTGCGTTTGATTGCCTGTCTATGTCCCGAACTGGACCGACGATCCGTCCCCACTTTCGTTGGTCGGTGGCGGCGAGGCACTTGTCGGAGGCCTCGCCGCCAATTTTTTCGCCGCGCGGCTAACCGTCAAGCGCTTCCCTGAGCAACGCCGCGAGTTCGTGCTTGCGATATGGCTTGGACAAGAGACGTACGCCTGGATCAAGCGTGCCCACGCGCAGAATCGAATCTTCCGTATATCCTGAAGTGAACAGTACTTTTAGACCCGGTCGGCGACTCTTGGCGGCCTCCGCCAGCTGACGCCCGTTCATGCCGCCCGGCATCACAACATCGGTGAAGAGCAAGTCGACCGCCGCAACGCCATCGAGAATCTTCAGCGCCTGCGGTCCGTTTGCCGCTTCGATCACCGTATAGCCGAGATCGCGGAGCTGGCGCAGCACTAGGCCGCGAACGTCGGGACTGTCCTCCACGACCAGAATGGTTTCGCCGCCGCCTCCGCCGGATGCTGCGACACGAGGCGACTCGCTCGCCGCCACCGTGTTGGACAGGCGCGGCAGATAGAGCCGTACGGTCGTGCCGTGCCCGATCTCGCTGTAGATCTTCACGTGACCGCCTGACTGCTTTGCAAAGCCGTAGATCATGCTCAGACCAAGACCAGTACCCTTGCCGGTCTCCTTGGTGGTGAAGAACGGCTCGAACACGTGTGTCAGCACATCCGGCGACATGCCGGTGCCGGTGTCGGTCACCGCCATCATGACGTAGTCACCCGGCGTCACTTCGGAATTGCTGCCGGCATAGTCTTCATCCAGATGGACATTGCCGGTCTCGATGGTCAGCTTGCCGCCGCCCGGCATCGCGTCGCGCGCATTGATCGCAAGATTGAGCAGCGAATTCTCCACCTGCCCGCTGTCGGCCAGGGCCGGCCAGAGATCCTTGGCGAGCTTCAGCTCGATTTCGACGACTTCGCCCAACGTACGGCGCAGCAGGTCGTCCATGTCGCCGATCAGCCGGTTGAAGTCAACGCGCTGCGCCACGAGCATCTGTCGCCGAGAGAAGGCAAGCAATCGATGAGTCAGCGCGGATCCGCGCTCGGCCGCGCGAAGGGCCTGCTCGATCGCGGGGCGCAGGTCCTCGGGGATGCGCTGCGGATCAAGATCGAGGGCGCCCATGATGACGGTGAGGAGGTTGTTGAAGTCATGCGCCACGCCGCCGGTCAGCTGACCGACCGCGTCCATCTTCTGCGCCTGATGGAGCCGCGATTCGGCATCGCGTTGCGCCGTGACGTCGCGCCCCGAGGAAATGACATGCAAGACGCCGTCCTGCATGAACGGAACAGCTTGCAGTTCTCCGATGCGAACCCTGCCGTCAAGGCCGAGGAGCCGCATCTCAGTGAGGGGGAGGACATGAAGCCTTTCCTTCAGATTCCTGGTCCGCTCCATGGCGCGTTCGCGGTCATCCGGATGGATGAAATTGAAGATGGGCTTTCCGATCAGCTCTTCCGGTGTACCGGCGCCGAACAGGCGAGCGGCGGCGGGATTGGCGAACTGCACTTTGCCGTCAACGTGGATCCAAATACCCTCCTGCACGAGATCGAAAATCCGGCGGAATCGTTGCTCATTCGCCTTGCGCTGGGCCTCGCTGTCCGCGAGCGCGAATTCGGCTCGCTTCTGCTTTGTGCGGTCAATGTCGAAACCGCCGATAGCGACAATCCTTCCAGCTTCATCGCGGATCGGGAACTTGACCAAGAGCGCCCACTCGTACTCCACGCCGGGCGGCATGCGCACTTCTTCGAGTATCGGTTCGCCGGTTGCGACGACTTTCTGGTCCATTGCATCGATTGCCGCCGCGTAGGTCGGATCGTAGATGTCGCGGATGGTCTTGCCGAAATATTGCTTTGCACCCATGCGAAACACACGTTCGGATTCGCGATTGTAGAATGCGTACCGTCCTTCCGTATCCTTGATATAGGTCACGAAAGGTGCGTTCTGAATCAGCGACAGGAAGATCTCTCGAAGTGCCGCTTCGGGTTGGTCGATATGTGCGGGCGCCTGCGGCAAGACGCGTAGCGCCTCAGTGGCGATACGAGCAGCATCCTCCAGAGAAGGCGCGTTCTGGATGCGCAGCAAGGCCTCTGCAAGAGGGGCGATCCGATCGTCGGCCATGAGAACCTCGAATGGATCTCGGCAAGCAACCTGGTGTCGCGGCGTCCTGGCAAAACTCATCATACCGCTTCCTGCCGGAGCCGAAAGCGTTGAATTTGGGCCGTCGATCGATCGTAATGGCCTTGATCTGCCTGTGGGCAAGGATGATGTGCTGCGCCGCCCGTGACGCCGTCGATGCGCCGGCGAAGCCGCAGCGTTCGCTTTGTGCAGTCAGGGTTGAGTGCGGAGGCTACTCCGCCGCTTCTGCTCTGGCGATCACCGCATGAATGGCGTCGTAGGCGACAGGTTTGCGTGCCGTGCCGACGACGTGGAGGCCGCGCATCTTGCCCGCCTGGGCGGCGGTATCCAGGTCCTGCTGGGAGACGCCGCTGATGATGACGACGTCGCCCTTGAATTTGAGCGATCCCAGGACGCCGAGCAGGGCGTAGCCGTCGCGGTCGGGGATGCCGATGTCGAGCACGACGATGTCGGGCTTCCAATCGCTAACCAGGCGCTCGAAGGCCTTGGTGTGATCGAGGGTCGCGACCTCCAGCGAGAGCGCGGTTCCGGCGCGCTCGATCGTGGCGACATCCTGGGGCTCGTCATCGACGATGAGGATTCGCCCCGTCTTCTTGATCATGCGCCGCTCCATTCTTGAGAATGCGGCTATCCGAGACCAGAATTCGTTAAGAAACTGTTCACTCGGTAAGGCGCTCGCGGTTGTATGCGCGAAATTTTTGCGGATGGCTCCGCCATGAGCCCGGCAGTTGGATTGGCTGTTATGTGAATGCCACTGCGATTCGGCCAAGACCGACGAATTCCGCAACGACCTGGTCGTCGGGGGCAATGGCGAGCGGTGTGATGCAGGTGCCGGTTGTGATGATGTCACCGCGCTTGAGCCCAATGCCGCGCTGAGAGAGATGATTTGCGAGCCAGGTCAGGACGATGCGTGGATCGCCCAGGGCTTCCGCGCCGGTGCCTTCGGCGGCAAGCGATCCGTTCTTGATAGCGCGGACCTGCTGGACGGAAAGATCGAGACGCCGCCAGTCGTGGACCTCAGAGCCAAACAGGAACCAGGAGGCGAAGGCGTCGTCTGCGACGATCTGCGCCGGACCGACCGCAGCGAAGCGCTCGAACCGCGCATCGGGAACTTCGATGGCGAGATGGAGGGCCGAAGCAGCCGCGCACACCTCCGCCTGTTCATAGGCGGCCTCTCGTGGAGCGAGATCCCGTCCCATGCGAAAAGCGAACTCGGCCTCCATGACCTTCATGTGCAGAGGTGCGGCGGGCACGCGCGCCCCGTCCTCCAGCACGAAATCCTTGAAGAGGCGGCCGGCGAGCGGCTCGGTGACGCCGATATGCTCCTGCCCGGCCTTGCTGGTAGCGGCGATCTTCCAGCCTAAGAAAGGCTGCGCCGCAACGGCGACCATCGCGTCCTGGATTGCATAACCCTCCGCCAGAGAGCACGGCCGGAGACGGTCAGGCAGGGCCTCCATGCGCCGCTGCTCCAGGCGAGTCCGCCAGAGCAGATCGGCGGCCTGCTGGATGTGTGATTGGTCCATGATATGCGTCCCGGCGATTTCCCAGCCGGAGCATACCCAATGTACGGATCAGTGAAAATCCCGGCTGCGCAGGCGCATCAGGCGCTGATCGCCAGTGGTGGCGCGCTTGACCTCGTCCGCACGGGCGATGATGCGGCTGATGTCGTGCTTCTCGTCGGCGAGGGTATGCAGCAGCGGCGTCAAATCCGTCACACGGTCAGCGATGACGTGAACGACCAGGCCCTCTCGCTGCAACTTGCCTTCGATCGTGACCATCCGGCCTCCCAGCACGATGCGGCGATAGGCTTCGAACACCTTCGGCCAGACCACGATGTTGGCGATTCCGACGTCATCCTCGAGAGTCATGAAAATGACCCCGCTGGCTGTTCCCGGACGCTGACGCACCAGCACGAGCCCCGCAACCTTGATCCTGCTGCCGTCTTCGGCGGTAGCGAGCGTGTTGTTGGGAGCAACGCCGAGCCTATCCAGCGGCTCCCGCAACAGCGAAACCGGATGGGCGCGCAGGGAGAGACCGATGGTTTGATAGTCCTCCAACACCTGCTCGCCGAGGCTCATCGCGGGCAAGGGGGCCGACAAATCCTCCATCGGGATATGAGAGGGCCATCCGAGATCCGAGGATCCGCCGTCATCCGCATCGAACAAAGGCAGTTGTCCTTCATCCAAAGCGTGGATCTGCCACAAAGCCCGGCGGCGGTCGACAAACAGCGAGCCATAGGCGTCGGCCTTCGCCAACGTTTCGAGGGCAGCCGGACCCAGGCCGCTCTTGCACCATAGTTCGTGCAGTGTGCGATATCCCGCGCCTCGCGCTTTGATGAGTGCCGCCGCATCCTGCTGCCGGCAGCCCGCGATTTCCCGGAAACCGAGACGCAGGGCGAGGCTGCCATCGTGCCTGCGCTCCAAGCTATTGTGCCAATCGCTGACATTGACGTCGACCGGACGCACTTCGACGCCGTGGTCGCGCGCATCGCGCACCAACTGGGCCGGCGCATAGAATCCCATCGGCTGCGCGTTCAGGATCGCGCAGGCGAAGACAGCCGGATGGCGGCATTTCATCCAGGCCGACACATAGACCAGCAGGGCGAAGCTGGCGGCGTGGCTTTCGGGGAAACCGTAATCGCCGAAACCCTCGATCTGCTTGAAGCAGCGCTCGGCGAAATCACGGCTATAGCTTCGCGCGACCATGCCTTCGATGAACTTTTCCCTGAGGGTTCCGATCGTCCCGGTTCGCCGGAATGTCGCCATGGCGCGCCGCAGCTGATCCGACTCCGCCGGGGTGAATCCGGCGGCGACAATGGCGATGCGCATGGCCTGTTCCTGGAACAGGGGCACGCCATAGGTTTTGTGGAGAACCTCTTCCAACTCCGGTTGGGGAAATTCCGCCTTCTCCAGCCCATCGCGCCGGCGCAAATAAGGATGCACCATGTCGCCCTGGATCGGGCCTGGCCGCACGATCGCGACCTCCACCACCAGGTCGTAGAAATTGCGGGGCCTGAGGCGCGGCAGCATGCTCATCTGCGCACGGCTTTCCACCTGGAACACGCCGATGGAATCCGCCTTGCAGAGCATGTCATAGACTTCAGGCTCTTCCGGCGGGACGCTAGCGAGGGTCAGCCTCTCGCCGCCGCAATGCTCGTGGAGCAGGTCGAATCCCTTGCGGATGCAGGTCAGCATGCCGAGCGCCAGCACGTCGATCTTCAGCATGTGCAAGGTGTCGAGATCGTCCTTGTCCCATTCGATCACCGTGCGGTCTTCCATCGCCGCGTTCTCGATCGGCACATAATCATGGAGGCTGCCTCGCGTGATGACAAAGCCGCCCACATGTTGCGAGAGATGGCGCGGGAAGCCGATCAGCTCGCCCGCCAGATCGACGACACGACCGAGCCGGTGATCGTCCGGGTCGAGGCCGGCCTGGCGGATATGCTGATGGACGATGCCATCCTCGCCCCAGCCCCAGACGGCTTTGGACAGGCGATTCAATACGTCCTCGCTGAGGCCGAAGACCTTGCCCACGTCGCGCATGGCGCTTTTCGGCCGGTAGGAGATCACGGTGGCGGCAAGGCCGGCGCGATGCCGGCCATATTTCTCGTAGATGTATTGGATGACCTCTTCACGCCGCTCATGTTCGAAATCGACGTCGATGTCGGGCGGCTCGTTGCGTTCGGCTGAGACGAAGCGCTCGAACAGCAGGTCGACCTTGGTCGGGTTGACCGCCGTGATGCGCAGGCAATAGCAGACGACCGAGTTCGCTGCCGAGCCGCGTCCCTGGCACAGGATCCCTTCGCTTTCCGCGAACCGGACGACGTCGTGCACGGTCAGGAAATAAGGCGCATAATTCAATTTCGCGATCAGCGCCAATTCCTGCTCGAGCGTGCCGCGGACCTTGTCGGGAATACCCGCGGGATAGCGTTTTGCGGCTCCTTCCCAGGTCAGCTGCTCCAGGTGCTGCTGGGCGGTGAGGCCGTCCGGCACCGGCTCGCTCGGATATTCGTATTTCAACTCATCGAGCGAGAAGCGGCAGGCATCGGCCAGGCGCGCGGTATTCTCCAAGGCTTGCGGCCAGCGCTTGAACAAACGCTGCATCTCATCCGGCGATTTCAGATGACGCTCTGCATTGGCCAGCAGTCGGAAGCCGGCTTCCTCGATCGTCACATGCTCGCGGATGCAGGTCATGACATCCTGAAGCGGCCGGCGGGACGGCGCGTGATAGAGCACGTCGTTGGTGGCGATGAGCGGCAGGCGATGCGCCGCGCCCAGCTCGGCGAGCTGGCGGATGCGGCGCGCATCGTCTCCACGATAGAGATGGCTGGCGGCCAGATGCGCACTCTTGCCGATATCGTCGCGGAAGCGTCTTAGAAACGCGGCGAAGCACTCATCGATCTCATCCGGCGCCAATGCCACCAATTGCTGCCCGAGGCGATGATCCAGCACGTCTTCATACGTCAACAGGCATTTGCCCTTTTCCGTGCGCCGCTTGCCGATGGTGAGCAGGGAGCAGAGCCGGGCATAGGCGGCGCGGTCCTCGGGATAACAGAGCAGGCTGGGCGCATCCTGCAGATCGAGCCGGCAGCCGACCACAAGACGGATCTTCGCGAGGTTGCAGCCATCGTAGGCGCGTACGATTCCCGCCAGGGTGTTGCGATCCGCCACGCCGACCGCGCTATAGCCAAGCGCCGCCGCCTGTGTCGCCAATTCCTGCGGGTGCGACCCGCCATGCAGGAAGGAGAAGTTCGTCGTGACCTGCAGCTCGACGGGAGTCATCCGAACATCCCATGCAGGAACCAGCGCGGCGCTGGCATCGTCTGGTAAAGTCCGGCGCGGTAGAGCCAGAAGCGGTGGCCCTCGGAATCTTCCACGCGATAATAGTCACGGATCTCCGCGTCCTCTTCGCCGGGCAGCCACCATTCCGGCGCGATGCGTTCCGGCCCTTCGGCCGCGCGGACGCGGTGCAGAACGTGGCGCCAACGAAACTGCACCGGGGGATCGTCCGGGATCGGCGCCACGGCCTCGATCGGCTCGGGATGCGGCAACAGGCGGACCGGCCGCTGTGCGGCCTTCGGCCAGTGCAGACGCGGGCTCTCTGCGAGCGGCGGCAGGCGGCGGACGGCGCGTTCGGGACTATGGCTCTCCCGCGTCTCGAAGCGATGCACGGCACGTTCTCCCAAGCGATTGCTCAGGCGATCGATGAGCGGCGCGAGATCATGGCGGATGCCATCGCCTGCTTCGAGATCACGCTGCTGCACCTGCAATCGCTCCATTTCCCGCCCCGACAGGCGCATGGCCTCGAACCCATCATCAGGACGGAGCTGATCGAGTTTTTCTTCGAACAGGCGGAACAGGTGGGCAGCATCGAGGCTGGCACGTGCTGTCCCGATCGTGAGCCGTTGGGTTTCGCCATCCAGCTGATAGCAGGAGAGGTCCAGCTTGCGCGGTCCGCTGTCATGCGGCCGTAGGGTATCAATCAGCCGTTTGAGCAGCAGATTGAGCGCGCGGTCGATGTCGGCGCGCTGCGCGATCGGCTCGGCGAAGTCCATCCGCACATAGCATTGCGGCGGCGGCAGAAGCGGCGACAGGCTTTCATCCAACCGGCCAAGCGCCTGGTCCAAGCGGTCCATCAACGCCGCGCCGAACCGCCGCGCCAAGGCTGCGCGCGGCAGGGCACACAGATCGGCAATGCGCTTCAGTCCCAGGCGCTGCAATTGCGCGCACAATTCCTCCGGCAAGCGCAAAGCTTGTGGCGACAGATCGAATAGCGCGACCTTCTGCTGGCCCTGCGGGACGATCGGGTTCGGACCGGTGCCGAACCGCGCTGTGCCCCATGCCGCGCCGATCGTGTCGGCAATGGCAAAGCGATGATGGAGCCTGAAAGCGCGCATGTGCCGACCGAGATCGGCCAGCATTCGCGCCTCGCTGCCCCACAGATGCGCACAGCCGGCGATATCCAGCATCAATCCATCGGCTCCGTCGATGGCAACCATCGGCGAAAAACGCGTCGCCCAATCGGCCAGGCGCTTGAGGTCCGCCGCATCGCTGGCCGGATCGAGCGGAACAACTTGAACCTGCGGAACCCAGGCGCGCGCATCGGCCACCGCCACGCCAGGTATCAGTCCCAGTGACTGGGCAACGGGATTTACCGCCTGGATTTCGAACCGGTTGCCTGCCTGCGCCGCCAGCACCAAGGGCGGTTCCGGCCGGGCACGCTCAGCCGAAGCGGAGGAGGGTGGCCGTTGCCCGTTCTGCTTCAGGCTCCGCTGCTGGCGTCGCCGATATTGATCGGTCGGCCAGTACGGCAGCCACAGGGACAGGAAACGCCGTGGCCCACTGTTCATCAGCATGATCGAACTCCATGATCCAGGAAGCCACCGCCGCATTTCGACAGCGCCATAGATCGAGACGCCAACGCGCCGGCCCCAATTCCGGCAGGGCCGCCATTGCTTGGTCCGACTTTCGTGGATGAATCTCAGGTGCAACACGCCAGCGCGTGACCGCTGCAATCGGTTGCGCACGCTGTTGCCGGGCCAGCTCCTGAGTTCGCCAGCGTCGCAGCAGGAAACACGGGATGCCGGCCTGCTCGGCCGCCAGCTGCAGGCGGCGCGTAGCATTCATCGTCAGAACGCCGACCTCTCCCACCACCGCGGTCAAGGATCGGCTGCGCAAGGCTTCCTCCAACGCCCAGCATACTTCCGCATCGCGCCGCGCGGAGACGAGGATCAGCCGACGCAGTTCAAGGCCGAAAGCGACAAGACCGGGGGCATAGAGATCGGCGTCCTGGGTCACCCAGGCGACCCATCCCGCTGCCGCGCTGGCCTTCAAAGACAAAGCAAGGAATCCGGCTCCGGCTGCGCCTTGCTCCTCGTCGCCTGCCTGGCCGGCGATTTCATGGATGGCGCCCAGCAGAACGCCGGCATCGCGAAGATAGGCATCGATGGCCGGCAAGCCGGTGGACAACAGAACAGGCGTGCGGATCCCCGTCGCAAGAGCCGGGATTCCAGCAATGCGTTGTCTTAATTGGGTCAAATCGATCCGAGCGTTCATGGCCGAGCTGGGACAGTCTACGTTCTCTTTTTGTTCTAAATAGTGCTGACTGTCAAGCCATCGAGAAACTCAAGAATGTCACTAAATGTTTTCGAAAAAACACCGCTAAGTGAATGAATTAAATTGACTTTTCCCTGTCGCGGTTCATGCGCCATTCAGGCGGCCATTGCTAGCTTCCCGGCACCAGATTGAAAGACATCAGGAGCACAACAATGCGCCCGAACCTTCGTACCCTTCTGGCCTCATTCCTGATCGCTGCTGTCGCACCGATCGGATTGGCGGCCCTCGACCTCGAACAGCCTGCCTTTGCCAAGAACGGCAATGGCAACGGCGGAGACCACGGTGGCGGCCATGGCGGCGGTAACGGTGGTGGCCATGGCGGGGGAAATAGCGACCACGGCAAAAGCGCCAACGCCAAAGGGCAAGCCAAGTCTAAGGATGCCGAAACCGGCGACGATAGCGAAACCGAAGGACTGGCGCCAAACGAACTGGGCAAGTTGAACGGCGTCCTGCACGCCAATCCAAATGCCATCGCCCATGCCAGCGCCAACTCTCCGATCGGCACCGCCCGCGAATTCGGCAAGGCGCTCGCCGACTTCCTCGGCCAATCCGACGAAAACACGACCGAGGGCGAAGACGCCACTGCCGAGGATCAGACGGATCCGGTGACCACGGACGATCTGGCCGAAATGATGGCCAGGATGACCAACAAGACTGTCACGGCAGACCAGGTTCAGGCCGTTGCTGAAAAGGTCGGAATCCAAACTACTGACGAAACGGCTGACGACGGAACAACTGACGACGGAACGACCGACGATCAGGCATCCGACGAGCCGACTGAAGGCGACCAGACGCCGGCGCTCGATCAGGCAACCGCGCAGGAGATCGCTGACAAGGCTAACGCGATCCACGAGTCAGGCGGCGATACATCAGATGACACGGACGGCGGGGAAACCGCTGACGCCGGCGACACGACCGACGAGACCGTAACCAACTAACCACTGGACGAATGCAGAACACCTTGCGCGGGAGGAAACTCCCGCGCTCTCTTTTTTAGCGCGCCTCGCTGGTGCGGCCGCGCCGCAGCAGGAAGGCCGGCGTGTGGTCGCCGAATGCGACGCCCGGCAAACCGCCATCATCATTGTGATGGACACGCCCGTCCTGGCGCTGCGGACGGGGCGGATGCTGCTCGGTGTCCTGGTGATTGCGCCCGCCCGAGCGTCGCTGATGGCGATTGGCGTGCGGCTCCCTCTCCGCCACCGGCGGCATGGCAACGCTTGCCTCCAGCATGGCATGCCGACCGATTTCGCGCTCCGGATGCGGGACCACCGCATCAATCACCTCGTTCGCATTGCGTTGGCGCTTCTCCTGCTGGTGGCGCCCACGATCGTGGCGTCCACCCCGTCCGCGATGCTCGCGTCCGCTCGACAAAGCGGCGCCTTCCAGTCCTTCGATGACAATGCGCGGAATCGCGGCGCCGACCAGTTTCTCGATCGCGGCGACATACTTGCCGTCGATCGGCGCAGCCAGCGTGAAGGCGTGACCTTCACGACCGGCGCGGCCGGTCCGGCCGATCCGGTGGATGTAATCTTCGGCATGCATCGGCACGTCGAAATTGAAGACGTGGCTGAGGCCCTTAATGTCGAGACCGCGCGCGGCGACATCGCTGCACACCATCAAGCGCGCTTCGCCCCGCTTGAACTTGTCCAGGGTCTCCGTGCGCGCAGGCTGCGACATATCACCGTGCAGCCGCGCTGCATTCGTGACCACGTGCTTGGTGAGCGACTTAAAGAAGATCTCCACATCGCGCTTGCGATTGCAGAAGATGAGCGCGTTATTGACGTTCTCGCTTCGGATCAACCTGCCTGTAGCTGCCGCCATCTCGAGGGTCTCAACGACCGCGTCATGGTCGTGCTTGCCGCTGTCGCCGGCGGCGCTACGCTGATCTCCTTGGGGTTCATCGGGAACGCATCCGCCAGCTTGCGGATTTCCGGCGCCATGGTAGCGGAAAGAACGGTGTCTGGCGCAATTTCGGCAGCAGGCCGACGATGCGCTCGACTGTCGGAATGAAGCCCCATCGAACATGCGATCGGCCTCGTCGATCGCAGGATCTTGACGTCGTTCATCAGGATCTTTGCCGCGCTCGAACAGATCGATCAGGCGGCCCGGCGTCGCGATCAGCACGTCGACGCCACGATCCAGCTTCTTCTCTGGTCGACGAAACTCTCGCCGCCTATGAGCGGCGCGTAGCTCGGGTTTGCCGTTCTTGCCGCCCTTCTCGAAGCTCTCGGCGACCTGCGCCGCCAGTTCCCGAGGTCGGCTCCCAGAATCCGGGGGCGCAGCATGCGGGCTTCCTTGGCCCGGCCGCTGCTCAGGGTACGATCATGGGGTAAATCCGGCGGTCTTGCTGTCGTGCTGGTGCAGGCCTGGCCAGCATCCCGACCCATGAGAACCACTAATTGCCCGGGCTTGGATGGGGGTTGGCTGCTGGTAGCCGACGTCAGCAATCGCCTGCAGGGATCGAGGGCTCAGGCCCCAGTTCTTCAAACGTCATTATCTCAAGATGCGGGCATTTCCTGGGATCGCCGATGGGCGATGAGGGGCAGGAGCCCGTCCCGCTGCCGTTAGATCGCGCACTGCCAGGGCGCCAAACTTTGTCAATTCAACCAGCTGCTACATTTTGCAGTCGGCCTAGAATCCATGGGGCTGACCCGGCGCTAATCCGCCGAGAACACAGCCACCGACAAGCACCGACCCCAAAGCGCCGGGAATCTGGCCCAGTCAGCTAACTCAGCAGTTGGGAAATACGCAAAAGTCCCGGTCACTGCGATCGTCGATCGTCGGGCCAGGAAACAGCTTAACCACGGAAGACCGCACGAACTTGCGAAAGCGGGGATCATCGGGACCGGAGATATCCGAGACCGAGCCGGTCAGAAACGTGAGTGCAGGGCCGCCGCCCGGACAGAGGGCCGCCACCAGCGTCATGTCCCCGCCGGTCTTGCCGCCGCCGGATGCATTGCATGCGAGATCCCGGTTCACGCTGGTCGATCCGTTGAAGGCAAGGTGCACCCGGTATGGACTGCCGTCGCTGGGCACCACGCCCTCCGGCTGGATCACGTCCGTAACCAGGCTATTGAAGGCCTCCTGCTCCATCCCAAAGGGATTGCCGGATACGTCGGCTTTCATCGCGCGGGTATATGGTACGAAGCGGTATTGCACCGGGTCGTAGCCGGACTCCACCCGTACGCGGTCAATTCTCCCAGGCGTGCAGCCGGCCGCCAGCGAACCGATCAAAATGATTGCAAGAAGTCTGGACATCGCGATCTCCTCGGGGAATCTGTTCAATCCTATTTCACCGCCAACTGTCTTCAAACTAGGCATCACGATTTCGCGAGAAATGACCGTTCACCTCATCAAACTCTGTGTCGGCGTCAGCGACGTAACGCAACTTGTCCAGGAACATGAGCGCTTGGCCAAGCAGGCGCTGCGTCGCAAGACCAAGAAGCCTGTCGAGGATCACCATTGGACACGCATGCGTCCAAAGCGCGCAGATGAGGTGCTCGACGGCGGCTCGCTCTTCTGGGTCATTCGCGGAATCATCCGTGTCCGACACCGAATTCTACGCTTGGATGACGTGACGGATGCTGACGGACAAAAATATTGCGCGATCATCTATGATCCGAAGGTGATCCTGGTGGAGCCGCGCCCGCGCCGTGCCTTTCAGGGCTGGCGCTATCTTGAGGCGGACGACGCACCACCGGATCTGCCTAACCAGCGCCAGGCGCTCGCCAACGCCGCGGCCGAGGGCGATATGCCAGCGGATATGCTGGCGGAACTCCGGACGCTCGGCCTGTTCTAGCCAATTGCGACGTGCGCCAGATAGCCGATGGCGCCGCTGGCCAACAGCACTTTGACGAGATTGATCCGCCAGTGCAGCAGGGCCAATCCTGCGGCGCATGACAGAGCAATCGCCACAAGATCGGCGCTGCGCCAGCTCGGCCAGGTGACGGTGGCGGGGCCGAACGAGACGTCCGTTACTTCACGGAACAGCACGTGCAACGCGAACCAAAGCGCCAGGTTCGCGATCACGCCGACAACCGCTGCGGTGACCATGGCAAGGGCCGCCGACAGATAGCGGTTCTGGCGGAGACGCTCCACGTAGGGCGCGCCGAGGAATATCCAGATGAAGCTCGGCACGAATGTCACCCAGGTGACGAAGATCGCGCCGAGCGTGCCCGCAAAGATCGGGGCAAGGATACCGGGTTGCTGATGCGCCGCATAGAACCCGACGAAAGTGAGTACCAAGATCAGCGGCCCTGGCGTCGTTTCGGCGAGCGCCAAGCCATCGATCATGTTTCCGGTTCCCAGCCAACCATAGTTCTGCACCGCTTGTTGCGCGACATAAGTGAGGACGGCATAGGCGCCGCCGAACGTCACGACCGCCATCTTGGCAAAGAACCAGCCCATTTGCGGAAAGAGCTGGTTGCTGCCGAGAATCAAGCCGAGCAACACGATTGGCCCCAGCCAAAGCGCTCCTCCGAGCAGCACCGTGCGAAGAGGCTGTGGAGCATCCGACGACTGTTCCAGCAGCCGTTCACTCGGCATCGAGGAAGCGTGCACGCCCGACCATCGTGCGACCGCCAAGCCAATGAAGGCTGCGGCCAAAATGACGATGGGAAAGGGAACGCGAAACACGAACAGCGCAAGGAAAGCAAGTACTGCCACGACCATATGCGACGTTTGCTTCAGTGCACGCTTCGCGACCCGCCAGAGCGCCTCCGCCACCAAAGCGATGACGGCGCATTTCAGCCCGAAGAACACGCCAACCAGCCATGGTAGCTGGCCGAAGGTGGCGTAGGCCGTGCTCAGGGCCAGGATGACGCAGAAGCCCGGCAACACGAACAGCGTGCCGGCCACGAGGCCGCCTCTTACGCCATGCAGCAGCCAGCCAAGATAGGTGGCGAGCTGCTGCGCTTCCGGCCCGGGCAGGAGCATGCAGAAATTGAGCGCATGCAGGAATTGCGCCTCGCCGACCCACTTCCGTTCATCCACCACGAGGCGATGCATCAGGGCGATTTGCCCTGCCGGTCCGCCGAAGCTGAGGCAACCGATCTTGAGCCATAGCTTGGTTGCCTCAGCGAAACCGGGATGCGCGTTGCTCATCGCGCCATCTCCCGTGGTGGCCAGGAATGAGTCTCGCTCGTGAGATCGCGCTGGTGGCGATAGAGCGCATCGTAGATCGGCATGCCTGCTTCGAGCAGGGCATAGTCATCTTCGATCAAGTCGCCTAGACCGAGCGAGACGGCATAGAGCCCGTGGGATTCCGGCGTGAGTTCGAGGCGCGAGGTATCCGCGCCCCGAATGATGCGGGCGAGTTTCCGGAGCGCTTCATCTTGCAGGCCGAAATCCTCGATCATTGAATCGAAGGTGCAGGTCTCGCCACGATGGGAGAATGGGACTCCGGGGATGTCGAATGGGATCGCATTTCGGGTGCTTGCTTCGGCGAGCACCCGATCGGATGGAACATAGTGGAATGTCGCCGTGGGATCGACGAAGCGGCGGATCAGCCATGGGCAGGCAATGCGGTCGATCTTCGGCCTTGCGCGCGTGACCCAGGATGTCGTGCCTGTTCCGTTGTAGATGGCTGTCTTCCGAAGATAAGGGTATCCGGCTTCAATCCACCCTTCGACACCACCGTCGAGATAGCGGGCGTCGAAGCTGGCGGCTCGCAAAGCAGCGGCCGCGTTTTGGCCGACTTCGTGGCCGTGGACGCAGGTCACGATGATCGGTTTTCCTGCCGGTAGTTCAGATTGCCAGTGCTCGACCGCTTCTGGTGGACGGTGGAAGCTGCCGCAGATCAGATGTTGCGATGCCGCAAATGCTGCCTCGCGCCGCACGTCAACCACCAATGGATGACGTGCCGATCCGAGTGTACGCGCCAATTCAGCGGCAGAAATTGAGGTTGAGAGATGGGTTGGGGAAGCCATGGCAACGCTCTCCTTTGCGCAACGCGCGCAATCAGGTCGAGCAGAGCTTGGATGCCAGGCATCTTGGGAAAGCCGGGAGTCTGCGTTATCCCGACGCAGGGATTCTGGGCTTGTTGCGGTCTGCGGTCAACCCCATGTTGGATGGCACGGGTTGTGGATAAGATTGTTGCGTTTTCCTCTTTACACCCCCTGCGGACTCGACTAGAAACCGCGCCGTCGAACGGAGCCGTTGGTTCTTGGTCGGCTCCGGAAACAGCAGCAAAAATCGGCTGTTGGATCTGTGGGCGGTGCGCCTGAGTGGCGCTTGAATCGCCCATTTGGCATCGCTATATTGCGCGTTTGTCTCTGGCCGAATCAGGCCTCAGCGTCGCGCGTGCG
>JAWKVL010000014.1:0-97785 GCA_041398065.1 Dongiaceae bacterium | reverse complement strand
AACCTTCTCCCCTGGGCGAAGCGAAAACTTGAGCGGCACCTGTACTTCCTCCCCCGAATGCCAATCCCGAATTGCCCGGCCGATCTTCCATCATGAGCATTCCGAGTTTGCTGGGAAGGAGCGGGCGGCGGCGGGTCGCGCCGCCGCCCAACTCTATCCGACCCTGACGGCTTAGAACAGCCGCAGGATGGCTTGCTGCGCCTGGTTGGCCAGAGACAGCGAGATGGTGCCCAACTGCTGACGCGTCTGCAGCGTCAGGATGTTCGCACCCTCTTCGTTCTGGTCGGCCAGCGTCAGCTTGCCGGCACCTTCCTTCAACAGATCCGAGAACGACGCCGTGAAGTCGAGGCGCGTCAGGAGCGTGTTGGAGTTGGTGCTGAGCGATGAAGATGCGGACCGCAGTTTCAGCTTCGCGCCGTCCAACTGGCGGATCGCATTGTCGATATCCGAGCGATCGTTCCAGAAGTTCTGGGCGAAGTCGAGCTGCAGGCCCTGACCGTCGGTCTGGACGTTCTGGCTGACAACCGTCACCGTGCTGGTGTTGGTCTCGTTCAACTGCACAGTCAGGTTGTTGGCATCGGAGCCGTCAACCAGCTGCTCGGTCTCCAGAGTGGCAGACTCGCCGGTGTTGACGCCACGCACATCGAATGCGGCGCTGCGGGACGAGGTGAAGTCGCCTCGCACCTTGTAGGACAGAGACGCATCGACGATAGTGTCGGCACTGGTGTAGCTGCCACTGAAGTTCAGGTTGAGCGTCGCACCATCGTTATCGCCGCCGCTGACCGTGAAGTCAGCATTGGCGGAAGCCGCCGTCAAATCGACGCCAGTGACGGTAGCCGTACCACCAAGCCCGTCCGACAGGGTTATGCTAGCATTGTCGGCAGACCCGCTGATGGCGAGCGAGACGTTGCTCACCGCGTTGTCGAGGAAGCCGGACGCGGCGCTGACAGCGACGGTAGCGGACGCCAGGCCAGAGACAGTCTGGGTGCCGTCGATTTCCGTCGTGCTTGCCGAGCCGGCCGTTGCGAGCAGCTTCAGTTCGTTGGTGTTCACGCCGATCTTGTAGTTGGCGCTATCGTTGATGCCAACGCCAGTCAACGTGAACGATGTCGCACCGCCGCTGACCGCGGTGGCAACGCTGGTCGCGTTGGCGCCGGCGCCAGAAACGGTGAAGCTGTCGAACGTGTTCGTAACGTAGTTGTAGCTCTGGCCCGTTGCGGTCAACGCGACCGACTCGTCGGCCGAGACCGTGCCGCTGTTGATCGCGACTGACGTGAACGCCGGCGCGCCCGTGCCGTAGGCCGAGCTGACCGCGGCGGTATACTGCGAGGCGCCCAGGATCTGACGCTCGTCGATCGTAATGCGGGCCGTGCCGGAGTCGAACGCGAACGCGTTCTCGCCGTTCGACACCTTGCCGGAACCGAGCGCGGCCAGGCCGTCACGCGTGACGGTTTCGCCATTCTGGTTCTCGGTGATCACCTGCAGATTGACGTTCTTCTCGATCACCGAGGTACCGACGCCGGCGGTGTCGGCGACGTCCTCGATGGCATCGAAGTCGACGTCAAAGCTGATGCGCGTTCCGCTGTTGAAGCTGGCGGAGAAGCGCAGCACCGTGCCGGACTCCTTCGCCGCATCGAACTCGGCGTTGGTGAAGGTCTGGGTGAAGGTCTGAGAGCCTTCCGTAACCGTGAAGGTCTTGGCCTTGCCAGTGCCGCCCGACAGCTTGATCGAGAGGCTATCGAAGTTGAACGCACTCTTGGAAGCGAAGCCGGTGATTTCCAGGTTGCTGATGCCGCGGTCACGCTCGGTGTTCGCGATATCGCTGGTGTTGCCGCTGATCGCGCCGTCACCCGTTACCGAGATGGTGTAGGTGTCGGAATCGACCACGTTCGTGGAACGCGCGCCGCTGATGCCGGTCAAGGCATTGACGGCGCTCTTGCTGCTCGCGGTGGCATCGATGCGCAGGCCCGAACCGACCAGGAGGTTCTTGCCCTGGTAGCCGGAGTCCTGGGCGAGCTTGTCGATCTGGCGCAGCACGTTGTTGTACTGGGCCGCCAGGCTGTTGCGCAGGTTGACTGAGTTGGCGTCGTTGCCCAACGAACCCAGAGCCTGGGTCGTCAGACCGCGCGCCTGCTCGATCAGGCTTTCGATCCCGCTGATGCCGGTGTCGCCCGCCTTGATCGTGCTGATCGCCTGGCCGATACCGTCCTTCAGGCCGTCAAGGTCGCCTGCGCGCTGGGTCAGTCCCTTCGCGGCGAAGAAAGCCGCCGGGCCGTCGAGCGCGGAGTTGATCTTGTTGCCGGTGGCGAGGCGAACCTGGGTCTTTTCCAAGAGCGACGACGTCTGCTGCAACAGAAGCAGGTTGCTGCGGATGCCGGCGGTCAAGGTGATAGAGTTGGTAGCCATTCGGTGCTCCTTTGGAGGCTAGCTGTCCGCGACGGCTTTGCGTGCACGGGCCGGCGCAAAGGCACCGGCTCGGGATAGGTAGCAAGTTCCTTGCCACCCGGCAGAACATGCCTATCCGACGGAATTAATTGCCTTTTTTGACTGGGCTAGACCCTTTGGAACAGGCAAATGTTGCCCCCGAGCGGCAAATCTTGCCGACCTTAAGGCTGGACGACCCGGAATATTTTTCTCAGCGATTTCAATGTATTAGCCTTCACCAATCATTAACCATTCCGACCCTAGGATCGCCTGGCGATTGGCCCGCGAACCCCAGCCGATATCTTCATTTTGAGCAGCATTTTAGCGAGATGACATGGCGACCGGCGCACTCACAACCAGCCCGCGCCAGACGCCTGGGCAGGCGGTGGTGAGCCAGCACGGCGACAAGAGTGTGACCCCGCCCCAGGACCAGGCGCGGATTGCAAACCTGCTGCAGGCGGCCGGGCGTGCGCATCAGGCCGGGAATGTGGATCGGCTGAAGGCGATCCTCGAGGAGATCCTCGAGATCGATCCCGACCATGCCAACGCCACGTACAATCTCGGAATTCTTTATCGAGATGCCGGCGATATCTTCAAAGCCGAGGTGCACCTGCGGCGCGCGATCAAGCTGGCCCCCGATCTGATCGACGCCTACCAGGGTCTCGGCGAGGTTCTGTTTGGCGCCAAGCACCTCCTGCCAGCCGCCGAGATCTACGAGCAAGCGTTGGAGCGGGCGCCCAACCGCCTGCCGTTGCTGCTAAGCCTCGCCAAAGCCCGCATGATGCTGAAGGAAGCGGCCGAGGCGGAGAGCCTATCGCGACGCATCCTGGCAATCGACGAGACGTCGGCCGACGCATGGGCAACCCTGGCGTGGGCGCTTTTGCACCGCGGTGGTGACGCCGCGGAAGCGCTAGAAGCGGCGGAGCAGGCGGCGCGGCTTGGCCCGGCCGCCTCCTATGCGCCGGCATTGCGCGAGTTGGCGCTGCGGCGGCTCGGTCGGCTCGCCGAGGCCGACCTCGCCTGGAAGGACATCTTGGCGGCCTCGGCTGCCGGCTGGGACGCCGCCCGGGCGCTCAATGAAGTCTACTACTGGCTCAATCTGCTCGACCGCTGCCGCGCCATCGCCACGGCGTTCGTGGAGGCGCATCCCGATCGAGCGGAAGGCCTGAAAGATCTCGCCTCGCTGATGATGGCCGACGGCCAATTTGCGCTGGCGCAGGAAGTGCTTGATCGCGCCTCGGCCCTCGCGCCGGAGCACAAGGTCATTCGCATGGTGAGTGGCCTCAACGCATTCCGGCTCGGCAACTTCCGCCGTGGGCTCGAACTCTACGACGCGCGCTGGAGCCGCAACACCCAAGATCGGCCCTGGGACATCCCGGTACCCGACTGGGACGGCAAGCCGATCGATGGTCGCCTGATCGTCTTTTGCGAACAGGGCATCGGCGACTATGTGATGTTCGCCTTGGTATTCTCCGAGCTGCGGCGCTACGCGAAATCGATCGTCATCGAGGTGAACTCGCGCATCGCGAGTCTGTTTCGCCGCAGTTTTCCGGACATGCACATCGTGGACCGGAACGCCCTGCCACCCGATTGGGATCCTAGCCACTATCAGGCGAAGGTCGGCATGGGGGATCTGCTGTCACTCCTGCATTTGGACCTTGAGAATCTCCCGAACCGCAATGGTTTCCTCATTCCCGAGCCGTCACTGACAGTCAAGCTCCGGAATCGCTATCGCTCGTTGTTTCCCGGCAAACGGCTTGTCGGGATCTCATGGCGCAGCGGCAACCGCGACAGCGCCACCATCCGTTCGATCGACCTGCCCCTGTGGAAGCCAATTCTGGAGACGCCGGATTGCGCCTTCATATCTCTGCAATATGGCGATGTGAGCCGCGATATCGAAAGGTTGCGGACCGAGGCCGGCCACGTCGTGCACTGGGATCGAGAAATCGACCCAATGAAGTATCTCGACCCGTTCACCGCGCAAATTGCCGCGATGGATCTGGTCATCTCGGTTGACAATAGTACCGTCCATTTCTCCGGCGCGATCGGCAAGCCCTGTTGGGTGCTGCTGCCCGTCAATTCCGACTGGCGCTGGCTGACCGACCGTACATCGTCGATTTGGTACGAGAGTCTGCGCCTCTGGCGACAGCAGATCGGGGAGGGCTGGTCGCAAGTGGTCGAGCGCGCTGCCCACGCGTTGCAGGATGTCGGAATGGAGCCGCTGACCGATGCGACTGCCGCGATGTGCCTGCGCTGCGGTGAGGAGCTGCTGCGCCGAGAGGAAATGGCGCCGGCCGAAGAGTATTTCCGCTGGCTGCTCGAGACCGGACGCCACAAGGCGGCCGCCTTCCATGGTATCGGCAAGGCCGCACAGAAAGCACGGCACTACCGGGATGCGGCCGCCATCCTCGGCCGAGCATCGGAGCTGGCGTCCGACCGCGTCGACTACAAGGCCGATTGGTCGGTTGCCTTGTTCGAGGCCGGACACCGCGATGCGGGAGAGCGGCTCGCGCGGGACCTGACGCGTCAGGGCAACGATCCGACCGCGCTGATGGCGATGGGCCAGATTCTGGCTGCTAAAGGTCAGGTCGATCAAGCAACAGACTATTTCGCTCGCATACTGCGGACAGATTCGGAACATATCGTGGCGCGCACGATCCTCGCCGGTTTGCAGGCGCTGCAGGGCGAAGACGAATTGGCGTACCGGAATTTCGGCCGGATCGTTCAGCAAGCGCCCGACTTGCCGGGACCGCACATCGCGCTGGCGGAGATCGACTTGCGGCATGGCCGCGACGAAGCGGCCTGGCCGAATTTCGCGTGGCGATTCGGAACAAATCCGGACGAGCTGCCGCGTCATCTTGCGATGATCGCGCCGGACGACCGGCCGAAGTCCTTGGGTGGCGGAAAGATCCGACGGCGGCGCCTGTTCCTGCGCGCCGAGCGGAGCGCGGTCGAGCAGCTATTGTTCGCGCCCTGGTTTGCTTGTGCGGTGGAGGATTCGCGCGCCGTACTCGCCGAATGCGACTCTGCGACTTTGGCTCTGCTGAACACGGCATTCTCGGATATCCAATTGGCGAACGAGGGCACGCTGAAGCCTGCAGATATCATCGACGACCGCTCGCAGGTCTGCGCCAGCCTTGCCGATCTCGCCGCGTCCTATCCACGGCCTGTGGCCGGCGGTTGGCTTTCCGTCGACCGGGCGGAGGCCGCGTCTTACCGCCAGCAATTGGGGTTCGGCGATGCGCGCGTTGTCGGACTTGCCTGGCAGCCGACCGGTTCCGCCATGGGGGGCCTCGAACCCTTCGCGCCACTGTTGAATGTGCCCGGCATCCAATGGCTGGCGCTGCCGATCGGCACGATCGCGCCCTCTCTGGCGCAACATCTGGCAGGGCCCGACTGTCCGCTGGCGTTCGAGCCGCGCTGGCTTCAGAGCGGGCTGGAATCGCTGGCGAACCTGATGGCCTCGCTTGATCTGCTGGTTTCGAACGAAGATCTGGCGGCCACTTTGGCCGGCGCACTCGGCAAACCGGTCTGGAAGATCGCTGGCGTGAACGCCCATTGGTCCTGGGGCGCCGAAGGCGAACGCACCAAATGGCATCCGTCGGCCCGAATTTTCCATAGCGGCCAAGGTGTCGAGCATGCGATCCAAGGTGTACAGAATGAACTCATGCAATTCATTGGCACGGGCCAAGGCACAGGAGGGTTCGAATGAACCGTAAGCAGCGCCGCACCGCAGCGAAGGTTGCCAGGAAACAACCGAAGAGCGGAGCTGCGCGCTCGGTCGCGGACAAAGTGGTCGAAAAAGCCATCGCCGCCGCGCAGGTTGGCGCCCTCGCGGAAGCCGAAGCTGCTATCGAGCAAGTGCTTGCGCAACAGCCGGACCATATCGAGGCGTTGCATCAGAAGGGGGTACTCCTGGCGCGCACCCACCGCGTCGAAGACGGCATCGCCGTGCTACAGCGCGTGACGACTGCTCGGCCGCAAGAACCGCTCTATTGGAACAACCTGGCGGCGGCCTGCTTGACGATCGATCGGTCGGCGGATGCGCTGACCGCCGCGCGCAAGGCCGTCGATCTCGATCCCGCCTATATCATGGCGTGGCGCAACCTCGCGATGGCGGCAACCGATCTGGGGCAGCATCGAGAAGCCGCCGAAGCGCTCCAGAAGGCATCGGCGCTTTCGCCGGGCGATGCGGAGGTCTGGAGCCGGCTCGGCATGGCGCAACTCGAACTCGGCGATGCAGCCAGAGCGGAAGCCGCGTTCACCAAGGCGGTTGCTCTGGATCCCGGCAATGCCGAGTGCCTGAGCAACCTCGGGGTCCTGCTCGCAAAACGAAATCGTGCCGGCGATGCGCTCCCGCATCTGGAGCGCGCCGTGTCGATCGATCCCGAGCGGTTCACGGCCGCGCTGCACTATGGCGTGGCGTTGACCTTGATCGGCGACTACGCCAAAGGCATGCGCTGGCTGCGCCGCGCCACCTCGATCAAACCCAATTCCGATGTGGCGTGGGGTGCGCTCGCCGACGCGGCGATAAAGGCCGGCGAAACTGCCGAAGCGCTGGATGCCGCCCGACGCGCGCTTCAGTTCGCCCCCAACGACGCGACCCATCGCAGCCGCCTCCAGAAACTGGAGCCACGCGACGCCACGCCACGCTCGACCTTGGTGGAGTTGGATCTCGGCGGCCCGCCGGCGGGGGATCGCAGCGCGTCCGAGACCGCAGATCCGTCTCCATCGCTGAACCAGATCTTCATCCGCTGATCGGATCGCCAAACGGGAAAACCGCCCGGGGCCTGCCGGCGCCGGGCGGTTTTTCCTGCTTGCGGACTTGGATTAGAAGAGCCGCAGGATCGCCTGTTGCGCCTGGTTGGCCAGGCTGAGGCTGATGGTGCCCAATTGCTGGCGCGTCTGCAGTTGCAGCAGGTTTGCGCCTTCCTCGTTCTGGTCGGCTTGCACCAGCTTGTTGGCGCCTTCCGCCAGGACGTTGATGAACTCGTTGGTGTAGTTCAATCGCGTGGTGATGATGTCGAGGTTGTTGCTGAGCGACGAGGCCGCGCCGCGTAGCCGCAGCTTTGCCGCCTCGATCTCCGCCGCGGCGGTGTCAATATCGGCCCGATCGCGCCACTGGTTCTGCGCGAAGTCGATCGCAAGACCCTGACCGTCGGTCTGCACGTTCTGGCTTACGACCGTCACCTGGCTGGTGTTGGTCTCGTTGAGCTGGACCGTCAGATTGTTGCTGTCGTTGCCGTCGGTGACCTGGACCGTGTGGATGGTCGAGGTCTGGCCGGTATTGGCGGCGCGCACGTCGAACAGAGCCTGATCGGGCGCCGTGAAGCTGCCGATGGCATTGTATTTGACGGTGCCTTCGGAGTTGGCGACCAGCCCGCCGCTGGCCAATGTGAGCGTCACGGTAGCGCCGCTATTGACGCCGCCGGCGATGGTAAAGGTCAGTGCCTGGCTGCCCAGCGTGCCGGTGACCGTCGCCGTGCCGCCGTAGCCGTCGGAGAGGTTGAACGTGGAGGCGGATGCCGTCGTCGCGACGTTGAAGGTCAGGGTGTGAGCGAGGTTGTCGCCAAGGCCGGAGAGGGCGCTGAGCGATACGCCGGTGCCGGGCAACGCGGCGCCGAGCGCTTGCTCGGTGGCGTCGGCCTCGGCGGCAGTCGAGGCGTTCGCCCGCACGATGCCCTGGAAGCCGGCCGTCTGCAGATTGAGAGTGACGTCCTGACCGCCATCGGCCGCAGAGGTGAAAGTGTAGGAGCCGCTGGCGCTCACGGCAGTTGTGACGCCGCCACCTGGTCCAACCAGTGTCGCGTCATAGCTTGCGAACGTCCCGGTAACGAAGTTGAAGTCGGCCGCGGTGGCCGAGGCGGTGAGGGAGTAGGTGAAGTCGTTGGCGATGCCGGTCGACGTGCCGCCGGTCGGAATGGTTGCCGTGCCGACGATCGCGTCGGACGCCCGGCCATAGGCCGTGCCGACCGTCGCGCTATAGGCCGCCGCCTGCAGGATCGTGCGCTCGTCGATCGTCATGCGCGGCGTGCCTGAATCGAAGGCCCACGCATTCTCGCCGTTGGCGAGCTTCTGCTGACCGGACTGATTGAGGGCGCTGCGCTCGATGCGCTGGCCGATGCCATTGAGATTGGTGGTTGCGACTCCGATATTGACGTTCTTCTCGATCGTGGAGGTGCCCACGCCGGCGGTATCCGGAACGTCGTCGATCTCCTCGAAATCGACATCGAAGTTGATGTGCGTGCCGCTGGCGAACTGGTGGTCGAAGTTCAGCAGTTTTCCGGTGGCCTTGGCCTGCGCCCACTGCTCGGTGGTGAAGGTCTTGGTCACCGAAACATCGCCTTCTGTGATGGTGAAGACCTTGTCCTTGCCTTTGCCGCCGGCATATTTGATGACGATGTCGTCGAAGTTGCCGAGCGTCTTGCTGGCAAATCCGCCGATGGTCAGGTTCTGGATGCCGCGGTCGCGCTCGGCGTTGGCGATGTCGCTGGCATCCGCGCTGATGGCGCCGTCGCCGCTGATATCGACGACATAGTCGTCGGCCGACACCACGTTGGTGACGCGCGTGTTGCTGATGCCGGTGATGGCGTTGGTTGCGCTCTTCGACGATGAGGTCGCATCGAGCCGGAGTCCGCTGCCGAGCAGCAGGTTCTTGCCCTGATAGGCGGCGTCGCCGGCCAGCTTGTCGATCTGGCGCAGCAGGTTGTTGAACTGATCCGACAGCGACTTGCGCAGGTCGACCGATGCCTGGTCCTTGCCGAGGCTGCCATACGCCGATGTGATGAGGCCCTTCGCCTGGTCGAGCATCTGTTCGATGGCGGTCACGCCGGTGTCGGCGGCCTTGATCGTGCTGATGCTCTGGCCGATCGAATCCTTGAGCTGCGAAAGGTCATCCGCGCGCCGGTTCAGGCCTTTTGCGGCGAAGAAGGCAACCGCGCCATCGATGGCGGCGTTGATCTTGTTGCCGGTGGCGAGGCGCTGTTGCGTCCGGTCGATCTTCTCGGACG
This sequence comes from Dongiaceae bacterium, assembly GCA_041398065.1. Lineage (GTDB taxonomy): Bacteria > Pseudomonadota > Alphaproteobacteria > Dongiales > Dongiaceae > Dongia_A. Next base: position 88,351 of record JAWKVL010000014.1, on the reverse strand, counting down.
TGATCTGCAGCAACAGCAGATTGTTGCGGATGCCCGCAGTCAATTGGATGTCATTCGTCGGCATCAGGGTTCTCCTTCGTCTCGTGCCAACTTCGGCCGCGCTTTGGCGCCCGAATCCGTTCCGCAAAGGCGGAGTCCAACCCTGATAAGCAACTCGCGTGCCAGCATATAACTATCTGATTTAACGACGAATAATTTGGTTAACGCGCATTTGAGGCAAATCTGATCCGGCAAGGAGGGAGGGCCGTGGGAGGAAATTTCGTTCCACCGGACCGCCTGTAGTGGAGCGGGTCTTGGGGGTATTAACGCTCTGTTAATAGATTCGGAGAAAAATCATCTATACTGCTGCGTAGTGTATGAGGCCCGAAATCTCGGGCTAGCGGCAGAAGAAAGGAGTAGCGGGCCGAATGTTGCGCCCGGTCACCACATCGAGCGCTTCGGCAGGCAACGCACCGGTACCGGTGCATGCCAGTGCCGCTGCTGAGCTTTCCACCAACGAAACGCGCGCCAATACGGCTGCGGCGTCCAGTTCGGCTGGCCAACAGCAGGGCTCGGTCAGTGCGGAGCAGATGTTCCGCTATAACAGCTTCGAATTCATTTACCGCCAGGACATCGGCCGCATCGTCTTGATCGGGCAAAGCCCCGAAACGGGGGAGCGCGTCATCCAGGTTCCATCCGAACAAGTGCTGCGGGCCTATGAGCGAACGGCACGCGCCGAGCGCCAGCTCGATCGCATCCAGAGCCAGCGGGCTGCCAGCAAGGCCGCCGCGACCGCGCCTACGCCGGAACCGACGCCTCAGTTGACGAAAGCCTTGGTGGCCGCGGTGGGTGGAGACAATCATGGGAGCGGTGTCGTCAGCCTGTCTGCCTGACGCCTGACTTGTTTGACGATGTCGACAGGGCCCGCGCGGGCCTTTTTTCATGCCCGCTGCTGAATTGCGGCTGGGCCGATGGCAGGCTGGCGCCGGCCGCGCCGCAGTGCGCCGCGTTGATTGTAGCCGGTGACCTGAAGACGCGGCTCCTCCAGAGCTTCGACCACCGCCCGCATCACGCGCTCGTTGACGTCGCGCATGGCGCGCAGGGCGCGCAGATTGTCCAGCAGCGTGGCGTTGAAGCGCTCGGTCGCCTCGGCAAGCTCCTCCTTCAACAGATCCGTCACGGCATCCGCCGCGGCGTCCGGCTCCTTCAAGGCCAGCACGAAGGCTCGATAGGCATCGGCCAGCGTCGTCTTGTCGTGCTGCAGCTGGCGCAATTCCTTTGGCTTCATGGCGCGCAGCAATTCGACCTCGCGCTCCAGGCACGCGATCAGCCGGGAGGTGATCGCCAACAGATCCGCCATGCGGGACGATTTGTTCATTTCGGGACTTCCTGAAGTTGCAGCAGCTGGCGTTGCACCATGTCCGAAACGCCTACGCCGCCGGCCTTGGCGACCTGCTTGCCATATTCCTGCAGCAGGAGGGACCGGAAGATGTCTTCGCCCTCGCCGCCGCCGAACAGGGGATCGCTCGACAGGTCGGCGAACATATCCTCGAACGCGTGGGTGACGAAGAAGGCCTCGAAATCCTGCGCGGCCGCTTTGACTTTGGCCTGGTCCTTGGCATCGATCGCGGTCGCCGTGCCCGCCAGCGCGCTCTGGCGCAGCTGACCGAAGCGATCGAGCGGCAGGGATGGAACGAGAGAGCTGGCCGCGCCGGTCATCACTGCACCATGAGGTCGGCTTGCAGCGCGCCGGCGGTCTTGATGGTCTGCAGGATCGAGATCATGTCGCGCGGGCTGACGCCGAGCGAATTCAATCCGGCCACCAGCTCTTCCAGGGTCACGCCGGAATCCAGCACCGCGAGCTTCCGGTTGGCGTCCTCCTGCACCTCGACGTTGGTGCGCGGAACGACCACCGTCACGCCGGTATTGGAGAACGGATTGGGTTGCGAAACCTGCGGCGTTTCGGTGATACGGATCGTGAGATTGCCCTGTGCCACCGCGACCTTGCTGATGCGCACGTTGTCGCCCATCACGATCACGCCGGTATTCTCGTCGATCACCACGCGCGCGGGGAAATCGGGGTCGATGGGAAGCGTTTCGACCTTGGTCAATAAGGCCGCCGGATCGCCGCCGCCGGCGGCGACGTTCATCACCACCGTGCCCGAATCGCGGGGATAAGCGACGTCGCGGCCGATCTGCTTGTTGACTGCGTCGGCGATCCGCTCGGCGGTGGTGAAATCCGGATTCCGGAGCGCGATATTGACGGTCCTAAGCGCGCCCAGATCGAACGGCACTTCGCGCTCGACGATAGCGCCGCGCGCGATACGGCCGCTGGTTGGAACGCCCCGCTGCACCGATTCCGCCTGGCCGGCGGCCGAGAAGCCGCCGATCGTGATCTGGCCCTGCGCGACGGCGTAGACCTCGCCATCGGCGCCCAGCATCGGGGTCACCAGGAGGGTGCCGCCTTGAATGCTGCTGGCATCGCCCAGCGACGACACGGTCACGTCGATCTCGGAGCCCTGGCGGGAGAAGGGGGGCAGGCTGCCGGTCACCATCACCGCGGCGACGTTCTTGGTCTCCAGATCCTCGTTTCGGGCATTGACGCCGAGACGCTCCAACATGCCGATCAGGCTTTCGCGCGTGAAGACCGCCTTCTTCTTCAGGTCGTCGCCGGTGCCGTTCAGCCCCACCACCAGGCCATAGCCGACCAGCTGGTTCTCGCGGACCCCTTCGAAATCGGCGATGTCCTTGATGCGCGACGTGGCAAAGACCGGACCGATCGTGCCGGGCATCACCAGGGCGGTGGCCAACGCGACGTGCCAGCCCGCCCATATGATTCGCTTGATCGAGTGCAGCAACATGATCTTCCTTCGGCACAGATTGTGATCTTTGTTAGCCTGGGCAACGCAACTCTCGTGCCATCTCTATCAGACATCTAACTTATTGATATACTTATATATTTTGAAACAGCATTCGACGCGGCCGACCCGCGGTCCGGCAGGAATTTCCTGTCCTCGCAATAGCTTCGGTCACGTGTTAAGCGCTTGTTAGCGATAGCGCGCCATTGTGGCGCCAGTGATTACGGGCGCCCTGAATCCCGGAAGATTCGCCGCGCATAAATGAAGATCGACCCAACACAAGTCCGGCCTACCGCGCCCCGTCGCGTCGGGGCATCGCAGCCCTCCAGCAACGGCGGATTCGCGGCCGCCCTGCACGATGAGGGCGCTGCAGCAGGCAGCAACAGCGCCGTCGGCGGCTCGGTCGGCCTCTCCGGCGTGTCAACCGTGTTGGCCTTGCAAGGCACTCCCGATTCGACGGAACGACGGGCCCGGCAGCGCGCCGTCCAACGCGGCGATGCGATGCTGGACGAGCTCGAGGAAATCCGCCTCGGCCTGCTGCTGGGCGCGATTCCGCGTGCCAAGCTCGAGCAGCTTGCGCAGCTGGTCCGCGCGCGGCGCGAGCAGGTCGACGATCCGAAACTGATGGCGATTCTGGACGAGATCGAGCTGCGGGCCGCCGTCGAACTGGCCAAGCTGACCACCCCTGGTGCCGGGTGATTTTAGTTTTATTCAATCATTACAACAGCATGAATGATGAATTCCGGGCTTGCGGCGGAAACGTAAATTTCTATACTCCCCGGCAATCTCGCTGCGGGCTGTGACCGATGGGAGACGGCATGACGCGAGGGACGGACAAGAACAGCTCTGAGACACGCATGAAACCGTTGCTGTCGCCCGACTACCGCCCACACGACAAAGAAGACTTCATGAACCCGATGCAGCAGGAGTATTTCCGCCAGAAGCTGCTGGCGTGGAAGGACGAATTGTTGCGTGAGTCCGGTGAGACTCTGAACCACCTGCAGGAAGAGAGCCTCTCCGAGCCCGACATCACCGACCGGGCCAGCCTCGAAACTGATCGCGCGCTGGAACTGCGCACGCGCGACCGCGAGCGCAAGCTGATCAGCAAGATCGACGATGCGTTGCGCCGGATCGAGGAAGGGACCTACGGCTTTTGCGAGGAGACCGGCGAGCCGATCAGCTTGAAGCGCCTGGAGGCGAGGCCGATCGCCACGCTGTCGCTCGAAGCGCAGGAACGGCACGAGCGGATGGAGCGCACCCACCGCGACGATTGACGCTGACGCGTCGGGCGACGATTGACGCTGACGCGTCGGGCGACGATTGACGCTGACGCGTCAGGCGACGATTGATCGCCGCGGCATCCTTCATCAATCGTCTTCGATCTTCAGGAACGGCCAGCGCGCGCGATAGCTTTCCGCTTTTGCGCGATAGCGATGGAGGCTGGGCGCATTGGCGTTCGGCCTGAGGATGCCCTGTTCCAGCTCATCGAGCCCGTAGGGTGCATGGAGCCGAAGGCTGCCATCGCCCTGCGGCGCGAGGCCGACGCAGGTGCAGCGCGCGAGGAACCGGCCGATCCCGTCCTCGGCGCTGGAAAGCGTGGGGTAGGGCGCGCCGAAGCGCTTCGGATACCACAGATGCACGCGCGCCTGGTTTCGGATCTCGATCAGCCCGTCGAGGTCGGCGAACAGCACGCGCCCGCGCCGGATGACCTCATCCTCTGCTTCCCACGACAAATCGGCATCGTCGAAATAGAAGATGTCGTAATCCTTGATGTCGCTCTGCGGCGAGCGCCCGGCGCGCTCGTTCCATGCCGCCTGATAGACGCACCCCGCCACCAGCCACGCCTGCGGTGCGCCGAGCAATGGCAGGCGCTGCAGGATCGCGCGATTGATCGGATTGCGCAGGGCGGTGCCGACAAGGTCCATGGCGCGCAGCTTATGCTGTGTGCCGTTGCGCAACCACTCTTGAGTCTCTCTTCCACAGCGCTTTCCCATGAAGTCAGGGTCGGCTCGTCTTTGTGCGGAGCCCGCAACCCGGTTTGTCAGGAGTTTGCATCCGAGGTCTGGGCGAGGGTAGTTTGACGGTCGGCAACCATTGCGAGAACGAAGGGCTTTGGGCTCATTTTCCCCTCCGGCAAGACCAAGGTGGTGCAGCCGGTGGAGATCGAGGCCAGGATCCTCAACAAGGATATCGGCTTCGTGCATGACGGCCAGCCGGCGGTGATCAAGATGGAAGCCTTCCCCTTCACCCGCTACGGAACTCTGGATGGCGAGGTGACCGAAGTATCTGACGACGCAGTGGAGGACGAGAAGCAGGGCCTGCTCTTCACCGCGCGCATCGCTGTGCCGAACGCGCAGATGCGCGTGGAAGACAAGATGCTGCCGCTATCGCCTGGCATGATGGCGAGCGTGGAGATCAAGACAGGAAGCAGGGCGATGATGGAATATGTGCTGAGCCCTGTGCTGAAGGCGACGAACGAGGTGGGGAGTGAGATAAGGTAGAAGGATGTTCGATTGCTTTTGATCGGCAGAGTGATCGAACTAGGGGATCATATCAATGATTGTAGGCGAAGTTATCATCATAGTTAGTAGTGAACAGCTGACGTTGCTGAAAAGGGCACGAAATTGGCTGTGTTGGGTGTGTCTTGCTATTCTTGTGCTATTCCGCGCATCCGGCTACCCATTCAGCATCGCTGCTGGTGTTTGCCTGCTGCTAGGGATCGCAGGTAGTGCTGCCATGCTGGCATTTTTGCTAATCCAGCAGAAGCGCAGAAGTGTTGATAGACTGCGCTCAAGCGCCATTCGAAATGACCTTCATGTGAGAATTTTGCTTGTCGGTGTCGCGACATTGGCTCTGCTGCCATTTGAAGTGGTGCCCCAGGCTGGCCCATATTTCGTTACTATTGCGGCGTTCGTCGCAGTTGCGTACCGAGCACTCGAATTCGTGACGGAGATTGAGAGAAAAGTGCTTGAGTGGCTGACAGATATACAGGTCCTCGAAGACCTCCTACTAGCACTTATCCTATTTGTCTTTGGCTACCAGCTAGTGTCCGGATTTCAGAGACCACAATCTGAAAGCCTTAGCCTAATCACATGGCCCGTTTTTTACCTATCTGCATTACGAACGTACCAGTTCAGCAGTGCGCTGTTTCGGAGCAAGTCGCAATGCGATGTTTCGAGCCATGATAGAAGGAGGGAGTAGTGGGCGGAATTGCAAATTGGGTGAAGCAGCACTGGCTGGTGAAGGAGCTACGACTGATGCCATTTCTTCGGCCGTTGACCTTAGCTATCAGGCCACTCACTTCGACGGCATATAAAGCGCTTTTGCCGGCAATGGAAAATGGGGTCAGAGTGCATTGATGTGATCGCCGGCACATAGTCGCTGATCCGCTCAGCTCACCCGACCGGCGCTGAAGGATGAGCCAGCACGGTCACGAAGCGCCGGTTCCGGCAAAAAATACCCCGCTGCTTGCGCAGCGGGGTTGAGTTGCCGTCAGGAACTGGCGACGCTCTCGGGCGTCTTGGTCTTAGAAGGGGAACAGGATGTCGAACACCTGCTGGCCGTAACGCGGCTGCTGCAGGTCGCTGATGGTACCCTCGCCGCCATAGGCAATGCGCGCCTCCGCGATCTTGTCGTACGGCACTTCGTTGAGGGATGTGATGTCCTCCGGACGGATCACGCCCTTGACCGAAAGATCGCGCATTTCGAAGTTCACGCGGACCTGCTGGCTGCCCTGGATCACCATGTTGCCGTTGGGCAGGACCTGCGTGATGACAGCAGCCATGCGCAGGTCGATTTCCTCCTTGCGTGCGGTCGAGCCGTCGCCGGAGCTGGTGCTGTCGCTGTTTCCGTTCACGAGATTCGCCGGATCCGCGTGGCTGTTGAAGATGTCGGGAATCTTCGTCTCGTAGCCCAGGAAGTTATCGAGGGCGGCGCCTTCATCGGCGCTGCGGCTACGGGACGTCTTATTGTTCAAGGTTGCGTCGTCCTTGATCTCGATCACGACCGTCAGGATGTCGCCAACGCGTCCGGCGCGCTGGTCCTTGAAGAAGGCGCGCGAGCCCTGGCGCCACAGCGAGGCCGGCTGGCGTGCGTCGGGAATCGGGTCGGGCATCGGCAGGCTCACAGGCTTGTAGAGGTCCTGCGCCCTCGGATTCTCGATCGGCGACAGCGGCGGTTCCTGGCCCGCGCGCGCGACGCGCTCCAGCATGTTGCCGCACCCGGCAATCGAGAACGAGAGTCCGATGGTCGCGGCGACGCCGAGATATGTCCTGGACATGGCGGTGCTCCTCAATTGATCGACGCGATGTCGAAGCCGACGGCGACGGTGCCGGCGTCGATCACGGTGCCGGACAATTGGCGGTTGCTGTTGACGTTGATCACGCGGATGGTCTGGCCCATGGCTGCGTCTTGCATGGCCTTGCCCTGCACGCTCAGGGTCATCTGGCCGGTCTTGACCACCAGGCGGATCAGGTCGTTCCGGTGGATGATCGGCGAGACCTCGACATCGCTCTGCCGCAAGATCTGCCCGGCTCTCAGCGGCCGCTTCGCCATTCGGCCGACCAGCTGATCGGCGTCGGTCAGGCTGCTGCCCGACAGGCGCGAGAGATGGACCGGCTGCCATTCCAGGTCGGCGGCGGAAATGATGTCGCCGGCGCTGATCAGGCGCTTGGGCACCGGAATCTGCGCCATCTCGTAGACCGTGCCGATGACGTTGCGCTGGATGACCGGCGGACCTTCCGCCGGCGCCACCAGGATCGCCGCGAAACGATTGGAGTTCGGATCGAAGTTGATGGCGCTCACGGTCACCGAGTTCTCGACATCGGTCGGCAGGTCGAGCTCCAGGTCGCCGCCATCGAGCGCCACGTCGAGATCGCCCGACGTTCCGATGCGTTCCTGCACCGCGGCCGCGATGGCGTCGCGCACCATCAGCGCTGTGACGCGCTGGCTGATGCGGCCGATCGTGACCTTCTGGTATCGCGAGACCGGCTTCCAATTGAGGCGGTAGGCGCGCGCCACCTGCTGCAGGAAGCGGGCATCGAGCATCATCGTCTGGCCCGCCTTCGGCGCTTGCGCGACCGGCACGTCGCCGTCGCTGAGCGCTTCCTCGAACAGATCGCCGAGCCGCACCACGTCCGCGTCGACCATGATCCGGTCGCGCAGCGTAAGCATGTCCGAGCGTTCCGACGTGACCTCCTCGGCCAGCGCCGGTTGGACCGGCTGCCAGCCCGAGAGATGAAGTGCAATGCCGGCAAGCAATGCGATGGCAGAGATACGGCAGCGGCGCATGGCGAATCCTCCTTACCGGATCTGGGAGATCGTCCCCATCATGTCGTCCGACGCCTGGATCACCTTGGAGTTGATCTCATAGGTGCGTTGGGCGGTGATGAGGTCGGTGATCTCCGACACGATGTTGACGTTGGAGGTTTCGAGGAAATTCTGCTGCAGCGTGCCGAAACCGGTGGTGCCGGGGTTGCCCGTGGTGGGGGAGCCGGATGCCTCGGTCTCGGTCAGCAGATTGTCGCCGATCGCATCGAGACCCGCTTCGTTGATGAAGTTGGCAAGCTGGAACTGGCCGAGCAGTTGCGGCGCAATCTGCCCCGCGATGGTCGCTTCGACCTGGCCGCTGGCATTGATGGTGATTTCCGTCGTATTGGTCGGCACGGTGATGCCCGGCTGTACCGTGAAGCCGTCCTGCGTCACGATCGTGCCATCGTTGGACAGCTTGAATGAGCCGTCGCGGGTATAGGCCGTGGTGCCGTCCGGCAGATCGACCTGGAAGAAGCCGCGGCCCTTGACCGCGACGTCGAGCGGGTTGCTCGTCATCTGCAGATTGCCCTGCTCCTGGATGCGGTAGACGGCAACCGGCTTGACGCCGACACCGACCTGCACGCCGGCCGGCACGATCTCGCCGGTATCGGAGGATTGGGTGCCGACGCGGCGGAAATCCTGATACAGCAGGTCGGCGAACTCGGCGCGACGGCGCTTGTACCCCGTGGTGGTGGCGTTCGCGATGTTGTTCGAGATCACCTCGACATTCAGCTGCTGGGCCTGCATGCCGGTGGCGGCGGTGGTGAGGGAGCGCATGGCGATGTCTCCTTCCCTTACGTGTTGGACGTGATGCTGTTGATGGCGCGGCGCTGGCGGTCATTCTCGGCGTCGAGAAAGCGCTGAACGGCCTGATAGTTTCGCGTCACCTCGATCATGTTGGTCATCTCGACGATCGGGTTGACGTTCGAGTCTTCCAGCATGCGCTGTGCGACCTTGCCGGTGGCTTCGGTCGGGGCCTCGGTTCCGGCGTCGAACAGGTTGTCCGGGGCCGGAGTCAGTGCCGCGCGGTTCTTGAAATCGACGACGTCGAGCGTGCCGACGACCTGCAGCTGTTGGCCGTTGCGAGCCTGGTCGGTGGAGATCGTGCCGTCCTCGGCAACGTTGACCGGCCCGTCATCTGGATTGAGCGTGACCGGGCTTCCGCCGGCCAGGACCGGATAGCCGTGGCTGGTGACCAGGATGCCATCGCCATTGAGCTGGAAGCGCCCGACCCGGGTGTAGCGCACCCCATCCGGCGTCTGCACGGCAAAGAAGCCGTTGCCCTGGATGGCAAGGTCGAGGTCGTTGCCGGTCGGCCGAAGGGTACCGGGCGAGAAGTCCCGGGCGGTCGCGAAGTCCTGCACGTAAGACAGCTCGGTGGTCGGGTCGGCGGGCAGCTCGACCTCCGACATCAGGAGCATTTCGGCCTTGAAGCCCGGGGTGTTGGCGTTGGCGACGTTGTTCGCCACCACGTCCATCTGCGTGCGCAAGGCCATTTGTCGCGATAACGCGATGTAAGTCGGTGTTTCCATGACAGCGTCCCATTACGGGTTCATTTGCCGGTCTTCATGCCGGCGAACCCATGGACGCAACTTCCGTGCCAGCGCCTCAAGCCGGTGGATTTCCTCGGTTTGTTGCCGATGCGCCGATGTGATCGAGCGGGCACGGATTGGGCGTGCGGGGAAGATGCTGCCGGTCGGCTGGCAGTTCCTGCCAACCCTTTTGCATCATGGCACTATCCATTGGCTTATATGCCGATTTCACCGGTTCTTAACCATCACGGCACTACTTTTCGCCCATGGGACGTGGGCGGCCCGGGGCTGTCCACGCGCGCGTAGAGTCGAGGGCATAAATGGCGGATGCGACAGCCGAGGCAGAGGTAGCCCCACCACCAGTCAGAAGGAAACGGATGAGCGGCAAGAAGTTGGTGCTGTTCATCATCCTTCCGTTGCTCTTGTTCGGCGGCGGCGGAGCCGCGGCATGGTTCCTGCTATTCCAGGGTCATGCACCGGCCGAGGGCGATGTGGCGGCGGCAGAAGCCGAAGCCGAAGCAACGCACCCGCCGATCTATTTCGACATGGACGAGATGACCGTGAATCTCTCGACCTCGAGCAAGCGCAACTCCTACCTCAAGCTCAAGCTGGCCCTTGAGCTGGGCGCGCCGGAGGATTCCGAGACGCTGCCCAATGTGCTGCCGCGCGTGATCGACCAGTTCCAGATTTATCTGCGCGGCGTTCGCGTGGAGGACCTGCAGGGATCCGACGGGCTGCAGCGGCTGCGGGAGGAATTGCTGCTGCGCGCGCAGAAGGCGGCCGCGCCGGCAACCGTGAAAGACGTTCTGTTCAAGGTCGTGCAGATTCAGTGACCGGACGAGGGAAAGCGTAAGCAAATGATCCCCGACGACAAAGACAATGAGGAGATGAGCGAGGAGGAGCGCGCTGCCGCCGCCGAATGGGAAGCGATGGCGGGCGCCGGCGAGGAAGAGGCTGCTGCCGATGGCGAACAGCAGGCTTCGGGCGGTCCGAAATCCAACCGCGTCCTCGATCAGGACGAGATCGACAGCCTGCTCGGCCTCGGTGCGGGCGGGGGCGGCGAAGATGAGAAGCCGTCGGGCATCCAGGCCATCATCAACAGCGCGCTGGTCTCCTACGAACGCCTCCCGATGCTGGAGATCGTGTTCGACCGGCTGGTGCGCATGCTCTCCACGTCGCTGCGCAATTTCACCTCGGACAACGTGGAAGTCTCGCTCGACAGCATCACAGCCATCCGGTTCGGCGACTACCTGAATTCCATCCCGCTGCCCGCCATGCTCGGCGTGTTCAAGGCCGAGGAGTGGGACAATTTCGGCCTGCTGATGGTCGACAGCTCGCTGACCTATTCGATCGTCGACGTTCTGCTCGGCGGACGGCGCGGGACCGCAGCGATGCGCATCGAAGGCAGACCCTACACCACGATCGAGCGCAACCTGGTGGAGCGCCTGATCGGCGTGGTGCTCAACGACTTGACCTCCACGTTCGATCCGCTGTCGCCCGTGACGTTCCGATTCGAGCGCCTGGAGACCAACCCGCGCTTTGCTGCGATCGCCCGGCCGGCGAACGCCGCCGTGCTAGCGCGTCTGCGCGTCGATATGGAGGACCGCGGCGGACGGCTCGAACTGCTGCTGCCCTATGCAACGCTGGAGCCGGTGCGCGAGCTGCTGCTGCAGATGTTCATGGGTGAAAAGTTCGGCCGCGATTCGATCTGGGAAACGCACTTGTCCGGCGAGCTCTGGCAGACGGAAGTCCCGATCGACGCGGTGCTCGACGAGTTCAGCATGTCGCTTGGCGACGTGTTGAGCTGGGTTCCGGGCTCGCGCCTGGAGCTGGAATGCACCCCGAATTCGCCGGTCGAGTTGCGCTGCGGCAGCGTCCAGCTGTTCCGTGGCAGCATGGGACGGCGCGGCGGCCACATCGCGGTCCAGATCCAGGACCGCCTGATGAAGCCGTAGCGAAGTTGGGGGCCTGACGCCATGCCCTGGACCCTGATCGCCGATGGAGTGGTAGCAATTCTGCTGATCGCGACGCTCGTCTATGTGCGGCGCTTCAGCAAGCAGATCGAATCGATCCGCAGCAGCCGTGGGGAGTTCGAGAAACTGATTGCCGATCTCACCAAGTCGACCGATCAGGCGGCGAATCATCTGCATCAATTCAAAGCGGCCGCGCAGACCGTCGGCGGCGATCTGCAAACGCGCGTGGACCGAGCGCAAGGCCTGGCCGCGGAATTCACCAGGATCGGCGACGATCTCAGACTGTTGACCGAGCGGGCGGAGAACGCCGCCAATCGGTTGGAGACTGCAATCGCCAGGGGGCGGCAGACTCAAAGCACCAGCGCGTCGGCGCCCGTCGCCGCGCCAGTTGCAGCGCCGGTCGAGTTCACGGATGACGAGGACGATCGCAAGGTGTCGAGCCTCAGTGCACTATCCGGGATGCGGTGAGGCAGCTCATGCGGATCCGGCTTCTCCCCATATTGATGTTCGCCTTAGCCGGCACGATCACGATCAAGGTCGGCGCCGTCTGGAATGCGATCGAAGTTTCCATTGGCAGCACATCTTTGGCCCAGGCTCAGCCCGCCGCTCAGCCCGCCGCTCAGCCGGCCACACCCGCGCCCAGCGCGCCGGCATCAAACGGACAAGCATCGAACGGGCAAGCATCAAACGGGCAGGCCTCCACGGCGGCGCAAGGTCAGCCATCCGCACCGGCCAGCCAGCCTGCGGCGCCCATGCAACCCTCACAGCAGGCCGCGACAACTCCGCCGGCGCCAGCAAGCGGAGGCACCACCGCGAGCCCCGGCATGGAAAGCGCCGCGTCTCCTGACATGGTCGGCAGCGATGCGGCGCAAAGTGAAGCTCCGGTTCCAGATCCGTTCGACTACACGGACGAAGAGGTCGATGTGCTCCAGCAGCTGGCCAAGCGCCGCGAGGAGCTGGATGTGAGGGCGCGCGAGCTCGACGAGCGTGAGGCCCTGATCCAGGCCGCCGAGCAGCGCATGGAGCAGAAGATGGCCGAGCTGAAGGCGCTCCAGGGGACCGTTGAAGACCTGCTCAAGAAGCGGAGCGACCAGGAGGAGGCGGAGCTCAAGAGCCTGGTCAAGATGTACGAGAACATGAAGCCGAAGGCGGCCGCGAAGGTGTTCGAGGAGATGGACATGGATGTTCTCCTCGATGTCGTCGAACGGATGAATGAACGCAAGGTCGCGCCAATCCTGGCACAGGTCACGCCGACCCGGGCCAAGGAGATCACTTTCGAGCTGGCGCAACGACGCCAGCTGCCCATGCCGCAGTAATGCCCTGGAATAGGAATATCCTTGTTTAACTGGCGCTTAACTGTTGGTCCGCTAATCATCCAAGTGTAATGTCAGATGCGCCAGCGGGCCCACATCGCGGGCTGGGGCACAGCAAAGGAAACGGTGCCATGTCAGTCGACATGAACATGAACATCCTGATCGTGGATGATTACAAGACAATGTTGCGGATCATCCGCAACTTGCTGAAGCAGCTGGGCTTCAACAATGTCGACGAGGCGACTGACGGTTCAATGGCGCTGCAGAAGCTGCGCGATAAGGACTACGGGCTGGTGATCTCGGACTGGAACATGGAACCGATGACCGGCATCCAACTGCTGCGCGAAGTGCGTGCCGATTCCAAGCTCAAGAACCTGCCCTTCATCATGATCACCGCTGAGAGCAAGACCGAGAACGTGGTCGCTGCCAAGGAAGCGGGCGTCAACAACTACATCGTGAAGCCGTTCAACGCGGCCACCCTGAAGACGAAGCTCAGCTCCGTACTTGGCAACTTCTAGGTCTTGATGGCAGTCATGGCGAATCGTGTGAAGTCGGGCGATGCCGGCATGCCTCCGGAGTTGAATGCTCGATTGACCGAGCTGCAGGCGCAGAGTCGATCTCCGCGCCGGGAGGACGTTGCGGAGGTGGTGGGCGAGATGCTGCAGTCCCTGGAAGGCGACCTGTCTGAGGTCAATCTCAAGGTCTATTCGGAGCTCGAAGGCCTCGCCAAATACATCCTCTCCGCGAAGCGCGAGATCGCGGCGTTGCGCCCGGACGACATCACTTCGGAGCACTTGCCGAAGGCGGCGGACGAACTCGATGCCATCGTCGGGTCGACCGAAGAAGCGACCAACGGCATCCTCCAGGCAATGGAACTGCTGGAGGGCTTGACCTCCCAGATGCCGGAAGAGGTTGCTGAACAGGTGACAAATGCGGTTACGCAAGTCTATGAGAGCTGCAACTTCCAAGACATCACCGGGCAGCGCATCACCAAGGTCGTGAAGACGCTGAAGCATATCGAGGAACGCGTCGAGGCATTGGTCGCGGCGTTCGGCGACGAGATCCATAAATACCGCGAGTCACATCCCAAGGATGAGCCGCAGAAGACCGGGGACGAGAAGCTCTTGAACGGCCCGCAGCTGCCCGACGAAGCCGGCAAGCAGGCTGAGATCGACGCCCTGCTGGCTAGCTTCGATTGAGGCGTCGCGGCCTCGGGCCGCGCCATTCCCCAGGTTGCGCTCCTGACGCCCCAGGCAGGGACTGGGACAGCGGCGGCGCCTTATTGTAATCTGCGCCGGTTGGGCGTCCGATTCTCAGTTTGGAGCGGCGCCGTCACAATATCGGGTGCGTATGAGCCGACTCCTTCGGCAGCGATTATTAGCGGGTGTCGCCACGGCGATTGCGTTGGCGAGTCTGCCGCTGTTGGCGCTTGCCGATACGCAGGTCAATGCGCGCGGCTGGACTCATCAGACGTTCGGCCGGCTGGTCTTCGACCGCGCCGCGCGGCTGGCAACCAGCGCCGAGATCAAGGGCCACAAGCTGGTCATCGTCTTCAACGAGCCGGTATCGGTTCGGCTGATCGGCGCGCTCGACAACCTCAAGAGCTATGTCGAGGGGCCGCTCAGCGCGCAGGGGCGCACGCTGGAACTGACCCTGACGCGGCCGGCGACACTCAATCAGTTCGTCGACGAGGGCAATCTGGTGCTGGACCTGCGGCCAGCGGACGCTTGGCCGGACGACAGCGCAATCGCCAAGCAGAGCGTGGCACTCGAAACCGGCGCCGGCACCGAAGACGGCCAGGCGCCAAAGACTGAACCGCCGAAGACCGAACCGCCAAAGGTCGAGGTACCGGTTGCAGAGGTTCCGAAGGCTGAACCACCAAAGACGAAGCCTCCCGAGGCCGAAGCGCCCAAGCCTCAGGAACCACGGATCATAAGGCCCGGTCCCGGAAACCAGTACCTGGTGCCGGTGCCCAACGTTACTGAGTCTCCGGCGCGGATCGTCGTACGTCATGGCAATCACGGTACCTTCACGCGACTGGCGATCGATTGGCCCGGACCGATCGCCTACCGCGTCGCACGGCAAGGCGATCGCATCGAAGTCGTCTTCACCGCTTCCGCCGATATCGATGTCGGGCCGGCGCGCCGGGATCTGCCGAAAGAGCTTGCGCAGATCGCGGCGACCAACAAGGACGCCGCGCGCATCTATCTCACCCTAGCTCCCGGCGCCAGGCTGCGCGACTTCCGGCTTGGCCACACCGTCGTGCTCGACATCATGCGGCCAGCCCAGCAAGCCGGGCCGGCGCCAGACCTCCAACTGCCGGGCCAAGAAGAGCCGGCCACGACGCGGTTGGCGAGTGCGGAACAGACTGGAGCGAGTCAAGCCGGCAAACAGCCGGAAAGTTCCCCGCAGCAGGCAAACGCTGCGTCGACCCTTCCAGCGGCGCCGGAGCCTGAACCCGCCAAACCGATGCCGCAGACGATCGCGGAATCACCTGTCGCCGAGCCGCCAGCGCCTGAACCGAAGAGCGAGCCCGCGGCGCAAGTCGCGCTGCAGAGCTTGCCGGCGATGCCCGAACCGGCTCCGGCTCAGCCGCCGGCTCCGGTCCTGCCTCCACAGACGGAACCAGCGCAGCCAGCCGGGGAAACTGCGCAACCGACGCCGCCGCCGATGCCCGAAGTCGAGCAGGCGGCGCTGCCGCCGCGCGCGCCGGTGGACGTGCAGATCAAGATCGTGCCAGCCGAGAAAGGCATCAAGGTCATCTTGGTCTGGCCGCAGGCCGTCCCAGCGGCTGCATTCCACCGCAATGGCGCGCTTTGGCTCGCCTTCGACATGCCGTCGAACGATATCGGCACTCTGCTGGGCGACGCGCAGATTGCAAGGCTCGGCAAGGCGAGCAAGATCGATGTCCCGGACGCCACCATCGTCCGGATCGCCGAAGCGTCGCCAGTTGGTGTCGCGCTGGCGGCATCGGGCAAATCCTGGATCGTCGATCTGACCCCAGGCGGCAGGGACGTGCCGACGCGAACGATTGAGCAGCGCAGGGAGAACCTTGCCGACGGCGCTTCCAGCCTGTTGTTGCGGACCAATGGTCCCGGCCGCGTGGTCAATGTGAGCGATCCGAGCGGCGGCAATCTCTACGTGGTTCCGGTTCGCATTGCGGGTCTCGGCATAGCGGAGCGCGCGGAATGGCCCGAATTCCAGTTGCTCCCGAGCCATCAGGGGGTAGTGATCGCAAGCGCGGGCGACGCCATCACCGTCGACTCCTTGTCCCAGGGCGTCGTTATCACCACCAAGCCACAAGGCGCGCTGACGCCGGTCGCGGAAGTGCCCGGCAAAAGCGAGCAGATCGCATCGAAAGAGCAGGAAGCTCCACCCGAGCAGGAATCCGCAACAGCAACCAGCCCCGCGCAGCCAAAGGAGGGCGAGCCGATCCTGGCGAACGTGCCCGGCCTGTTCGACTTGCCGAGCTGGCGGCGCGGCGGCGAAGCGACCTTCACTGCCGACCAGCGTCAGCTTGAGGCGGCTGTGAGCAGCGCGAGCGATGAGGACAAGGCGGCGGCACGGTTGGCGCTGGGCGAGTTCTACTTCGCGCACGGCCTGATCGCAGAAGCGGACAGCACTCTGTCCGAGATCGGAGAGGAGGGCGGCGACCAGATCGATCGGCGCGAGCTGGCTCTGCTGACGGGCGCGATCCAGACGCTCGATGGTCAGTTTGACAAGGCGCATGCCAGCCTCTCGGACAAATCGCTGGCCGGTGTCGCCGAGACCAACCTCTTCTCGGGCATGCTGGCTGCGCGCGAAGAGAAGTGGGTGGAAGCAGCCAAGCATTTCAGCGATCCCCTGCCCAACATTGGCGACTATCCCAAGCCGGTTCGCGAAGACATCTATCTGACGGCGGGTACCGCGCTGAACAATGCCGGCAACCCGATCGCAGCACAGCGCTTTGCCGACGCCTTGCGCCAGGATCAACCGGAACACGATGCGCGCGACCGCCTTGCCTATCTCGACGGACATATCAAGCTCACCGCAGGCGACCGGGGCCAGGCTTTGGCGCTGTGGGCAAGCCTCGCTGATTCCGATCTCCCCGAGATCAAGGCACGCTCGCAGTTCGATCTGGTGGAAGAGAAGCTGAAGGGCGGCGACATCACGCCGGCCGATGCGATCGCGCCGCTGGAAGCCCTGCGCTTCGTGAATCGCGGCGGCGATTTCGAGTTCAATCTGCTGCGCAAGCTGGGGACGCTCTATCTGGACCAGAATCAGCCGCGCAAGGGTTTGGTGACGCTGCGCGACGCTGCCGCCAACTTCCCCAATCGGTCGGAGGCGAAGGATATCGGCGAGCAGATGTCGGCGGCGTTCCGCGGACTCTATCTCGATAATGGCGCGGATCGTCTTCCGCCGCTGACCGCGGTCGCGCTCTATGACGAGTTCCGCGAACTGACGCCGCCCGGCGCGGACGGCGATCGGATGATGTCGCTTCTGGCCGACCGGCTGGTGAAGGTGGACCTGCTCAGCCGCGCAGGTGAGTTGCTCGAGACATTGGTGCAAAAACGCCTGAGCAGCCTGGACAAGTCACAGGCGGGGACGCGTCTGGCCGCCATCCGCATGCTGGATCAGAAGCCGGACTTGGCGCTGAAGGCCCTGAAGGAAAGCGAGATGGACGAGCCCCTGCCGCCGGAACTGGCGGCAGAGCGCCAGCGGCTCGGGGCGCGCGCCACCTTCGATTCCGGCGATTCTCTCGGCGGTCTCCGCATGCTGGAAGGCGACGACAGCCTCGAAGCCAAATGGCTGCGCGCCGACATGCTGTGGCGGCTACGCGAATGGCCGGCGGCGGCGACAGCGCTGGGCGATGTCGTCACCGGCGAGGAACAAGCCATGGCCGATGAGCGCGCGGCGCTGAAGGAAGCGATGGATCCGGTCAAGCATCCCGCCGCCTCGGTGGGTAGTGCGGAAGCGGAGGCCGCGTTGGAGGCGAAGCAGGAGCAGCACTTCAAGGAGCGGGTGGCTCCGCTCCTGCTGAACGAGGCGGTCGCCCTGTCGCTCGCATCCGATCGTCGAGGCCTGAAAGCGCTCGCCAACGACTATGGCAAGCGCATGGAAGGGACGGATCAGGAGAAAGCGTTCGCCATGTTGACCGCGCCGGACAACGGGCTCGTTGAATCGGTGTCCGCGGAGCTGTCGAGTGTCGATCGGATCGACGCTTTCGTGACCGACTATCGGGAGCGCTTGAAGAAGCAGAGCTTGAGCGAGCAGGGCAGCTGACGGTCGTCCATCGACGGCGGGTGCGATTGGGGCGTCACCGATCGTCGAACGATGGCGCCTAGCGCGGGACCGTACGGCGATTCCGATCGACAAGCTCGATGAGGGCCGATGAACGCGTCAGGTGCCACGCCCGTCCACAGAAAGCTTGCTGCCGTCATGTCGCTGACCGCTGCGGATGAAGCGGTCCTGAACGAGATGCTGGCGCACAAGGAATCGTTCGCGGCTGGAACGTTGATCATCGACGAAGGCAATCCCAACGGCCATGCCTATGCACTGCTGGATGGCTGGGCGTTGCGATTTCGGGTGTTTCCCGACGGGAGGCGCCAGATACTCCGATCGTTCCTGCCCGGCGACTTCATCGGGCTGAGCGGGAGCCTGCTGGGCGTGCCCGGTCACTCCGTTGTCGCCTTGACCGACATTGTGGTTGCAAGGCTGAACACGAAGCTGCTGGCGGAGCAGCTGCGAACCTCGCCGAGGCTCTGGTTGGCGGCATTGTGGTCCTATGCGCGCGACCGGTCGATCCTCGATGAAAGGGTCGCCAGCATCGGACGGCGCTCTGCCTATGAGCGATTGGCCCACATCCTCGTGGAGCTGTACTCGCGCTTGGAGTTTGTAGGCCTTGCAGACCGTGAGACATTCGTGCTTCCGCTGACGCAAGAGCATCTTGCGGATCTGCTCGGGCTTACGAGCATTCACGTCAATCGCGTGCTGCGGCGCCTGAAGGAAGACGGCCTGATCGCCATGGAAGGCAGGACAGTCCGGATCCTGCAGCCTGACCGACTGACAGCCATTGCTGATTTCCATCCACAGTATCTTTTGCACCGGCTCTAGATTGCCTGCGACCTAATCTATGTTAGGGCGCCTTATCCGTCAGCGACCTAAGCTCCACTTCGCAAGATACGCCTCACAATCAGGCGTACAGTCTTGCCGGTCATTCCGGAGGCCGTTCCTATCAGATAAGAGGAGTGCCGGACGATGACGGAGCAGAAATCGAGGGCACAGCGCTGGCAGGAGTATCGCGCGTCGAAGACCACGTTATTCTGGTCTTGCGTCGTGTGTGTCGCGCTGACCATGGTCGTTGGATTTGGCTGGGGCGGTTGGGTTACCGGCGGCACTGCCAAGGACATGGCGGAGCAGTCTGCCGCGACCGCTCGGAGCGACTTGGCCGCTTCCATCTGTGTGAAACAGTTCATGGACAGCAAGGATGCGGCGAAGGCCCTTGCCAATTTGAAGCAGACCGCCAGCTGGAAGCGCGAGCAGGTCGTCGAAGACGGCGGCTGGGCAAAGATAGCGGGACTGGACAAGCCGGTCTCCGGCGCGGCCGACAAATGCGCCAAGCAGCTGGCCTCAATGGATCTTCCACGGGGTGATCAGGCGTCCGGGGATACCGGATCGACAAAGACGGGCACGACAACAATCCAATAACAAACAGGGAGTGCTGCTACCCCGCGTGGGAGAAAGCCCACCCCCGGCCTGACCGCCGGGGGTGGGCCAATCATGCCTCTTTCACTTTGATTTGACGCGATCCGTCATCGCCGCCGGTATGGGATCGATGCCGCCACGGCATTTCCGTATGCCGCGCGGTCGCATCATCCTTGCTGCAAACGTCGCGCCGCATTGGCAGCGTGCGTCACAAGGAGAGGACAGATGCGCAGGATCGTAGTAGCTGGACTTGGCGCCGCGGTGATGACTGCATTCTCGCTCGGTGCGTTGGGGGCCACCACGGATGGCACCACGACCTTCACTATCAAAATCGTCAATGTGAGCAAGGATGATACGTTGCAACTGCCTGGCGGCGCAGCGGTAAAAGCGCCGATAGCGCCGGGTGTGTACCTGGTCGATCACATGGCGTCGGTATTTGTGCCCGGCAGGCCAGCAACGGCGGAGCTTCAGGCTTTGGCGGAAGACGGCAACTTCGAGCCATTGCAACATGCCCTGGAAGCCGAGTTTGGCGCACGCGCCGGCATGTTCGCGCCTGGCCTCGAGTTCACCGTGACAGCCAAGCCCGGCGACCGCTTGTCCTTTGCCACCATGTTCGTGCAATCGAATGACAAGTTCTACGCGCCAGCGGGCGGCAGCCTTGCCCTATTCGACGCCAATGGCGACCCGATCAGCGGCGACCTCACGACCTTCATCCGCTTGTTCGATGCGGGCACCGAGGTCGATCAGCGGCCGGGCGCCGGGTCCGACCAGGCACCGCGCCAGAAGACCGCGAATCAGGGCCCGGACCAAGGCGGAGTAGTGGCGGAGGCCAATGACGGCTTTGTCTATCCAGCAGTCGGCGAGGTCATCCATCTCGAGATCGAGGTTGTGCGGTAACGCCGCGTCCTACCAGTCGAATGGTTCCGTCATCACCCGCCGTCCGACCAGCATAGCATCCGCGACGATCCGCAGAGGGGCAGCGTTCACGTCGCTCCGCCGCCCACCGAGCAGTTCCGCGAACCGGCGATAGATGCGTTGATATTCTTCGCTCGGCGTTTCGACGATGGTCTTGCCATCGACGCTGAGCGCGGCGCCGCCCTTGAACAGCCGGGCAGATCGGCCATCCGCGAGTTCGATCATCATGTGCCATTTCTCGACGCCTTTTTCCCGCCAGTCGAAGTCGGCGGTGAGAGCAGTACCGTTGGCATCGGAGAGAGTGAGCTTGACGCCGATCGGTGTCTGGCGGTTCGCCGGGTAGGTCAGCTCGGCGCCTTTCACAAAGGCGATGCCGGGGAGGATGTGGGTCAGGATGGACAGCGCATTGATGCCGGGATCGAACACGCCGAAGCCGCCCGGCTCCCATACCCAATCCTGACCCGGATGCCATTTCTTGACGTCCTCCCGCCACTCGATGTGGAGAGACCGCAATCCCGCCTTGGCGATAAGCGCGCGCGCCTCATCGACAGCCGGGTTGAAGATCGAATGCCAGGTCGCGAACAGGACGCGGCCTCTTGCCTTCGCAAGCTCTTCCAGGTCAGCCAGCTCCGACAGGGTGGTAGCAGGTGGCTTTTCCAGCAGCACGTCCTTGCCGGCGGTCAGTGCTTCGTGCGCGATCCGGTGGCGCACATTTGGCGGGGTATTGACGGCAACGACTTTCACATCCGGCAAGGCACGATAGAGCTCGGCTGGGGTCTTGAAGACGGGCACATCGCCATGGCCCAAGCCGCGCGTACTGACGATGGCGGCGAGTTCGAAGGCATCGCTCGCTCCGATCACCGGCACGTGCTGGTCCTGCGAAATCTTGCCGAGGCCGATGATGGCGATCTTGTGCTTGGCCATGCCAAATCCCTGTGCTGGGCTGAAAACACGGCAGGAGCGGGCCCTGCCAGGGGGCGAACCATACACGGATCGAACCGGGTCCAGAGACATTTTTCCGCCTCCACTCCTCCGATCCAGGGGGGCAGGGGGACGTCGTCGTATGATGACCTGGGCGTCGAACACAGCCGGGTTTGCTCAAGAAAGGCCCGAGAAATGAGGCGCGGCGTCCAAACGGCACTCAATCTTGAGTCACGCTGACGCACGTTGTATGATGATATGATAACTAGGAGCGGGACAAGCTCCGACGCTGGGGAGGAACCAATGACTATGACGATCCGTGCCTGCCTGTGTGCATTGATGGCGTTTGCTGCAACGGCGTTGGCTTTGCCTGCCGATGCGCAGACGGTTCTGAAATGGGCGCATGTCTACGAGGCGGGCGAGCCCTACCACACGCAAGCCCTGTGGGCGGCGGACGAGATCAAGAAGCGCACCAGCGGGCGCTATGAAATCCAGGTCTTCCCTGCATCCCAACTGGGTAACGAGAACCAGATCAACGAGGGGCTGGGGCTCGGCACAGTTGACATCATCTACACGGGTGTCGCCTTTGCAGGCGCGACCTATAAGCCGATCGCGATCACCAATGCGCCCTACATCCTGCGCGACTTCGACCATTGGAAGGCCTATCGCGACAGCGCGCTGTTCCAGCGACTGGCGAAGGGCTACGACGACAAAACGGGTCACCAGATCCTGGCGCTGACCTATTACGGGCAGCGGCATGTCACCGCGAACAAGGCCATCACCAAGCCCGAAGACATGAAGGGCATGAAGCTGCGCGTGCCGCCCGCGCCTCTGTTCCTGATGTTCACCAAGTCGGTGGGCGCGAATGCGACCCCGATCGCCTTCGCGGAGGTCTACCTGGCCCTGCAGCAGGGCACGGTCGATGGCCAGGAGAACCCGCTGCCGACCATCAAGGCGAAGAAATTCTACGAGGTCCAGAGCCATATCATCCTGACCGGCCACATCACCGAATCCCTGCTGACCATCGTCGGCGGTCATGTCTGGTCGACGCTGTCCGACGAAGACAAGAAGATCTTCTCTGATGTCATGAAGGAAGCGGCGGCCAGGGCGACAGACGAAATCCGTGCCGCCGAACAGAAGCTCGCGGACGAATTCCGGCAGATGGGCAAGACCGTGATCGAGCCGGATCGCCAGGCATTCCGCGAGGCTGCCATTCCGTTGCACAATGATCCGGAGTCCGGCGCGGGCTGGACCAAGGCCGACTATGACGAGTTGCAGGCGCTGCAATAGCGACGGGATGGCGCGATGGCGGAGGGGAACGAGATCGAGCGTGAAGAGCACTTGATCCATGTCGAGGAAGAAGAGGTCACGATCGAGCATCATGTGGAGGACTGGATCGCCTTCGCATTGTTCTGGGCGCTCGCCTTCATCGTGTTCCTGCAATTCTTCACGCGCTACATCCTCAACAACAGCCTCGCCTGGACGGAAGAGATCGCGCGCTACGGGCTGATGTGGCTTGCTTTCATCGGTGGCGCAGTGGTCACCCGCCGCAAGTCGCATATTGCGGTGGAGCTGCTATCCCACTTCCTGCCTCGCGGACCGGCGCGGACCGGACTTCAGGTCTTCATTGAGCTCGTCAAACTGGGCTTCCTCGGCCTGCTCGCCTATTTCTCGGTGACGATCGTGGGCCGGATGCACGCGCAGCGGATGACCGTGTTCGATCTTCCGATGAGCCTCGTCTATGCCGGCATCGCCTTCGGGTGCTTCCTGATGTTCGGGCGGCAGGCGATCGGCGTGTGGCGGAGCGTGCGCTCGGGCTGGCGGACGCCGCCCGAGAGTGACCACGCCCGGATCGAATAGTGCAAGCCCGCCGATGCCGATCCTGATTTTCGTCTTTGTGGCGGTCCTGCTGGCAGGTGTGCCGGTCTTCATCGCGCTGGCCGGTTCTTCGCTGCTCTACACCCATTTCATCGCCAAGCTGCCTGATTTCGTGATCCTGCATCGCATGGCCGGCGGTCTCGACAGCTTCCCGCTGTTGGCCATCCCGTTCTTCATCCTGGCCGGCAACCTGATGAACTCGGCCGGCATCACCAACCGTATCTACGATTTCGCAGTGGCCAGCGCCGGCTGGGCACGGGGAGGCCTGGCGCACGTCAATATCCTGGGTTCGGTGATCTTCGCCGGCATGTCGGGAACCGCAATTGCCGACGCGGCGGGAATCGGCACGATCGAGATCAAGGCAATGAAGGATCACGGCTACTCCACGGAGTTTGCCGTGGGCGTGACGGCGGCCTCCGCCACGCTTGGTCCGATCATCCCGCCATCGCTGCCGTTCGTGATCTACGGGATGATGGCGAACGTCTCGATCGGCGCATTGTTCCTCGGCGGCATCGTGCCGGGCGTGTTCATGACGATCGTCATGATGCTCTATGTCACCTATTGCGCGCGCCGCTACGGGATGGGCCGCGACCAGCTGTTCCGCTGGCGGACGCTCGCCGTATCGTTTGTCGCCGCCTTGCCAGCTCTCTTGACGCCGGCGATCATCATTGGCGGCATGACCTTCGGCTGGTTCACGCCGACCGAGGCCGCCATCGCCGCCTGCGCCTGGGCGCTCCTGCTTGGCATCTTTCTCTATCGCTCGCTGTCGCTGAAGCAGTTCTACAAGGTGACGATGGAGACGATCGAATCCACCGCGGCGGTCTTGCTGATCGTTGCGGCGGCCTCGCTGTTCGGATGGGTGCTGACGACCACACATGTCGCGGAGCAGGCCGCGGCGGCGTTGCTCACGATCACGCAGAATCCCATCGTCATCCTGCTGCTGATCAACGTGCTGCTGCTGGTGATCGGCTGCTTCCTGGAGCCGATCGCGGCGATCAGCATTCTGGTTCCGGTCCTGATGCCGATCCTCGAGAAGGTCGGCATCGATCCGATCCATTTCGGCGTCATGATGACGCTGAACCTGATGATCGGCCTGCTGCATCCGCCCCTGGGGATGGTGCTGTTCGTTCTGTCGCGCGTATCCAAGCTGTCGATCGAGCGCACGACCATGGCCATTCTGCCCTGGTTCATTCCGCTGCTCATCTCGCTCCTGGCGGTGACCCTGATCCCGGGGCTGACCCTTTGGCTGCCTAGTCTGGCCGGACTGGTGAAATAGGCACCGCGCGCTTCGGAGCCCCTCCTGACATTCACCGGTAGCAAAAGTCACGCGTAAGCCTGTGACGGCGGTCGCTTGCGGAGGACTCGGGTGCCGCGTTAACTCCCAGCGGTCATTCGGAGGAGGGGGCGATCGATGCGGCGTAACCTAGCGACGGCGTTGACACTGCTCGGCATGCCGCTGGCGGCCGGTCATGCACTGGCGGCTGAGCCGGTGCCGACCGGGGCGACCGCGACTGTCGAGTTCAAGGTTACGGTCCGGGAGAAAACCAAGTCCGACTATCACAGCACAGCCATCGAACGAGTGCTGAATGCCCAATGCCTCATGCAGGCGGGACAGGCTTCGCAGATCGGCTCCAAGGGGCCAACCCCGGAGCAAGAGGCGGCGCTGAACGCTTCGAGCGCCAATACCGAGGCCTTCAACCAGCAATTCGCGCCGAGCGACGAGATGATGGCCAACCTCGAGGCCGAAGCGGAGAAATGCGGGGACGACGAGGCCTGCCTGACCGCGCTGGCGATGAAGCTGTCGAAGACGCCCGAGATGCAGGCAATGGCGCAAAAGGCGCCGGCCGCCAAGGAAGCGATGGCGGGCCTGAACCTCGACCTCGGCCCGGCGCGCTATCAGATGTGGCAGCCGCAAAGCTGCACCGGCAGCGTGACGGTGAACGATACCTACGTCGACAGCGATCCGGGCGGCGAGGGCGGCGCCGGCGCTTACACCGACACGACGACCGCAAAGGGATCGGCGCCGATCGCGGACGGATGGCTCGGCCTCATCATGGAGACCGACGCGGTGAAGGGTACGACGGAGTACCGCTTGGTGGCGCCGCCGCCGGTCACCA
Organism: Dongiaceae bacterium; assembly: GCA_041398065.1. Taxonomy (GTDB): domain Bacteria; phylum Pseudomonadota; class Alphaproteobacteria; order Dongiales; family Dongiaceae; genus Dongia_A. The sequence goes on along the minus strand of JAWKVL010000014.1, from coordinate 62,871 downwards.
TTGCTACCAACAGCTCGCGCACCGGCCCCGGCCCGCGTGAGATCCCACTCTTGGCCAGCACGAAGCTGCCGGACAGTTTCGGGCCCTATCCGGGCGTTGGCGGCAAGCACAAGGGCCAGGCGAAAAGCAATGCCGGCTCGATCAGTGCGGAGTGGGCGTGGAAGAAATGAGGATCCGCTGCAGTCCAGCTCTATGCTGGTCGGCGCTCACTTGCCGTCTGTCGAATAGACCGCGAAGATTCGATAGGGACCGGGCTCCGCGCCTTTGAAGATGCCGCGCTCTATGGCTTCCTTGGCGCGATCGAATGAATCGAACAGGCAGTGACCATTGACGGGCTCGCTTTCCGCCAACGAGTTGCATGAAAGAGGTGAACATTCCGGGCTTGTGCCGGCCCAGAAAGTCGCGACGTCATATCCCAGGCAGCGCTTGCTGCCTGGCTCTTGCACGTTCGTCACAAAGGAAGACTCAGGGGCGAATCGTCGCCACGAATTTGCGCGATCGTCGTACTCTTGTTCGTAGACTTCGTAGTAGAACAAAGTCGCCTTCGAGAGATCGATAGCTTCGACGGTTGCGATCTGGTGCATGATGTCGGGGCTGTCGAAAAGCCAGTACCCATTGTGCTTCCAATGGCGAATGAAGTCGGTGAATGCCCGCGATATGCAGCAGCTGACCGAGAATATGTCCCCCACGGTCGCTGCATGCAGCCAGTCGGGCCGCGCTACAACGAACTTGTACAGATACCCAGCTGGAAGCATGGCGCCGTTCGAGTGCTGATCTCTACCCGCCGCCAAACGAGCGCACCAGGCTTCCCGCCACGAGATACCAGCCATCCACCAGCACGAAGAACACCAGCTTGAAGGGCAGGGCGATCATCACCGGCGGCAGCATCATCATGCCCATCGACATCAGGATCGAGGCGACCACCATGTCGATGATGAGGAACGGCACGAACAGCAGGAAGCCGATCTCGAAAGCGCGGCGCAATTCGCTGATCATGAAGGCGGGGATCAGGATCTGAAGCGACGTATCCTCCGGCGTCGCGGCCGGCTCGGCATTGGCCATGTCCATGAACAGGCCGAGATCCTTCTCGCGCACTTGTGACAGCATGAAGATCTTGAACGGCTCGACCGAGCGGGTGAAAGCGGTCTGCTCGTCGATCTGCTCCGCCATCAACGGCGCGATGCCGTCCTGGTAGGACTTCTGGAAGGTCGGCGCCATTACGAAGGCGGTGAGGAAGAGGGCGAGACTGACCATCACCATGTTGGGCGGCGTCTGCTGGCCGCCCAGCGCCGCGCGCAGCAGGGAGAGCACGACCACCACCCGGGTGAACGAGGTCACCATGATGAGGATGCCGGGCGCCAGCGACAGAACCGTCAGAAGCGCGATGATCTGCAGGAGGCGGCCGGTGCTGCTGCCGCTGCCGGTGCCGCCGCCGAGATCGACCGAAACGCTCTGCGCCGAAGCCGTGAACGGCGCCAGGCAGACCAAAGCGAGCAGCAGCAGCGGCAACAGCCGGCGCAGCGTCATAGCTTCGGCTCCCCGCCGGCGAGGGCAGTGGCGAAGCTCTCGCGCTTGATCCCGCTTTCGATGACGGTCTCGCTGGCTGGGCCAACGATCACCAGATGCTCAACCTCGTCGCGGCGAATCAGCATCAGCCGGTGACGCGGGCCGAGCATCTGCGCCTCGACCACGGCAAGGCGGCGTCCCTTGTTCATCTTCATGCCCATGCCGAACCGGCGCAGCAGCCAGGCCAGCAGGACAATCAGCCCCAGAACCAGGATGAGCGCCAGGGCAAACCTGATGTAAAGATCCAAATCCATTGGGAATGATGCTGCTTGTTCTATTCGCTCGGCAGGAGATGCTTCCGCAGATGCTCGATATTCAGCTGGACGTGGACATTCTGCTTGCGCAGGACGGTGTCGAGAACAGCAAGCGCTGTGCTGAGATCGCGCAATTCCTTGATCCAGCTATTCGTCGCATCCTTGCCGGCGCCGGCCAGCGCGTCGCACAAGACGGTGATGCGCAGGCCTATGACATCCAGATCGATCAGCTGTCCGTCATTGGCGGCGTCGACCGCGGCCACGATCTCGCGATGCAGATCGGTGATGCTGCGGCCGAGGGCCGATTCGTTGAGGGTGCCGTCTTTCGCCGTTGCTGCCGTCATGATTCGGTTCCACTCTCGGTTTCCGCCTGCTCGCCGGCCCAGGTCCGGTTGGCGCGGTAGACGTAGCTCAGGATCTCCGCCACCGCGGCCAGCGCGTCGATCGGAATCTCGGCATCCAGCTCCACCGCGGCCAGGATCTGCGCGAGATCGGAATCCTCGCGCACCGGGACGCCCTTCTCGAACGCGATCGCCAGGATCTGCTCCGCCACCGCTCCGCGGCCAGTCGCCACTACCCGTGGCGACTTGGGGCGAGGACTGCCATCCCGCCCCTTGGCATCCAGCGCGACTGCGATCGGCGTCTTCGGGCCCAGCGACGTCGAATCCGGGCGGGCCCATCTGCTATGCTTGGCGCCGATTTCGTCCTTGCGGTCGGCCATCGCCGGAGCGCTCCGCCTCGGAAAATCCAGGCAAACTTTGGACGATCATGCTTAATTTAGAATTAAGCCGAGAAGGCGCGCGACATTTCGCACGAATTTAGGTGGCATTTTAGCAAATTAAGCCACTGTTAATGAGTTCCTATCAGGATGCCATCCGAAGCGCCGGGACAACCGGCTATGGCGGCAGTGACCGCAGCGTCAGGATGAAAGCGGCGGATAGATGGATCTATTCCAGCTGAAACTGTTTCAGCGCATGAGCGAGCGTATGGGCTGGCTCGGCGCGCGCCAGGAAGTGCTGGCGCAGAACATCGCCAACGCCGACACGCCGCACTACGTGCCGTACGATATGAAGGCGTTGAAGTTCGTCGATCACTTGACCGAAGTGACGCCAGTGACGCAGGCGCGCACCGATCCCATGCATATGAGCGGGACGGCGACGGCCGCCGCCGCAATCGACGACCAGAAGACCAAGAAGCAATATGAAACGGCACCGGTCGGGAACTCCGTGGTGCTGGAAGAGCAGATGGTCAAGCTGGCAGACGCACAGGCCAGCTATCAGCTGATGACCAATCTCTATCGCAAGCATGTCGATCTGCTGAAGATGGCGCTGGGCCGCGGCTCGTAAGCGTCCCGGCTCAGATCGGGTCGCCAGGAGGTGACAGATGGACTTGATGGAAAGCTTGAAGATTTCCGCAGCCGGCATGAAGGTGCAGGGTGATCGCCTGCGCGTTGTCGCGGAGAACCTGGCCAACGCGGATTCGGTGTCGGAAGTGCCGGGTGGCGATCCCTATCGCCGCAAAACCATCAGCTTCAAGAACACGCTCGACAAGGAGCTGGGCCTCGACACCGTGCAGGTCAGCAAGGTCGGCGTCGATCCGAGCGACTTTCGCATGAAATACGAGCCAGGCAATCCGGCCGCGGACGCCAAGGGCTACGTCAAGCTGCCGAACGTCAACAGCCTCATTGAGATGACCGACATGCGCGAGGCGCAACGTTCCTATGAAGCAAACCTGCGCGCCATCGAAGTTGCGCGCAACATGCTTCAGCGCACCATCGATCTGATCCGCTAGCGGAGGGTTGAACCATGGCCAACGGACCCATCGGTGGTGCAGGCAGCGCAGTTGCCGCCTACAATGCCGCGCTCAAGCGCATGGGAGCCCCAGGCATCGAATCGCGTGACCAGGCGGGCCCCGGTTTCTCGGAAGTGCTGCAACAGCTTGCCAAGGACGCGGTCGACACCACGCGCGAAGCTGAGAAAGCGTCGCTGCAGGCGGTCGAGGGCAAGACGGACCTTCAGCAGGTGGTGAACTCGGTGACCGCGGCGGAGCTGACCGTGCAGACCGTGACGGCGGTTCGCGACCGCGTGATCTCGGCCTATCAAGAAATCTTACGGATGCCCATCTGAGGGCGATTGGTGCAGGGCGTTAAGGCATGGATGAGTCGGTTCTTCTCGAGGTCGGCCGCGACGCGGTCATTGTGACGCTGAAGCTCGGCGCGCCGCTGATGCTGATCGCGCTGCTGATCGGCCTGATCATCTCGCTGTTCCAGGCATTGACCCAGATCCAGGAAGTCACCCTGACCTTCGTGCCGAAGATCATCGTGGTCTTCGTCTCCATGCTGCTGCTGGCGCCGTTCATGCTCCACACGCTCACCGACTTCACCGAGCGGATCATGCAGCAGGCCGTGGGATGAACCTGGAGCAGCTGGTCAGCGGCAATCTCTTCCAGTTCTTTCTGGTGTTCGCGCGGCTGGGCAGCGCGATCATGCTGCTGCCCGGCTTCGGCGAGGCCTATGTGCCGCCGCGCATTCGCCTGGTCTTCGCCCTGGCCGTCAGCTTCGCGCTGATGCCGATGATCTCGGACCGGCTGCCCGCCCTGCCGCCGGCCATCAGCGATTTCGTCGCGCTGCTGCTGGTCGAGATCGGGATCGGCCTGTTCTTCGGCATGATCGCGCGGCTCATCCTGCTGGGCGTGCAGACCGCCGGCAGCGTCATATCCCTGCAGATCGGCATTGCCAGCGCGCTGGTCAGCGACCCGACCACGCAGCAGCAAGCCGCCATCACCGGCAGCTTCCTGCTGGCGCTGACCGTGGTGCTGATCTTTGCGACCGGCCTCGACCACATGACGCTCAAGGGGCTCGCTGGCACCTACGCGATCTTTCCACCCGGCCAGGTGCCGCCGATGGGCGACGTCGCCAACCATGCCGCGCGTATCGTCTCGGACAGTTTCGGCGTCGCCATCGCCATGACTGCGCCGTTCCTGGTCTATGGCATTGTGTTCGCGGTGGCGCTGGGGTTGCTGGCGCGCCTGATGCCGACCTTGCAGGTGTTCTTCATTGCGATGCCGATGCAGATCTTGGCCGGCTTCGCGCTGCTGGCGGTCGCGCTGACCGGCATGATGCTATACTTCCTGTCCTCGTACGAGGATCGGATGTCGCTGTTTCTCGGTGGCGGGTGAGCCGCCATGGCCGAAGAACAGGACGATTCCCAAAAAACCGAAGACCCGACCAATCGGCGGCTTGACGAGGCGCGCGACCGCGGCCAGGTCGCCAACTCCCGCGAAGTCAACAACCTGCTGATGCTGGGCGTGTTCTCGCTCTCGATCCTGCTGTTCGGCGGAGCCGCGGCGCGCGCGCTCTTGACCGCGACGATGCCGTTCATCGAATCGCCTGACCTGGTGCCGGCGGATTTCGGGCATCTGATCGAGCTGGCCTGGAAGCTTCTGGGCGTTCTGTTGCTGGCCGGTGCCGCGCCGTTGGTGCTGGCGGTCATCGCCGCAATCGGCGCCGGCTATCTGCAGTTCGGTCTCATCTTCTCTGCCGAAGGCATTACGCCCAAGCTGGACAAGATCTCGCCGCTTGCCGGATTAAAGCGCATGTTCTCCATGCGCTCAGTCGCGGAATTCGTTCGCGGGCTCCTGAAGATCGCGGTGGTCGCATCGGTCGCGCTGTTCCTGATCGTCCCGGAGGTGGCACATCTGCACAAGCTGATCGGAATGGAGATGATCCAGCTCCTCTCCGAAACCAGGGCGCTGCTGGCCAAGCTGCTGATCGGCGTGGTCGCCATCGTCGCGGCCATTGCCACGCTAGACGTCATCTACCAGCGCATGCAGCATTTGCGCGAGATGCGCATGTCGCGCCAGGAGATCAAGGACGAATTCAAGGAAACCGAAGGCGATCCGCTGGTGAAGGGTCGCCTGCGCCAGCTGCGCATGGAGCGCACCCGCCGCCGGATGATGGCCCAGGTGCCGCAATCCGACGTAGTTGTCACAAATCCAACCCATTTCGCGGTGGCGCTGAAATACGACCCCGAGACCATGTCGGCCCCCAAGATGATGGCCAAGGGCGTCGACAAGATGGCGCAGAAGATCCGCGAAATCGCCAAGGAACACGGCATTCCCATCGTCGAGAACCCGCCCTTGGCGCGCGGCCTGTTTGCGTCGGTGGAGATCGACCAGGAGGTGACGCCGGAGTTCTACAAGGCGGTGGCGGAAGTCATCAGCTATATCTTCAAGCTGAAACGACGGCGGCTGTAGGCTCTTGTGCGGCCATGCCTGCTTTCGGCTATGATGGAACGAGTTGGGGACGGGGGCTGTTGTCGATGCACCGCTTTGGCGGCGCTGGCCATGCGCCAGTCGCGATGCGGATAAGGGATGCCAGGGAATGACCTGGTCTTGGCAGATCGGGCTGCTGATCGCGATCTCGATGCTGGCGCTTGTGCTGGCCCTGATCGCGTGGCGCCGTCGCTACATCGCCGACCTGCTCGAAGCCAGCCTCAACGCCACCCACCAAGGCCGCCAGGTGGTGGATCGTCTCGGCAACGTCAAGTTCTCGAACAGCGCCTTCCGGCAGCTGTTCGGCGACGAGCCGCTGCCCCTCAATGTCATCTTGGAGCGCCGAGCTTTCGATGCGGCCGCCCGCGCGTCGATCGAACGGATCGAGCATGCGCTGGCGGAACGGGGCGAAGCGCATGGCGACGTCGCCATCCTGGCGCCGGAGGGCAAGCGCGAGATCCTGGCCGTGTTCGCCAACCGGCTGACGCGGTTCGGCGATCACATGTCGTGGGGTGTCGAAGTCATCACCACCCAGCGCGAGATCGAGGAATACATCCGCTCCGACCACGAGAAGTTCGCCGACCTGATTGAGAACGCGCCGGTCGGCTTCTATTCAGTCGACGAATCCGGCCGCTTCCTGTTCGTCAATTCTACCTTGGCGCATTGGCTGGGACTCGATGTCGAGGTGGAGGCGCAGCATCAGCTCCGCCTGCACGATCTAGTCTATCCGCGGCCTCCTGAACTGATCCCGGCCTTCTCGCCGTTCTCCGATCCCTCGGCCCGCAACGGAGAAGTGACGCTGCTCGGCCCCAACGGCCGCAAGTTCCTGGTCTATGTGCGGCAGGACGTGGTCAACGTGCAGGGCGTCGATCCCACGGGCAAGGCCGGCATCCGTACCCGCTCGATTGTTCATGACCTGACGCGCGAGCGCGAGTTCGAGCGCGCCTTGCAGGCGTCGGAACAATACTTCCAGCGCTTCTTCGAAGAGGCGCCGACCAGCATCCTGCTGCTCGATGCCGACCGCAAGGTCGAGCAATCGAACTTCGCCTTCGCCAACCTGTTCGGCGAAGCCGTCTCAGTGGGGGCGGAGCTCAGCACCTTGGTGGCGAGCGAGGATCTGCCGCAGGCGGAGGAGCATCTGCGCCGGGTCGCGGAGCTGGGCCGCGCGGTGCTGCCTTTGACCGTGCGGCTCAAGGGCAAGCGGCAAGCCAGCGTCATCGTCTATGCCTCGCGCCGCGAGGACAAGGGGCAGACGGTCGGCTTCATTCTGCACTTGATCGACACGACCGAACAGAAGCGCCTGGAGGCGCAGTTCGCGCAATCGCAGAAGATGCAGGCGGTCGGCCTGCTGGCCGGCGGCATCGCGCACGACTTCAACAACCTGCTGACGGCGATGATCGGGTTCTGCGATCTGCTGCTGCTGCGGCATCGTGCGGGCGACCAGTCCTTCGCCGACATCATGCAGATCAAGCAGAACGCCAACCGCGCCGCCAACCTGGTGCGCCAGCTGCTCGCCTTCTCGCGCCAGCAGACCTTGCAGCCGCGCGTGCTGCAGGTGACCGACGTGCTGGCGGAAGTCTCGCACCTGCTGCGGCGCCTGATCGGCGAGAATATCGAGCTGGCGATGGTGCATGGCCGCGAGCTGCATGCGGTACGCGTCGACCAGGGCCAGCTGGAGCAGGTCATCATCAATCTGGCGGTCAATGCGCGCGACGCGATGCCGAACGGCGGACATCTGCGCATTCGCACCGAGAATGTCCTGACCAAGGAGCCGACCCAGCGCGGGGCGGAGATCATGCCACCGGGCCGCTACGTGATGATCGAAATCGCCGACACCGGCACGGGCATTCCGCCGGAGATCATGGACCGGATCTTCGAGCCGTTTTTCTCCACCAAGTCGGTCGGATCCGGCACCGGTCTCGGCCTTTCGACCGTCTACGGCATCGTGCGCCAGACTGGCGGCTACGTCTTTGTCGACAGCGTGGTGGGCGAGGGTGCGACCTTCCGCATCTACCTGCCCGAGCATCATGCGGAATCGGGCACCGTGGCGCGCATCGACGGCAAGGAAGAAGCGGCGCGCGACCTTACCGGCATCGGCACCATCCTGCTGGTGGAGGACGAGGATGCGGTGCGCTTGTTCAGCGCGCGCGCGTTGCGCAACAAGGGCTACCAGGTGCTGGAGGCGCGCTCCGGCGAAGCCGCGCTCGAAATCGTCGGCGAGCATCTGAGCGAGATCGACCTCATCATCAGCGACGTGGTGATGCCGCGCATCGATGGGCCCACCATGGTCAAGGAGGTGCGGTCGCGCCGTGCCGATCTGCCGGTGATCTTCATCTCGGGCTATGCCGAGGATGCGTTCCGCCGCCGAATCGATGCCGGCGAGGAGGTCAACTTCCTCTTGAAGCCGTTCACCCTGAAGCAGCTGGCGGCCAAAGTGAAGGAAGTCCTCGAGCCGCATACAGAGCGCAGGCGCGCAGCCAACTAAACGATTGATAGATAACTGATAACTCTAGAATGTTCTCGTTCTGATCTATTTCCTTTACAGCGAGAACAAAACGTGTATCTTTGCCCCCACGCGCCAATGCCATGACGGCCCGGCCGCGGAAGAATTGGCAGTCCTTTCGATATGATCTAAGTGGGGGTAAGCGATGTCATCGAATGTCGTGAAATTGGCCGACAAGGACGATATGGACAGGAACAAGGCGTTGGATGCCGCGCTCTCGCAGATCGAGCGGGCCTTCGGCAAAGGCTCGATCATGCGCCTGGGGCAGCGGGAAAGTGCGGTCGAGACGGAAGCCATTTCAACCGGCTCTCTCGGTCTCGACATCGCGCTCGGGATCGGCGGTCTGCCGCGCGGGCGCGTCATTGAAATCTACGGTCCGGAAAGCTCGGGCAAGACCACGCTCGCGCTGCATGTGATTGCGGAAGCGCAGCGCAGCGGCGGCGCCTGCGCCTTCATCGACGCGGAGCACGCGCTCGATCCCAGCTACGCGACCAAGCTTGGCGTCAATATCGACGATCTCCTGATCTCGCAGCCCGACGCGGGCGAGCAGGCGCTGGAGATCGCCGACACGCTGGTGCGCTCCGGCGCGATCGATGTGCTGGTGGTGGATTCGGTTGCGGCCCTGGTGCCGCGCGCGGAGCTGGAAGGCGAGATGGGAGACGCCCATGTCGGCCTGCAGGCGCGCCTGATGAGTCAGGCGTTGCGCAAGTTGACCGGCTCGATCTCGCGCTCGCGCTGCATGGTGATCTTCATCAATCAGATCCGCATGAAGATTGGCGTGATGTTCGGCAATCCGGAGACCACCACCGGCGGCAACGCGCTCAAGTTCTACGCTTCGGTGCGGCTCGACATCCGTCGCATCGGCTCGATCAAGGACAAGGAGACGGTGGTCGGCAACCAGACCCGCGTGAAGGTGGTGAAGAACAAGGTGGCGCCGCCGTTCCGCGTGGTCGAATTCGACGTGATGTATGGCGAAGGCATCTCCAAGACCGGCGAGCTGATCGACCTCGGCGTCGCGGCCAGCGTGGTGGAGAAGTCGGGCGCCTGGTTCTCCTATAACGGCCAGCGCATCGGCCAGGGCCGCGAGAACGCCAAGGCCTTCCTCAAGGAGAACACGCAGGTGGCGAACGAGATCGAGCAGAAGATCCGCGCCAATGCCGGCCTGGTCGCCGGCAGCATGATGGACAAGGGCGCCGGCGCCAGCGAGGAAGCCGGCGAGTAAGGAAACCGAGAGGGCTCACCCCCCGAGCTCTCCCCACCGGGCGCGCCGATCCCCCGTCGGTGCGCCCGAACCTTTTTCGGCGCCCGAACCTTTTTCGGCGCCCGAAACGCGCTACGTGCATGGGGACCCCTTACCAAGGTCCCGGGTTCTGCAGGCCTTCCACCCTTGCCCCCGGCCCGGAAACCTTAAATATTACCCCTGTGGTGCCGCTGGCCTGAAACCCAGGTTTGCGGCCTGTTTTCGCGTAAATGGACCCTTTATGCAGACCGCCAACGACATCCGACGCCTGTTCCTGGACTACTTCAAGCGCGAGGGGCACGAAATCGTGCCGTCCTCGCCGCTGGTGCCGCGCAACGACCCGACGCTCATGTTCACCAACGCCGGCATGGTGCAGTTCAAGAACGTCTTCACCGGCCAGGAGAAGCGGGACTATGTGCGCGCCGCGACCGCCCAGAAATGCGTGCGCGCCGGCGGCAAGCACAACGACCTGGAGAATGTCGGCTATACCGCGCGCCACCACACCTTCTTCGAGATGCTGGGCAACTTCTCGTTCGGCGACTATTTCAAGGAGCGGGCGATCGACCTCGCCTGGCGCCTGATCACGAAGGAATATGGCCTCGCCAAGGACAAGCTCCTGGTCACCGTGTTCTCCGAGGACGACGAGGCGTTCGGCCTGTGGAAGAAGATCGCCGGCCTGCCGGAGAGCAAGATCATCCGCATCCCGACCTCCGATAATTTCTGGGCGATGGGCGATACCGGCCCCTGCGGCCCGTGCTCCGAGATTTTCTACGATCACGGCGAGGGCATCCCCGGCGGCCCGCCAGGCAGCCCGGACGCGGACGGCGACCGCTTCATCGAGATCTGGAACCTGGTCTTCATGCAGTTCGAGCAGGTGACCAAGGAGCAGCGGGTCAACCTGCCGCGCCCGTCGATCGACACCGGCATGGGCCTGGAGCGCCTGGCGGCGGTCCTCCAGGGCAAGCACGACAATTACGACATCGACCTGATGCGCGCGCTAATCGAGGCCTCAGCCGAGGCGTCGAAGACCGATCCCGACGGTCCCTACAAGGTATCGCACCGTGTGATCGCTGACCATTTGCGCTCGTCCTCGTTCCTGATCGCGGACGGCGTCCTGCCTTCCAACGAAGGCCGTGGCTACGTGCTGCGCCGGATCATGCGCCGGGCGATGCGCCACGCGCATCAGATCGGTTGCACCGAGCCGCTGATGTGGCGGCTGGTTCCCGCATTGGTCCAGCAGATGGGCCAGGCTTATGAAGAGCTGGTGCGTGCTCAGCCGGTGATCACAGAGACTCTGAAGCTCGAGGAGACGCGCTTCAAGCAGACGCTCGGTGCCGGCCTCAAGGAACTGGAGAGCGCAGTCTCCAGCGGCAGCGGCCTCACCAAGGATGGCAAGCTCTCGGGTGCCGTGGCGTTCCAGCTTTCGGACAGCCGCGGCTTCCCGCTCGATCTCACGCAATCGATCCTGCGCGACCGCGGCATCGAGGTCGACGTAGACGGCTTCAACGTGGAGCTCGAGAAACAGCGCGAGCGCTCGCGCGCGGCCTGGGCCGGCTCGGGCGAAGCCGCGACCGAAGCGGTCTGGTTCGACCTGAAGCAGCGCCTCGGCGCCACCGACTTCCTCGGCTATGCGACCGAGCAGGCGGAAGGCCAGGTGATTGCGCTGCTCAGGAACGGTGCGGAAGTGAAGTCCGCGAAACAGGGCGAGGAGATCGCGCTGATCGCCAACCAGACGCCGTTCTACGGCGAGGCGGGTGGCCAGATGGGCGACACCGGCACGCTGACCACAGCGGGCGGCGCCACCATCGATGTCACCGACACCCAGCGCAAGGTCGGTGACCTGTTCGTGCACTTGGGAAAGGTCACCAAGGGCGAGGTCAAGGTCGGCGACGCGGTCGAGATGAAAGTCGATGGCCGCCGCCGCACCAACCTGCGCGCACACCATTCCGCGACCCACTTATTGCATGAGGCGCTGCGCCGCCGGCTCGGCGCGCACGTTACGCAGAAAGGCTCGCTGGTCGCACCCGATCGCCTGCGCTTCGATTTCAGCCACACCAAGGCCATGTCGCCGGAAGACATCGCGGTGGTGGAACGCGAGGTCAACGACCGCGTCCGCGACAATGCGGCGGTCGAGACCCGGCTGATGACGCCGCAGGCGGCGATCGAAGCAGGCGCGATGGCATTGTTCGGCGAGAAATACGGCGACGAAGTGCGCGTGGTCTCGATGGGCGGCAAGCCGGCCAACGAGAACAAGGTGTTCTCGACCGAGCTGTGCGGTGGAACCCATGTCCGGCGCACGGGCGATATCGGCCTGTTCAAGATCATAAGCGAAGGTGCCGTCGGCGCCGGCGTGCGCCGCATCGAAGCGGTGACCGGCGCTGCCGCGGAAGCCTACGTCGCCGAGCAGCAGCGCCTGCTGGCCGAGGCCGCCGCGGCGCTGAAGACGCTGCCCGGCGATTTGACCCACCGTATCGCGTCGCTGCTCGATGAGCGCAAGCGGCTGGAACGAGAACTGACCGAAGCCCGCAAGGCTGCAGCTGCGGGCGGTGCCGGTTCAGGTCCGGCCTCGAAGCAGGTCAATGGCGTGACGCTCGCGGCGCGTCTGCTCGATGGCGTGCCGGCCAAGGAGCTGAAAGGCATGGCCGACGAGATCAAGCGCCAGATCGGCTCCGGCGTGGTCGCGCTGGTCGCCACCAGCGACGGCAAGGCCTCGCTGGTGGTCGGCGTCACCGACGATCTCACCAAGCGGTTGAACGCGGTCGAGTTGGTGAAGGTCGGCAGCGCGGCGTTAGGCGGGCAGGGCGGCGGCGGACGTCCCGACATGGCGCAAGCCGGCGGCCCGGATGCGTCGCGCGCCAACGAGGCGCTCGCCGCCATCGAACGCGCGATCGGCGCGGGAGCCAAGGCGGCAGAATAACCGCGCGCTCTGCCTCAGCGTGAACCGAACAGCGCGTTGACCGCGGGATAGGCCATCGCGCCTTCGCCGAGCGGCTCCGACTTGCCGGATTTCAGGAACTCGGCGCCGAGCGTGGCAGCCTTGCCCCAAAGCGCCTGCGCAATGCCCGACCCCGCGCTGAGGCGGCGCACGCCCAGCTGGGCCAGTTCGTTTGCGGCCGGCAGCCCCGGCCATGCCATAACATTGAGCGGCAGCCCGGCGCCGGCCGCGATCGCCTTGATCTCGCTCGCCTCGCGCACGCCGGGCACGAACAAGCCGTTGGCACCGGCATCGCGATAGAGCTTGGCGCGCGCCAGGACTTCGTCCACGCGTTTGCCCTCGGGAGCGAGGCCGTGCAGATAGACATCGGTCCGCGCATTGACAAACAGGTCGATGCCAAAATGCTGGCCGGCGCGCTTGGCACGTTCGATCTTGAGGCACAGCAGATCAGGCGCCCCGGCTCCATCCTCGATGTTGATGCCGACGGCGCCGGCTTCGACGACCCGCGCGACCGTCTCCTCGACCGCCGCCGGCTCGTCGGAATATCCGCCTTCGACATCGACGCTCAGCGGCACCCGGATCGAGCGCGCGATCGCGACGACCGTCGAGATCAACATGCGGACCGGAAGCACATCGCCGTCGGGATAGCCATGGGTCCAGGCGACGCCCGCGCTGGTGGTGGCGACCGCTTTCGCGCCCAGGCTCTCCATCAGGCGTGCGCTGCCGGCGTCCCAGGCGTTCGGCAGCAGCAGCGGCTCGGGTCCGGCATGCAGCTCGTGAAAGATCTTGGCGGTCTGCGCTCGTGCGCTCATCCACGGCTCCGTTCTTGACGTTCATGCGCCAACAGCCAGCGCTTGCGCGCGATGCCACCGCCATAACCGGTCAGCGACCCATTGGTTCCAATGACGCGATGGCAGGGTACCACGACGCTGACCGGGTTGTCGCCGTTGGCGTGGCCGACTGCGCGGACAGCCTTGGGCCGTCCGACCCGTTCGGCCAGCGCGGCGTATGTGGTCGTCTCGCCGCAAGGAATGGTGCGCAATGCCTTCCACACCGATTTCTGGAAATCCGTTCCGCCGGTGGCGACCTTCAGGCCATCGATCGCCGACAATTCCCCGCCGAAATAGGCCCGCAAAGCCGTGCTGAAGCCGCCCGGATCACACGCCCTTTTCAGCTCATAGCCATCCTGCCCGTAATGCAGGCGGAGGGAGCGGTGCATGCGGTCTTCGTGATCGGTCCATTCGACCGCGCACAGGCGATCTTTCTCATTAGCGACAATGCCAAGCTCGCCGATCGGTGTCTTGATGCGATCGATGAGCAGCGCAACAGGCTTAGCCATGATGCGCCTGGTCCGCCGCCCAAAGATGCTGCGCCGCATAGGCCCGCCACGGCCGCCAAGTCTCGGCGCGGGTCTGCAATACAGCGGGGCTCGGTCGCGTCCCGACGCGGATCGCGGCGCCGCGCAGCAACCCGATATCGCTGGCCGGGAAGGCATCGGTCTCGCGCACGGCGCGCAGGGCGATGTAGTGTGCGGTCCACTCGCCGATCCCACGAATCGCGCACAGGCGCCTGACTGTTTCTTCCACCGTGCCCTGCGGCTGGAACAAAGACGGGTCGCTCAGCGCCGCTTGCGCGAGCGCCGCCAGAGCTTCCTTGCGCGCCATCGGCATGCCAAGGGACGAAAGGTCCGTCCGCGCCACTCGTGCGGCGGTCGGGAATGTGCGGCTCAAAGTCATGTGGCGGCTTTGGCCGGCGGGAAGCGGCGTGCCGCAGATCTCCACCAGGCGCCCAGCCAGCTTGCGTGCGGCTTCCACCGTCACCTGCTGGCCCAGGACCGCCCGCACCGCAAGCTCGAACCCGTCCCATCCGCCGGGCGCCCGCAGGCCCGGCCGCTCCGCGATCAATGGTGCCAGCAGCGGGTCCTGCGCCAGATGTGCCCCGATCGCTGTGACGTCGGCGCCAAGGTCAAATACGCGCCGGATCCGCCCGACGATGGCCGGTAAGGCGCGCACGGACGGGAATCGGATGGTCGCGCTCAAGCTCGCCTGTTGCGGCAGGTGGACAATCTCCACCGTTCCGGTGCTGCCGTCCTGCAACACGGTGCGGCAATAGATCTCGCCCTCGATCCGTTCTACTCCATCGATCGCCCGCGCCTTGAGGAACGCCAGCATGGCGCTCCAGTCGTAGGGCGGCCGATAGGAGAGGCGGACCGTGACACCGATCTCGCCGACTGAACCTTCGGGCAGCGTCGTGACGGTCTTGCGGCGCAGTGCGCTGGGCGGCCGACGGAACAGCTGCTGGAAGGTCTCATTGAACCGGCGGATGCTGCCGAAGCCAGCCGCTATGGAGATCTCCGCCATCGGCAGACGCGTATCGTGGATGAGCTGCTTGGCGAACAGCACGCGCCTGGTCTGTGCGACCGTGATCGGGGACGCGCCGAGATGCTGCTTGAAAAGTCGGCGGAGTTGCCGTCCGCCGACACCGAGCCGTTCGGCCAGCGCATCGACGCTGGCCTCTTCTCCGTCGAGGGCGCCTTCGGCAATCAGCGCGAGGCCGCGCGAGACCGTGTTCGACGTGCCGCGCCAGGAGCCGAGGTCCGGCGCCGTCTCCGGCCGGCAGCGCAGGCACGGGCGAAACCCCGCTTCCTGCGCCGCTGCCGCGCTCTGGAAGAAGCGACAATTCTCGAACTTGGCGGAGCGCGCTGGGCAGATCGGCCGGCAATAGATGCCGGTCGAGGTGATGCCCACGAAGAAGCGGCCGTCGAAGCGCGCATCACGGCTCTTCAGCGCCCGATAGCAGGCCCGGGGATCGAGCTCGGAGAGGTCGTGCTGTTTCATGGCGACGATGATGCCACCGAGGCGGCGCCAACGCTCGCGGTTTTCGGACATGGACATCGATGGCCGCATGAATGACAGACCTGCGGGAATGCATATCCCCTCTCCGCGGCAGGAGAGGGGATATAGCGACTGGGTGATCAGATCGGTGGGGGCGGGGCTATTCGATCAGCCGGCGCCACCAACCGCGCTTGCGCGGACCTTCGTCGCTGGCCTCGGCTTGGCCTGCGCCGACTTCAATGATTTGCACCGACGAGGGTGCCGCCGGCGGCGGCACGGTCGCGGGCTCGCTCGGGCTGGGCGCCGCATGCGGAGCTTCGAAGGCTCCGACCGCAGGCTCGGCCGTTTCTTCATTGCGGCGACGCGGTCGGCGCTGCCGGCGTCGGGGCTGCGCTGAGGCTGCTTGCTCCTCACCGTTGCCTGCTTCGCTCGTTGCCGGCGCTCCCGAAGGCTCGGCGTTCTCGCCAGTCTGGGGACCGACACGCTGCGCCCATTGCTCCGGCATCTCGGACAGGTCAGGCTGGTCGCCAAGTCCAGGGACCGGTTGGTCCGCTGTTTCCTCCGAATGCGGGCGATCCTGCCAATCCTGCGATCCGGCCTGCGCTTCGCCGGACTGATCGCGATCCTGGCGCCGCGACCGGCGCCTGCCGCCGCGGCGGCCGCGCCGGCGCCGTCGGCGCGGCTGCTCGCCTTCAGCCACGGCCTCTTCGCCATCGCGGCCCGATGCCTGTGCGCCGGCATCGTCCTCGTCTTCGTCGTCGCTGTCGTCCTCGCCGCTACCGGCTAGCGCTACCATCGGCGCTTTCTCGGATTCCGGTTGTGGCACAGGCGCGGTCGGCGCCTGCCAGTCCTCGCTGTCCTCATTCTCGGTGAACTCATCGGCGCGGAACTTGCCGCCACGGCCGCGGCGGCGACGGCGACGGCGCCCACCGCGTTCGCGCTCGCCCTGCGCGGCAGCAGCCTTCTCCTCCGCCTCTTCGGGCGCCTCCGCTTCGACTTCCGCCTCAAGCTCCTCTGGGGCGATATCCTCCGGCTCTTCCTCGATCGCCGGCGCCGGCTGCGCGGTGCGCGGCTGGACCTCTTCGCCCGGATTGAGCTGCTTGATGCGGTCCAGCCGGTATTCCGGTGGCGTCAGCTCATCGTCGGCCTGCAGATAGACCCGTACGCCTCGCCGCTGCTCCATCTCTTCGATGGCGCGACGCTTGTGGTTGAGCATGAACAAAGCGACGGCGCTCGGCACGAAGATCGTGACACCCGGGCTAAAGCTCCGCGCGATCTCTTCCTCCGCCATGCGCAGCACATGCAGCGCGGTGGATTCCACCGACCGCACACGGCCGGTTCCGTGACAATGCGCACAGGCCTCCGTGCTCGCTTCGACCAGGCTGGGGTGTAGGCGCTGGCGCGACATCTCAAGGAGACCAAAGGTGGATATCCGGCCGATCTGGATGCGCGCGCGGTCGTTCTTCAGCGCTTCCTTGAGGCGCCGCTCGACCTGCGCGTTGTTGCGGTTCTCCTCCATATCGATGAAATCGATGACGATGAGCCCCGCCAGATCGCGCAGCCGAAGCTGGCGGGCGATTTCCTCCGCTGCCTCGACGTTGGTGCGGAGGGCGGTCTCCTCGATGTTGCGCTCGCGCGTCGCGCGGCCGGAATTGACGTCGATCGCCACCAACGCTTCGGTCTGGTTGAGCACGATGTAGCCGCCCGAGCGCAAATGCACGACCGGCTCGTGGATCGCCGCGATCTGGCTTTCGATCTGGTAGCGCTGGAACAGCGGTTGCGACTGGTCGCGATAGGACTGCACCCGGCGTGTGTGACTGGGCGTCAAGGTCCGCATGAAGGCGCGCGCGGTCCGGTAGGATTCGTCGCCGGCGACAATGATGTCGCCGATATCACGCGTGTAGAGATCGCGGATCGACCGCTTGATCAGGCTGCCTTCTTCGTAGATCAGGGCCGGTGCGGTGGATTTCAGCGTCACCTCGCGGATCTCGTCCCACAGGCGCAGCAGGTATTCGAAGTCGCGCTTGATCTCCGGCTTGCTGCGCTCCATGCCGGCCGTTCGCACGATCACCGCCATGCCTTCCGGCGCATCCAGATCGTCGACGATCGACTTGAGGCGCTTGCGGTCATTGACGCTGGTGATCCGGCGCGAGATGCCGCCGCCACGGTCGGTGTTCGGCATCAGCACGCAATAGCGTCCAGCGAGAGAAAGATAGGTGGTGAGGGCGGCGCCCTTGTTGCCGCGCTCCTCCTTGGTCACCTGGACCAGCAGGATCTGCCGGCGCTTGATGACCTCCTGGATCTTGTAGCGGCGCAGGTTGCGCTGCCGACGGCGGCGCGCCCGCTCTTCGTCGACTTCCGGATCGTCCTGCTGCGCTGGCTCTTCGCCGCCGATCACATCGACCACTTCGGAGGCCGTCTGCACTTCCACCAGTTCAGCCTCGGCGGGCGCCGGCAGATCCGCATCGCCATTGCCGTTCTCCGCCGGTGATTCGGCCGCGATAACCGCGGCCGCGGGCTCTGCATGTGCGCCGCTTTCCGGCACGACTTCAACGCTGCTCGCGGATGCCAGCGGCTCGACGGCCGCAGTTTCGTCCACCGGAGCGCTGCGCAGTTCGAAGCGCGGCGTTTCCAGCGCGGCGGTGGTTGGCCCCGCCTCGGTCTGCTCCCAGGGCGACACCATCTCTTCCGGCTCTTCTGGCGCGCGCTGCTCGGACGCTACCGGTTCAGCATGACCCTGGGTTTCAGCAGCGGGTTCCTCGGTTGCAGCGACGATCGTGCCGGTTACCGGCTCGACGGCATCGGCCGTCGCGACCGAAGTCGACCGCGTTCCGGCGGCGTGGCGCCAAACATCGGCCGCACCACCGGCATCGTCGGACGGCGCGATATCGGGGCCGCTTTCAGCGATGGCGTCGGCGTCGTGGTCGAAAGACGCCTCAGCGGGAACGTCATCTGGCGCCGACGACATGACATCGGCATCCCCGCCCACGCGGTCGTCCGGCTGCTCGACCGGCTGAACCTCGATGACTTCGTCGTCATCCTCGTCGACCGCCGCCTCACGCAGCAGCTTTTCCCGGTCGGCGACGGGAATGCGGTAATAGTCCGGATGGATTTCGCTGAAGGCCAGGAAGCCGTGGCGATTGCCGCCATATTCGACGAATGCCGCCTGCAGCGATGGTTCGACGCGCGTTACTTTTGCGAGATAGATATTGCCCTTGAGTGGGCGTCGGCTGGCTACCTCGACATCAAATTCTTCCAGCTTCCTTCCGTCTACCACCGCGACCCGGGTCTCTTCCGGGTGGGTGGCATCGATCAACATGACCTTGGCCATCGTAGTTGGACTCCTCAGCGCGCCAAACGTCGCCTGCGTCGATTGCAGGCGGCGGCGCGAAACTCGCAGTTGAATTCCAGGTGTACGACATGACTACCTGTGGTTAACGGGCATCTCCGACGGCGCCTTTCTCTCTCGATGAAAGTGCGATGACGGGGCTACCCAAATGTTCCGAACCGTCTGTTCCGAGATCCGCTCCAACGCGGGAGCTTCGCTGCAGGCTGACGGCAACCGAAACCCTGTGACACGGCGATGCTAGCGCTTGTGACTTTACCTTTCCTTAAGCCTAAGAACGGCTTAATGACCACCAAGCGACTCTCAGCCGAGCCGGCCGCAGCATAAGCGGCGCGCGCTGAGGTTACAACGTCAATCGATGTGGCCTTGGGGCCATGATCGAGTCGATCCGGAAAAGTGTTGATTCGCAGTGTGTTACGAGTGTATATTGCGGTTGATTCACCGGAGTCGGGGCTAAATGCGTTTAATTGGCTGGATTCTTGGCCTAGCGTTGCTGCTCGGGGGAGCTGCGCAAGCAGTTGCCAAACCGGCCATCACGGACGCACGCCTGGGCGTCGAGCCGACTCTCACGCGGGTCGTCATCAGCTTGACCCAGCGCAGCGACTTCCGGGTGTTCACGCTTGCCGACCCCTATCGCGTCGTCATCGACATGGGCGAGGTCGACTGGAAGGTCAAAAGCGGCACCAAGCTGACGGGCCAAGGACTGGTGGCCGGCATGCGCTACGGCCTGTTCAAGCCCGGCACCTCGCGCGTCGTCCTGGACCTGATGGAGCCCTCCGACGTGGTACGCGCCGAGTTCGTGCCGCCGGACAAGGGCGAGCCGCTGCGGTTGCTGATCGACCTGCGGCCGATTTCGGATTCCCAATTCCGCGCCCAGCTCAAGAGTCCGTCCGCTTCCTATAGTGCGGTCGCGTCGATCGCCCCGGCGACCAAGCCCGCCAAGAGCGCGGGCAGCTCGGGCGGAGGCGCGGGCATAGGCGCCGGTGCTCTGGGCGGCAGCGCAGCCAAGCAGCCGGCTGAGGAGCCCAAGCGCGGCAAGCCGCTGATTGTTATCGATCCCGGCCATGGTGGCATCGACCCCGGTGCCATCGGGGCCTCAGTCAGCGAGAAGGAGATCACGCTGGCTGTTGCCAAGGCTCTCAAGAAAGAGCTGGAGGATACCGGGAGCTTTCGAGTTCTCCTGACCCGCGATACCGACGTTTATATCCCATTGCGCGATCGGTTCGGCATGGCGCGCGAGAAGGGCGCGGACCTGTTCATTTCGCTTCACGCCGACTCTCACAACAACCCGACGACCCGCGGGGCCTCGGTCTATACCCTGTCGGAAAAGGCCTCGGACGCGGAAGCTGAAGCCCTGGCCGCCAAGGAAAACAAGTCCGACATCATCGCCGGGGTCGACCTCAGCAAGCAGAGCAATGTGGTCAGCAACATCCTGATCGACCTGGCGCAGCGGGACACCAAGAACCTGTCCACCCGTTTCGCCAGCCTGCTGGTTCGCGAGCTGAAGGACGAAACCATGCTGCTTGGCAACACCCACCGCTATGCCGGCTTTGCGGTCCTGAAAGCTCCCGACGTGCCGTCGGTGCTGATCGAGATGGGATATATCTCCAGCAGCAAGGACGAAGCGCTTCTGAGCAGCTCCACCCACCAGAAGCAGCTGGCGCGGGCGGTCCGGCAGGCCGTGGAGAACTATTTCTCCTGGCAGGAGCTGGTGCGCCGCAACTGACGCGGAGCATGGACCGGCCGAAGCTGTTCTCGATGGCGCCCCGTGCGCGCGGCCCACGCCTGTCACAAGTCCTTGGGTTGCCATAATTTAACCTTGATCTTGCATCATGCGTTGGATTAAGGCGGACGCATCGAAAAGGGCGCTGGCGGGGCCGCACCCATTGCATTTGCCACGGCGTATTCAACAATAGGGGGCCTGGGCTGGCCCGATCATGCGACTGATCAGAATTCTCTCATTCCTGCTCGGCACGCTGGTGTTTCTCTGTGCCGCCGGAGCAATCGCGGCGTGGCTGGTTTACGAGCACTTCTCGCAGGGCCTGCCGGACTATTATCAGCTCGCCAGCTATGATCCGCCGGTAGTGTCCCGCGTCTATGCCGGCGACGGCCGGTTGCTCGCCGAATACGCCACCGAGAACCGCGTATTCGTCCCGATTTCCGCCATGCCGAAGCGTGTCATCAATGCCTTCCTGGCGGCGGAGGACAAGACCTTCTATACGCATCACGGCGTGGATCTTCCAGGCGTCATCAGCGCCACCTTGAAGAACATCCGGAACTACGGGGACCGCCGTCCGGTCGGCGCGTCCACCATCACCCAGCAGGTGACCAAGAACTTCCTGCTGTCGAACGAACTTTCCTACAAGCGCAAGATCCGCGAGATGATCCTGGCGTTCAGGATCGAGAAGGCGTTCAGCAAGGACAAGATTCTCGAGCTCTATCTCAATCAGATCTATCTCGGGTCCGGCAACTATGGTGTCGCGACCGCCGCGCTGAACTATTTCAACAAGTCGCTGGACGATCTCACGATCGCCGAGGCGGCCTATCTCGGTGCGCTGCCCAAGGCGCCGAACAACTACAACATCGTGCGCAATCATCAGGCCGCGCTGGATCGCCGCAACTGGGTGATCGACCGGATGGCGGAGGATGGCCACATCACGGCAGAGGAAGCGGCAGCGGCCAAGGCCGAGCCGCTTGAGTTGCATACGCGTGATGAGACCGAGCATGTGACCGCCGACTACTTCGCCGAGGAAATCCGGCGCGAGATCGTGCAGCAGTTCGGCGAGGACGGCCTCTACAAGAAGGGTCTTGCCGTCCGCGCGACCGTGGACCCGCGGCTGCAGGAGATTGCCGATCGCGTGTTGCGCGAGCATCTGGTCGCCTACGACAAGACCCAGGGCTATCGCGGCCCGATCCAGCATGTCGACAGCGTCGAGGACTGGCAGAAGACGATGCAGGACCTGCCGGCCATGTCGTGGCTTTACGACTGGCGGCCGGCCATTGTCGTCGAGGCCGCCAAGTCGACGGCGAAGATCGGGTTCAAGGATGGCACCACCGGCGAGATCAAGGTTGGCGATCTCGGCTGGGCGCATCCGCGCCTGGCGGACGGTCATCTCGGTCCATCGCCAAACGCGACGACCGATGTCTTGAAGGTCGGCGACATCATCGCGGTTGAGCCGCTGGTCGAAGACGGCAAGGTCGTCGAAGGCCGCTACGCATTGCGCCAGGTGCCGGAGATCAGCGGCGCAGTGGTGGCGATGGACCCGCATACCGGCCGGGTCCTGGCGATGAGCGGCGGGTGGTCCTATCAGCTGTCGGAGTTCAACCGGGCGACCCAGGCGATGCGTCAGCCGGGCTCCTCCTTCAAGCCGATCGTCTATCTGGCCGCGCTGGAAGCGGGCTTCACGCCATCGACCATGATCCTGGACGCGCCGATCGTGATCGATCAGGGGCCGGGCCTGCCGCTGTGGCGGCCGGAGAACTACGCCCAGGACTATCTCGGCGCTGCCACCATGCGCAGAGGCCTGGAGAATTCGCGCAACCTGATGACCATCCGCGTGGCGCAGACCATCGGCATGGCGAAGGTGGCGGAGATGGCGTCACGCCTCGGCGTCATCGACAACATGCAGCAGACGCTCGCGATGTCGCTGGGAGCGGGCGAGACCACGGTGATGCGCTTGGCGGGCGCCTATTCCGAGATCGTCAATGGCGGCAAGAAGATCGAGCCGACCTTGATCGACCGCGTGCAGGACAATCAGGGCCGCACGATCTATCGCCACGACCAGCGGCCATGCGACGGCTGCCAGGTCGAGAGCTACAATGGCGAAGCGCCGCCGGAGATTCCGGACACCCGCCAGCAGGTTCTGGATCCGACCACCGCCTATCAGATGGTTTCCATGCTGGAAGGTGTCGTGCAGCGCGGCACCGGCACCGTGGTGAGGGCGGTGGGCAAGCCGTTGGCCGGCAAGACCGGCACGACCAATGAAGGCCGCGACGTCTGGTTCATGGGCTTCTCGCCCGATTTGGTGGCTGGCGTCTATCTCGGGTTCGATCAGCCGCGTTCGCTTGGCGAAAAGGCGACGGGCGGCCGCTATTCGGCGCCGATCTTCCGCGACTTCATGATGGAAGCGTTGAAGGACAAGCCGGCGACGCCGTTCCGCGTGCCTCCCGGCATTCGGCTGGTAAGGGTCGACTATTATACTGGCGAACGCGCATTGCCCGGCGCCAGCAAGGTGATCCTGGAGGCCTTCAAGCCCGGGACGGAGCCGACCGGCCATCAGAACGTCATCCAGGGCGTCGCGAATTACGGCCAGGATGCCGGCTACGGGTCGATCATCCCGCTGGGCGCCGCAGGCGGGGATGACGAAGGCCAAGGCGGCGCAATGGTCACCGATTCGGCGGGCGTATCCCAGACCGGCCAGCCGGTGGTTTCCGGCGAAGCGATCGACGACCATCCCAACCTCTTGCCGCCGGGCATTTCGCCGTCGGGGGACGAGGAGGTACCGCCAGCCCAGCAGCAGCCGGCTCAGCCTGTCCTGCAAGGTCCAGCGGTGGGTGCGGCGCCGACACCGCCGCAGCAGCCCGCGCCTGCGGCTCCAGCCACCGACAGCAGCGGCGGAATCTACTGACCGGATCATCCGCGCCGGCGCTTGACCGCGCGGCGTCGATTGGCCATGTTCGCGCCCCGTTACGAATGCGCCCACCTGAGAGGCAAGATCATGCGTGCCGAGATTGAAGCGTTGGCGGGGGAGATAAGGTCTTCCCTGGCCCTGCTGAGGAGGCATCTTTGACTGGGACAATGCGCTGCGTCGCCTCGACGAACTGAACGCTTTGGCCGAAGACCCGCAACTCTGGGACAAGCCCGAGAAAGCCCAGAAGACCATGCGGGAGCGCACGCATCTCGCCAACGCCATCGAAGCTTACCGCGTCGTGGAACGCGAGCTGGATGACGCCCTGACGCTTGCCGAACTCGGCGAGGCGGAAGGCGACGCAAAGTCCGTGGATGAGGCCGAGGCGCAACTCAAGGTCTTGCAGGCAGAGGTCGCGAAGCGGGAACTCGAATCACTGCTGTCGGGTGAGGCCGACCAGAACGATTGCTATCTCGAAGTCCACGCCGGCGCCGGCGGTACCGAGGCGCAGGATTGGGCCGAAATGCTCCTGCGCATGTATACCCGCTGGGCGGAGCAGCACGGCTACAAGGTCGAGTGGCTGGAAGAGAGCCCGGGTGAGGAAGCTGGCCTCAAGTCCGCCACCATCGAGATCAAGGGGACCAACGCCTACGGCTGGCTGCGCTCGGAGTCCGGCGTGCATCGGCTGGTGCGCATCTCGCCGTATGATTCGATTCAGATACGCGGCGGCACACAGCTTTTCGTCCGTCTGGGTCTATCCCGTCATCGACGACAACATCGCGATCAGTTCTGGACAAGGACCTCAAGATCGATACCTTCCGCGCGTCAGGCGCCGGCGGCCAGCACATCAACAAGACCGATTCCGCGGTTCGCATCACGCATGTTCCGACCGGCATCGTGGTTGCCTGTCAGGCCGACCGCTCGCAGCATCGCAACCGTGCCATGGCGATGGATATGCTGAAGGCGCGCCTCTATGAGGCGGAACTCAGGAAGCGGGAAGAAGCGGCGGCTGCACAAGAAGCGCAGAAAAGCGATATCGGCTGGGGCCACCAGATCCGTTCCTACGTCTTGCAGCCCTATCAGATGGTGAAGGACCTCAGGACCGAGGTCGAGACCAGCGACACCCAGGGCGTGTTGGACGGCGACATCGACCGCTTCCTGAGCGCTTCGCTGGCCGCCAAGGTGCATGGCGGCGAGCAAGCCACTTCCTGATCTCTCGGTCGCTCTCTTGCCCAAGAAATAGGCGCATTCGCGCAACCTGCTCACCGTTTGAGCGGCGGTCTGCTTCTGGCCGGTGATATTCCGCAGGATTCACCGGCACTCCGCAGTTGGCACGCCTGATGCAGTGCAGCAACCGGCTTGTCATACTTTTACAAGGGGGGCAGGGATGCTTCGTTTGGGTTTGCGTCGAGGATTGTCAGGAATCATCGCCGCGCTGGCGGGAACCCTGGTTGCTGTGCCGGCTTTGGCGCAGGACCCGACGACGGATACGGGCGACACCGCCTGGATGATCAGCGCAACAGCCCTGGTGCTGCTGATGACCATTCCGGGCCTGGCTCTGTTCTATGGCGGCATGGTGCGCAAGATGAACGTCTTGTCGATCATCATGCAGTCGTTCGCGATCTGTTGCCTGGTCAGCATTATCTGGATGGTCATCGGCTATAGCCTGGCCTTCTCCGAGGGCAGCCCGTTTGTCGGCGGCCTCAGCAACTTCTTCCTCAAGAGCCTGACGGTCGGCTCGGTTTCGGGAACCATCCCCGAGACGGTGTTCATGCTGTTCCAGGCGACCTTCGCCATCATCACGCCGGCGCTGATCACCGGCGCCTTCGCCGACCGCATGAAGTTCAGCGCCATGCTGCTCTTCATCGGCGCCTGGTCGATCCTGATCTACTCGCCGCTCTGCCACATGGTGTGGGCGTCGGGCGGTCTGATGTTCGATTGGGGCGTGCTCGACTTCGCCGGCGGCACCGTCGTGCATATCAGCAGCGGCATCAGCGGTCTGGTCGCCGCTCTGATGATCGGCAAGCGCAATGGCTATCGCAAGGTTCCGTTCGTGCCGCACAACCTCGTCTACACGGTGATGGGCGGCGCGATGCTGTGGGTCGGCTGGTTCGGCTTCAACGCCGGGTCGGCGCTCGCCGCGTCGCCGAACGCCGGCATGGCGATGGCCGTCACGCACATTGCGGCTGCCGCTGCGGCGCTCGCCTGGATGTTCTGCGAGTGGGGCGCCAAGGGCCATCCGTCGGTCCTCGGTATCGTGTCGGGCGCAGTCGCTGGCTTGGTCGGCATCACCCCCGCGTCCGGTTTCGTCGATCCGATGGGTGCCCTGGTGATCGGCGTGGCTGCGGGCATCGGCTGCTTCGTCGCTTCGACCGCGCTCAAGAACGCGCTCGGCTATGACGATGCGCTCGACGCCTTCGGCGTGCATGGCATCGGCGGCACCATCGGTGCGCTGCTGACCGGCGTGTTCGCGACCGTGGCCGTGAAAGGCGGTGACGCGGCAGTCGGCCTGATCGACGGCAACCCGGCGCAGGTCTGGATCCAGTTCAAGAGCGTGATCCTGACCATGGTGTTCTGCGGCGTCGGTACCGCCATCATTCTCAAGATCATCGACCTCGTCGTCGGCCTGCGCGTCACCGAAGAAACGGAACGCGACGGCCTCGATCTGGCGTTGCATGGTGAAGCTGTCCAATAGATCGACATCGCTGCGGTAGGGGCGGACAGCTTTCCATTGCTCCACAGGGCGCTCCGGCATCAGCCGGGGCGCCCTGCCCAATTTTGAGATCAGGAGGGGCCAGTTCCATGCACTCGCGAGAACTCGACGCTCGTGGCCTGAAGTTGATACGTGTCTCCGTTCGCTCAGGCGGCGCCGGGCACGCGCATTCTGGTGTCGTCAAAGGACGCCAATCTCTCAGGAAGAGCGGCACTGTTCCGGGCATGCCGATCAGGAGCACAGCGATCAAAGTAGTGAGGCTAGGATGATAGCTGCGCAAGGCAGCGTTCAGACTACGCGGACAGCGGCCGGTAGAACTCGGGATCGAATCCCGCGTCGCTGCGTGCGGCATCGTTGAAGGGGGGCTTCAGCGTGCCCCTGAAGTGACGGCGCACGCGCTCCTGCCAGGCCTGCTTGGGATCGAGGCCGGCCGCGTCCGCGAAATGGTGGAACCAGCGCATGCCGGCGGCGACGTGGCCGATCTCGTCCTGATAGATGCGGTCCAGGATCGCGGCGCTCTCATCGTCGCCGGCGCGGCGGAAATCGGCGATGGTGTCGGGTGTGACGTCGAGGCCGCGCGCTTCGAGCACCAGAGGCACGATGGCGAGGCGGGCGAGCAGGTCGTGCGCGGTTTCTTCGGCGGCCTGCCATAGACCGTCATGAGCCGGCAGGTCGCCATAGTCTGCGTCCAACTGGTTCAGCCGCGCCTGCAACAGGGAGAAGTGGACCGCTTCTTCCTCGCCGACTTTCACCCAGTCCTCAAAAAATGCGCGCGGCATCTCAGCCGTTCCAAACCGCGCGATGATGTCCCAGGCGAGATCGATGGCGTTGAGCTCAATATGGGCCAGTGCGTGCAGAAGGGCGATCCGCTTCTCCGCGCTGCCGCCGGCCTTGCGTTTCGGCATGTCGCGCGGCGGGAGCAGGAGCGGGCGTTCTGGCCGCGCCGGCCGCATCGGCGGTTGGGCAGGAATCGTGAACGCGGCCCTGCCGTCCCGCCACGCCTCGGCCAACGCACGGGCGCGCGAAACCTTCTCCGCCGGCGCGGCGGTGTCGAGAATTGCGCAAGCGCCCTGCGCCAAGTCAATCATGCGCCCGGTCACGCCTCTGCCAGCTTCTTCACTTCCTTGAGCACCTCATCGACGTGTCCCGGCACCTTCACCTTGCGCCAGATGCCGCGGATGATTCCCTTGCCGTCGATCAGGAAGGTCGCGCGCTCGATGCCCATGTATTTGCGGCCGTACATGCTCTTCTCGACCCAGACACCGTAGTCCTCCGTCACCTTGCCGGTCTCGTCGGAGCCGAGCGCGAAATTGAGCTTGTGCTTCTTCTTGAACTTGTCGTGGCTCTCGACGCTGTCGCGCGAGACGCCGATGACCGCCGCGTCGGTCTTGCCGAACTTCGGCAAGGAATCGCGGAACCCGCAGGCCTCGGCCGTGCAGCCGGAGGTATCGTCCTTGGGGTAGAAATAGAGCACGACGTTCTGTCCCTTGAGCTGGGACAGCGACACCTTGCCGCCGCCATCGGTCCTCATCGAAAAGGCCGGTGCCTTGTCGCCCACTTTCAATGCCATTCGTCCGCTCCCTGTCGAAAAACGGCGCCACGATGCCACCCGCCGCACGATCGTTCAAGACGCGGCGGAGGAATCCAGGGTGACATTGGCCTGCTGCCAGCGGCAGACAGGTGTGTGCGGCTTTGGACGGGCTTCTTGGTTTCATTCTTGCGGGGCTAGCGCTGGCCGGCAGTCCCGGCCCGGCGACCTTGAGTCTGGCGGCGACCGGCGCGGCCTTTGGTGCACGGGGCGGCCTCTATTATATGACCGGCATTGACCTCGGCATGGTCGCGGTGATGGGGATTACCGCATCGGGGATCGTTGGCCTGCTGCTCGCTCTACCGGGCGCGGCACCTTTCGTGGTCGCTCTGTCGAGCGCGTATTTCGCCTATCTCGCGTTCCGCATCGCCACCGCGCCGCCTCTTGCGGACGCGAGTGAGCAGGGCCGTCGGCCGTCCTTCGCCGGCGGCATCTTCCTGTCGCTGGTCAATCCAAAGGGCTATGCAGCGATGGCCGCCTTGTTCTCCAGCTTTGTGCTGATCCATGAGCGCGTGGCACTGGATGTGACGGCCAAGATCGTTGTGTTGAGCATCATCATCGCATCCGTCAACATCGCCTGGCTGGTCGCCGGCTCGGCGCTGACCCGGATGTTCCGGGAGCCGCGAACCAACCGCATCATCAATGTGTGCTTTGCGGTTCTTCTGGTCGCGTCGGTCGGCGTCGCCCTACTTGTCTGAGCTCAGCCCGAACACTGCCCCGAAATCCTGATACACCGACTCATATCGGTCCTGGATCAGCCCCTTCAAACACGCGAAATCGGGACAATCGGCGACCTTTGCCAGATGGCGCTCGGTCGCGGCGCGCAGCTTGCCTTCCTGCACCTGCTCACCCACCAATAGACGCGTCATCTGCTGCAACTGGCGCCACAGATTGACGGCCTCGATCAGCCGGTCGGCCATGGCGCGATTCATCAGGTCCATCTCCGCCAGCCGCCCGAGCGCCAGCGAAGGGTTGCGCCGTAGCACATCGGGATGGTGCGCTGCGTGACGCAGCATTAGATACTGCGCGATGAAATCGATATCGACCAGACCGCCACGCCGGTGCTTGAAGTCCCAGAGGGATTCGCCGCGATGCTGCTGCGCCATGCGTTCGCGCATCTCCAGGACATCGGTGCGCAGCTTCCCGGGGTCGCGCTTTGCCATCAGGATGCGGCGCAGGGCGAGTTCGACATGGCCCATCAGGCTGGGATCGCCGGTGATGGGGCGCGCCCGCGTCAGTGCCATATGCTCCCAGGTCCAGGCTTCGTTCGACTGATAGCGTTCGAACGGCTGCAGTCCGCTGGCGATCGGCCCGGCGTTGCCGGACGGCCGCAGGCGCATGTCGACATCGTAGAGCTTGCCGTCGCCGGTCTGCGCGGTGAGGGCGGTAATCATGCGTTGCGCCAGCCGCGCGTAATACTGGATGGGCGGCAGCGGCTTGCGGCCGTCCGAGTGCAGCGTATCCCAGCCCTCGACGTCCTCGGGTATGTCGTAGATGAAGATGAGGTCGAGGTCGGAGGTCACCGTCATCTCGCGGCTGCCAAGCTTGCCGAGACCGACGACTACGAGGCCTCGCCCCGGCAGCTTTCCGTGCATTCTTTCGAACTCGGCCGAGACCGCGGGGAACAGTTCGCCGATCACCGCGTCCGCCACATCGGACAGTTCGCCGGCCGCGATATTGCCGTTGGCCACGCCCTTCAGCAGCCTGACGCCGATCTGGAACTGTCGGTCCTCAGTCCAGCGGCACATCAGGCCAAGGCGATCCTGGAAATCGTCGACGAAGGAAAGCTGGCGGTGAAGGTCACGCGACATGGCGGCGCGATCAGGGACCTTCTCGAAGAAACCCGCCGTCAGCACCCCGTCAAGCAGCATCGGGTATCGACTGAGATGATCGGCCAAGAGTGGGGCGCTACCCATCACGTCGGCGATCAGATCCAGCAACGCAGGGTTCGAATAGAGGAGCGAGAACAGCTGAACTCCAGCCGGCAAGGAGCGCATGAATCCGTCGAACCGCCGGAATGCGGTGTCGGGATCGGCGGTGCGCGACAAACCTTCGAGCAGCTTCGGCATCAGCTCGGTCAGCAGTTCGCGCGCCCGCGCGCTGCGGGTGGCGCGATAGCGCCCGTGATGCCACGCGCGCACCAGAGCGGAAACCGCGCTGCCATCGGGGAATCCCATGCGCTCCAGGGTCGCGACGGTCGCGGGGTCATCCTCGGTCCCGGTGAAGACGAGATTGCCTTGGCCGCCCAGAGCCGGCGCTTCCTCGAACAGATCGGCATAGTGGTCCTCGACCTGACCCAGGTGATGCATCAGCGTCGCGCTGAAGTCGGCAGTGTCGGCGTGGCCGCAGAACAGGGCCAGGCGGTCCAGCTCCGGTCCCTCGTCGGGCAGCGTCTGGGTCTGGCGATCATCGATCATCTGCAGCCGATGCTCGACGTGGCGCAGGTAGCGATAGGCCTGGATGAGATCGTCTGCCGCTTCGCGGCTGGTGCGGCCGAAGGCGACCAACTGCTCGATCGCAGCGCAGGTCTGCTGCAGGCGCAGCTCGGGATTGCGGCCGCCCCAGATCAATTGCTGGGTCTGGGCGAAGAATTCGATTTCGCGGATGCCACCGCGGCCGATCTTGATGTTATGACCGCCGACCGCAATCTCGCGATGGCCCTTGACGGCGTGGATCTGGCGCTTGATCGAGTGGATGTCCTGGATGGCCGCGAAATCGAGATGTTTGCGCCAGATGAACGGGCGCAGGTTGCCGATGAACTCATCGCCGGCCGGAACATCGCCGGCGATCACGCGCGCCTTGATCATGGCGGCGCGTTCCCAGTTCTGCCCCATGCCCTCGTAGTAAGTTTCGGCCGCGATGGTCGACATGGCGAGCGGCGTGGAAGAGGGGTCGGGCCGCAGTCTGAGATCGACGCGGAGCACATAGCCGTCCTGGGTTGCATCCTGCAGCAGCCGCACAAGCCCGCGCGCCACCTTCACAAAGCACTCGCGCGCGGTGCGCTTGCCGCGATAGCGCACGCGGTCGAGATCGAACAAGACGATGAGGTCGATATCGCTGGAATAGTTGAGTTCGCGCGCGCCGAGCTTGCCCAGGCCGAGAATGACCAGCCCGCTTTCGCGCACCGGACTCTCCGGATGAGGCAGCTCCAGCTCTCCGTTGTTGTGAGCCTGGTGCAGCAGGAAAGCCGTGGTGGCGGCGACCGCGGAATCCGCGAAGTCGCTCAGGGCCCCGGTGACCCGTTCAAGCGGCCAAGCGCGCACAATGTCGGCGATGGCGATCGTCAAGTGGGCCCGGCGCTTCGCGATCCGCAGGCTGTGCATGAGGCTGGCATCGTCCTGGTCGGCAAGTGCCAAGTCCGCGAGATCGTTCAACAATTTGTTAAAGACAGAGTCCGGGCCGTCGGCTAATACTGCATAGAACTGGGCGGCTTCACTGATGATCAGGTGGCTCAAATAAGGACTGTTGCCGAATACCGCAGTCAGCAGTGCCTGTCGTTCTGCCGCGCCCGGCAATCCGGTCTCGTCGGTCGGACACAAGATCGCTGCCAGGCGATCATTTTCGATCTGCACTTGGCGCAGATCGTGCGGCTTCGGCAATTGCGTGGGGTCGATGGCAAGCGGCATCGCACGGCGACTGGGGTTCGTTGGGCTCGCAGACTGCGGCATCGAAAGACGGTGGTCAAGCCGAGCGCCCTGCACCTACGCCGGCGTGCCGGATGATCGTACGCGCTGGCAAGATCGCGCTGGAAGCGCTTGGCGCGCTGCTCGCCGGCATCGCGATCGTCCTGGGCTTCGTCGCCTATCGGCTGGCCTATGAAGGCCCGATCCATCTCAGCTTCCTGAAGCCCTATGTCGAACAGGCGCTGAACCAGCCCGATGCCGATTTCCAGTTCGTGATCCAGGACACGGTGCTGGCTTGGGCGGGTTGGCAACGTACGCTCGATATCCGTGGGGTCGGCGTGCGGATCCAGGATAGAGCGGGGCGCGAACTCGCGTCCGTCCCGGAAGTGGGCTTCGGCATCAGTGGCGCTGCCCTGTTTCGGGGTTTGGTGGCGCCGTCCCGCATCGAGCTCTTTCGCCCCCAGCTTGCTCTCCGGCGCAGCGAGGCCGGCGACTTCCAATTCGGCGAGACACTGCTGGGCGGAAGTGCGGAGCAAGAGAGTGCACCCGAGACGCAGACCGATTTCCTTGGCGCGCTGGTGGGCGAGCTCTTGCGGGCCCCGGATCGTGAGAAGCGCACTGGCTATTTGACGGAGGCCGCGATCTATTCCGGTACGATCAGTATCGATGATCGTCACGCCGGCAACGTGTGGAAGGCGGACAATCTGGAGATTCACCTGGCGCGCGGCGATCGCGGCCTTGCCGGTTCGTTCCGATCGAGCGTGCCGCAATTCGGCGATCCTGCATTGGTGAGCGGCCAGGTGTTCCTGCCATCGGGTGGCGACAAGTTCGAGATTGCCGTGCAGCTGAAGCGCTTTGCGGCGCCCTCGATCGGCCTGATCGAGACCGGGCTCGCGGTTCTCGCCAATGCCAACGTCTTCCTGGAGGGCGAAGCGCGCACCACCGTCTCATTCAAGGGCGAGATCGGCGCCACCAAGTTCTCGCTGTCAGGTGGCAATGGCGAGATCGCCCTTCCAGGGTTCATGAAGGCCCCGCTGCCGGTCAAGACGCTGTCCGCAGAGGGCAGCGTCGATCCCGACCGCGATCTCATCGCGCTCGACGCCCTCACGCTCGATTTGGACGGTCCAAAATTCGAGCTGAGCGGGCAAGGAGATGGCTTCCTCAGCGGCCGGGCGACTGATGACGGGGCGCCGCTGCTGACTGCGAACCTGAAGGGCGACGGTATCGACTGGCAAAAGGTTGATGGCTGGTGGCCGGAATCGGTCGCGGCCGATGCGCGCGGCTGGCTCATACCTAATATCACCAGCGGCGTGGTCGAAAACCTCGACGCCAATACCAAGATTCGCTTTCCGAAAGGCGAGACTCCTTCGGTGCAGGTGGAGGAACTGGGCGGCACGTTCAAGGCGCACAATCTGACCGTGCACTATCTACGTCCGATGCCGCCGATCGAGCATGGGGTCGCGACGGCGACGTTCGATGCAAAGAAATTCACGGCGAAGATCGAGGGTGGCGACGTCGGCAACATCAAGCTCGGCAAGGGCGATCTTCTGATCACAGGCCTTGACCAGAAGGACCAGTTCATCAAGGTGGGCGGCGATATCAGCAGCCCGATGAAGGATGCGCTGGCGCTGCTCGATCATCCGCGCCTCGGCTACACCAGCAAGCTGGGCCTGAAGCCTGAGAGCGCTTCAGGCGACGTCACAACCCACATCCAGTTCGATTTCCCCGCCGAGAAGAAACTGACCTTCGCCAAGGTGAAGATCGGGGTCACCGCCACCATGGCCAATGTCGGATTGCGGAAGGCGATGTTCGACCAGGACGTGACAGAGGGAAACCTGGAGCTGGCGCTGAGCCAGAACGGCATGCGCATCAACGGGCCGCTCAAATTCGGCGGTATTCCGCTCGATCTGCAGTGGCTCGAGAACTTCAATGACGATGCGAAATTCGAGCAGCAAATTCGCGCTGTCGGAACGGTCGATGCGCAGCAGCGCGCCGCATTCGGATTCGAGACTCGGCCATTCTTCGACGGGCCGGCGCACACCGACCTCACTTACATCAGCTATCCGGGCGGCCGCGGCAGGATCGACGCGGCCTTCGACCTCACGCAGTCGGCATTGGCCTTCGAATTCGCGAAATGGTCGAAGCCGGCGGGCCGGCCGGGGCAGGGCAAGCTGGCCGTGGAAATGCGCAACAAGCGCATAGTCAATATTCCGATCTTCGATGTTGCGGCCGGCGATCTCAAGACCGCCGGCAAGATCGATTTCGACCAGACCGGCAAGCCGACCCAGGTGACCATGCCGAGCCTGCGCTACGGCCGCAACTCGCTCAGCAATGTCGGTGTCGCATTCAAGGGCGATCTGATCGATGTTTCGATCGCCGGCGGTGATGTCGACGTCGAGCCTTGGATGAAGAACGAAGATCCACCCAAGGACGATGCGACTCTGGCGCGCGAAGAGAACGAGACTCAGCGGCCGTTCCGCTTGTTGGCGCCGTCCTTGAAGTCTGTGCGCATCGGCGAGGGCCGCGAACTGAAGGACGTGAAAGTGGAACTCTACCACGATCCGATGTGGTGGGAGGTGATCGACGTGTCCGCCACGTTGCCCGGTGGTGCGCCGATGCACCTGACCTATCGCCCCGGCGATCCTGGAGAGCACGCTTTGACGGCGGAAACGACAGACGCCGGCGCTGCCTTGCGCGCACTCGACATCTACGATTCCATCAAGGGCGGCACGCTCAAAATTACAGGCAAAGTGAAGGATGACGAGCCGCATCGCCCGTTGAAGGGGCGCCTGGATTCGAGCTCCTTCCGGCTGGTCAATACGCCGTTCTTCGTTCGCTTCCTGTCGGTCGCCGCGCTCACCGGCCTAGTGGACGTGCTGAGCGGCGAAGGCTTCTACTTCGACGGCGCGAGCGCGCGCTTCACCAAGACGATGGGCAAGATCGAGGTGAAGAAGTTCCGCAGCGCCGGGCCGTCGATCGGCCTGACCTCGAGCGGCACCATCGATCTCGACCGTCAGAAGATCGACCTCAAGGGCGTTATCGTGCCGGCCTACGCGATCAACAGCATTCTCGGGAACATCCCACTTCTCGGCCCCCTGCTGCAGGGGGGGCCGGGGGAGGGCCTGTTTTCCGCCGCATACGGGATCAGCGGCGATCTGCCGGAACCCGAGATCGACGTCAATCCGTGGACCGCGCTGGCGCCCGGATTCCTTCGCGACATCTTCACCCAGGATATCGATCAAGGAGGCGACTACACGCCGCCCAAGATCGAGCGTGGCAATCGCAAATAAGCTTTCGAATTATTTCACGCGGACGACCGCGTGCTTCTTCCTGCCGAAGGACAGCTTCACCACGCCGCCGGAATCGAGATCGGCTTCCGTGACCTTGCGGCTCTCGTCTTCGATGACCGCGTCGTTCATGCGCGCGCCGCCGCCTTTGATCAGCCGGCGGGCCTCGCCATTGCTGGTGACAAGGCCGGAGCGTCGCAGCAGTTCGTAGGCCGGTATGCCGGCGGCAAGCTCGGCACGATCGATCTCCACCACCGGCAGATCCTGGCCCAGGCCGCCTTCGACGAAGGTGCGGCGCGCCGTCTCCGCGGCATTGCGCGCCGCGGCGGTGCCGTGGCAGAGCGTCGTCGCTTCGTTCGCGAGCACGATCTTCGCATCGTTGATCTCGGCGCCTTGCAGCTTCTCCAGCCGCGCGATTTCGTCCATCGGGAGATCGGTGAACAGCTTCAGGAAGCGGCCGACATCGGCATCTTCGGTGTTCCGCCAGTACTGCCAGTAGTCGTACGGGCTGAGGCGGTTGGGGTTGAGCCACACCGCACCCGCCGCAGTCTTGCCCATCTTGGCGCCCGATGCGGTCGTGATGAGCGGCGCGGTCAGGCCGAACAGCTCCTTGTTGTCGACCCGCCGGCCCAGTTCCGTGCCGTTGACGATGTTGCCCCATTGGTCGGAGCCGCCCATTTGCAAGCGGCAATCATGCCGCCGCGCGAGCTCAAGGAAATCGTAGGCCTGCAGGATCATGTAGTTGAACTCGAGGAAGCTCAGCGGCTGCTCGCGCTCGAGCCGCAGCTTCACGGAATCGAAGCTCAGCATGCGATTGACGGAGAAGTGTCGGCCGTAGTCGCGCAGAAACTCGATGTAGTTCAGCTTGTCCAGCCAATCGGCATTGTTGACCATGATGGCGTCGGTCTTGCCGTCGCCGAAGGTGAGGTAGCCGAGGAAGCTCTGCTTGATGACGTCGAAGTTCCGATTGATGTCCTCGACGGTTAGGAGCCTGCGGCTTTCATCCTTGCCGGAAGGATCGCCGACCTTGGTCGTGCCCCCGCCCATCAGGGCGACCGGGCGATGCCCGGTCTGCTGCAGCCGGCGCAGCAGCATGATCTGCACCATGTTGCCGACATGCAGGGAATCGGCGGTCGCGTCGAATCCGATATAGGCCGTGACCGCCTGCTTCGCCATCAACGCATCCAATGCGTCCCAGTCGGTGCATTGGTGCAGGTAGCCCCGTTCCACGATGACTTTCAGGAATTCGGATTTCGGCGCGGACATGATCTTGGCGATGGTTCTGGCGGCTTTGCTTTCGGTGGGCGGTGATGTAACACATCGGCAGGAACGGCGTAAACCGGCGGGATTCCATGGATTCCAAGGCAAAAGGAGAGGGCGCAGTGTGGGCCATCGGCTTGATGAGCGGCACTTCGTGCGACGGCATCGATGCGGCCCTCATTCATACCGACGGCACGTTGATCGACGATTTCGGCCCGACGATCGAGCTGCCCTATGACGCTGCCTTCCGGGCGCGCCTGCAATCCTGCTTCGGTGGCAAGGGACCGGTCGCCGCCGTCGAGCGCGAACTGACCGAGCGCCATGCCGATGCGGTAGGGCAATTGCTGGCAGAAGCCGACCGCAAGCCTTCCGAGATTGCGGTCGTCGGGTTTCACGGCCAGACCATCCACCACGCGCCGGAGCGGCACCAGACCGTGCAGATTGGCGACGGCGCGCTGCTTGCGAAGCTCACCGGCATCGACGTGGTGAACGATTTCCGCAGCGCCGATGTCGGCGCCGGCGGCCAGGGCGCGCCATTGGCGCCGGTCTATCATCTTGCACGTGCGGCTCATCTGCCGAAGCCGATTGCCGTGCTCAATCTCGGCGGTGTCGGCAACGTTACCTGGATCGGCGAAGACGGATCGCTGCTGGCGTTCGACACCGGGCCTGGCAACGCGCTGCTCGATGACTGGGCGTTGCGGCACACCGGGAAGCCTGCCGATCTCGACGGTGCGTTGGCTGCGAGTGGACATCCTTCAGTCACGGCGCTGGCGAAACTGAAGTCCGACCCATATTTCTCACTGCCCGCGCCGAAATCGCTGGATCGCCAGCATTTCAAGGCGCTCGCCGATTCGGCGTTGAGCGGGCTCAGCGCTGCGGATGGCGCCGCGACCTTGGTTGCTTTCACAGCCTGGTCGGCGGCGGAGGCGGTGCGCGTATTTCCGTCGCCGCCTCGTGAGTGGCTGGTGTGCGGCGGCGGGCGTCTCAACCCGGCGATCATGCAGGCCCTGCGTGCGCGGCTGCCTTGCCCGGTGCGCTCGGTCGACGCGGTCGGCTGGGATGGCGATGCCCTGGAAGCACAGGCTTTCGCCTTCATGGCTGTCCGCTCGCTGCGCGGTCTGCCGCTCAGCTTTCCCGGCACCACCGGCGTGCCCCGACCGATGCCGGGCGGGCGGCATCACGCAGCGGCCTAGCGCGACGCGCGGATCTTGGCGGCTGTCTCCGGGATTGCGGTCGTCAGGTAGTCGTCGACCGACTTGCTGAGTTCATCCAGATGCTCGGTATAGAAATGCGTCGCCCCCGGGATGATCTGGTAGGTGATCTTGATCCCACGTTGGTGACTGAGCTTTGTGACCAGCTTGGCGACCGCGTCCTGCGGCACCACGGTATCCTGGTCGCCCTGGATCATCAGGCCCGATGACGGACAGGGT
Organism: Dongiaceae bacterium; assembly: GCA_041398065.1. Classification (GTDB taxonomy): domain Bacteria; phylum Pseudomonadota; class Alphaproteobacteria; order Dongiales; family Dongiaceae; genus Dongia_A. The sequence continues at coordinate 25,392 of JAWKVL010000014.1, read as the reverse complement.
GCAAGGAAGCTGAAATCATAGATGTTCGCCGGCGGCGAAACCGAGATGAAGCCGCTGATCTCCGGCCTGCGCATCAGAAGCTGCATGCCGATCCAGGCGCCGAAGGAAAAACCGGCGATCCAGCATTGTGGCGCATTCGGATTCCAGGTCTGCAGCCAGTCGAGAGCGGCCGCCGCGTCGCTCAGCTCGCCCTCTCCGCGGTCGAATTTGCCCTGGGAGCGCCCAACCCCCCGGAAGTTGAAGCGCAGAACCGAGAACCCCTTTTTCTGGAAGCACTGGTAGAGCTGGTAAACAACCTTGTTGTTCATCGTTCCGCCATGCTGCGGGTGGGGATGCAGCAGCAGAGCGATCGGCGAATTGGGTTCCCCGTTCTGGGTGTAACGGCCCTCCAGCCGGCCTTCCGGGCCATTCATGATCACTTCAGGCATGGCGAGACGCTCCGGAAAGACCGCTTATCCGACAATGACATAAGGTTATCTTATGAGCCGAAGCAGGAGATTGCCGGCCATAAACTTGACTGAGGTAGTGGGACATACTATATCGACTGCGAGAGCGCTCTTTGCCGCGACCTGTGCCGCTAAAGTTGACTGGTGAAGTCAATTAAGGGCAGCGGGGCGGTAGTAAACACGATGGCCGTCATGATTTTCAAGCATTTCGCTGAAGACATCGATTCGATCATCGCCCGCGATCCGGCTGCCCATTCGCGGCTGATGGTGGCGCTTACCTATCCGGGGTTCCATGCCATCCTGGCCCACCGCCTGTCGCACGCCCTCTGGGTGCGGGGCTGGCGGCTCGTGGGCCGCATGGTTTCCCAGCTCGCACGTTGGTTCACAGGCATCGAAATCCACCCAGGCGCGACGATTGGTCGCCGTCTGTTCATCGACCATGGAATGGGGGTGGTGATCGGCGAGACCGCCGAGATCGGCGACGACGTCACCATGTACCAGGACATCACCTTGGGCGGCACCTCGCCTTCGGTGAATTCGGCGGCCCAGGTGAACAAGAAGCGTCATCCGACCTTGTGCGACCGGGTGATCGTCGGGGCGGGCGCGCAGGTGCTGGGCGCCATCACGGTCGGCGCGGGTGCCAAAGTGGGTGCCAACGCGGTTGTAGTCACTGATGTGCCGGCGGGCGCGCTGGTGGTCGGTATCCCCGCCAAGATCGCTGCGCCGCGCGGCGCCGATGCGGGTGACTTCGCGGCCTATGGTCTGCCGAACGGCGTGCTGCCCGACCCGGTCGCACGCGCGATCGAAGGGCTGATGGATCAGGTCACGCGGCTGCAGGGACGCGTCGCGATGTTGGAAGGCGAGTTGAACGGCAAGGTGGTTAGGGCCGCATCGGATACGGGTTCCGATTCGGCCGTTGGTTCCGGGACAGAGGAAGCGAGACGGTCTGACTTCGCGGCGGAATAGGCGCCGGGCTCAGCCGATTGTGATGGAGGTTGGTCGTGAGATTAAGCACCAAAGGACGTTATGCAGTTATGGCTCTGGTCGACTTGGCGTCGCACAGCAATGGGCGCCCGGTGGCTCTGGCTGACATCTCGCAGCGGCAGGAAATCTCGCTCTCCTATCTGGAGCAGTTGTTCGCCAAGTTGCGGCGCAACGGCCTGGTGAAGAGCGTGCGTGGGCCCGGCGGGGGCTATCTGCTGTCGCGCAGTGCGGAAGATACGCGAATCTCCGACGCCATCATGGCTGTCGACGAGCCGATCCGCGCCACGCGTTGCAAGCCGAACACCGGCACCGGCTGTCAGAGCGACAAGAGCCGTTGTCTCACCCACGATTTGTGGGAGGAGCTGACGCATCAGATTCATCTGTTCCTGAGCTCGGTTTCGCTCGCGGACGTGGTGAATCGCCGTGTCCTCGGCAAGTCGCAGCTCGGAGAGCCGCTGGAGGCCGACGGCGCGACGCCGCCAGAAGCCGTCAACGATCCGGTGCGCACGACCGTCGCAGCGGAATAGAGCTCACCAACTAGCGAGTGCCATGAGCAACGCGGTCTACATGGATGCCAATGCGACCACGCCGCCCTGCGCTGCTGCGCAGGCGGCGCTGGAAGCGGCGTTGTGCACGATCGGCAATCCGTCGTCGGTGCACGGCTTCGGTCGCGCGGCGCGCGCCGTGGTCGATCGCGCCCGCATCCAGGTCGCGCGACTGGCCGGCGCGAAGCCGGAAAACGTCGTCTTCGTCGCCGGCGGGACCGAGGCCAACAATCTGGCGCTGGCAAGCCGTGGCGACCGGCCGCTGATCGTGTCCGCCATCGAGCATGAGTCGGTATCGAAGCCGGCCGAAATGGCCGGTGCGCGCAAGGTGCGGGTTCTGCGCAGCGGCCAGGTCTATCTGGACGATCTGGCGGCGGCGTTGCACGAAGCCGGGCGTCCGGCGTTCGTCTCGATCATGCTGGCGAACAACGAGACCGGCGTGATCCAGCCGGTGCGGGCTGCGGCCGATCTGGTGCACGCGGCGGGCGGGTTGCTCCATTGCGACGCATCGCAGGCGCCGGGCCGTATTGCGATTGATATGAGCGAACTCGGCGCCGATCTGTTGAGTCTGTCGGCCCACAAGATGGGCGGCGTACTCGGCGCCGGTGCGCTGATCCTGAACGGCGATCTCGCGATCAAGCCGGTCCTGCTCGGCGGCGGCCAGGAGAAGTTCCGGCGTGCCGGTACGGAGAACGTGCCGGCCATCGCGGCTTTCGGCGCGGCAGCGGAAGAGGCGCGGAGCGTTTCGAACGCGACGAAGCTCGCTGAGCTGCGCGACCGGTTGGAAGCGAAGCTCGCTGAGCTCGGCATCTCGATCCTTGGCGCGGACTCGCCGCGGCTGCCCAACACCTCCTGTGTGGCGATCTCCGGAAAGTCGAGTGAGACTTTGGTGATGGCACTGGATTTGGCGGGCTATGCGATCAGCGCCGGATCGGCTTGTTCATCCGGCAAGGTGCGGCCAAGTCCCGTGGCACTGGCGATGGGCTACGGCGACGAGCTGGCGCGGTCGGCGATCCGCATCAGCCTCGGCTGGTGGAACAGCGAGGCGGAAATCGACGGGCTTGCGGCGCGGCTGGCCGATCTTGCCGGCCGAAAGACTCATACGCTGTCGGACATGCAGCCGGCGGCCTGAAGCAAGGGTGTGCATGAAATGAGTTCATTGCAGGAAAAGAAGATCGCGGTCGACGGCCAGAACCGTCCGAAGACGCCGATCTATCTGGACTACCAGGCGACGACACCGACCGATCCACGCGTGGTGGAGGCGATGCTGCCTTATTTCACCACGCATTTCGGCAACCCGCATTCGCGTAATCACAGCTACGGCTGGGAGGCGGAGCAGGCGGTCGAGAAGGCGCGGGCCCAGGTCGCCTCGATCATCGGCGCCGACGAGAAGGAGATCATCTTCACCTCCGGCGCCACGGAATCGAACAACCTCGCGCTCAAGGGCGTCGCTCACTTCTACAAGGGCAAGAAGAACCACATCATCACCGTGGTGACCGAGCACAAGTGCGTGCTCGATTCCTGCCGCCACCTGGAGCTGGAAGGATTCGAAATCACCTATCTGCCGGTGCAGCAGAACGGCCTCATTGATCTTGAGAAGCTGAAGGCCGCGATCCGGCCCGATACCTGCATCGTGTCGGTGATGGCGGTGAACAACGAGATCGGCGTGATCCAGCCGCTGGCCGAGATCGGCAAGATCTGCCGCGCGGCCAAGGTGTATTTCCATACCGATGCGGCCCAGGCGGTCGGCAAGATCCCGCTCGATGTCGACGAGATGAACATCGATCTGATGTCGATCTCCGGCCACAAGATCTACGGGCCGAAGGGCATCGGCGCGCTCTATGTCCGGCGCAAGCCACGCGTGCGCCTGGAGGCGCTGATCCATGGCGGTGGGCAGGAGCGCGGCATGCGTTCCGGCACCTTGGCGACGCCGCTCTGCGTGGGCTTGGGCGAGGCTTGCGCGATCGCGCAGCGCGAGATGGGTGCGGAAGCGGAGCGGCTAAGGAGCCTGCGCGACCGCTTCTACAACAGGATCAAGGAGAAGCTGCCGGAGGTCTATCTCAACGGGGATCTCGACAGCCGCATCCCCGGCAATCTCAACCTCTCCTTCGCCTATGTCGAGGGCGAGGGGCTGATGATGGGAATCAAGGACCTCGCGGTTTCGTCCGGTTCGGCCTGCACGTCGGCGTCGCTCGAGCCGTCCTATGTGCTGCGGGCACTCGGCGTGGAAGAGGAATTGGCGCACACCTCGCTACGCATCGGTCTGGGCCGTTTCACCACCGAACAGGATGTCGACTACGCAGTCGAGCACATCGTGGAATCGGTGCAGCGTCTGCGTTCCATGAGCCCGCTGTGGGAGATGGCGCAGGAAGGCGTCGATATCAAATCGATCAAGTGGGCGGAGCACTGATCGATGCGGCCGAGCCCAATGATCGGCTTGGAATTCTAGGAGAGTACACATGGCCTATAGCGAAAAACTGATCGACCATTATGAGAACCCGCGCAACGTCGGCGCCTTGGACAAAGGCGACGCCAGCGTCGGTACCGGCCTCGTTGGAGCGCCTGCCTGCGGCGACGTGATGAAGCTGCAGATCAAGGTCGGCGCCGACGGCCGCATCGAGGACGCGAAGTTCAAGACTTTCGGCTGCGGTTCGGCCATCGCTTCGTCCTCGCTTGCGACCGAGTGGGTGAAGGGCAAGACCCTGGATGAGGCCGAAACGATCAAGAACACCATGATTGCGCAGCATCTGTCGCTGCCGCCGGTGAAGATCCATTGCTCGGTGCTGGCTGAGGATGCGATCAAGGCCGCGATCCGCGACTATCGCGAGAAGCACGGCACCAAGTCGGCCGACCAAGCGGCGGAGTAGCGCGAGCATCATGGATACCGGCATTAACATCCCGGACAGCGCGCCCGCCGTGGCTGCGCCGGACGTCAAGCCAAAGCGCTCGCCCCGTCCCAGGCCGGCGGCGATCAATCTGACCCCGGCGGCGGTCGCCCGCGTGAAGGCGCTGCTCGAGAAGCGCGGCAAGCCGTCGGCCGGCGTCCGGATCGGCGTCAAGACCAAGGGCTGCTCTGGCCTCAGCTACACGCTGGAATTCGCTGACGAGAAGGGGCCGATGGACGAGGTGGTGCAGCAGGATGGCGTGACGGTCCTGATCGACCCGAAGGCGACGCTGTTCATTCTCGGCACCGAAATGGATTACGTCGAAGAGAAGCTGCAATCCGGCTTCGTCTTCAAGAACCCGAACGAGAAGGGCCGCTGCGGCTGCGGCGAATCCTTCCACGTCTGATGTCAACGCAAGCGAATGATACGCCCGCCGCGCGTGCTGGTCTGACCTCGTGCTGGTCCTGCAAGGGACCGATCGCGGCACAGGTCCTGTTCTGCCACACCTGCGGCGCCATCCAGCCGCCGGGCCAGCTTGACCATTTCCGGCGCCTCGGGCTCGAACCGACCTTCGACGTCGACCTCGATCTGATTGAGAAGCGCTATCTCGGCTTCCAGCGCGCGATCCATCCCGACCGTTTTGCGACCAAGCCGGCGAAAGAGCGTGCCTTTGCCGAAGCGCAGGCGGTCGCCCTCAACGAGGCCTTCGAGACGCTCAAGGATCCGCTGCGCCGCGCGGCCTATCTGTTGAGGCTCAATGGCATCGATGCCTCTGTCTCGAAGGACGAAACGGTGCGCGATCCCGAGCTGTTGATGGAGGCAATGGAAGCGCGCGAAGCCCTGATGGAAGCCACCAGCATCGAGAAGGTGGAGAAGCTGCAGGCCAAGGCCGGGGCCGATGCGATTGCCGTCCTGTCCGAGCTCTCCAAGGCCTTCGCGAGCGACGATTTCCAGGCGGCGAACCGCCTTGCCACGCGCCTCAAGTATCTGCGCAAGTATCTCGACGAGACGCGCACGCGCCATATTGCGCTGGAACAGCCGGACGGACGCGCATGACCGCGCTGCTGCAAATCCATGAACCGGGCGAGACGCCGGAGCCGCACGCCCATGAACGCGGTGTCGCGATCGGAATCGACCTTGGCACCACCAACTCGGTTGTCGCGGTGGCGGACGGCGATGAACCGGAAGTGCTGCGCGATGCGCAGGGCGACGGGCTCATTCCCTCGGTGGTGGCGCTCATGCCGGAGAACGTCGTGGTGGGGCGCGAGGCGCAGGCCTTGCGCGCGCGCCATCCGGATCGCGTGGTGAGTTCGATCAAGCGCCTGATGGGTCGCGGTGTTCATGACGTCAAGGCGCTGGCGGGCGTGCTGCCCTACAAGATCGCGGCCAGCGGCGACTCGGTCGGCATGGTTCGGCTGGAGGTAGCCGGCCGCTCGGTGACGCCGATCGAGATCTCGGCGGAAATCCTGAAAGTGGTGAAGGCGCGGGCTGAGCAATCTCTCGGCCAGGACGTGACTAAAGCGGTGGTGACGGTGCCGGCCTATTTCGACGATGCCGCGCGCAGCGCCACCAAGGACGCGGCGAAACTTGCCGGCCTCGACGTCTTGCGCCTGGTGAACGAGCCGACGGCGGCCGCTCTGGCCTATGGCCTCGATACCGGCGCGGAAGGGATCTACGCGATCTACGATCTCGGCGGCGGCACGTTCGACATTTCGTTGCTGCGCCTGCAGAAGGGCGTTTTCCAGGTGCTGGCGACCGGCGGTGATTCCGCCCTGGGCGGCGATGATTTCGATCATGCGCTGGCCGAGCGCGCCATTGCCACCAGCGGCCTTGCCAATCTGGACGAGGCGGGTGCGGCCGGCCTGCTGCTGGCGGCACGCGCTGCCAAGGAAACGCTGACTGGGCACGACAGCGCGAAGCTGTCGGCAGAGATCGGCGGCCGAGAGATCGATGTCGCGATCTCGCGCCGTGAATTCGAGGCGCTGATCGATCCGCTCGTGCAGCGCACGATGCGTGCCTGCCGCCAGGTGTTGGACGATGCGCGCGTCGGTCCCAAGGATATTCAAGGCGTCGTGCTGGTGGGTGGCTCGACCCGTGTGCCGCTGGTGCGCCGCCGGGTGGAGGAATTCTTCGGCCGCGCGCCGCTGGCTGACATTAATCCGGATGAGGTGGTGGCGGTCGGCGCGGCGTTGCAAGCCAAGGCGCTCACGCGCGGTAGCGATACCCTGCTGCTGGATGTCATTCCGCTCTCGCTCGGCATCGAGACCATGGGCGGCATCGTCGAGAAGGTGATCGACCGCAACACGCCGATCCCGGTCGCCAAGGCGCAGGATTTCACCACCTATCAGGACGGCCAGACCGGCATGCTGATCCATGTGGTGCAGGGCGAGCGCGAGACCGTCGATGCCTGCCGTTCGCTCGGTCGGTTCGAGCTGCTTGGCATTCCGCCGATGGTGGCGGGCGCCGCGCGCATCCAGGTGACGTTCGCGGTCGATGCGGATGGCCTCCTCACTGTCTCGGCCATGGAGAAGACCACCGGCATTCGAGCCGAAATTGCGGTGAAACCGAGTTATGGGCTGAGCGATGCGGAAATGGCCGACATGCTGCGCGACAGTCTGGTCCATGCCCGCGAAGACATGGAGCAGCGCTTGCTGATCGAGGCGCGGATCGAGGCGGAGCGCGTCCTGCTGGCGCTGAGCGCGGCGCTGACCGCGGACGGCGCGTTGCTCTCGGGTGAGGAGCGTGCGCAGATGGATTCAGCAATCGCTAAGCTTCGCCAAGCCATAAAGGGCGAGGACCGCGATCTCATCAATGCGGCGGTGGAGGCACTGGATCACGCAACCCACGCTTTTGCCCAACGCCGGATGGATCGGGCTGTCGCGCTGGCGTTGAAAGGCCATTCCCTTGACGAGGTCGAGGCGAGTATGGCAACTGACCCGGCCTCGGATCGGAGCCGGCCTGGACGCCCCGGCTCAGCCCATTGAAATCGCGGATTTCCGAACGGAGTCAAGTAGATGCCTAAGATGACCTTCATCAATCCCGACGGCACGCGACTCGAAGTCGATGCGCCGGTCGGGCTTTCGGTGCTGGAAATCGCGCATCGCAACAACATCAATCTGGAAGGCGCGTGCGAGGGCTCACTCGCCTGCTCGACCTGCCATGTGATCGTCGATCCCGAATGGTACGACGTGCTTGAGACGGCGACCGAAGACGAAGAGGACATGCTCGATCTCGCCTTCGGCCTCACGCACACGTCGCGCCTCGGCTGCCAGATCAAGATGACCGAGGAACTTGACGGGCTGACCGTCAGCCTGCCGGCTGCCACGCGCAACATGATGGTCGACAAGTAGCGACCGGTGACGACGAGCGGAGCTGGACAACCACATGGCTAGAAAACTCCGCTGGACAGACGTCCACGACATCGCGATCGAATTGGAAGACGCGCGCCCCGACGCCGACGTCGTCAACCTGCGCTTTACCGATTTGTGGAAGTGGGTGCAGGAGATTCCCGATTTCGAGGACGATCCGAACAAGTCCAACGAGAAGATCCTCGAGGCTATCCAGGCCGCGTGGATCGAGGAGCGCGGGTGAGCCCCGCCAGCGAGACCTCCCTTACCGGAAGCACGCAACCGCCGGCCGAAGATAAGCCGGCCGGCACGCCGATTACCGACAAGATCGCGGGCGAGGCCCTGGAAGCAGGGCTGCGCAAGACGGTGCAGTTCCCGCGCACCGGCTCTCTACTGCATGCGTTGCTGGCGCGCCCCTGGATCGATCCCGTCTGCCTGTGGGGCTTCAAGCGCGTGCTGCCAGCCTCGCGCGCCTGGGCCGCGGCCGCCGCGACTGGCACGTCGCTGGAGGGTTTCGCGCGCCAGCTTGGGCTGTTCGGCCTGCCGCCGCGTTTGCGCGCCAAGCTGATGAACACCCATCGGCTGCGCCTGGTGTCCAAGGCGGCGCAAACGCGCTGGGCCGAGATCGCGTTCGAAGGACGGGACGGCGATCTGGCCGCCGCTGAGCTGGAGCGCCGCCGCACGGCGCAATCCTACCTGGCGAACCGCGTCCGCTACATCTCGTTTGCCAAGCGCTATCACGTTTCCCCGGTGCGCTACCGTACGCCGTCACCCGAATTCGTGATCGAAGCGCTGGCACAGGTGCTGGCAGATCCCGATGCGCTGTTCCAGGCGCCAGATCCACTTCCGACCATCGAACGCAGCAAAAGCGTCAACCATGGCGACGTGATCGAATATTGGCTGCGGTTCGAGAGCGAAGGCGTCGGCGACGATCCGGCCGATACTGCCTATGCCCATATCTACGAGCCGAAGCGCTCCGCCGCCGGAATACCGACTTTCTTCTTCGGCCATGGCCTCGCCATGGAAACGGAGATGATGGTGGATGGGCCGCGCAGCTTCCTCGACATGGCGCGGATCGGCATGCGCATCGTGCTGCCGGACGGTCCAGGCCATAACCGGCGCTGCAAGCCCGGCCTGTACGGTGGCGAGAGCTTCCTGGTGGAGCCGCCGATCTCAGGCATCCAGCACTTTGTGCGAGCCGCGCGCGAAAGTGCCGCGATGATCGCCTGGTGCCGTGCGCAGGGCCCAGGCCGCATCTCGCTCGGCGGCATTTCGCTCGGCGCTCTGTCTGCGCAAGTTGCCGCCAGCCGCTGGCGCTATTGGCCGACGGAATGCAGACCGGACGCCCTGTTCCTGATGACATCGACTGCGCGCATCAGCGCACTGCCGCTCGAATCCTCGCTCGGCCAGATGGCGGACATCGACAACGAGGTGCGCCGCCACGGCTGGAGAGCCGAGCACTTCCAGGCGCTGGAGCCGATCACCGACGCGAGCGCGGAGCCGCCGCTCGATCCTGCCAGCATCGTGCTCATGGTGGGCGAGCGGGACGACGTCACGCCGGCCGCAGGCGGACATGCCCTCGCGCAGCAATGGCGGGTGCCCAAGGAAAACCTGTTCCTGCGCAATCGCGGGCACTTCTCGGCGGCCATCGGGCTGGGCGTCGACCCGGCGCCCTATGCGCGCATGTTCGCCATCCTAACCCGTTGAATTTGCGGCCGAGTTGGCCCATGTACGGCGCATGTGTAGGATGGATTGAAGCGAAGGCTTCGCCCCTCTCTCCGTCGCGCCCGTGTCAGGCACGGCCATGACGACAACGAATGGATCGAAGTAGGAGTATCGCGACCACTATGAATTCGCTCGGTTTCGACAAGCGGCCGGAAGATACGCGCGTGGTCGTCGCCATGTCGGGCGGCGTCGACAGCACGGTCACGGCTGCCTTGCTGAAGCGCGAGGGTTATGACGTGGTCGGCATCACGCTGCAGCTCTACGATCACGGCCTGACCCTGGGCAAGAAGGGCGCCTGCTGCGCGGGGCAGGATATCTACGATGCGCGCATGGCGGCCGACAAGCTCGGCATTCCGCACTACGTGCTGGATTACGAGAGCCGGTTCTCCGACGCAGTGATGCAGGATTTCGCGGATTCCTATCTGGCAGGCGAGACGCCGATCCCTTGCGTGCGCTGCAATCAGCGGGTCAAGTTCCGCGATCTGCTCGTGCAGTCGCGCGAACTGGGCGCTGAGGCCCTGGCGACCGGCCACTATGTGAAGCGGGTGATTGGCGCGCGCGGCGCGGAGCTTCATCGCGGCGCCGATCCGAAGCGCGACCAGAGCTATTTCCTGTTCGCGACTACGCCGGAGCAGCTCGACTTCCTGCGCTTCCCCTTGGGCGATATGCCGAAGACGGAGACCCGCGCCATCGCGGCGCAACTCGAATTGGCGGTCGCCGACAAGCCGGACAGCCAGGATATCTGCTTCGTTCCGACCGGTGGCTACGCCAAGGTGGTGGAGCGTCTCCGTCCCGGCGCTGCCGAGCCGGGCGAGCTGGTGCACATGGACGGCCGCGTGCTGGGCCAACATAGCGGCCTCATCAACTTCACCGTCGGTCAGCGCAAGGGCCTCGGCCTCGGCGATCTCAACGAGAACGGCCAGCCGCTCTTTGTGGTCCGGCTGGAGCCGGAGACGCGGCGCGTCTTCGTCGGGCCGAAGACGGCGCTCGCGAAGTCGAGCGTCACCTTGCGTGAGGTCAACTGGCTAGGCGCTGCCGGCGAGCCAGCGGAGAACGTCGACGTCGAGGTGAAGCTGCGCTCGATGACGGACCCCCGGCCGGCGATCGTTTCGCTGCTCCCGGGCGGGTACGCGCGGGTCGAACTCAAGGAGCCGGAGTTCGGCGTCGCGCCGGGCCAGGCGTGCGTGTTCTATCAGGGCAGCCGCGTGCTGGGCGGCGGCTGGATCCAGCGCGAAAGCGCGGCACAGGCGGCGTAAGAGGAAGCGCGATGGACATATCCGAGCTGACCGAGGAGATGCGCAAGCGCGCCGGGCAGAACGTGAAGCTGGGCTACAAGGTGAAGTTCATCCTGGAGGATGACGGATTCATCTTCTGGGACGGGACAGAGCATCCGCCGGCGATCGACAACGAGGACAAGCCGGACGCCACCACCACGATCAAGATCTCCACGGAGAACCTGAACAAGCTCCTGCACGGCCAGCTCGACCCGACGCTCGCCTACATGACCGGCAAGCTGAAGGTCGAAGGCAGCATGGGCGTGGCCCTGAAGCTGACCTCCATGTTCGCGGATTAGGCAGCCCGATCAAAGGCTTGCGCTATCCTTGACGGGGCGGACGGTGGCCGCTATACGCTTGCCTCCGCATTGCGGCCGGCCGCCAGGCCGGCCCCTGGTGGCGCCGTAGCTCAGCGGTAGAGCAGGGGAATCATAATCCCTTGGTCGGTGGTTCAAATCCGCCCGGCGCTACCAACTTTCCTGTCCGCGGAGACGGTGGCGCATGACTCAAGCTGGGCAGCACGCCAATACGGCCGCTGCGACGATCTCCGATCGGTCCCCGGACCAACCGACGACGAGACTTGTGCGCCATGAGCCGCTCGGTGTCCGTACGCGACGCCTGCAGCGCGAGATCCTGAGCGCGGATCGCTCGCTCGAAGGCCGGTGGTGGCTGTTCTTCCATCGCGTGGTGAAGCCGCTGCACAACCTGCTGCGTATCGCAGGGCAGATCAAGCTGGTGGGCGCCCGCGTGAAGCGGGAGTTCGGCGTTCCGATCCACCGCCAGATCTTCGACCAATGCCGGCTGGTGCTGGCGACCGGCGCGACGCCGTGGGTCTATTACATCTGCGAGCTCTATTGCGACGGCGCGATGAAGCATGCGGGCGAGGTCGTCACCCGCAACACCACCAAGCACGGCCTGTGGAAGGCGCTGAACCGCATCGACCCGGAGGCGAAGAATCGCGGCCGCCAGCTCGGCGACAAGGTCGCCGTCTCCGCCTGGTGCGAGGAGGCCGGCATCCCGCATCCGCACCCGATCATCCGGGTCGAGCAGGGCGAGATCATCTGGCAGGGCCGTTCCAGGAGCGATCTCGATCGGGACCTGTTCATCAAGCGGCGCGACAGCCGCGGCGCCAACGGCGCCGGCTCCTTCCGCCGTGTCGCGCCCTTCCAGTATCGGGACGATGACGGCGCGCTGATCACGCTGGACGAGCTGTTGCCGGAGCTGCAGCGCCGTTCCTATCACCGCAGCCAGATGGTGCTGCCGCTGCTGCATAATCATCCCACGCTGGCGGATTTTGCGCAGGATTCGCTGCTCGCTTTCCGGATCCTGACCTGCCTCGATGAGCAGCTGCGGCCGGAGCTCACCAACGTCTATATGCGCTCGATCGCCAAGCTGGAGCCGCGCTGGGATGTCGGGCGCATCGAAGATTTCGCCGCGGTGATGGATCTCAAGACCGGACGCCTCGGCCAGCTGACCGGCGACAAGCCGGAATGCCTGTCGGAATGGTTCGATCGCCATCCGGTGACCGGCGCATTGGTGACCGGGCGCGTCGTGCCGTTCTGGCAAGAGCTGATCCAGCTCGCGCTCAAGGCCCATGCCATGGTCCCTGAGCGGGTGGTGGTCGGCTGGGATTTCGCGATCACCGAAGAAGGGCCGGTCATGCTCGAAGGCAACACCTTCCCGGACACCGTCTATCCGCAGCGCATGTTCCAGAAACCGTTCGGCCTCATGCGGATCGGCCAATTGATGAGCTTCCATCTCGACCGGATGGAAGCCAAGCTGGCCCAATCGCCGGGTTTCTTCCTAACGAAATAGGACCGGCTGTCGCTGCCTCCGGCGCTCCTAAAGACCGATTAACTCCCGTGCTCTATGATCGTGCCATGACGCAGCGCGGAAACGTCAGCCGGGATCAATTTGCGCCGTTCGATCCAGACCGGGAGCTGGATGCGGTCCTCGCGCGCATTCAGTCCAGCAAGGTTGCGCAGGCATTGCGCTACTGGAACAGCCTGCGCGGAGGCAATGCGTTCCCGTCTCATGACGACATCGACCCAGCCGAGATCAAGGCCATCCTGCCGCATGTGATGATCACCGGCATCTCGTATGAGCCGTTCCGGGTTCTCTACCGGCTGGTGGGTACGGAAGTCGTTCGCTGGTCGCGGATGGATTTCACCAACCGTTACGCCGACGAGCTGATCTTCCAGGACGATGGCCGCGACTGGACCGACTACTATCGCGCGGTGGTGGAAGCGCATCAGCCGGCTTTCGGCGTGACCGACTGGGTCGAAGTGGGGCGCAATCCGCTGTGGGTCGAGTTCCTGATCTGCCCGCTCTCGGACGATGGCCAAGTCATCAACCGATGTATCGCGATCGAGGACTACGAACCGATGAGCGCGATCGATATCGAATCCCTGCCGCCTGTTTCCCCGCGCCCGGAGCGCGCGCCGAAGAAAGAGTCCGAATAGCGATTACCGCTTCTGCCGGAGCACCCAGCCAAGGATGATGCCGAATATTGCCCCGGCGAAACCGATGGCGGCCGCCACCGCGCTTTGCATATCCGGCATTTCGGGGTGCGGCGATTCCTTGATCGCCGCCGAAACGATGGCGCCGACAAGGCCCAGAATTCCGAGTATCATCAGCGCATTGCCGCTCCAGCGCCATCGCCGCACGACGGCTTGGTGATGCGCCTCGATGGTCACCATGTCATCGCGAGCGGCGATGCGAATCGCGCGCCGCAACGACCAGAGCCCCGCGATCAGCACCAGTCCAACGCCGAAGATGACGATCGGCGTCGCGGTGAGCAGGGTCGGCATGCTGACGGTCTTGGTCCTCAGATACTCCGACAGGATCGGCAGCATGCCCGCGTCGTAGATCGCATGGCAGCCCGCGGCGACCAGATAGCCAATGATGAGAAGATGCCAGCTGCGCCAGCCGCGTGCGGCGAAGCGCATGAGGAATCTGCCGAAGATCATCGCGAGCAGGCTGTGCGTCAACGTCGCCAGGAATCCGCGGCCGAACGCCATCAGCATCGCGGCGTCGCTGAACGCCGTCGAGTATCCCTGGTTCTCCACGATCGCAAAACCGATGGCTGCAAACAGTGAAGCCTGAAATGCCTGAGCCGGAGTCACACGCCGCCAGAACGGCGAGAGGGCGACCAGCGCCGCCAGCGCTTTCGCCCCTTCTTCCGGCAGGCCGACGCGCAGGATGGCGAACGGCAGGGAGGAGGAGAATGAATCCAGCCCGTCCAGTCCCGACAGGCCCGGTGCCACGAATCGATGCAGAATTTCGCTCAGCGCGACCGTCCAGATGATTCCAGCCAGTACCGCCACGGCCGCCAGCGTCCACGGCGCCCGGCGGGGGAAGAGGTACTGGAACAGCAGCACGAACAGGGCGGCGCAGAACAGGACCGCCAGCAGTGCTGGAATCGGGGCCAAGGTCATGAACTCTGGTGTTCCCCTCGGTGAGGTCTGAAGAATTGGTACAGAAAAATGGTCTCCAGAGGATTAACGGTCGCTACCCTCTGTCGCAGCTGATGCGATGTGGTTTGCTACCAATTCTTGCAGATGCCAGAGGTGCCGGTCGTGGATGCCGTGCTCCTCGAGCTTGGTCACGGTCTGATAAAGATACATGGCGCAGGAACCCATGTGCCCCGCCGCACTGGCAAGAATGCGCGCGACCTCATCGGGGGATTTCTTGCCGGCATATTCCCGGCCGTTGGGTCCAGCGTAGAACGCCAGCGCGCGCACCGTCCCGGTGTCGGTCCGCACGTTGATCCAGCGCGTGGATCGCACGCTCTCGCGATAGCCAAGCTCGCGCCGGACCAGCCGCCGCAGCTGGTCGTGGTGATCGTTGTCGGGCAGACGATAGACGACGCCCTCGCAGCTCCCGCCGCGGTCCAGCGCCAGCATCAGGCCCGGTCGCTCCGGTGTGCCGCGCCAGGAATTGAGCGGCAGACAAAAAGAACGGTGCCACCCATAGGCAATGGCGCGCTGATGGTGGAGCGCCGTGAACTCGGGCTTCCAGATCAACGAGCCATAGGCGAACAGCCATAGTGGATTAGGGCTGTGCTGCTTCAGCAGCCCCTCGGCGATGCCGTCATAATCCGCTTCGGTCAGGAGTGTCAGGCCGGGTTCCGGGCTGGTGTCGCGCTCCATGCGCTCGACGCGCGCGACCAGCTCGGCGGTCAGCGTCATCGTCCGCTTTGTTCGGGTCTTGGCCATTGGGACGTCAGGCGTTCAAGGCGTCTGCAATCGCCGCAAAGGCTGTCAGGAGCAGCCGGTCCGTTGCGTCGTCAAGCGGCAGCGGTTGCGACGAAAGCTTGGCTATCACCATCTCCACCTTGGGATCGACATAGATCCACTGGCCATGAATGCCGATCGCGCAAAAGGCGCCGCTTGCATTGCCGATCATGTACCATTGGCTGCGATAGCGGCCGGCCGGCAGGAACTTCGCCGCAGTCTCGGTCGCCAGCCAGGCGCGCTGGTCCCCGTTCTGCAGGATGTCTTCGATCCACCAGCGCTGCACGATCTGCTCGCCGTTGGACCGGCCGAAATTACGCACCATTTCACCGAAGCGCGCCAGGTCGCGCAATGTCACACAGATGCCGCCGGCGGCGCGCGCCGCGCCGGCCCGGTCGACCGTGACCTGCGCGTCGGTCTCCGTGCCGAGTCTTTGCCAGATCAGCTCGGTCAACAGCCGCGCATAGGGCAGGCCGCCGGCACGCTCGAGGATCCAGCCCAGCATGTCGGAATTGGGCGACACATAATGGAACTTTGCGCCGTGCGGATTGGCGTCCCGCCGCAAGGTCACCAGGAAACTGTGCAGGTCGGAGCCGAGCACCGGGTTCGTGACCGGGTTCCAGCCGGTGGCGGCACGATAGCGCGCAAAGTCGCCGGTGGTGTCGAGATAGTCTTCAACGAAAGCAATACCGACCGTCATGTCCAACACATGGCGCACGGTGCAGTCGCCATAGGCCGAGCCAGCCGCTTCCGGCACATAGCGCACGACCGGAGCATCCGGATCAAGCTGTCCGCGTTCGACCAGGATTCCGGCGAGAATGCCCGTGATCGACTTGCTGACAGAAAACACGATATGTGGATCGCGTGGCGCCAGATCATTGCCGTACCATTCGAAGGCGACTTGCCCTTTGTGCAGCACCAGGAATCCGTCGGTCGATGTCGCGGGAAGCATGCTTGCAACAGTGTGGCGGTTCCCACCTGGCCCGGTGAACGCCAGATCGCCAAGCGTCCGGTGAGCCTGCGGCAGCGGCGAGATTCGCGACGGATTGTGAGGAACCCCCACAACGGGCAGCACTTCCGAAACATGGTGGAAGGCCCAGCAATTCCACGGCGCCTGGCGCCAATTGGCGAGTGTCGCGCCTGTGCCCTGTGCCACTGATCCGTTCAAGATATCCGCACTCCCATTCCTTCGCGCTTCAGTCCGACGCCCACATAGTGATGCAACAGCCGTGGATCGTTGCGCAAGATGTCAGGCGCCACGCTTTCGCAGCTCCGGCCGTTCTCGATGAACAGGATCCGGTCGGCGACGCTAAGGGCGGCTTCGACCCGCTGCTCGACCAGGATGGTCGCGACGCCCTGCGCCTTGAGCTGCCGGATCGTTTCCAGGATGGTGGCGATCGCGCTCGGCATCAGTCCCTCTGTCGGCTCATCCAGCAGCAGCGCCTTCGGTTCGAGGCAGAGGGCGCGGGCCGTCGCCAGCATCTGCTGCTCGCCGCCGCTGAGTGTGCCGGCGCGCTGCCGCATGCGCTGGCGCAGGACCGGGAACAGCGTCAGCACGCGCTCCAAGGTCTCGCCGCCGCGGCCGCGCGTCATCAATCCAACCTGGAGGTTCTCCTCGACCGTCAGCTCGGAGAACAGCCGCCGGCCCTGCGGGCAATAGCCGACGCCTTGCTTCGGCACCGCGTGGGCAGGGAGGGTAGAGAGATTGGTCCCCTCCAACGTCACGCGGCCCGAGCGGGCACGCACCAGACCCATGATGGACTTCAGGAGTGTGGTCTTTCCTGCGCCATTACGGCCAAGGAGGCACAGGACTTCGCCGCGGTCCAGCGCCAGCGTGAAATCGCGCAGCACCTGCACGTTGCCGTAGAAGCAGTTGAGTCCTTCTACCCGCAGCATCACGCCCCCAGATAGGCTTGCTGAACCGCGGCATTGGCGGTGATCTCCGCCGGAGTTCCTTCCGCCAGGATCGCACCGTTGTTCATGACGGTGATGCGCTGGGCCAGTTCCATCACCACGTCCATGTTGTGCTCGATCAGCAGGATGGTGGCATCGGCCGCGATTTCCCGAACCAGCTTGCAGAAATTGGTGATCTCCGCCTCGGAAAGGCCCTGCGTCGGTTCGTCCAGCACCAGCAGTTTCGGCTTCAAGGCTAGGCTCATCGCAACTTCCAGTAGGCGTTGGTGCCCGTACGGAAGATTGGCGGCGGGCGTGTCGCTGCGCTCGTGAAGGTGCACGCGCTCCAACGCTGCCGCGACGGCGGAAGCGAGTGCGGTATGGTCGATCGGGTGCCACGGCGCCTTGCCCAAAGTCAGCGCGCGCTGAGCCGCCAGCGCGACATTGTCGAAGCACGAAAGATTGCGGAACACGCTGGTGATCTGGAACGTGTAGACGATGCCGCGCGCCACCCTTTGCCACGGCGGCAGGCGGGTGATGTCCGCACCGTCGAATAAGATTGCGCCCGCGCTCGGCGCAACACGGCCGCAGATCATGCTGACCAGGGTCGTCTTGCCGGCGCCGTTGGGCCCGATGACTGCGCGGATCTCACCCGGCTCCAGGCGGAAATCGACCCGGTCGACGGCAGTCAATCCACCGAATTGCCGGCTGACGGAACGAGTCTCGAGGAAGCTCATGGCAGCCACCGCAGGCGCCGCTCGCGCAATGTGCCGAGGATCCCTTTGGGGAAGAACAGGGTCAGCAGCACGAGCGCCGCGCCAACCACGATGCGGTAGCTCTCCGTGACTTCGCTGGCCCATTCCACCAGGTAGAACATCAGCAGCGCTCCGACAATCGGACCGAGGATCGTCCCGCTGCCGCCCAGCAGCACCCATAGCAAGGCGTAGATCGAATATTCGATCGAGGCGAAGGTCGCGCCGACATAGCCGAACATCAGGGCATAGGCTGCGCCTGCCGCCCCCGACAAGAGGCCGGAGAGGGCGAGGGCCAGCAGCTTGTAGCGGAACGTGTGATAGCCCAGCATGTTCACGCGTTCCTCGTTCTCGCGGATCGCGATCAGCACGCGCCCGACGCGTGAGCGGACCAGCAGAAAACACAGGATGAGGGCGCCCGCGAACAAGGCGAGGGCGAGATTGTACCGCACATTGGGGTCGATGAGGCTGAAGGGGCCGATCTGCCGCGCCGCCTCGGTCAACACGATTCCTTCGTCGCCATGGGTCACGTCGTTCATGTAGAGGATCAGCAGGAAGCAGGCCTGCGAGAACATCATGGTGACGATCATGAAGGAGACGCCGGTGGTGCGCAGCGCGATCAACCCGACGGCGGCGGCGAAAGCGAATGCAGCGGCAGCACCGAAGATGAAGGCGCTGACCGGATCGACGCCGAGATAATGCACGGCAAGGCCGGCGGCGTAGAGCCCCGATGCAAAGAACATCGCGTGACCGAGGCTGAGCAGGCCGGTGTAGCCGATCAGCAGATTGTAGCCGATGCCGTAGGTTGCCAGCACCATGATGCTGGTGAAGTTGGTGTGGTGATACGGCGGCAGCACAAATTGCAGCAGGAACAGGACGACAAGCACGCCGGCATGGAGCGCCAGGGCGCGATGCTGCGGTTCCATCAGCGCGCCTTTCCGCCGAACAGCCCTTCGGGCCTGAAGACCAGCACCAGCGCCACCAGCAAGGTCGCCAGGATCTTCGACAGGTTGGGCGAGAAGAACACCGACATCACGCCGTCGCTGATCCCGATCACAAAAGCGGCGATGATGGCGCCGCGCAAGCTCCCGAGCCCGCCGATGATGACGACGACGAAGGAGAGCAGGAGCGGGTCGAGGCCCATCAGGTAGTAGGCCGGCTTGATCGGCACGATCAGCACGCCGGCGATGGCGGCCAACATCGTACCCAGCGCGAACACGGCAGCGTAGACCCGGTCGAAGAGGACTGGAATGCCGAAGGCCTGGGCAGTCTCGCTGTCGACCCGTCGCGCGCATGACCAAGCCGAGCTTGGTCCGTGCGATACCGCACCAGGTCGCCAGCAGCAGCGGCTGCCGCGATCCCCACGACCACCAGCTTGTAGCCGGAATAGCCGAACCACGGGAACTCGATGCGAAAAATTGATCGGCGGCTGACCGAACGGGCATCCGGTCCATAGAAGATGAGCGCGAGCTGCTGGATGATGTAGAGCAGCCCGATGGTGGCGACGATGGTCGCTTCCGGCTGATAGTTGAAGCGGCGCAGGATCAGCCGGTCGATCGCAATCGCAGCACCGCCGACGATGATCGGGCTGGCGACCACCGCCATCAGGAAGCCGAACGCCGGGCTGCCCGCCAAATGCGCGAATGCCCAGGCGAATACCGCCCCCAGCATGAAGAACTCGCCATGCGCCACGTTGACGATGCGCATGACGCCGAACACGAGCGCGAGGCCCAGGGCCGTCAATGCCAGCACAAACGCCGCGACCGTGCCTTCCATGAGGGCGAGGAGGAGGTGCGGGCCGAGACTCATGTGCCGGCTGAAATATTTCGGCTCAAAGGAAGATCACCTTCCCCCTATGGGGGAAGGTGTCTCGGATTGCGGAGGCATTACGCTGTTACAACGCCATCTTCGTGTAGTCGGTCTCCGGCTCATAGGTGCCGTCTGCGATCTCGGTCTTGTGCACGACCTCGAGCTTGCCGCCGGCTACTTTGGAGATGAACTGGTGGCCGAAGCACTGGTGGATCTGGCCGACGAAGGTCTTGTCGCCTTGCGGATGCTCGTTGCCTTCCTTCCAGCCGGTCATCGCCTCGGTCGCTTCGATCAGCTTCTTCTTGTCGGCGGCGGTCGCCGATTGATAGCCGCTCGCCTCGATCGCCTGCTTGATGATGTAGAGCGTCTCCCAGCAGCCGAACATGTGGGAGTAGGTCGAGATGTCCTTCGGGTCCTCCAGGCTGGCGCCGCTATTGTTGACGCCGACGGCCGCGCGATAGGCCTTGTCCGCGTCGCTCTGGTTGGCTTGCGCATAGCGCGGATAAGCCTCCCAGAAATAGCTTCCATCGAGGAACTCGAGGCCGGGGCTCGCGAGGTCGACGGCTTCCAGAGAATCGATGAAGCCGAAGATCTGCGGTCGCTTGGAGCCGTAAAACTCGCCCATCTCCTTGACGAAAGTGAGCACGCCCGGACCTACCATGACATGATAGAGAACTTCAGTATCACTCGGAATTTGCGGGAAATATTTCGTGTAGGAGGTCTCGGTCGCCGGGATCGGCAGCAGCTGCAGGACCTTGCCGCCCTGCTTCTCGATCGCCGCGCTGAAATAGTCGCGATGGTCATAGCCGAAGGCGTAGTCGGGGAAGATCATGGTGACCTTCTTGCCGAGATTGCCGGCGATCCACGGCGCCATGGAGCTGACCTGGGACTTCACGTCCGTGATGCCGGGCTGGAAGGTATAGCGGTTGAGCGCCCCCGAAGCGACGTGGTGGCCTTCGCTCACCACGAAATAGGGCATCTTGAGTTCGCCCGCGCGCGGCGCCGACCCCATCACGACATGGGAGAACAAGGTGCCGAACGTCACGTCGACCTTGTGCTGGGATGCGAACTTCTCGACCACTTCCGCGCCGCGCTTCGGGTCGGTGCCGTCATCCTCGGTGATCAGCTCGATCGGCCGGCCCGCGATGCCGCCGGCTCCATTGATCAGCTTCACCGCCGCATTGGTGGTGCGCTCGTACCAGCGCCCATAGGCGGCGCCGATGCCGGTACGGTGGGCCTGGAAACCGATCTTGATCGGCTCGGCCGCCTGCACCTGGATATAGCGCACGAAACCGGGCGCCAGACCGAGCGCAGCCGTACCGCCTGCGACGGCGCTTAGCCCTTTCAGCGCGCTGCGGCGCGTGATCATGCCAGTCTTGTTGTTCGGTCTTGGAGAACGAGTCATCGCAAACCTCCCCCGGTCGAATGGTTCCCTGTTCACGTGGTGCCGCGCCAGCTCGGCGTCTTGTAGATCGTTCGTATACGAACTTTATCACGGGGCAGACAAAACTCAACCGGCAGCCGGCGTCGAGAGCAGCCAGAGACCGAACAGGGTGTAGGCGACCATCAGGACCGCCAGGGGCGCTTGCGACAATAGCGCCGCCCGGCGATCGGCTTCCTGGCGGAGGCTGATCACGTGCGCGGTCAGCACCGCGACGATGTGCCCGAGCACGATGCCGGTAGCCTGCAAGTTCCAGATCAAGGTGACGCCGGCATGGTCTGACAGGAATGAGGTCGTGACGTGGTGCATCCGGTCCTCGGCGTCGAACCACCCGAGCCCGAACGGGTCGGTCAAAGCGACCGCGGCGTACTGGCCGTTGACCAGCAGCACCGTCAGGTAGTGGGCGAACTGATAGCCGATGGAGATCGGCAGGATGGAGGCGGCGAGGGCGCCGGCTTGTTGCCAGAACGGGACGCGTCTCTCCCCCAGAGCGATGCCCAGCCAGATGCAGGTCAGGAACGCTGTGACAAGGATCAGCCAGAGCCCAACCAGGCCCACGCTGCTGACTCCCATCACGGCGGTTCGGCCCGGGAACTCCAGCGGGTTGATGCCATTGAGGCCGAGCCACCAGAAGGTACGGCTGAGCCCGTCGAATGAGACGGTGGCGAGGGTCAGCAGGACAAACAGCACGCCGCTCGGCGGCAGAGGTTGAAGGTCGGCCAAGGCGCGTCCCGGCATCGCAAGAGTGAATCGGCGCCCGCCTGCGATTGGTTCGGCCTGCAGGGGCGCGACGCGTGCGACCAGCGACAGAAAGACGGAAAACGCTTCGGCGCGCGCCAGCCATGCCTGTTCGCCGAACAGCGCCATGCCGGTCCACGTGACGATGCTGTAGACGATGACTGCCTGTGCCAGGATCGCAGGATCGTCCGGCGCGGGATGGATCAGCTCGAACCAGGCGAATGCGACCAGGCCAAGAACCGCCGGCCAGTACCCGAAGCGATAGTGAAACGGCGCCGTCCTGATCCGCAGCAATCGGAATGGCCCGACCCATGGATTGAGATAGCGCCAAAGATTCCCGAACAGCGCCTGAGCGAGTGTCAAACCCACCCACCAGATCGTCCAGACGGTGAGCGGCAGCGGATTTTCCAGCGGATCGCGGCTGCCGAGATATCCAGCGAGGATGAGAGCTGCCAGCACGCCGAACGAGATGAGGTTGATGCAGGTCTCGCTCGGCAGGCGCAGCTGCCCGAGCGTGAACCGCGAATCCAGCCAACGCCTTGCGCGATCGCTCGGTACCGCCACCAGGATCAGGAACGACGCCGCCACGGCTAACGCTCCGCCCAGCAGGTAGTAGCCCGTCGGCAGCAGCAGGATGAAACCGCGTTCGCCGGTGTGGGCGTAGGCAAGGCACGAAGATAGCCAGAGCCACGGCAGCGCAATCAGCCATGCCCGCACACGCCATCGCCCGTTCCACAGACGGATCGGCGAGAGTGGCGCGGCGCTCATGCCGCTAAGGTCTCGCTACCGCCCGCCTGACACGTTGAACAAGGTCCCCGTCACGTAGCTCGCTTTGTCCGACAGCAGCCACAGCACCGCTTCCGCCACTTCCGCGGCCGTGCCGCCGCGGCCGATGGGGATGGCAGACGCAAATCGGGCGATGCGATTCTCGATGCCGGTATCATCCTGCATGTCGGTGTCGATCAGGCCGGGGCGGACGCCGTTGATGCGGATGCCTTCACCGCCCACTTCCTTGCCCAGGCCCTTGGTCAGCACGTCGATCCCGCCCTTGGCGGCTGCATAGGGAACAAACCCGCCGATGCCATAGAGCTCCGACGCCATGGAGGAGATGGTCACGATCGCGCCGCCCTTGCCGCCGCGCGACTTGCCCATGCGGCGCACCGCCTCGCGCAGGCAGACCAGATGGGCGGTCAGATCGACGTCGATAATGCGCTTGATCTCCTCGACCGAAATGTCGGCGAGCGGCGAGGCCTTGTGGATGATCCCTGCGTTGCTCACGAAGGCGTCGATGTAGCCGATCTCCTTGGCCGCATGATCGAACAGGGAAACGACCTGCGCCGGATCGGCAACATCGGATTTCAGCGCCACCGCCTTGCGGCCGAGGCCGTGGATCTCCGCCACCACCGCCTTGGCTGCTTCCGCGCGGCCGGCATAGCTGAGCGCGACGTCGTAGCCTTCCTGCGCCGCCAATCGGCAAACCGCCGCGCCGATGCCGCGCGATCCGCCCGTCACCAAGAGTGTCTTGGCCATCTTCCCCACCCATTCCTTGTTGCCCGGTTTCACGGCTAACACTCCCGGCGGAGTGCGGCAAGCATCCGGTTGACGGAGCTGTCGCCGCGATGATGAATGACGTGATTCAAGATCAGGATCTCCCATGTCTCTGCCACCCTATGCCACCATCGTCCAGGACCTGCCGTCGACCGTGCCGTTCGTCGGGCCGGAAGCGCAGGAGCGCAAGCGCGGCCGGCTGTTCCGTGCGCGCATCGGCGCCAATGAAAGCGTGTTCGGGCCATCGCCGCGCGCGATCGAAGCCATGCGCGCGGAAGCCGCGGAAGCCTGGAAATACTGCGATCCGGAGAATCACGATCTCAAGCACGCCTTGGCCGCCAGGCACGGCGTGAAGCCGGAGAACATCGCGGTGGGCGAGGGGATCGACGGACTCTTCGGATACGCCGTGCGTCTGTTCGTGGAGCCCGGCGTGACGGTCGCGACCTCGCTCGGCGCCTATCCGACCTTCAATTTCCATGTCGCGGGATATGGCGGGCGGCTGGTGACAACGCCGTATGTGAACGATCGCGAAGATCCG
Source organism: Dongiaceae bacterium (assembly GCA_041398065.1). GTDB lineage: Bacteria > Pseudomonadota > Alphaproteobacteria > Dongiales > Dongiaceae > Dongia_A. The sequence continues at coordinate 1,232 of JAWKVL010000014.1, read as the reverse complement.
GATTCGCTGCTGGCGTTGGCGAGGAAGGAGCAAGCGCACCTCCTGTTCCTGGCCAATCCCGACAACCCGATGGGCTCCTGGTGGGATGGCGCAACGACACAGGCGATGATCGCCAGGCTGCCGGACAATTGCCTGCTCTGCCTGGACGAAGCCTATTGCGAGTTCGCGCCGGCCGGCACCACGGCGCCGATCGATGTCGCCAATCCGCAGGTCATCCGCTTCCGCACCTTCTCCAAGGCCTATGGCCTCGCCGGCGCGCGTATCGGCTACGTCATCGGCGAAGCCGGCGTGATCAAGAGCTTCGACAAGATCAGGAACCATTTCGGCGTCAACCGCATCGCCCAGGCCGGCGCGCTCGCGGCGCTCGAAGACGAGGCGCATCTGCAATGGGTGCTGGACCAGGTCGCCGCCGCACGCGACCGCATCGCATCCATCGCGCGCGCCAATGGCCTCTCGCCGCTGCCCTCCGCCACCAACTTCGTCACCATCGATTGCGGCCGCGACGGCGCATATGCGCGCCGTGTGCTGGCGGCGCTCATCGAGCGTGACGTCTTTGTCCGGATGCCCGGCGTCGCGCCGCAGGACCGCTGCATCCGCGTCAGCGCCGGGGCCAAAGCGGACCTCGATGTGTTCGAGGCGTCGCTGCCCCCGGCCTTGAAGGCGGCCGGTTAGGCCGGCAGCAGTACCGCCGCGTCCGGCTCCCAGGTCAGCCAGACCGGCTTGCCGACCGGGTCGAAGCCATCGACCCGCCGCTCGTCGTTCTGCAGCGCGACCGCCAGTGGTTTCTCGCAGCCATCGACGTTCACATAGAAATGGCTGCGATCGCCGAAATAGGCGACCGCGCCGACCTTGCCGGCGAGCATGTTGACGTTGAGGCTTGGGCGCTCCCAGGACATTTGCAGCTTCTCCGGCCGGATCGCGACCAGCACGCGCGCGCCCTGCGGCGGGGCTCCTGCCTCGGTGCGCGCCTCGAACGCGCCGAGAGTGCCGGCAGCGACGTTGGCCCTGCCGTGCGAGACCGCGCTGATGGTGCCGGGCAGGATGTTGATGGTGCCGATGAACTCCGCCACTTCGCGGCAGTTCGGCGCCTCGTAGAGCCGCGTCGCATGATCGATCTGCAGGACCTTGCCGCGCGACATGACGGCGACGCGGTCGGAGAGCGTCAGCGCCTCCTCCTGGTCGTGGGTCACGAACACGAACGTGACGCCGACGCTGCGCTGGATCTGGCGCAG
>JAWKVL010000013.1:0-100268 GCA_041398065.1 Dongiaceae bacterium | reverse complement strand
CGGTTCCAGCGCTACAAGAAGCGGGATGGGGCGCTGGCGCGCCTGGTCTGGCCCGCCGGCGTGGATCGTGCCTCCGTCCGCAGGTTGGCTGCCGCCATCACGCTGGCGCGCGACCTCATCAATACGCCGGCCGAGGATATGGGGCCGCCGCACCTGGCGGAGGCCGCAAAGCTGGTCGCACAGGCGCACAAGGCGAAATTCAGCGTGATCGTCGGCGACGATCTGCTGAAGAAGAACTATCCCGCGATCCACGCCGTCGGGCGCGCTTCGGCGCGGCCGCCGCGGCTGATCGACCTCAGCTGGGGCAGCAGCGGCCCGCGCCTGGTACTGGTCGGCAAGGGCGTGTGCTTCGACAGCGGCGGCTTGGACCTCAAGCCCTCCAGCGGCATGCTGCTGATGAAAAAGGACATGGGCGGCGCCGCGCTGATGCTGGCGCTGGCGCAGATGATTATGGAGGCCGGGCTGAAGATCCGCCTGCGCCTGCTGATCCCCGCGGTCGAGAACTCGGTCGACGGCAACGCCTATCGTCCGCTCGACGTCATCCGCACGCGCAAGGGCATCACGGTCGAGATCGGCAACACCGATGCGGAAGGCCGGGTCGTCCTGTGCGATGCGCTGGCGGAGGCGCACAAGGACAAGCCCGACCTCATCCTCGATGCCGCGACCCTGACCGGCGCGGCGCGGGTGGCGCTGGGACCCGAACTGCCGGCCCTGTTTTGCAATGACGACGACATCGCGGATGCGATTCTGCGCCATGGCAAGGCTGAGGACGATCCATTGTGGCGTCTGCCTTTGCACAAGGGTTATCGCGCGCTGCTGGACAGCAAGGTCGCCGACATCAACAACATGGGCAGCGGACCCTATGCCGGCGCCATTACCGCAGCGCTCTATCTGCAGGAATTCATCGATCCCGGCACGCGATGGGCGCACATCGACACCTTCGCCTGGAACAGCCGCGACCGGCCCGGCCGGCCAGAAGGCGGCGAGGCGCTGGGCCTGCGTGCATTGTTTTCGTTTGTCTCCGCCTGGGCGCTGCCGAAGAAGGTCAGAGGCTCTGCGATCATCGCGCCAAAAGCAGCGCCGCGGCCCCGGCCGCTGAAGCAGCGGACGCGCAGACGGCGCTAGGGCGTTCAATATCCCCGCTCGCGATCGACCACGTTCTCGAGCGGTTCACCGGCTTCGAACTTCGCGATCTGTTGCGCGATGCGCCAGGCGGCGGAGCGGGGATCGGTGATGCTGGCATTGTGCGGCGTGATGTAGAGCCGCTCCGTGGTCCAGAACGGGTGATCCCGCGGCAAGGGCTCGGTCTCGAACACGTCGAGCGTGGCGGACAAGATCTGGCCGGACGCCATGGCCGCGGACAGATCGGCCTCGACCAGGTGCCCGCCGCGCGCGGCGTTGATGACGCTGGCGCCGCGCGGCAGCTGTGCAAACAGCGATGCGTTGAGGATGCCGCGCGTCTCACGCGTCAGGGGCAGCAGGCAGACCAGGATCTCGGTCTCCGCCAGGAATGCCGGCAGCTGATCGGCCCCCGCGAAGCTCTGCACTTTCGGCAGCGATTTCGGCGAGCGGCTCCAGCCGCGCACCTTGAAGCCGAACTCCACCAGCTTGGCGGCTGCCGCCGCGCCCAGTTCGCCCAGGCCCATGATGCCGATGGTGCGGTCCCACGGCGCCGGATAGGTGTGCGGGCGCCAGGTGGCACAGCTTTGCGCCGCCTCCAGTTCCCATACCTTGCGGTGATGGAACAGGCACTGCCACAGCACATATTCGACCATGCCACGGGTCAGTTCCGGCTCCACCATCCGCACCAGAGGGATGTCGCGCGGCAGGCTCGAATCGAGCAGCAGGCGGTCGACGCCGGCGCCGAGGCCGAAGATGATCTTGAGACTTTTCATGGCTGGCCAAACACCCGGCGCCGCCTTCCACGCCAGACAGTAGGGAATCGCGGACAAGTCCTGGCCCGGTTTGTACGGTTGGAACGCAATCTCAGGCGCGACTTCGGCGAATGCCTTGCTCCACGACTCCGCGCGCCCATCGGCCCCGACGAACAGCAGGACCCTGCTCATTGCCGGATCGCCTCCAGATGCGCGACTTCCATGTGCAGGGCGGCGGCGAGCAGCGCCTTGGTGTAGTCTTCACGCGGTGCCTCGAAGATTTGCGTGGCGCTGCCCCGCTCCACCACCTTGCCGCCGCGCATCACGATCACGCGGTCGCTCATGGCGCGGATGACGCGCAGGTCGTGGCTGATGAAGAAGTAGGTGAAGCCGTGCTTCTTCTGCAGATCGCGCAATAGATCGACGATCTGCGCCTGCACCGACATGTCGAGCGCGGAGGTCGGCTCATCCAGCACGATCAGCCTGGGCTTCAGGATGAGCGCGCGCGCGACCGCGATGCGCTGACGCTGGCCGCCGGAGAATTCGTGCGGATAACGGTGCCGGGTCTCTGGATCGAGGCCGACCTCTTTCAGCGCCGCGACCACGGCCGCGTCGCGCTCCGCCTCGTCCGTCATGAGATTGTGCACGTCCAGCCCCTCGGCGACGATCTCGCCGACCGACAGGCGCGGAGAAAGCGAGCCGTACGGATCCTGGAACACGATCTGCATCTGCCGGCGGATCGGGCGCAGGTCGCGGCGCTTCAGCGCTTCTATGTTCCTGCCCATGAACAGGATCGGCCCCTTCGACTCGACCAGCCGCAGCAGGCCCAGCGCCAGGGTGGTTTTGCCTGAACCCGATTCGCCGACGATGCCGATGGTCTCACCCTCCCGCACGTCGATATCGACGCCATCGACCGCCTTCACGTGACCGACCACGTGACGGAACACACCGGCCTTGATCGGGAACCAGACCTTGAGGTCCTTCGCCGACATGATCTCGGCGCCATCGGTCTTGATCTCGCCCTTGGGCTGCGGCTGGGCAGCGAGCAGATGCCGGGTGTAGGGATGCTGCGGCGCCTTGAACAGGCCTTCCGCGTCGTTGCGCTCGACGATCGCGCCGTTCTGCATCACGCAGACCTCACGCGCCATCTTGCGCACCAGCGCCAGGTCGTGGCTGATGAGCAGGATCGCCATGCCAAGCTCGCGCTGCAGTTCCAGCAACAATTTGAGCAGCTGCGCCTGGATGGTCACGTCGACCGCCGTGGTCGGCTCGTCGGCGATCAACAGATCCGGCTTGTTGGCGAGCGCCATGGCGATCATCACACGCTGGCGCTGCCCGCCTGACAACTCATGCGGAAAGGCGCTCATCCGCTTCGCGGCATCGCGGATCTCCACCAGCCTCAGCAGTTCCAGCGCCTCCTTGCGCGCCTGGTCCCTGGACAGATCGCGGTGAAGGGTCAGGGTCTCGACCAACTGGCGCTCGATCCGATGGACGGGATTGAGGCTGGTCATCGGCTCCTGGAAGATCATGGCGATTCGGTTGCCGCGCACCTGGCGGAGCTTCTCCGGCGCCGCCGTCATCAGGTCCTCGCCCTTGAACAGGATACGGCCAGACGGATGACTGGCCAGCGGATAGGGCAGCAGCTTCAGGATCGACAGCGCGGTCACCGATTTGCCGGAGCCCGACTCGCCGACCAGGGCCAGCGTCTCGCCGCTTGCGATGGAGAAGTTGACGTCCTTCACGACCGTCCGATTGCGAAACGCAATGGACAGGTTCTCGACCTGCAGCAAAGGAAATTCGTTCGGCTTCATGTGGTCGTCTTGCGCGGATCGAACGCGTCGCGCACCGCCTCGCCGATAAAGACCAGCAGCGTCAGCATGATGCCCACAACGGCAAAACCCGTCAGCCCGAGCCACGGCGCCTGCAGGTTCTCCTTGCCCTGCTGCAGCAGCTCGCCGAGCGAGGGCGATCCCGGCGGCAGACCGAGCCCGAGAAAATCGAGCGCCGTCAATGTCGTGACCGACGCGCTCAAGGTGAACGGCAGAAAGGTCAGGGTCGCGACCAAGGCATTGGGCAGGATATGCCGGATCATCACGCGCCAGTCGCTCATGCCGAGCGCCTTGGCCGCGCGCACATATTCGAAATTGCGGGCGCGCAGGAACTCCGCCCGCACGACGCTGACCGGCCAAGTCCAGCTCACCAGTAGCATGATGCCGAGTAGCGTCCAGAAGCTGGGCACGATGATGCTGGAGAGAATGATCAGGATGTAGAGGAACGGCATGCCGCCCCAGATCTCCAGGAAGCGCTGGAACAACAGGTCGGTCCAACCGCCGTAGAACCCTTGTACTGCGCCGGCCAACACGCCGATGATCGTGCTCGTGATGGTGAGCAGCAGGCCGAACAGGACCGAGATTCGGAACCCATAGATGATTCGCGCCATGACATCGCGGGCCTGGTCATCGGTGCCGAGCCAATTGATCCCATCGGGCGCGGTGGGCGCCGGCCCCGGCAGGGCATCGACCACGGTCTCATAGCTGTATGGAATGGGCGGCCACACCATCCATCCCTTGTCGTTGATCAGCCGGCGGACATAGGGATCGCGGTAGTTGGCGGTGGTCTTGAAGACGCCGCCGAACGTGGTCTCCGGATAGTCGCTCACCACCGGAAAGTAGAGCTTGCCGTCGAACGAGACGATCAGCGGGCGGTCATTGGCGATGAACTCGGCGAACAGGCTAAGAAGAAACAGCGCCAGAAAGATCATCATCGAATAGTACCCGCGCCGGTTGGCCTGGAACGCCGCAATGCGACGCTGGGTCAGCGGGCGGATCCGCACGCCGAACCAGCGCTGTTCCGTCGGCGCGAGCCGGTCTGCCGCCAGCTCGGCCATCAGCTTCGCGCCTCGAAGTCGATCCGGGGATCGACGATCGTGTAGGAAAGGTCGCTGATCAGCTGGGTGATCAGACCGATCAGGGTGAATGCGTAGAGCGTGCCGAACATGATCGGATAGTCACGGCCGATCGCTGCTTCGTAGCCCAGCCGGCCGAGACCGTCGAGGTTGAAGATGATCTCGATCAGCAGGGCGCCGGTGAACAGAATCCCGATGAAAGCACCGGGGAATCCGGCGATGACGATCAGCATCGCATTGCGGAACACGTGGCCGTAGAGCACACGCCGCTCGGTCAGGCCCTTGGCGCGCGCGGTAATGACATACTGCTGATTGATCTGGTCCAGGAACGAGTTCTTGGTGAGCAGGGTGAGGCTTGCGAATGCGCCCACCAGCAAGGCCGTCAGCGGCATCGCCAAGTGCCAGAAATAGTCCACGATCTTCTGCCACCAGGACAGGGTGTCGAAATTGTGCGAGGTCAACCCCTGCAGCGGGAACCAGCCCAGGTAGTTGCCGCCTGCGAAGATCACGATCAGGAAGATGGCGAACAGATAGCTGGGGATCGCCGTTCCCACCACGATCACCGTGCTGGTCCACACATCGAACGGTGATCCGTCCTTTACGGCTTTCCGGATGCCGAGCGGAATACAGACAAGATAAACGATCATCGTCGTCCATAGGCCGAGCGAGATCGAGACTGGCAGCTTTTCAATGACGAGATCGACGACCGGACGGCCCTTGAAGAAGCTCTCGCCGAAATCGAAGGTGAGATAGTCCTTCATCATGATCCAGAACCGCTCGTACGCCGGCTTGTCGAAACCGTAGCGCTTCTTGATCTCCGCGATGATGGCGGGGTCGAGGCCGCGCGACCCGCGATAGATGCCGCTGCCTTTCGATTCCTGGCTGTTGCCGCCGCGCGCCTGTTCGCCGCCGCCGCCGGTGATCTGCTGTGAAGCGCTGATCGCCGTGCCTTGCAGCCTGGCGATCTCCTGCTCCACCGGGCCTCCCGGTGCGAATTGAACGATGATGAAGTTGATGATCATGATCCCGACGAGGGTCGGGATCATCAGCAGCAAGCGTCGGACGATATAGGCCAACATGCCGGGTCAGCGACCGCTCATTCCTTGGTAACCTTGCCGCGCCGTCTTCCCAACAGGTACGCGACAATGAAAACGACGACGGCGCCTGCGCCGTAGATGATCGGCGAACGGCCGCGGTCGGCGGGTTCTTGTGCTGCAGTGCTGGCTGCCGCAGGCTGCGTGCTGGCTTGCTGTTCGGCAGTTGGCGTTGCATTGCCGGTGGCATTCGTGGCCGGCGTCGCGACCGATGTTCCGCCGGTTTCCGCCACAGCCGTCTTGGTCTTGAGAGCAGCCTCCTTTGCCGGATCGATCCACCAGGAATCGCTGCCATAGCCATAAAGCGGATCGGGCCGCTTGTCGGGCATTCCGAATTTGTCCCACCAGGCGAGCTCGAATGCCGGCAGGTTCCAATGCGGCACCATGTAGTAGTTCCACTGCAGCACGCGGTCGAGCGCACGGCAGCGGATGATGAGGTCGTGGCGGCTCTCGGCGTGTACGATCAGGTCGATCAGCTTGTCGACCGCCGGATTCTTGATGCCATTGTAGTTCCGGCTGCCATGCTGATCGGCGGCTGCCGAGCCCCAGAACTCCCATTGCTCGTTTCCGGGCGACAGGGACTGCCCGTAGACGGTGCTGATGACGTCGTAGTCGAAATCTTCCAGGCGCTGCTCGTACTGCGCCGAATCGACGTTCCGCAAAGTGACGTCGATTCCCAATCGGCGGAGATTCTGTGCGTACGGCTCCGAGATCCGTTCGAATGCCGGATCGTCGATCAGGAATTCCATGCTGAGGACCGTGCCGTCCTTGGTGCGCTTGCCATCGACGACCTGCCAGCCGGCCTCCTCAAGCAGTTTGGCCGCCTTCTCCAGATTCTCGCGATTGTTGCCCGAGCCATCCGTAGCGGGCGGATTGTACTCGGTGGTGAAGACTTCCTCCGGAATCTGGCCCTTGAGCGGGTCGAGGATCGCCAGCTCCTCGGGCGAGGGCAGGCCCTTCGCCTCCATCTCGGAGTTCTGGAAGTAGGAGCGGGTACGCTTGTAAAGGCCGTAGAACAGCACCTTGTTCGACCATTCGAAGTCGAACGCCAGGATCATCGCTTGCCGAACCCGGGCATCCTGGAACATCTGGCGCCTCATGTTGAGGACATAGCCTTGGATGCCGCGCGGATTGTCGTTGGGGATCAGCTCTTTCTTGACGCGGCCATCCTTCATGGCCGGAAAATCGTACGCCGTCGCCCATCGCTTCGCCTGGTTCTCCTGGCGGAAATCCAGCGCGCCGGACTTGAATGCCTCCATCGAAACGTCGCGATCCAGGTAATAGTCGTAGCGGATCGAGTCATAGTTGCTGGTGCCGATCCGGATCGGCAGATCCTTGCCCCAGTAATCCGGCACGCGCTCCATCGTGAAGGAGCGACCGAGTTCGAACTTGCCGAGCTTGTAAGGGCCGCTGCCGAGCGGCGCCTCCAACAGCACGTTCTCGAAGTTCCTGCTCTCCCACCAATGCTTGGGCAGGATCGGCAGCTGCCCCATGATCACCGGCAGTTCGCGGTTCCCACCGCTCTTGAACGAGAACTTGACGGTGTGATCGTCCAGCTTCTCAGCCTTGACGACCTCGCCGTAGTAGAATCGCCATTGCGGATCGCCTTTCGACTTCAGGATGTCGAGAGAAAACACGACGTCATCGGCTGTGATCGGCTGGCCGTCGTGCCATTTCGCTTCTGGGCGAAGGTGGAAAATGATCCACGACTTGTCTGGGGCAACTTCCATGCTTTCCGCGATCAAGCCGTATTCGGTGAGGATATCGTCATCCGGTGACGTGGTGAGCGTCTCGTACAGTCCCGGCAAGCTTGCCGGCGTGCCTTTGGTGATGAACTGGTTGAAGCTGTCGTACGTGCCAATGGCTTCGAACACCACGTTTCCACCCTTCGGCGCATCGGGGTTCACGTAGTCGAGGTGCTTGAAGTCTGGGCCATACTTGGGAGCGTCGGCGAGGGTGAGGGCGTGGACTTTAGTCCCACTCTCTTGCGCCTGGGCGGGTGCCCCTGTCAGGGCGGAAAGGCCGAGCACCAGGGCAAGAGCGAGCGCGCGACGCACCATCATGGATCGGTATCCTCCGATCTTGTAAACACCGGCTCGCAGTCTAGTTCATCTGGCTGCTGATAAAAGACCGGAATTCCCGGCCTCATCCGGCCAGCACCGCCAGCGCCTCGTCATGCAGGCGCGCATCGCCGGTCGCAATCACGCGGTCGCCGGAGCCCATCTTCAGCCCGTTTCCGCGCCAGTCGGTGATCTTGCCGCCGGCGCCTTCAATGACCGGGGTGAGCGCCAGATAATCGTACTCGACCAGGCTGCATTCGATCACGATGTCGAGAAAGCCGCTCGCCACCATGCCGTACTGATAGCAATCGCCGCCGAAGGTCGTGGAGCGCGCCTTCGCAGCCACCGCGTCGAATTTCCGCTGCTTCTCCGGCGTGTCGAACATCAGCGGGATCGAGGCGGACAGGTACGCCTCGGCCAGCCTGCCGCAGGGGCGGACCCGCACCGGTTCGCCGTTGAGCGTTGTCGGCCGTCCGACGGCGCCGATCCAGCGGTCGTCCAGCACCGGCATGTCGATAAGGCCAAGCAGCGGCGATCCGCGTCGCGTCAAGGCGATCAAGGTGCCGAAAGTCGGGCGGCCGGTGACGAAAGCGCGCGTGCCGTCCAGCGGATCGAGCACCCAGACATATTCCGCATCTTCACGTTCCTTGCCGAACTCTTCGCCGAAAATTCCGTGCTCGGGGAAGGTTGCGTTGATCAGCTTGCGGATCGCGGCCTCGGCCTCGCGGTCGGCTTGCGTCACGGGCGAAGCATCCGACTTGATGTCGACGTCCAGCTTGCGCCGGTAGTACGAACGCAAGATCGGCCGGCTGGCATCGGCCAGCCGGCCTGCGAGATCGATGAAGTCTTGCGAAACCTGGTCCAAGTCTATTGCGGCAGCGGAACCGGCGAATCGCTCTGGTCGCGCAGCCAGCGCAGCAGCGCCGCCCGGTCCTCCGCCTTCGGCAGGCCGGGGAAGCTCATCTTGGTGCCGGGCGCGTAGTCCTTGGGCCTGGTCAGGAACTTGTTGAGGTCCTCGAAGGTCCAGGGCTTGCCGGCGAACTGCTTCATTGCATCGGAATAGGCGAAGTCTTCGACCGCAGCATGATTGCGGCCGACGATGCCCCACAGATGCGGGCCGATCTTGTTCTTGCCGTCCTTGCTCAGATCGTGGCAGGCCTTGCACTTGGCGGCGACCTTCTCGCCCTTGGCGGGATCGGCGCTGGCAATCATCGCCACCGCATCCTCGCTGCCCGCCGGTGCGGCTGCCTCCGGCTGCTCGGTTGTGGCCGCTGCTTCGCCGCTCGCGGCGCCTTCCGCCGGCGCGCTTTCTCCCTCGGCCGGTTGCTTGAGCGCGGCCGCTTCCGCCGCGATCTCATCCTGCGTCGGCATCGGCGCCGGGTTGGCGGACTGCGTGTTCAGCCAGGCCAACAGATCGGCGCGGTCCTGCACCTTGGGCAGGCCGGGGAAGCTCATCTTGGTGCCGGGGACGAAGGTCTTCGGGCTGGCGATGAAGTGGTTGAGGTCGGCAAAGGTCCAGGGCTTGCCATGGGCCTTCATGGCGTCGGAATAGGCGAAGCCTTCATGCGTGCCCGCCATGCGGCCGATCACGCCATAGAGGCCGGGTCCCACCTTGTTGGCACCGGACGGATCGAAGGAATGGCAGGTTTCGCACTTCTTGGCGATGGTCTGGCCCTTGGCGGCGTCCGCGCTGGCAAGCAGGCCCAGAACCGGCTCGAGCGGTGCGGCGCCGGGCTTGGCCGGCATTTCACCGCCTTCGGCGCCGCCCTCATGTGCGGCCTCGGCGGCATGATGCGGCCGGTAGATGAAGTCGGTGAGGATCCCGACGCTCAAGGTGATCATGCCGCCTACCAGAATGGCGGCGGCGATCTTGTTGCCTTCCAATGACGACATCGCTCAACCCTTCGCTCGAACGGCGCCCGGATCGTCCGTCGCGGTTGGGGCGCACCCCCCACGCTGGACGAGATTCTCCCTAATCGCTTGCCCCGGACTTCGGTACTCTGGATAAACCCCCGGCCCGCCGGGCCGAATTCGGGCGCGAATTTAACGGCTTTGCCTTGGCCTGTCCAATGCAGGCTGCGGCCGCGCCGCTGTCCGGAAACGTGCGGAATTCCTCAGCCATTCCGGGCGCTTGCGGCTGCCGACCAAGCGCAATCGAGCGGCATAATGTCGCGCCTTGCCAAGGCGGGATGAGTCGGGCCATGACAGGGGCCAAGCACGCCTCTCATTCAGGTCTCCATGGCACGCCCGCGATCGCCCATCATCATCATTCCCGCGCGCATGAAATCGGTTCGCCTGCCAGGCAAGCCGCTCGCCGACATTGGCGGCGTCCCGATGATCGTCCAGGTCTGGCGCCGGGCGATGGAAGCGGGCATCGGCCCGGTCTGCGTGGCGGCGGCCGAGCCGGAGATCGCCGAGGCGGTGACGAGGGAAGGCGGCACCGCCGTCCTCACCGATCCCGATCACCCGTCAGGGTCCGACCGCATCTTCGAGGCATTGGGCAAGGCCGATCCGCAGCGGCGGCACGATGCGATCGTCAATCTGCAGGGCGACCTGCCGACCATCGATCCGGCGATGATCCGGCGCGTGGTCGATCCGTTGCAGGATGAGGCGGTTGATATCGCAACACTGGCGGTGGCGATCACGCGCGAAGCGGAGCGCACCGATCCCAACGTGGTAAAAGCTGTGGCGGCGTTCGATCCCGCTGGCAACAAGCGGATTGCCCGCGCGCTCTATTTCAGCCGTGCGACCGTGCCGGCGAACGAGGGGCCGCACTATCATCACATCGGCATCTACGCGTACCGGCGCGCTGCGCTGGAGCGCTTCGTCGCGCTGCCGCCGGGCCTATTGGAGCGGCGCGAGAAGCTTGAGCAGCTGCGCGCGCTGGAGGCCGGCATGCGCATCGACGTGGCGCTCGTTGACACGCTTCCGCTGGGTGTCGATACTCCCGCCGAACTTGAGCGCGCGCGGGCGATCCTCGCCCAATCGGCGCGATGATCTCCGAAATCGAAGGCGCATAGCGTGGCGAGCAAATCCGACAACATCATCGCGTTCCAGGGCGTGCCGGGCGCCTATTCCGATCTGGCCTGCCGCGCGGCCTATCCCGCGATGAACACCTTGCCCTGCCCAAGCTTCGAGGATGCGTTCGCCGCGGTGAAGAACGGCGACGCGCGGCTCGCCATGATCCCGATCGAGAACTCGCTCGCCGGCCGCGTGGCGGATATCCATCACCTGCTGCCGGAAGCGGGCCTGCACATCATCGGCGAACACTTCCAGCGCGTGAACCACTGCCTGATGGCGCCCAAGGGCGCTGCCGTCAACGGCCTCAAGTCGGTGTGGAGTCACGTGCAGGCGCTGTCGCAGTGCCGCAACTACATCAAGCAGCACGGGCTGAAGCCGGTGGTGCGCGCCGACACTGCCGGCTCGGCGCAGGAAGTCGCGGCCCATGGCGACAAGAGCGTGGCCGCGATCGCGTCTTCGCTGGCGGCGGAGATCTATGGGCTCGACGTGCTGGCGACCGATATCGAGGATGCCGAGCACAACACCACGCGCATGGTGGTGATGGCGCGCGACCCGATCGACCCCGACCCGGACAAGGGCCAGGTGATCACCAGCTTCGTGTTCCGTGTGCGATCGGTTCCGGCGGCGCTCTACAAGGCGCTCGGCGGCTTCGCCACCAACGGCGTCAACATCACCAAGCTGGAAAGCTACATGATCGACGGCAACTTCACCGTCGCGCAATTCTACGCCGATATCGACGGCCACCCCGACCAGCGGCCGGTGCGCCTGGCGCTGGAGGAGCTGAGCTTCTTCTCGCGCGAGGTGCGCATCCTCGGCGTCTATCCGGCGAACCCGTTCCGCGCGGGCCAGAAGTAGCGGCGGCTGCCAAGTATGAGTCGCTATGTGCCGATTCTTCATGAACACGCTCCGTCGGCTCTCTACGATCTCGAGCGACTGATGGATGAACGCGGCCTTTTGACCCTTCATCTGTTGCAGGATAACAGTCGCCGCCGCACCCTCGTCTTCGATGGCTACCTCGCATACAGAAAGCGTGACGAAGGTAGCGCTTTGAAGACTCTCGGCGAAGTCAAAGACAGCGGTGGACTCGGCGCATCTTTCTATCGCGTCGAAGAATCCGAGTTCCTGGCGTGGTTTGAAGCTGACGGCCATGGGGTGAACCGTGGTCGTGGCTGGATGCACGTCGCAGTGATGACCGTCAACGATATTATCGACGTCATTTGCCGACAGGTGCCGCTCTTCGCTATATCGGGCGATCGTTAGTCGTCCCGCCTGATCCAATCCTCGATCAGCACGCGCGAGATCGAATCCTTGCGCGACAGGCGCAGCGTCTCGTTCTCCGGCGAGTTGCGCAGCTCTTCGCGGGTGAACCAGCGCGCAGTCTCCAACTCATCGGTGTTGACGGTGAAGCGGTCGTCCGCCGCGGTCGCGACGAATCCCAGCATCAGCGAAGCCGGGAACGGCCAGGGCTGCGACGCGAAGTAGCGCACGTCGGTCAACTCAAGGCCGACTTCCTCTTTCACCTCGCGCCGAACCGAATCTTCCAACGTCTCGCCCAGCTCGACGAAGCCGGCCAGCACCGAATGCATGCCGGGCGCCCAGCTTGCCTGTCGCGCCAGCAAGACCCTGTCGCCATATTCCACGCGCATGATGACGGCCGGATCGATGCGCGGGAAGAACACCGAGTTGCACGCGGGATCGCTGCAACGGCGCTGATGCCCCGCCTGCTCGCTGATGGTCGGCGAACCGCAACGCCCGCAGAAGGCATGGCGCTCGTGCCAATAGGCCATGCCGCGCGCCAAGGCCGATAGCGAGGCGTCGCGCTGCGGCAGCAGTGGGCCGATGGTGCGCAGATCGACCGCCGGGCCGAGTCGCGCCACCACGTCCTCGGACTGCGATGACAGATCGATGGCAACGTGCGCGACTTCCGCGTCACAGCCGAGCAGCACCACGGACCGCGCCAACTCGATCAAGTCGGCCACCGCCGCCAGATTCAAGGTCTGCAAGGCGTTGTGATCTTCCTGCCGCACTAAGGTGCGCCCTTGCCACACTACGTGAAACTGGGTTCGCGAGTCGTGCAAAGATTGATGGAACCAAGTCGTATCCGCCCGTCTTTCCACGGCGCGGTCCCACCCAACCGTGGTGTAGAAATTGACAGGCCCTATAGAAGTATGAATCATCGCCGCCGGATGATGTTGCTGAAACGAAGCCAACGACGGAGCCCGTGATGCTACGCTTAGCCTCGTCAGTCAACTCCACTTTATTTTGCCGCGTGGCCTTGGCGATCGGCCTCGCTTTTTCCTTCCTGACCAGCGCCCATGCCGCTGCTTTGTCGCCCGACAGTGCGACGACGGGAAGCTACGTCTACCAGGTGACGCGCAATGGCGACGTGGTTGGCGAGCAGCGCTCGGACTTCGAGCGACGTGGCGACGATCTCCGAGTCGTGACTGACGTGCGCATCAACGTCACCTTGCTGGGCATAACCATCTACGACTTCACGCAGCGGATTGAGGAGCTCTGGCAGAAGGGCGTTCTGATGAGCTTGTCTTCGGTCGCGGTCGACGATGGCGACACTCGCAACGTCCAGCTGAAGCGCGATGGCCAACGGCTCATCGGCACCTATGACGGCAAGAAACGCGACCTGCCGGGTGACCTCATTCCGACGACCCTATGGAACTCGGCGGTGGTCGAGCAGAACTCCGTCCTGGAGACGACCAAGGGGCGCGAGCGTTCCTTCACCGTGACGCAAAAGGGCGTCGAGCAGGTGAAGCTGCCGATCGGCAGCGTGTCGGCGCGGCATTTCGTGTTCTCGGGCGATTTCGCGCGCGAGGCCTGGTACGACGATCAGGGCATCCTGGTGGCCTCCCAGATGGCGGCCAAGGACGGCTCCGTCATCCGCCAGGAATTGCTGCGGAAACCTTGATTTCGCTCACTTTTTCCGAACCGATTCATCAGTTGCATCGCGCCGCTGTCTGGCCCATATACTGCGCCCGGGAGGGTGGTGCGGACGGGCGCCTCGCCAACCCGGTCAGGTCCGGAAGGAAGCAGCCGTAACGAGTTTTCGCCCGGGTCGTTGCCAGCCTCCCACCTTTGATCCGGTATGATCCGGGTCTCGTCTTCACGCCGCGACGCCAAGGATCAGATGCAAGACGGACAAGAGCCTATCGCCTCCTCTTCTGCCGGCGCGCAGCAGGGGACGGGCGAAGGGTATCGCGTCCTTGCACGCAAATACCGCCCGCGCGACTTCTCCGGACTGATCGGGCAGGAAGCCCTGGTGCGCACCTTGCGCAACGCCATCGCGCAAGGGCGCTTGGCGCACGGCTTCATGCTGACCGGCGTGCGCGGCGTCGGCAAGACCACGACCGCGCGCATCCTGGCGCGTTGCTTCAACTGCATCGGCCCGGATGGCAAGGGCGGACCGACTGCGGAGCCGTGTGGCCAGTGCGAGCATTGCCGCGCCATCGCCGAGGACCGCCATGTCGACGTGATCGAGATGGACGCCGCGAGCAATACCGGAATCGACGACGTTCGGCAGATCATCGATGGTGTGCGCTATCTACCGGTCAGCGCACGCTACAAGGTCTATATCATCGACGAAGTCCACATGCTCTCCAAACCGGCGTTCAACGCTTTGCTGAAGACGCTGGAAGAGCCGCCGGAACATGTGAAGTTCATCTTCGCGACGACCGAGATCGGCAAAGTACCGGTCACGGTCCTGTCGCGCTGCCAGCGCTTCGATCTTCGTCGCATCGAAGTGGAGGAACTGGCGCAGTACTTCCGGAGGATCGCTGACGCCGAAGGCGCGAAGATCACCGATGGTGCCGCAGCCATGATCGCACGCGCGGCCGACGGCTCGGCGCGCGACGGGCTGTCGCTGCTCGACCAAGCGATCGCATTGTCGCATGGTGCGATCGATGAAACGCAAGTGAGCGACATGCTGGGTCTCGCCGACCGCACGCAGCTGATCGATCTCTATGACGACGTGCTGAAGGGTAAGGCGGCAGAAGCATTGCAGCGCCTGAACGCGATGCATCAGGCCGGCGCCGACGCGGCGGTCGTGCTGCAGGACATGCTGGAGCTGACGCACTGGCTGACCCGCGCCAAGATCACGCCCGAGCCGCTGTCCGATCCTGCGACGCCCGAAGCCGAGCGTGCCTGGGGCGCCAAGGTAACGCCTGACCTTTCCATCCCCGTTCTCGCGCGGCTGTGGCAGATGCTGCTGAAAGGGCTCGGCGAAGTGCAGGCCGCGCCGCAACCGCTGGCCGCCGCGGAAATGGTGCTGATCCGCCTGATGCACGCCGCGCACATGCCCGATCCGGCCGACCTGGTGCGCCGGCTGAGCGAAGGCAGCGGCGCGTCCGCTCCAGCGCCCCGATCCGGCGGCGATGTTAAGCGGAGCGCGCCCGCACCGGCGCAGCGGCTGCAGACCCAGCAACAGGCGGCGCCGCAAACCGCACCGGCGCCGCGCAACGCGCCGCAGGCGTCCCTGCCGCAACCGCAGAGCTTCGGCGACGTGGTGGCCCTGTTCCACGCCAGGCGCGAAGCGATCCTCGCGGCGCATCTGCAGAACGACGTGCATCTGGTGCAGTTCGAGGTCGGGCGCATCGATTTCCGCCCGGGCGAACGCGCGCCGAGCAACCTGCCGAACCGGGTCGCGGCCTGCCTGGCGGAATGGACCGGCAAACGCTGGCTGGTCAGCGTGTCCGCCCAAGCCGGCGAGAAGACGCTGAAGGAACAGGCCGCCGAGCTTGCCCGGCTGCAGCGCGAGGAAGCGGCGCGCCATCCGCTGATCCAGGCAGTGCTCGCCGCGTTTCCAGGCGCGACCATCGACGAAGTGCGCGATCTGAAGCGCGAGGAGGCTGTGGAGTCCGACGAGGCTACGCCGGCCGATGCGCCCGTCGCGGAAGAAGCAGCAGAGGATGAACTCGCATGAAGAACCTGAGCCAGATGCTGAAGCAGGCGCAGGAGATGCAGTCCAAAATGGCGGAGATGCAGACCGCCCTGGCGGATCTGGAAGTCACGGGCCAGTCGGGCGGCGGCTTCGTCGCCGTCACGGTGAACGGCAAGGGCGACGTCAAGCGCGTGAAGATCGATCCCAAGCTCGTCGACCCGAACGAGGTCACGGTGCTGGAGGATCTGATCGTTGCGGCTGCCCGCGACGCCAAGTCCAAGGCCGACGCGCAGGTCCAGGAAGAGATGGCGAAACTGACCGGCGGCCTGCAGCTTCCGCCCGGCTTCAAGCTGCCTTTCTGATCTGCAAGTAGCGCGTATGGCAGCACCGGAAATCGATCGACTGATCCAGGTCTTGTCGCGCCTGCCCGGGCTCGGGCCGCGGTCGGCGCGCCGCGCGGCGCTCTCCCTGATCAAGCGCAAGGAATCGGCAATGCTGCCGCTGATCGATGCGCTGCAGGGCGCTGCCGATCACGTGCGCACCTGCTCGCAATGCGGCAATCTCGACGGCACCGATCCGTGCGAGATCTGCCGTGACCAACGGCGCGATCCCACCATCCTGTGCGTGGTGGCAGACGTGGCCGACCTGTGGGCGCTCGAACGCACGGCCGCTTTTCGCGGCCGCTATCATGTTCTGGGCGGGGTGTTGTCGGCGCTCGACGGCATCGGGCCGGAGCAGCTCAATCTCGCCTCCCTGTTCCGGCGTGTCGAAGCGGGCGGCGTGAAGGAAGTGGTGCTGGCGTTGGGCGCTACGGTCGATGGCCAGACCACCGCGCATTTCTTGAGCGACCGGCTGCAGCCGTTCGGCGTCATAGTTTCGCGCCTCGCCCATGGCGTTCCGGTCGGGGGAGAACTCGACTATCTCGATGACGGCACCCTCATCCAGGCGCTTCAGGCGAGGCAATCTGTCTGAGCACGGGGCGTTTCGGTTCAATCAACAATAATTGAGCTTCCGCTGGGTTCAGGCCATAGTACCGCCACGGTATCGCCGCAATTTCCGGGCGATTCTGGCGTCGTCATCTTCGGGCCGACCGTTCCATGATCGGTCTTCACTGCGATAGGGATATCCATGCGTAGACATCTGCTGATTGGCGCCGCGGTGGCGGCGTTGTTCGTTGCGCCCGCCGCGATCGCCGAGACGCCGGTCGGCGCGGACAAGCAGACCGCGATTGCGGTCACGATCTACAACAACGATCTGGCGCTGGTACGCGATTCGCGCAACGTCACCCTGGCCCAGGGCGAGAACGACCTTGCCTTCATCGAGGTCAGCGCCGGCATCCGGCCGGAAACGGCCTTGCTCACCGGGCGCGGCACGCAACTCGACATCGTCGAGCAGAATTTCGATTTCGATCTGCTGACGCCGCAGAAGCTGCTGGAGAAGTCGGTCGGCCAGACCATCCGCGTTGTGCGCACCAATCCCGAGACCGGCGCCGATGCGACCGAGGACGCGACTGTCCTGTCCGTGGCGCAGGGGCAGGTGGTGCTGAAGATCGGCGACCGGATCGAGGTGACGCCGCCGGGCCGCCTGGTTTACAGCGCGGTTCCCGCCAATCTGCGCGACCGGCCGACCCTGGTGGTGAAGCTCGACAGCCAGAAGGTGGGCGATGTGCCGGTCGATCTCTCCTATCTGACGCACGGCTTGTCCTGGTCGGCAGACTATGTCGCGGAGCTGGCGCCCGACGAGAAGACGATCAACCTCAACGGCTGGGTGACGCTGACCAACATGAGCGGCATCTCCTACAACAATGCCAAGCTGCAGCTCGTCGCTGGCGAGGTGAACCAGTATCAGCCTGTGCCGCCAATGCCGATGGCGGTGGGGATGGCGGCCGACGCCGCCGCGCCGCGGGAGAAGATGCGGCAGGAGGCGGCGTTCGAGTATCATCTCTACAGCCTGGACCGGCCGACCACGCTCAAGGAGAACCAGACCAAGCAGGTCGCGCTGCTGGCGGCGGACGCCATCCCGGTCGAGAAGCAGTATGTGCTCGCGAATGTCGCGCAGCTCGGCAACAACTACGGCTCCAGGATCGGCGAGACCCAGCGCGTCAATGCCGAGGTCCGCATGAAGATCAAGAACGAGGAGGCCTCGCATCTCGGCCTGCCGCTGCCGGCGGGCGTGGTGCGCGTCTACAAGGCGGACAGCGACGGCGACGCTATTTTCGTGGGCGAGGACCACATCGACCACACGCCGAAGAACGAGCGGCTTGACCTGATGCTGGGCCGCGCCTTCGATGTGACGGCACGCGGCAAGCAAGTCTCCTATTCGCGCATCGCGGACAACGTCTACGAGAACGCCTACGAGATCGAGGTGAAGAACGCGAAGAAGGACCCGGTCACCGTCAGCCTGCGCGAATTCGTGCCGGGCGACTGGAAGATGCTGGAGGAATCGACCAAGAGCGCGAAGCCCGATTCGTCGACCGCCGAATGGCAGCTCGACGTGCCCGCCGAGGGCAGCGCTAAGCTGACCTACAAGGTGCGAATCACGTTCTAAAGAGCACGCTTAATGCCTGACCGGCGGCCTCAGTCGCCGGTCGGGCAGTCGCCGGCGCACGATCGAATGTGATTCTAGGCTTTGGCGGCCCGGCCGGGTCTTGAAGAATCGGCGCGCCGCTCACTGCAGACGTCCCGCACGCATCCGCGCAGCCAGCGATGCGCCGGATCCGCGTCCATCCGCGGGTGCCAGAGCAGCGACACCGTGATCGGCGGGATGGCGACCGGAAGCGGGAAGCTGTGCATTCCGGCACGCAAATTTCCGGTGTGCCGTTCGGGGACGCTCGCGATCAGGTTGGTACCCCGCGCCAACGCCAGCGCAGCCGCGAATCCGCCGACGACCGTGACGATCTTGCGCTCGAGGCCGAGCGGTTCCAGCGCCTCATCGATCGGCCCTCTGTCGAGACCACGTCGCGAGACCAGGATGTGCTCACCGGCGGCATAGCGAGCCGATGTAATCCTGCCGCGGCTCAACGGGTGGCCCTTCCGCACGACGCCGATGAAGCGGTCCTGGAATAGGGACTGCACGCGCACTTCCGGACCGGTCGTGCCTTCCACCACGCCAGTGTCCAGATCGACGGTGCCGTCGCGGAGGAGTGCGCTGTCCTTGTCCAGCTTCGCCACAAAGCGCAGCCGTACGCCCGGCGCCTGCTCGCCGACCCGCATGATCAGGTCCGGTCCGAAATTCTCCGCGAAGCCGTCGCTGGTCCGCAGCGTGAACGTACGCACGAGCTGCCTGAGATTCAGACTTTCGACGGGACGCAGGACTGCTTCGCCGTCCTGCACGAGCCGGCCGACCTGTTCGCGCAGTTCGAGCGCGCGCGGCGTCGGTACCAGACCACGGCCCGCCCTGACTAGCAGCGGGTCCCCGGTCGCTTCGCGCAAACGTGCCAGAGCCCGGCTCATCGCCGACGGGCTCAGCAGCAACCGCCTGGCCGCGCGCGCGACGCTGCCTTCCGCAAGCAGGACGTCGAGCGTGACGAGAAGGTTGAGGTCTGGCTTCGACATGGGCCGACCCTAGCAAATCCTGTCATGGCGTCAAACGCACGAATACAATGTGAATCATGCACCTTCCGCCATATCGGGCAAAGACCTAGGTTCCGGTGGGCTCCGTATCGGGGGCCGCCGCGATATGGAGATCATGTTGAAGCCAGCCATTGCAGGACGAGATGACGCGGTCGCCGGCCGTGCAGATGCCACGCCCTCGGTTCGATGGGCGTTCGCGAGCCTTGCGCTGTCCATGTTGCTGTCCTCGCTCGGCACCAGCATCGCCAACGTCGCTCTGCCGTCGCTGGCGCAGGCCTTCAACGCCACTTTCCAACAGGTCCAATGGGTCGTTCTGGCCTATCTCCTGGCCGTAACCACGCTCATCGTCAGCGTTGGACGGCTTGGAGACATCATCGGCCGCCGAAAGCTGCTGCTGGCCGGACTCGCCATGTTCACGCTCGCATCGGTCTTGTGCGCCGTCGCGCCTACGCTCTGGCTGCTGGTTGCCGGCCGGGTGATGCAGGGGCTTGGGGCGGCCATCATGATGGCCCTCACGATGGCCTTCGTCGGGGAAATCGTGCCGAAGGCAAGGACCGGCAGCGCCATGGGGCTGCTCGGCACGATGTCGGCGGTCGGTACCGCGCTTGGTCCATCGCTAGGCGGATTCCTGATCGCCGGGTTCGGCTGGCGGGCGATCTTCATTGTCATGGCACTGGTGGGCATCCTGGCCTTCCTGATGGCGCGCCAGTGCCTGCCGGTGGCTCGCCAACGGGCCAAGTCCGATCCTGCAGGGTTCGACAAGGTCGGCACGCTGCTCCTTGCGCTGACGCTCGGGGCCTACGCGCTCGCCATGACGACCGGACGCGGCAGCTTCGGCTTCTCCAGCATCGCCCTGTTGGCGGCCGCTGGCCTCGGCGGAGGCCTGTTTGTACTCGCCGAAGCGCGCGTGGCATCGCCGCTGATCCAGTTGACGGCATTCCGCAACGTCACGCTGAGCGTCAGCCTGCTCATGAACCTGTTCGTCGCGACCGTGATGATGGCGACGTTGGTGGTCGGGCCGTTCTACCTGTCGCGCGCGCTCGGGCTTGGCGATGCGCTTGTCGGACTCGTCATGTCGGTCGGCCCCGTCATCTCCACCTTGAGCGGCATTCCGGCCGGCCGCATCGTCGATCGCTTGGGCGCTCCGTTCATGGTCATCGTAGGTCTCGGCTTGATGGCGTGCGGCTCACTTGCTTTGTCGACGATCCCGACAACATTCGGCGTTGCGGGATATGTTGCCGCCATCGCCGTCCTGACGCCCGGGTACCAACTGTTCCAGGCGGCAAACAACACCGCCGTCATGATGGACGTCAGTCCGGATCGGCGCGGCGTCGTTTCCGGCATGCTCAACCTCGCGCGCAATCTCGGACTCATCACCGGCGCATCCGTCATGGGCGCCATTTTCGCCCTGGCTTCGGGGACGAGCGACGTGGCGACAGCCGACCCTGAATATGTTGCGTCCGGCATGCGATTGACCTTCGCCGTCGCGGCGGGATTGATCGTCGCGGCGCTTGCCATCGCACTGGGAAGCCGCGCGCTGGCTGCGCGTATTCCACATCCCGGTAACGTGCAAGGATGAGCGTGTTGCGCCCCAATTCAGGCGCGGTCTGAGGTTGGCATCGGATGCGGCATCTGGCTCCACCGAATTGCGTTGGTGCTAGAAGGGCGGCCCAATAGAGTGCCCGCGGAATTCGCCGCTGGGGTCATCCATGCTCGCCGAGATCTGGGCCGCTGCGAACAGCGACTGGGAGGTACTTGCGCTCTCGAGCGCGGCGATCTTCCTGGCGGCGATCGTGCGCGGCTTCTCCGGCTTCGGCTTCTCGCTGCTGTCCATCACGGCGATCTCGCTCATCCTTCCGGTGTCGCAGATCGTGCCGTCAATCTTCCTCCTGGAGATCGCGGCCTCGCTCAACCTCATCCCGTCCATCTGGCGCGAGATCCACTGGAGTTCCTTGCGCTGGCTGATGGTCGGCTATGTGATCGGCCTGCCCATCGGCGGATATGCGCTGATCCATGCGCCGCAGGCACCGGCGCAGATCGTGCTCGGCATCTTCGTCATCGGCACGGCGATCCTGATGCTGCGCGGGTTTCATCTCGCCCGGACGCCCGGGACGGCAGCGAGCACCGCGACGGGCGCGGCGTCGGGGTTGCTCAACGGCGCCTTCGGGATTGGCGGGCCGCCAGTCGTCCTGTTCTATTTCTCGACCCCTGGCGCCGCCGTCATCGGCCGTGCCTCGATCATCTTCTTCTTTCTCTTCACCGATCTGCTGGGCCTCGCCTATTTCGCGACCCAGAAGATCGTGACGACGCAGACCTTCGTGCAGTCCCTGGCGTGGCTTCCAGCCCTGCTGATCGGGGTGTGGATCGGGGCGCACGGGTTCCGCCGCATGAACCAGGACGCCTTCCGCCGCTGGGTTTTGGTGATCCTGATCGCGCTCGCGCTGCTCGGCATCGGCAAGGCACTCCTGACGCTATCGGGCGGCGCCTAATCCCACAGGCCCCGCACAATCGTCGACAGGCCGATCGCGAACAACAACAGCAACGCGATGCGCCGGAACGTCCGTTCCTGCACTTTCGCGAACAGCTTGTCGCCATAGTGGTTGCCGATCAGCAGCGGCGCCATCAACAGTCCGCCGAGCACGATCGAATTGAGCGTCAGGAGCCCGCGCCAAGCGGAGGCGACGGACGACGCGAAAGCGACGCACAGGAAGAAAGCGGAGAGCGATGCCCGCCCGATCGCGATCGACACCGGCGAGGAGAGGAACAGCACGATGACCGGCGGTCCCGGAATGCCCGCCGCCCCCGATCCGATGCCGGCCAGGATGCCGAGCGCGCCGCTCAGCCAGCGCGGCGGCCGCGCCTCGAAGCGGAATCCGGTCGAGAGGAAGCTGGCGGCGATCAGCACCACGGCGCCGATTGCCAGGCGCATGGTGCCGCTGTCCAGCAAATCTAGCGCCAAAGTGCCGAGCGGGATGCCGGCCAGCGCGCCCGCGACGGTCGGCAGCAGCAGCTTCCAATCGACGTGTCCGCGGGTGCGCAGGAAGATCTGGATGCCGGCCAACACCTGCAGGATCAAGATCGGCGGCACGATCTCCGCCGGCGGAAACAACAGGACC
Organism: Dongiaceae bacterium; assembly: GCA_041398065.1. Taxonomy (GTDB): domain Bacteria; phylum Pseudomonadota; class Alphaproteobacteria; order Dongiales; family Dongiaceae; genus Dongia_A. Next base: position 77,738 of record JAWKVL010000013.1, on the reverse strand, counting down.
AGGAGCGGCGTCGCCGCAATCCCGAAGCCGAATCCGGTGAACCCGCGGATGACCGCGCCGACGAAGACGCACAGGCTGGCGCCGGCCAGTGCCGACCAGGACAGATCGATCATCCGTGCGACAGCAGGCGCTGCGTATGGCGCGCGATGGTCAGTTCCTCGTCCGTCGGCACGACCCAGGCGGCGACGCGCGATCCGGATGCGGAGATGAGCGGCCCACTGCGCCGGTTGGTATCTTCGTCCAGCTCCACGCCGAGCCAGGCTGCGTCCGTGCAGACCTGCGCGCGGATCGCAGCGGCGTTCTCGCCAACACCGCCGGTGAAAACCAGCGCGTCGAGCCCGCCGAGCGCCGCCGTCAGCGAGCCCAGTTCCCGCTTGATGCGATAGCAATAGAGGCCGATCGCGAGCTTCGCCTGGGGATCGCCGCTCTCCAGCAGCGTCTTCATATCGGCGGTCAGGCCGGAGACGCCCCTCACGCCGCTGTCGTGATAGAGCAGCTGCTCCAGCGCTTCGCGGCTCATGCCCTCGCTCAACAGATGGAGCAGCACGCCGGGGTCGATCGCACCCGGGCGCGTTCCCATGACGAGGCCATCCAGTGTCGAGAAGCCCATGGTCGTCGCAACGCAGGCGCCGTCGCGAATGGCGGCCATGCTGGCGCCGTTGCCGAGATGCGCGACGATCAGGCGCGCCGGCACCTTTCCGGCGATCCGCGGCAGGGCGTGCAGGATCGCCTCGTAGGACAGGCCGTGGAATCCATAGCGCCGCAGGCCGGCCTGCCAGTATTTCTCCGGCAGCGCGAACCGCATCGCGATCTCCGGCTGGCCGGCGTGGAACGCGGTGTCGAAGCACGTAACCTGCGGCAGGCCGGGCAACAACTTGTGCAACGCCTCGACCGGCGCCACGTTGTGCGGCTGGTGCAGGGGCGCCAGCGGGATCAGCGCCTTCAGCGCCGTCACGATCTCGGGCGTGACCCGCTCCGGCGCGGAGAAGCGAGCGCCGCCGTGCACGACGCGATGGCCCGCGCCGAGCCAGTCGCCCGGGCGCTCGCTCATCTGCAAGCGGTCGATCAGCAGCTGAACCGCCTGTTCGTGGCTCGCGATGCGCTCCGCCTTGCCCCAGCGCGCGCGATTGCCGTACTCGTCGGTGACGGTGAGCTTCGGCTCGCCTTGGCCGATGCCCGCCAATTGCCCGCGCAGTTCCAGCGCCGGCACGCCATCGCGCGCGACCGAGAAGGTCGCGAACTTCAGGCTCGACGAACCGGCATTGAGGACCAGGATGCGCTGGGTCATAGACTACCATACTCCGTCATGGTCGTGCTTGGTCCGACCATGACGATAGAAGGAGTCCTTCTAGGAGACAGTGAAGTCTTTGTACTTGTCCAGCATCCTCTTCGGCTTCTTGAGCGCATCGCGGCGGAAGGGATCGCCCAGCTCCTGCGTCACCATCAGCTCCAGGATGGTGGGCCTGTTGGTGGCGACCGCTTGTTTCAGCGCATCGCCCACCTCGCCGGGATGGCTGACCGTGATCCCTTCGGCGCCCATCGCCTTGGCGATGCCGGCAAAGCTTGGGTTCTTCAGATTGGTGCCGACATACCGGTCTGCATAGAAGTCGACCTGGTTCTTCTTCTCGGCGCCCCACTGGCCGTTGTTGAACACGACCGCAACGACCGGGATGTTCTCGCGCACGCAGGTCAGTGTCTCTTGCAGGCTCATGCCCCAGGCGCCGTCGCCGACATAGGCGATGGCCGGCCGGTCGGGTGCGGCCACTTTGGCGCCGATCGCGGTCGGGAAAGCATAGCCGCAATTGCCGAAGCTCATCGCCGCAAAAAAGCTCTGCGGCTGGTCGAACCTGAGATAGGAGTTGGAGACCGAGCAGATGTTGCCGATGTCGGTGGTGACCATGGCGTTCTTCGGCATGGCCTTCTCCAGCTCGCGCAGCGCGCGCCGCGGCACGATCGGCGAGCCGTCCTTCGTCGACCAGTCGCTGAGCTCACTCTCCCACGCCTGCTGCTGCTTCTTCACTTCGGCGAGGCGCGCATCCTTGTTGCCGTGGGCCGCGATGCTGGCGTTCATGGTCTGCAGGCGATGCAGGATCTCCGCCGCCGCCTTGCCGGCATCGCCATGGACGCCGACGCTCATCGGTTTCACCAGGCCGAGCACGCGGTGGTTGATGTCGACCTGGATCAGCTTGGCGTCTTTCGGCCAGTAGTCGAGGCCGTGCTGCGGCAGGGTACCGAATGGGCCCAGGCGCGAGCCCAGCGCCAGCACCACGTCGGCCTGCTGGATCACCTTCATCGCGGCCTTCGAGCCCTGATAGCCGAGCGGCCCGCACATCAGCGGATGGGATTTCGGGAAGGCGTCATTGTGCAGGTAGGAGGTGACGACCGGCGCCTGCAGGTATTCCGCCAGCTTGATGGCCTGTGCCTGCGCGCCGGACATCACCACGCCGCCGCCCGCCATGATGACCGGGAACTTGGCCTCGGCCAGCAGCTTGGCAGCCGCTTCCAGGCTGTCCGGCCCGCCGGCGCCGCGCTCGATCTTGATCGGCTTGGGGATCGTCACATCGATGTCGCCATAGAACAGGTCGCGCGGGATGTTGATCTGGGTCGGCCCGCGCTCGGTCAGCGCGTAGTCGAAGCAGCGGCTGGTCAGCTCCGCGATGCGGCTGTTGTTGGCGATGTGGGCCTGGAACTTGGTGATCTTGGAAAAGATCGGCATCTGGTCGGTTTCCTGGAAACCGCCGAGCCCCATGCCGCCGGAACCGGTCTCCGGCGTGATCATCACCACCGGCGAATGGGCCCAGTAGGCCGCCGCGATCGCGGTCACGAAATTGGTGATGCCAGGGCCGTTCTGCGCGATGCACACGCCCTGCTTGCCGCTCACCCGCGAATAGCCGTCGGCCATGTGGCCGGCGCCCTGCTCGTGCGCGACCGAAATGAAGCGGATGCCGGCGGGCTCGAAGATATCGAGCGCGTCCATGTAGGCCGAGCCGACGATGCCGAAAATGTGCTTCACGCCATGGGCGACGAGCGTTTCGACGAAGGCCTCGGAAGGCGTCATGCGGGTCATGCGCGGGAACTCCTGATCTCGCTGGATGCGGTTTTCCGAAGCATAAGAGCGCCGCTGGCCCAGTCATAGGTCCAGCATTTTGCGCCCCATTGGGCCAGGGGATCAGGGCCGTTTCAGCTGCTCGCGCACAATCTCGGCCAGCAGCTTGATGCCGGGCTCGATCCGTTCGGTCGGAATGGAGGAGACGCCCAAGCGGAAATAATTGGCCGGCCCCGGCTGCGCCATGAAATGAACGGCGCCTGGCTCGATCACCACGCCTTTCTTCAGCGCTTCCTTCTCGACCACGTTCATGTCGAGCTGCTTCGGCCCGCGGATCCACAAGGCCGTTCCGCCGGCGGTAAGGTTGATGGTGAATTCCGGCAGATGCTTGGCGAGGGCGGTGATCGCCGCCGCCAGCCGCTCGCGATAGACGTTGCACAAGCGGCGCAACAGCGCATCGTGATGCCCGTCCGCCAGGAACATCGCCACCGTACGCTGGTTGTTGGCGGCGGGATGGCGGATCATCAGGCGCCGCATGGCGCGCGCTTCGCGGATCAGTTCCGCCGGCCCGACCATGAAGCCCATGCGCAGCCCCGGCGCCAGCGTCTTCGACAGCGACGAGATGAAGATGACGCGGTCGTTGCGGTCGAGCGATTTCAGCGCCGGCTGCGGCGAGCCTTGATGCGCCAGCTCGCTCTCGTAATCGTCTTCGATCAGCACCACGTCGGACGATGCGGCGCGTTCCAGCAATGCGTGCCGGCGCTCCAGCGACATGGTGACAGTGGTGGGGAACTGGTGGCTCGGCGTGACATAGGCGTAGTCGCAGGTATCGAATTCGGCGCTCAGCACCATGCCCTGCTCATCGACGCCGATTCCGAGCACGCGCCCAGCATGCAGGCTGGCGATGTTGCGGGCGTCGGTGTAGCCGGGGTTTTCGATGCCGAAGATGGTGTCGCGGTCGAACAGCAGGCTGGCGATCAGATAGAGCGCGTTCTGCGCGCCGACCGTCAGCAGGATCTCGTCGGCCGCGACCCGCACCCCCCGGCGCGGCAGCAGGCGCGTGCGGATCTGCTCGATCAGCAGCGGATCGTCGTCGGTGAAGCGATCCTTGGACCAGTCGCGCACGGCGGTGACGCTGAGCGCCTGGCGCGAGCATTCCCGCCATGCCGCCAGCGGGAACAGACCCTGGTCGACCTGCCCGTAGATGAAGGGATAGGGAAAGTCCTGCCAGTTCGCCGGCTTGACAATATTCCTCTGGGCGCTGGGGTGCAGCCGAAAGCGGTCCTGCCAATCGGGCGCGGCGCGCACGACCGGCGCCCTGGTGTCGGTACCTGGATCGCCGGGCTCACTGGGCCGCACGCGGCCGCCGAGAATCTCCGGATTGGCGAAGAACCCGCTGCGTTCCCGCGCGATCAGGAAGCCTTCTTCCACCAGGTCCTGATAGGCCAGTACGACTGTATTGCGTGCGATCTTGAGCGACTGCGCCAGCGACCGGCACGAAGGCAGCGGGCTGCCTGGCGGTATCTGACCGTCGAGGATCGCGGAAACCAGCATGCGGCGGAGTTGCGCCTGCAGGGTCGTGCCCTTCTCGGGTTCCAGATGAAACAAAAACGTACGGGAAGGGTGGCCCAAAATTTTCTCCGGGTCTGGCCCCAACTATCTGGCCCCAGTTCAGGCCGTGCGAGATGACCGAACTATAACACCCATGTGAAATAACCGTGAAGCACGTTGCCAGCATATCTAAACATCAATTACGCTCGGCATCGGCATGAAGTTCAGGGGGCAGGCGTAAGAGCGTTGCAGATCCGGCTGGACCAGAACTTTGGGCCAGCGGGGTTTCTCAGCGTCTACTCCCGAAACGCCGGCCGGCCCTTCGGCCGCCGGGCCAAGTTCGTCGAGGGAGGTACTGATGACGAAGCTTTCCAAGGATCAATTGCGGACGCGGGAGCTGCTGCTCACCGCACGCGCCTTCAGCCGTCGCACGATGCTGAAGGGCGCCGCGGCGGCGGGCGCGATCGCGGCCACCGGACCGATGTATGTGCGCGATGCCTTCTCGTCCTCGGGCGAGATGAATCTGCTGATGTGGTCTGACGAATTTCCGGATCCGGTGATCCCGAATTTCGAGAAAGCCACTGGCATCAAGGTCAACCAGACGCCGTTCTCGCAGAACGAAGAGCAGATCAACAAGCTGCAGGCAACCGGCGGCGACGGCTTCGACATCTGTCAGCCGACCGCCAATCGTGCGCCGCAGTACCACGATCTTCAGGTGCTCGCGGCCTGGGACACCAACAAGCTGAAGCACATGTCAGACCTTATTCCTTCGATGATCGCGAATTCGAAGGGTTTGTGGTCGTGGGATAACGGCCTTTATCACCTGCCGCACTGCTGGGGCTCGGAGGCGATCTCCTATCGCACCGATCTCTATCCCGGCGATGTCAAGAACCTGAGCTTCGGCTCGCTGTGGGACGACAACGTCAAGGGCCACACGCAAGGCCGCGGCCATTCGTTCCTGCTCGGGATCGGGCTGTGGTGGGACTATACCGGCAAGATGCCGTCGAACCGCATGCTGGACGGCTACAAGGACGAAGCCAGCTTCAAGAAGGTCTGGGACCCCATCCTCAAGTTCGCCATCGAGCACAAGTCCTGGGTGAAGCAGTTCTGGGATTCCGCCGACAACACCAAGTCCGGGCTGATGGAGAACGACGTGTGGATCGGCCAGACCTGGGACGGACCGCCTCTTTCCCTCAAGAAGGACGGCAAGCCGGTGAACTACACCGCGCCGAAGGAAGGCGCGATCGTGTGGCTCGACGGTCTGGCACTATTGAAGCCCGCGAAGAACGTCGAGCAGGTCTACGAGTTCGTCAACTATCTCCACACGCCGGAGGTCGCGGCCCTGGTCGCGGACGGCTCCGGCTACAACCCGGTGATCACGGGCGCCGACGCGCTCACGTCGGAGGTCTACAAGAAGAACTTCAACGACGCCTACCCGGGCGATGCGCTGGATCACGTGTGGCCGTGGCCGGCCGAGCCGGGCTGGTATGCGGAAATCCGCAGCCAGTACGTCGATCAATTCACCGCCGCCTGATCAAAAAACGGGCGAAAGACATGGTCAGCCCCGGTTCGCCGGGGCTGACTCATTTTGGGGGAATTTGATCGTGCTTGATCTCCCGCGGTCTAGCGTGGAAACTCAACCGAACGGGGTTCAAAAAGATCATTGGCAGGGACAGGCAGGATGAGTGCGGGCGTCGAACTCGATCACGTCACGGTCCGCTTCGGGGATTTTACCGCCGTCGATAGCGCGACCCTGGATATCCAGGGCGGCGAATTCTTTTCCTTTCTGGGGCCATCGGGTTGCGGCAAGACCACCATCCTGCGCACCGTCTCCGGCTTCCTCGAACCGTCGGACGGCAATGTCAGGATCGGCGGCAAGGACATGAGGGGGATCGGCCCGAACAAGAGACCGACCGCCCTTATCTTCCAGAACCTCGCCCTGTTCCCGCTGATGTCGGTGGCGGAGAACATCACGTATGGCCTGCGGGTGCAGGGCGTCGACAAGGCGACACGCGCGCGCAAGGCGGATGAGCTGCTGCAGCTGATCGCCTTGCCCGGCCAGGGCAACAAGCAGATGAGCGAGCTCAGCGGCGGGCAGAAGCAGCGCGTGGCGATCGCGCGCGCGCTCTGCGTCCAGCCGCAGGTGCTGCTGCTCGACGAGCCGCTGTCCGCACTCGATCTCAAGCTGCGCCAGCACATGCGCAACGAGCTGCGCACCATCCAGCGCATGGTCGGCATCACCTTCATCTACATCACCCACGACCAGGGCGAAGCGCTCACCATGTCCGACCGCATCGCGGTCATGAGCGACGGCGTGATCCAGCAGGTCGCCGACGGCAAGACCATCTATGACGAGCCGGCGACGGCGTTCGTCGCGTCCTTCGTGGGCGAGAACAATCCATTCGCCGGAACGGTGGCGCAGGCCGATTCGTCTTTTGCGGTGATCGACACCGAGTTCGGGAAGCTGCGCGGCCGCAATCCGCGCGGTCTCAAGGCCGGCGACAAGGCGATCCTGTTCGTGCGCCCGGAATCGGCAAAGCTCGAGCCCGGTACTTCCGACACCATGTTTTCCTCCAAAGTGAAGAGCGTCGCCTTCGAAGGCAACATGACGCACGTCTATCTGGAAGGCGTGGGCAAGAAGGACATCACCGTCACGGTGGGACGGCAGAACGGCGTGAGCATTCCGGAGCAGGGCGCGGTCGCTTCCGTGTCCTACGATGCCGCGCTCGGGCTGGCCTTGCCCGAGGGAAAGCTGGCCCGTGAGTAGCCGCGCCGTCGCCCTCATCGTTCCGTTCGTCGTCATCGCCATTTTCTGGGCGATGGCGCGGTGGGAAGCGAAGTTCGCCAAGGATCCGACCCACAAGAGCTACTTCGAGCGAAACGGCGTGGTGCTCGGCATCGCGTTCATCGCGCTGGTCGCCCTGTGGAGCCTGTTCCTGGTGGTGCTGCCCTATCTCTACATGGTGGTGGAGAGCTTCCATCCGACCTTGCGCCCGCTGGAACGCGGCGGTCCGCTCGATGTGCTGACCCTGGCGCAGTACGAGTCCTTCTTCGTGGGGCATACGGGCGAGGGCTGGAACACCGTCCATCTCGGTGCCTTCATCTTCTCGATCCTCGCCTCGATCGCGGTGACGGCGCTCAACTTCGCCATCTGCTATCCGCTGGCCTTCTACATGGCGCAGTCGGGCGCCCCGCAGAAAGTACGGCTGCTGATGCTGTGCCTGATCGTGCCATACTGGGTCAACGAGATCCTGCGCGCCTTTGCGCTGCGGCTCATCCTGGCGACCAAGGGGCTGATCAACCAGGTGCTGCTCGCGATCGGCGTGATCGATACGCCGTTCGACCTGCTGGGCAACAATGTCGGCCTCTATGTCGGCCTGTCGTACGCCTACCTGCTGATCATGATCTTCCCGCTCTATAACGCCATCGAGAGCCTGGACAAGAATCAGATCGAGGCGGCGCGCGACCTCGGCGCGCCATGGTGGCGCATCCACAAGGATGTGGTGATCCCCTACGCGAAACCGGGCATCGCGTCCGGCTGCACCATGGTGTTCATGCTGTCGGCGGGATCGCTGGCTGCGCCGCAGTTCCTGGGCGGCCCGCGCACATTGTGGTTCACCTCGGTGATCTACAATTTCTTCTTCCAGAACTTCAATTGGGCGCGCGGTTCGGCTTATGCCTTCATCCTGCTGGCCGCGTGCATCGCGCTTGTCATGCTGATGTTGCGCCTCTTCAAGGTGTCGCTTGGGGAGACGATAAAATGAAGTCGGTATGGGTCATGAAGGGGATGATCGGATTCTACATCTTCCTCTTCTTCGCCTACCTGTTCGGTCCGCTGATCGTGATGGCGGTCACCGCCTTCAATACGCCGAGCTATCCACAGGCCTTTCCGCTGGAAGGTTTCACGCTCGACTGGTTCGTGAAACTGTGGAACGACCGTAACATGATGGAGGGCCTGCGGAACTCGATCATCATCGGCCTCGGCGTGGTGGCGCTGTCGGTGCCGGTCGGGCTCGCGGCCTCGATCATCATGAACCAGATCTATCATCGCGCACGCGGGCTGTTCTATCTGGTGACCATTTCGCCGCTGCTGACCCCAGGCGTGATCATCGGTATTTCAACCGTCATCTTCTGGAAGGATGTGCTCGGGGTCTCCGAACTCACCAAGGCGGTGTTCTACAAGGGCATCATTCTGGCCATCCTCGGCCAGTCGAGCTTCGTTTCGGCCTACTGCCTGCTGATCTTCATGGCGCGCATGACCCGCTTCGACCGGGCGCAGGAAGAGGCGGCCCTCGATCTCGGCGCGTCATACCCGCAGGTGTTCTGGCACATCCTGCTGCCGTTCCTGAAGCCGGCGGTGGTGTCCGCGACGGTGATCGGGTTCCTGTCGTCGTTCGAGAACTACAACACCACGACCTTCGCGATCCTGGCGGACAAGACGCTGGTGACGGTGCTGGCGGGACAGGTGCGGCAGGGCACCACGCCTGCGCTTTCGGCTCTCGCCGTCATCATCATCAGCATCTCGCTGGTCGGCGCGATCACCTTCGAAGTCATCAAGCGCCGGGAGCAGGCGCGCGCCGACCTCGCGCAGCGCCGCGCCAAGACTGCGGAGCGCGGTGACGTCGAAGCTTCCGCCCTGCCGTCGCCGACGTCTGCATAACCCGGAGCCTGCTGCCACACCGGAAAGTGGCGCAGGCAGCATGGTTTCCGTCTAGTTTGATTTCCGGAGTACCAGCCGAAGAGCGATACGCTGCGGCACCGCAAGGCGTCGCAACCTCACATAAGTGTCGATCGCTCGTTTTGCGGGAATGCTCGGCGCATTGCGCAAGAGTTCATCGATGGTCGAGAGCACCGTCCTGCCATCCTTGATGAGACTCTCGGCATGATCAAAAAACGAATTGATACGGCGCTTGCCGTGCCGCGAGACACTTGCATTGGCCCAGAACGACACGTCCGCCAACGTCAATGGTCCCGCGCCCCTTGCCGCTTGGTCTATTGAGGAACAAAGCTGTCCGATCAGACCGGCGACCTCAGGATTCAATGCTGGGCTCGAATCCTGCGCGCGCCGGGTCAGGTGACGAAGATGGGCCAGCAGCGGCAACGGCGACATGCCATCTTGCTGGTATCCTTGGCCGAGCGCGCCGATCGCCGCCAGCAGACGGGAATTGGCTTCAGCAAGACCTGGATGCGACGATTGATCATCGTCCTGCAGGAGGATGTGCAGCAGGCCTGGAAAACTTCGTGCGGCAAGCGTCCAGGTTCGACGTTGACCGAGCAGGTCGGCGACCGTGCGGCACCGAACCAGCAATTGAAGTGCGCGCGGCATCGGTGCGGCGCTCAAGGTGCTGTTCGACAGTCTGCGCACCGTCAGTTTGGCATCGAGGCCGACCACCTTGGTATCGCGCAGCGCGAGATTGATCCAGAGGCGCGTATCCTCCCCTCTTCGTAGATCCTCCTCGAACCCGCCGGTCGCTAGTAGCGTGAATCGTGGAAGCATCACGCAGGAGACATAGAAAGGACAGCTTAGACCGTCGCCAAACAGGCTGACTGTCGGGCAGCGCGGCGAACCGTTCGGCGGTGCGATCGGCGACAAGTGCGCCAGACGCTCGCCCTCGATGACGGCGAGGCTGTAGCAGAGTTCGGCATCGGGAATGCGGGCGAATGCGTCGAGCTTGCGCGCGACCGCTGCGGGCAGAAGCAGATCGTCGGAGTCCAGGAAATGGACGAAGTCGCCCTTTGCCATCTGCATGCCGCGATTGCGCGCCGCCGATAGGCCGGCATTCGATTGGCGCTTCATCCGTACTGCGTCGCCAAAGCCTGCCAGAGCACTGGCCAAGTCGTCGGTCGAGCCGTCATCGACGATCAGGATCTCCAGCGGCCGCCAGGTCTGCGCCAAGCAGCTTTCGACGGCTTCTACTGCCATTGCGGCACGATTGTAGACGGGAACGATAATGGTGACGGTCGGCCTGAATCCCGCGCAATCCGGCATAAGAAGATGCCCCAGCCATCGCGCATGATACAAGCGCCGGGCCTCATCGACGGCTCTGTTCGTCTCCGGTGTGTCCGATGTAACAAGAAGTCTCTGCAGGTGCCACGCGGCCGCCGAGCAAGGGCAAGCCCTCCCGACCAACCCAGGTGAGTTCTCTTCCCGTGGTCGCCATGCCTCGGCCATTGCCAGCAGCTGATCGCGTGCAGCGCTCGTCGGCGCCGCCCACGACGCACCGCCGGAACGGATGATTTCGATCAGGAAACTTGGTCCCGGTTCTAGAAGCGCGTCCGTCATCGACCAACGTTCCAAAGGGCCGTCGAGATCACTCATCGAAAAGGCCGCAGATAGGCCGATGGCCATGTCAACCAGGCCGCAAGCAAGCCGGAGCGGAGCTTCCGTCGAAGCTTGCGGTAGCGCTTGACCGTGTGGGAGGAAGGGGTGGGAAAAGTGCGGCGCAACACTGGGTCGAACCGGCGCGCAACTTCAGGCTCCTTCTCCGCCGCTTTCAGCAGCGACTTGAAGAGGCCGGCAATAGATGTTCTCGTGTGGACCCGTAGGGTGTGATGTCCCCAGTAGACCAAGTCGCGATTTGTCATCGGAGCCGCGGATATTATCGCGGCAAATACGGCGCTTGACAGATCGCGCCACAACTGCGGCCAGTGCGAGGCGACGTACTGACTGGAGGCTTCCAGTGCGTTCGCGATATCCACCAATAAGGGAACTGGTGACAATCCGTCTCGCGGTTGGCCGTCTCCGAGGCCGGTCAACGTGGCTACGAGTTGGCCATAGGCGGGAATTCGTTCCAGCGATTCTTCCGACAACTCCGTCATCTGCCCCAACTTCTGAGCGAAGCTGATCAAGGCAAATCTTGCATGGTGCCACGCTGACGGCGTGCAGAGTACGTCGCGCAAATTCCGGAGCTTGATGTCGACTGGAGGCTCGCCGACGTGCGGCGTCGTGCTCAACCCGTCGGCAACCACACGGCGGATCGTCAATGGCTCTGTCAGGCCGATAGCCTTGGCTCTGGCTAGGCCGAGCGTGAGCCAGTAGCGCGAATCCTCGCCGCGGCGCAAATCTTCCTCGAACGGCGGGAGGGCGAGCATTGCCCAGCGCGGCATCATGACGGTGGGCACGTAGAACGGACACCGGTTGAGTACTGCGTGCAGCAGGTCAGATGTGACGCAACGCTCGGTCCCGTCCGGTGCGCGAATCGTCGGCACTCGCACACCCGGAAGATTTTGTTCGGTTGCCATGCTGAAGCACAATGCGGCGTCGGGGATCGCGGCGAATGACGCCACCTTGCGAGCTACGGCGTCCGGCAGAAGCAGATCGTCAGAATCGAGGAAATGGATGAAGTCGCCGCGGGCGAGCTGGATTCCGGCGTTCCGCGCGCTCGCGACGCCGCCATTCGGCTTGCGATGCAGCTGCACCTTGTTTCCGAACTCCTGGAGCGCGGCGGCTGGGTCGTCGTCCGACCCATCGTCGACGACAATAATCTCGATCGGGTGCCAGCTTTGCTCCAGGCAACTGCGGACCGCTTCGACCAGAAGGTCGGCCCGGTTGCAGACTGGAATCACGATGGTAACCAATGGGCGCAGCGAATGGCGCTGCGGATCGATCAGGTAAGCCAGCATGCGACGGTGATAGCGACTCCGCGCCTCCGATGCGGGGGTCACACCGCTTGCGCCAAGCCCTCCGCTGAGCTTGCCCAGTTCCTGCAGGTGCCATGCGGCTGCCGGGAGCGGGCATGGCCGCCCGAACAGGCCCTCCGGCAAGACCGGCGACGCAATCTCGTCTGCCGACCGCTCCAGCAGATTGAGCGTGCGGCACCAGTCTTCCTCGCTCATCGGTTCTTCAGCGAGCAGTCTGTATTCAAATTGCCCAGTGGCAGCGGGCGCGCTCATTGCTGCATGCCATTGCGCAAGTCGATCATGGGACGCTGCCGGAGGGTGTTGCGCCCCGCCATTCTTTCCAGCCGCGCCACTGCTCAGGGAACTCTCTGATCCAGGTCTCGTGCCGTTGCACATAGGCGATTGCCGCATCCCTGCAGCATTCGATCGGCGGTCGATCGCGCGGCAGATCGATGGGTGGCTCGATGACCGTCGCGAATTGCCGTTCCCGGTCGCGGATGGAGAATACCGGCAGCAGCGCGGCGCCTGTCAGCAATGCCAGCCGTGGCGCCCCGATCGCGATTGGCAGGGTTCCGCCGAAGAGCGGCGCTTCGACCAGGTTGCTGCCCTCCCATGCGCCGGCGGTGATCGACACGACGTCACCGCGGTCAAGCACTCGCACCATCCGGCGCATTGCTGCGGCCGGCGCGTTCCGCTCGTACACGATCCGTTCCGCCAGGTAGCGATCCTCCGGGATGCAACGCACCGGGTTCAGACAGGCGATGCCGAGCCGCGTCTTGGAGAAGCCGTGCTCGGGGCGGCTGAGATGCGCCAGCCGATAGCCACGCTGCTGCAGCACCATTTTGGTGATGCCGCTGTTGAACGAGAGATGGGCAACCCACAGGATGGCGCCCTTGCCATGCTCAAGCGCGCGGATGAGATGTTCCTCGCCGCGCAAGGTGATGTCGGGCCGCCATCCGCCCAAGCGCCAGTCGCGCAAATTCTGCATGCGCAACTCGTAGACGGCGGACTGCAGGTCCAGGGCGATGGCAGTCGCTCGCGCCTTGCTCGTTCCGGCCAGAGCGGCCTGAATATTGGCAATGGTGCGCTGGAGCGTCGCGCGATCGACGAGCCCCGGGACATGGCAGATCGCGCGACCGATATTCGGCCACATCCGTTCGGGCAGCAGCCAGGACGGGGGCAGAAGCGCCAGCAGGGATCCCGCAATCGCAAGATCGGCCGTCTGCCAAAGCGGCCTCTCGCTTGGGGAGCGTGGCCGATGGCGGATCGCGGCAATCGGTGCATCGTCCGCGTCGATTACCGTCTCTGGTTTTCTTTGTGGAATGGCCCCCATAAGTGGAAGGCTATCGCCAAACCGGGGGTTCTGAAAGGCGGATTCGGCCTAGGCAAATGGTCGGCGAGGTAGTCTGGACAGCTGCCGACGGGTGGCGCGCCTCCTTCCTCTTGGCGCGCTCGATTCAGCCGATCTGACCCTATTGGGGGCCGCCGCCGGCACCTAGCATGACGCCATCGCCCGACCCGGACGGATCAGAAGCCATGCAATACACCGCCAACACCCTCGAAAACCATTGGATGCCCTTCACCTCGAACCGCGATTTCAAGGCCGACCCGCGCCTGATGGTCAAGGCCAAGGGCATGCACTATTGGAACCATCACGGCGACAAGCTGATCGACGCCTCGTCGGGCCTGTTCTGCTGCGCCGCTGGCCACGGCCGCACCGAGATCACTGAGGCGGTGCACGCCGCGATGAAGGAGATCGACTACACGCCGCACTTCCAGCTCGGCCACCCGGCTTCGTTCGAGCTGGCGCGCAAGGTGGCGAAGATCACGCCCGGCGACCTCGACTACGTGTTCTTCTGCAACTCGGGATCGGAATCGGTCGACACCGCGCTCAAGATCGCCATGGCCTATCACACCGCGAAAGGCGAGGGGCAGCGCACGCGCTTCGTCAGCCGCGAGCGCGCCTATCACGGCGTCAATATCGGCGGCGTCTCCTTGAGCGGCATGGTGCGCAACCGCGAAGCCTTCGGCGCGGTGATGCCGGGCGTCGCCCACATGCGCCACACCTGGATGCCGGAGAACCGCTTCGTGCGCGGCCAGCCGGACAGGGGCGTGGAACTGGCAGATGATCTGCAGCGCTGCGTCGACCTGTTCGGGCCGAAGAGCGTCGCCGCCTGCTTCGTCGAGCCGATCGCCGGCTCGACCGGCGTGCTGGTTCCGCCCAAGGGCTATCTCGAGCGGCTGCGCCAGATCTGCGACAAGCACGGCATCCTGCTGGTGTTCGATGAGGTGATCTGCGGCTTTGGCCGGACCGGCAAGGCCTTCGCGGCGCAGAGCTTCGGCGTGCAGCCGGACATGATCACCATGGCCAAGGCGCTCACCAACGGCGCCCTGCCGATGGGCGCAGTGGCGGTCAGCGAGACGATTTATCACACCATCACCAGTGCGGCGCTCGATGGGGCTGTGGAATTTTTCCATGGTTATACCTATTCGGCCCATCCGGCGGCGTGCGCCGCCGGCATTGCGGCTCTCGATATCTACGAGCGCGAGGGCCTGTTCGAGCGCGCCGCCGAGATGTCGGACTATTTCCTCGACCGCATGTTCGACCTGAAGGGGATCAAGGCGGTGACCGACATCCGCGGCTTCGGCATGCTGGCCGGCATCGACCTCGCGCCGGCCGAGCGGCCGGGCCTGCGCGGCTACGACGCCACTAAGCGCCTGTTCAAGCGCGGCCTGCACATCAAGTTCACCGGCGATTCGGGCATCTGCGCCCCCGCTTTGGTCGCCGAGAAGCGCGATATTGACGAAATCTGCGCTATCTTCCGCGAGGTGTTTTCCGAATACTGACCGCCGAGATTCGGACAGGGCCGAATCGCCGGTTTCTGGGAGGGGGCTGCGGCCCGGGCATGTCAGACCGCCGCCATATCGCGGAGCCGCAATCGCCGCCGAAGCAGCGCGCCGACGAGCAGGTCATCGATTACGCGCCGCCGCTGCACGACCAGGTCGCGACCACGACCTGCTACATGTGCGCCTGCCGCTGCGGCATCAAGGTGCACCTGCAGGACGGCCGCATCCGCTATATCGAAGGCAACCGCGACCACCCGGTGAACAAGGGTGTCTTGTGCGCCAAAGGTTCGGCCGGGATCATGACGCACTATTCGCCGGCGCGGCTGCGCAAGCCGCTGAAGCGCGTGGGCGAGCGCGGCACGGCCGAGTTCCAGGAGATCGAGTGGGACGAGGCGCTGGCGCTCGCCACCGAATGGCTGGGCAAGATCCGTGCGACTGATCCCAAGAGGCTCGCCTTCTTCACCGGCCGCGACCAGAGCCAGGCGCTGACCGGCTGGTGGGCGGCCCAGTTCGGCACGCCGAACTACGCGGCGCATGGCGGCTTCTGCTCGGTCAACATGGCGGCTGCCGGGCTCTACACCATCGGTGGCTCGTTCTGGGAATTCGGCGAGCCAGATTGGGAGCGCACGCGCTACTTCCTGATGTTCGGCGTCGCCGAGGATCACGGCAGCAATCCGATCAAGATCGGTCTCGGCCAGCTCAAGAACCGTCCCGCCGACAACCGCGCCAAGTTCGTCTCGATTAACCCCGTCCGCACCGGCTATTCGGCGATCGCGGACGAATGGATCGGCATCTCGCCCGGCACCGACGGGCTGCTCGTGCTCGCCATTGTTCATGAGCTGCTGAAGGCCGATCGCATCGATCTCGAATTCCTGGTGCGCTACACCAACGCGCCCTGGCTGGTGATCGATGCGCCGGGGACGGCGGGCCACGGCCTGTTCGCGCGCGACGAGGCCGGCAATCCGCTGTGCGTTGACACGACAGGCGCGCTACACAATGCGCTCGAGGCCGAGGTCACGCCGCGCCTGATCGGCGAGGCGACGCTGCTCGACGGCCGCAAGGCCCGCGCCGCTTTCGAGCTGATGGCGGCGCGCTATCTCGACGAATCCTACGCACCAGAGAAAATTGCGGAGCAGTGCGGGGTCGCCGCGGCCACCATCAAGCGCATCGCAGCGGAGCCCCAGCCGAAGCGGCGTTCGAGCAGGCGATCGAGATCCGGTCCGGCTGGACCGACTGGACCGGCCGCTATCACGACAAGTTCGTGGGCCGTCCGGTCTCCATGCACGCGATGCGCGGGGTCAGCGCCCATTCCAACGGTTTCCAGACCTGCCGCGCCATCCACCTGCTGCAGATGCTGCTGGGCTCGATCGACTGTCCCGGCGGCTTCCGCTACAAGCCGCCGTTCCCGAAGGCCGCGCCGCCGCCCGCCAAGCCGGCCGCCCAGGTCGGACCGATGCATGCGCTGCACGGGCTGCCGCTCGGTTTCCCGCAATCGCCCGACGATCTGCTGCTCGACATCGACGGCAAGCCGCATCGCATCGACAAGGCGTTCTCGTGGGAGGCGCCGCTCGCCGTCCATGGCCTGATGCACATGGTCATCCACAATGCCTGGGCCGGCGACCCGTATCCGATCGATACGCTGTTCTTCTACATGGCGAACATGGCGTGGAACTCCGCCATGAACGCGCCCGACGCCATGCGCATGATGAGCGACAAGGATGAGAGCGGCCAATACAAGATCCCGCACATCATCTACGCCGATGCCTACTTCTCCGAGATGGTCGCCTACGCCGATCTGGTGTTTCCCGACACGACCTATCTCGAGCGCTGGGACTGCATCTCGCTCCTCGACCGGCCGATCAGCGATCCGGATGGCGCCGGCGATGCGATCCGCCGGCCGGTCATCCAGCCCGACCGCGACGTGCGGCCGTTCCAGGATGTGCTGCTGGATCTCGGCGCGCGGCTGAAGCTGCCGGGAATGATCGACGGCAACGGCAAGGCGCTCTATCCCGGCGGCCTCAAGGATTACCTGGTGTGGCATGAGCGGCGGCCCGGCATCGGCATGCTGGCGGGCTGGCGCGGCCACGACGAAGACAAGCAGGGCATGGGCGAACCCAACCGGCGCCAGCTCGACCGCTATGTCGAGAACGGCTGCTTCTGGCGTGGCGAGATTCCGGAAAAGGCGCGCTTCTACCGCTTTGCCAACCGTGACTTCTTCGATTGGGCGATTCCACGCGGCTTTCTCGACAAGCCGCAGCAGATCGTGCTGCAGCTTTATTCCGAGCCCTTGCGCAAGTTCCAGCTCGCCGCCGAAGGCCACGGAACGCGCCAGCCGCCGGAGCATCTGCGCGATCGTGTTCGGCAGAGCTTCGATCCGCTGCCGTGCTGGTATCCGCCCTTCGGCGCCGCAGCCGACAATGAGGGCTATGTGCTGCACGCCATCACCCAGCGGCCGATGCACATGTACCATTCCTGGGGCTCGCAGAATGCCTGGCTGCGCCAGATCCAGGCGCGCAATCCGCTCTTCATCGCACGCAAGCTCGGCGATCGGCTCGGCCTCGCCGACGGCGACTGGGTGTGGATCGAAAGCCCGCACGGCTCCGTGAAGGCCGAGATCAAGCTGATGGAAGGCGTCAACCTGGACACGGTCTGGACCTGGAACGCCATCGGCAAGCGCGCGGGGGCGTGGAGCCTCTCCGCCACGGCGCCGGAATCGGCCAAGGGATTCTTGCTCAATCATGTGATCTCAGAACTGCTGCCGCCGCAGCCCGATGGCCACCGCTATGCCAACATCGATCCGGTGACGGGGCAGGCCGCCTGGTACGATCTCAAGGTGCGCCTGCGGAAATGCATGCCGCAGGAAGCAGGCGAAACCGCGCCGAAATTCGATCCGCTCGATCCGCCGCTGCCGCAAGCGCGTGGCGGCCTCGCCTACGGCGCGGAGTTTCGCGCCCATCGAACTCGAGCGGAACGAGGGCGCGCATGACATCGCTGCCGGCGCACGCCTCGGACCGCAAGCTCGGTCTGGTGATCGACCTCGACATCTGCGTCGGCTGTCATGCCTGCGCGGTCAATTGCAAGGAGTGGAACACCGGTGGCCACATGGCGCCGCTGACCGACTACGAGGCCTGGGGCGATTCGCCCGCCGGCGTGTGGTTCAACCGCATCCACGCCTTCGAGGCCGGCGAAGGCGCGAACGGGCGCACGGTGCATTTTCCGAAATCGTGCCTGCATTGCGCGCAGCCGGCCTGCGTGACGGTGTGTCCCACCGGTGCCTCCTTCAAGCGCGCCGAGGACGGCATCGTGCTCGTCGATGAGGATCTCTGCATCGGCTGCAAGCTGTGCTCCTGGGCCTGTCCCTATGGCGCGCGCGAGTTCGACGAAGATGTCGGCGTGATGAAGAAATGCACGCTCTGCATCGATCGCATCTACAACGACAAGCTGGAGGAGGTCGACCGCGTGCCGGCCTGTGTCGCGACCTGCCCCGTCGGTGCGCGACACTTCGGCGATCTCGGCGACCCGAACTCCGAGGTCTCCAAACTCGTGGCAGAGCGCGAAGGCTACGACCTGATGCCTGAGTTGGGCTATAAGCCCACCAACAAATATCTGCCGCCCCGCACCGGCCGCGCGCAGGCCGGCTGCACCGGCGCGCCCGCCAAGCCGCTCTCCGAGGCTTCGCCGGACAGCACCGGCAACAAGCTTCTGCGCTGGCTCGACCGCGCGCTGTCGCGCTGATGCATCCGGCTCTTTCCGTCGTCCTGTTCACCAGCGCGTCGGGCGGCGGCTATTTCATGCTGGCGTTGTTGGGGCTGTTCGGCGCGGGGGATGCGCTGTCGCCCGATCCGTTGTCCGGCTGGGTCGCCTTCATCTGGTCGCTCGGTTTCGTGACCTTCGGCCTCGTCTCATCGACCTTGCATCTCGGCCATCCGGAGCGCGCCTGGCGGGCATTCTCGCAATGGCGCTCGTCATGGCTGTCGCGCGAAGGCGTGCTGACAATCTTCACCTTCCTGCCGGCGGCGATCTATGCGGTGGGCTGGCTGTTCCTGGGCGAGATCTGGCGCTGGGCGGGCGCGCTGCTCAGCCTCAGCGCGGTGGCGACCGTGTGCGCGACGGCGATGATCTATGCCAGCCTGAAGCCGATCCGGGCCTGGCACAATCTGTGGACGCTGCCCGGCTATCTCGCGATGGGCTTGGCGAGCGGCGCGCTCTGGTTCACCTTGTGGGCAGAGCTGATGCCGGCGCCGCAGAAACCGGCCTACGACTTCGCTGCCATCGGCCTGCTGCTCGCTGCCGTGATCAAGCTCGGCTATTGGCATTTCCTCGATTCGGGTGCCCACGCCATCACCGCGGAAAGCGCCACCGGCCTCGGCCAGTTCGGCAAGGTGCGCATGCTGACCGCACCCCACACCGAAGAGAATTATTTGCTCAAGGAAATGGGCTTCCGCATCGCGCGCAAGCATGCGCAGAAGCTGCGCCGCATTGCGCTCTTCGCCGGCTTCGTGCTGCCGCTCGCCGCCGTGCTCGCAGCCCTGCTGACGCCGCATATCGGGGACATCATCCTGCTGGCGGTCGCGATCGTGCTGAACGCGATCGGCACCGTGACCGAACGCTGGCTATTCTTCGCCGAGGCGAAGCATACGGTGATGCTGTATTACGGCGCCGAACGGACCTAGCGCGCCGGCTCGACTTTCAGGATCGCGCCATCAACGCCGGTCACCTTCACTTGAGTCCCGGCGGGCAGGTCGGCGCCTTCGACCCGCCACACGCTGTCGTCGATCCGGGCCTTGCCGCGGCCGTTCTGGATCGCTTCGCTGAGGATCGCGGTGCGGCCGATCAGCTGCTCGCCGCGGCGGTTGAGCGTGGCGGCAGGATCGTCCTTGGTCTTGCTTTTCTTGATGTAGCTTCGCCAGAACATGACCGTCGCAACCGAGAGGATCGCGAAGATCAGCGCTTCGATCTCCCAGCCCAGGCTGGGGATGATGAGCGCGATCAGGCCGGTCAGGGCGGCCGCGGCGCCCAGCCAGATGAAGAACACGCCCGGCGCCAGGATTTCGATGCCCGCGAACAGGGCCGCCAGGATCCACCAGTGCCAGAATTGCGTTCCGTCCAGCCAGCTCAGGATGTCCATCGTGCCCTCCGCTCACCTCACGTGCGCGGCTGCTGCCACGGTCCGCCAGTTCCGCTGGTCGGAGTGCCACCGGTTGGGGCGCCGCCGCTGCGGGCCTGCATGGCGTCCTTCGCCAGCTCGGCGATGCCGCCCAGGGCGCCGATCACGTTGGCGGCGTCGAGCGGGATCATGATGACCTTCTGGTTGGGCGCGCTCGCGACATCCTTCAGCGCCTCGACATATTTGGTGCCGAGGAAATAGTTGACCGCCTGCACGTTGCCCTTGGCGATGGCGTCCGACACCATCTGGGTCGCCTTGGCTTCCGCTTCCGCCTGGCGTTCGCGGGCTTCGGCCGCGCGGAACGCCGCCTCGCGCTGACCTTCCGCCTCGAGGATCGCGGATTGCTTCTCGCCCTCGGCGCGCAAGATCGCCGCGGCGCGATGGCCTTCGGCTTCCAGGATCTGCGCACGCTTCTCTCGCTCGGCCTTCATCTGACGCGCCATGGAATCGACCAGGTCGCGCGGCGGCGAGATGTCGCGGATCTCGATGCGCGTCACCTTGATGCCCCAGGGCTGGGTCGCGTCATCGACCACATGCAACAATTGCGCATTGATCTTGTCGCGCTGGGACAACAGCTCGTCCAGGTCCATCGAGCCCATCACCGTGCGCACGTTGGTCATGGTGAGGTTGAGGACGGCGTTCTCCAGGTTGTTCACCTCGTAGGCGGCCTTGGCCGATTGCAGCACCTGGTAGAATACGACGCCGTCGACTGACACCATGGCGTTGTCCTTGGTGATGACTTCCTGGGTCGGGACGTCCAGCACCGATTCCATCATGTTGATCTTCGCGCCGACGCGGTCGATGAACGGCACGATGAAGGCGAGGCCGGGTCTCAGCGATCCGATATAGCGGCCGAACCGCTCGACCGTCCATTCGTAGCCTTGCGGCACGGACTTGACCGCCATGACGACGAACAGGAAGACCACCGCGACGATCGCGATGACGAAGATGGTGAAAGGCGAAACAACCGTGTCCAAGGAACCCTCCTGGAAGAAACCCAACCCAGTCGGTAAATCGAATGAAGCGATGCGAACAATCGGATAGCTTGTGTTGCGCTTTGGTTAATTCAGCCGTGCCGCCGCCGGCTGTTCGGGAATTTGCGTGATGTTTCCGTCGGTTGCGCTGATCTCGACATCCCTGATCCCCTCCGCGTTGCGGCCGATCTTGTCGCTCGAGATACGGATCTGGCGTACATCCTCGACCGCCTGACTGAAGTGTCGCTCCAGATTGTCGACTCGGGAGCCCAAACGGTTCACGTCGTCGAGCAGCTCGCCGACCTTCTTCTGGATGAGGTGGGCGTTCTCGCGCATCCGCACGTCCCGCAAGACGGCACGGATGGTCGTGAGGGTCGCCATCAGAGTGGTGGGGGAGACGATCCATACCCGCGCCTTGCCGGCTTCGTCGACCAGGTTGGGGAAGCTGGCATGCAGCTCGGCATAGACCGCTTCCGACGGCAGGAACATCAGAGCGGAATCGGCGGTCTCGCCGGGCACGATGTATTTCTCCGCGATCGCCTTGATATGCAGCCTGATCGCGGTCGTGAACTCGCGGCGCGCCTGCGCCGTTGCCGCTTCGTCCTTGGCCTCGCGCAGCGCGCGATAGGCTTCCAGCGGGAACTTGGCGTCGATGGCGATCGCTCCGGGCGGATTTGGCAGGGTCAGCAGGCAATCGACGCGCTTGCCTCCGAGCGGCGCCTGGAACGCATAGCTCTGCGCCGGCAGCGCCGATTGCACGATGTCGGCAAGCTGCACTTCGCCGAACGCGCCGCGCGCCTGCTTGTTGCTGAGCACGTTCTGCAGGTCGACCACCTGGGTCGACAGCTCCGCGATGTTCTTCTGCGCGGCGTCGATCACCGCCAGCCGCTCCCGCAGCTCCGCCATGGTCTGCCCGGCCTGTTCGGCGTTGGAGAAGAGGGCCTGCCCGACACGGTCCTGCAGGCTGTTCAGCCGTTCTTCCAGCTTGGCGGCCAGGGCACGCTCCTGCGCCTGCAGGCGTTCCGAGAGCGCGTTCTGCGCCGCTGCCTGCTGGGCCGACAACTGGTCGAGCCGCCCAGCCATTTGCTGGGCGCCCCCGTCAGTTCCGCGCCGGCCGAATGCCAGCAATGCGAGCGCCAGACCCGCCACGGCAATCGCTGCCCAGACTGCAATATCTTGAACTTCCATGGCTTTTGGTCCTCGACTCGGCGGCGGCGAATGGCCACCCTTGCTTGACGATACAGCGCCGAAACCCTAGGTAAAGCGCCGAAGGAGTTTCCATGGCCCTGCTGCCCATCCTGACCGCGCCCGACCCGGCGCTGAAAAAGATCTCCCGACCCGTCAAGGAAGTGGATGCCACCATCCGCAAGCTGATGGATGACATGCTGGAGACCATGTACCACGCGCCCGGCATCGGCCTCGCCGCGCCGCAGGTCGGCGTGTTGAAGCGCGTCATCGTGCTCGACACCGCGCGCGAGGGCGAGGAGCCGCAACCACTGCGCCTTGCCAATCCGGAGGTCATCTGGGTGTCGGACGAAGACGTCACCTATAATGAGGGTTGCCTCAGCGTTCCGGAGCACTATGCCGACGTGGTGCGACCGGGAGCCTGTCGCGTGAAATATCTCGATCATGAAAACAAGCTGCAGGAGATCGCGGCGGAAGGCCTGCTCGCCACCTGCCTGCAGCACGAGATCGACCATCTCGACGGCATCCTGTTCATCGACCATCTCACCTCGCTCAAGCGCAACATCATCCTGCGCAAGCTGCTGAAGGCGAAGAAGGCCGCAGCCGACGCCGCCATGTGAGCCGGCCGGATGGAGACGCTCCGCATCGTCTTCATGGGAACGCCGGCCTTTGCGGCGGTGGCGCTGAAGGCGCTGATCGATGCCGGCCACGATATCGTGGCGGTCTACAGCCAGCCGCCGCGGCCTAAGGGTCGCGGCATGGATACCCAGAAATCGCCGGTGCACGCCTTCGCCGAGGAGTTGGGACTTGCCGTGCGCACGCCGGCTTCACTGAAAGAAGCCGACGAACATGCCGCGTTCCAGGCGTTGAAGGCCGACGTGGCCGTGGTCGCGGCCTACGGCCTCATTCTGCCGAAGGCGATTCTGGACGCGCCGCGCTATGGTTGCCTCAACATCCATGCCTCCCTGCTGCCGCGTTGGCGCGGCGCCGCGCCGATCCAGCGCGCGATCATGGCGGGTGACCGGGAGACCGGCGTTACCATCATGCAGATGGAAGAGGGGCTGGATACCGGCCCGATCCTGCTCAAGGAATCGTTGCCGATCGAACCCGACACGAATGCCGCCGCGCTCCATGACGCGCTGGCGGAGATGGGCGCGCGGCTCATCTGTGAAGCGCTGGACCGGCTGCCGCATCGCCTTCTGCCCGTGCCGCAGCCCGTGGAGGGCGTGACGTATGCCGCCAAGATCGCCAAGGAGGAGTGCCGCATCGATTGGCGACGCAGCGCGATCGAGCTCGACCGCCAGATCCGCGGCCTGTCGCCTGCGCCCGGTGCTTTCACCGAGATCAAGGGCGAACGCATCACGATCCTTGCTGCTGAGGTTTACGGCGGCCATGGCGGCAGCCCGGGCGTCACGCTCGATGACCGGCTCACCATTGCCTGCGGCAAGGGTTCGCTGCAGCCGACTCTGGCGAAGCGCGCCGGCAAGCGGGCAATGAGCGTCGACGAGATGCTGCGCGGTTTCGCTGTGCCGAAGGGCACCGAGCTGCTGTGACCCGCTTCAAATTTACGCTGGAGTATGACGGTGGCACGTTTGTCGGCTGGCAGCGCCAGGACAACGGCATGTCGGTGCAGCAGGCGCTGGAGGAGGCGGTCTACAAGACCTGCGGCGAGACCGTCACGGCCCATGCCGCCGGGCGAACCGATGCCGGCGTGCACGCAACCGGGCAAGTAGCGCATATCGATATCGAGAAGGAATTCACGCCCGATAAGC
Organism: Dongiaceae bacterium; assembly: GCA_041398065.1. Lineage (GTDB taxonomy): Bacteria > Pseudomonadota > Alphaproteobacteria > Dongiales > Dongiaceae > Dongia_A. Next base: position 53,576 of record JAWKVL010000013.1, on the reverse strand, counting down.
TGCAAGCCGCGCTCAATTTCCATCTGAAGCCCTGGCCGGTTGCCATCATCAATTCGGAGATCGCGCCGCCGGAGTTCCACGCCCGCTTCAGCGCCACGGGGCGTGCCTATCTCTATCGCATCGTCAACCGCCGGCCGCCGCTGACCTTGGAAGAGGGGCGCGCCTGGCTGGTCAACGCGCCGCTCGACGCCGCCGCGATGCACGAGGCGGCACAGGTGCTGGTGGGCAAGCACGATTTCTCGACCTTCCGCGCCAGCCTGTGCCAGGCGCAATCGCCGGTGAAGACGCTGACGCGTCTCGCGGTTTCGCGTGCGGGGGAGGAGATCGATATCATCGCCGAGGCGCGTTCCTTCCTCCATCACCAGGTGCGCAACATGGTAGGCACGTTGCGCCTGGTCGGCGAAGGCAAGTGGAGCCGGGACGATGTGCGTGCGGCATTGGAAGCCCGCGATCGCACCAAGGGCGGGCCGACCGCGCCGCCGCAGGGCCTCTATCTGACGGGAGTCAGATACGATCCGCTAGCAGAGCAATAGCGGCGCCGACATCGCGGAATCCCCCTACCGCAGCGCCAGCCAGATCAGGATCGCGCCGATCGCGACCGCGCCGGCCAGGAACCAGGGCCACGGCGAACCCTGCGCCGGCATTGTCGGCCCGGCGGCAACAGGCGCCGGATGGCCGGCCGTTGCCATCTCGGTCTGCGCGGGAACAGGCGCGCTCACCACTTCGCGGAACTTGCCGAAGAAATCGCCCGCGAGCTTCTGCGCGGCGGAATCGACCAGCCGCGCGCCGAGCTGTGCGATCTTGCCGGTGACCTGGGAGCTGACGCGGTAGCTCAGCACGCTGCCGCCGCCATCCTCAGTCAAGCGCACCTGCGCACTGCCCTTGGCGCCGCCGACCGAGCCGCCCGAACCTTCGCCGGAGATCGTGTAGCCGTTGGGCGGATCGATCTCGGACAACGTCACCTGTCCGGCAAAGCTGGCCTTGATCGGCCCGACCTTCAGCGCCACGCGTGCCTTCATCTCGGTCGGCGAGATCATCTCGATGCTTTCGCAGCCCGGAATGCAGGCCTTGAGGATCTCAGGATCGTTGAGCGCCTGCCAGACCTGGGTACGCGGTGCTGCGATGCGTTCTTGACCGGTCAGTTCCATTTTTCACTCGCTTGAGAGTTACGCGGATTTCGCAGTCCGGTGCCTTGCCTCGAACAGGGCCAGCAGATCGCGGTAGGCTTCCTCAGTATCGCAATCCTGGAAGAATTGCGGCTCGTCGGTACTCAGAGGAGAGACCAGCTCTGGATAATTGATCAGCAGGTTGCGGCAGCCGAAATTGATGCCGCGGCGATACATCTCCTCCCGGCTCCATCCCGGAATCACGATCGGGTTGCCGCGCTCGGTCGCGTCGAACGGCACGACCGCTTTTTCGGCGCCCAGCTCCTCGAAGCGCGCGATCAACCGGTCGAAATCGCCTGCGGTCAGCAGCGGCATGTCGCCGGGAATGATGAGATAGCCCTTGGCTTCTGGCGCGGCGAGGACGCCGGCGCGCACCGAGGTCATCTGGCTCTCGGTATAGTCGGGATTCTCGACGATGGTGACGGGAAGATCGCCGATCGCCTTGCGCACGTTCCACCGGTCATGCCCGACGACGACATAGGTCCGCGCGGCCTGGCTGGCCAGGGCTTCGCGCGCAAGCCGGCGCACCAAGGGCTCACCGCCGAAATCCAGCAGCAGCTTGTTCTGCGGCGCCATGCGCGTGGAGAGTCCCGCCGCGAGGATGACGGCTACGATGCCGTCGACCTTGTCCGTGCCCATCACGCCGCCTCCATGCGGCTCTTGGCCGTGCTCTTGCGGCGGCGCGCCTGCACGATGTCGGCCAGGATCGACAGCGCGATCTCTTCCGGCGTTACCGCGCCGATCGGGATACCGGCCGGGCCGCGCAGCGCAGCCAGTCGCTCCGCAGAGATGCCCTTCTCTCCCAGGCTTTCCTTGAGCGCCGCCACCTTGGCTTTGCTGCCGACGAAAGCGACGTAGCGCGCGGGCGACCGTAACGCCGCTTCCAGCGCCGCCTCATCGCCCCCGCCCTGGGTCGCTACCACGATGAATGCGGCGGACGGCGCTTCTGTCACGCGATCGAATCCATCGGCCGGCGCATGCGTAGCGACCTTCAGTCCGATGCGCGGCGCCAGCTCGGCGACCGCCGCCGCCACCGGCGTCGCGCCGCAGACAACGACCTGCGGCTGCGGCAGCACGGGCTCGATGAATACGTCGACCACGCCGCGTGAGGGGCACATATTCTTGTCGAACTCGATCCCATCGCGCGTGTCACCGGGCCGCAAGCCCTGAGCTTTCAACTGGTCGAACGGCATGACGCTGATCAGGCGCGCCTCGCCGTCTTCCAGGCAGCGTCGCGCCGCCTTCTTGACCGCACCGAGCGCGCAGCCGCCGCCGACCCAGCCGGCCATCCGCCCGTCATCGGTCAGGATCGCCTTGGCCCCCGGCTTGGCCGCGACCGAGGCAACCGTGCGCACGACGGTCGCGAACACGAAAGGTTCGCCTTTCGCGGTCAACTCTTCGGCCAGCTTGGTGACATCATCGCTTGCGGACATCTTGCCCTCCTCAAGCCCGCGCCAAATGCGGCGCCAAAGCCGCCAGGCTTTGCAGATTATGCGCCGGCGCGAACAGATCGACATGGGGCAACGCGGCCGCCATCCCGCCCGCGACCGGTTGGTAGCCCTGCCAGCCGAGCAGGGGATTGAGCCAGATGATGCGGCGCGCGCGCTTCGCCAGCGCCTGCATCGCCTTGCCGAGCACCGCGGGCTCGCCGGTATCGTAGCCGTCGGACAGGATGAACAGGATCGAGCGGCCGCGCAGCGCACGGTGGGCATGATGCTTCACGAAGGTGGCGAGACATTCGCCGATCCGCGTGCCGCCGCCCCAGCCTTCGGCCAGCAGTGACAGTCGCTCCAGCGCCTTGACCCGCCGCCGCTCGCGCAGCACCGGCCCGATCTCCACCAGGCGCGTATGGAACAGATAGCCCTCGCCCTCCGGCAGGCGCTTCAGCAGCGCCAGCATGAAGCGCAGGAAGATGGCGCTATATTGCGACATCGAACCGGAGGCGTCGAGCACCAGCACCGGCCGCAACGGCCGGCGGCGCGCGCGCTTGCGATAGATCTCGATCGGCTCACCGCCATGCGGAATGCTGGCATGCAGCATGCGCCGCAGATCGAGCTGCTCGCCCTTGCGCGCCGCCTTGCGCCGCCGCTCGAGCTGCCGCCGCAGGGACAAGGCGAGGCTTTCGACCAGCTCGTCCAGGGCGGCAAGGTCGTCCGGATTGTCGAGATGCCGGAAATCGGTGCGGGCCAGACTCTCGGCCTTGGACGCGCCGCCGCGCTCAAGCCTGGATCGGTCCGCCGGCTGCGCCTGGTCTGCGGATGCGCGCGACACCGAGTCGGCAATGGCGGCCAGTCCCTCCGGCATCGGCGCGAGCCAGGGGCTGCGCTTCGCCGTTCCGGCGCCCGGCATGGCGGATGCCGGCCGGCCGGCGCTCTTGACGCCGCGCCTGAGCCAATAGGCGTCGAACAGAGTGTCGAAGCGCTGCGCCTCCTCCCGCCGGCTCGCCAGCAACGGCTTCCACGCGGCGCGCAATTGTCCCGGCCGTGACAGGTCAAGCGCGCCCGCGACATTGAGCGCGTCGCGCGCCTCGCCCAGGCCGACGGCGATGCTGTTGTCGCGTAGATTGCGCATGAACCCGACCACCCGCCGCACGAAAGCAACACCCGCGGCATGCGGCGTCTGGAGCAGCGTTTGGAGTTCGTCGCGATTCATGGTCACGCCACCTTGCCGATCAGGCGCTCGGCCACTTCGCGGCTGAAATTACCCTGATCCTCTCGCGTCTTGATCAGGCACATCAGCGAATCGAGCAGCGTCTCGGAGGACGCATCGATCCTCGTAATGCCCATCCCGACCAGCGAGACCGCCCAGTCGATCGATTCGGCAACGCCGGGCGTCTTCTTCAGATCTTCCTTCCGCACCAGGGCGACGAAGCGGGCGATCTGGTTGGCAAGCGTGACGGCAATTCCGGGCACCCGCGCCAGCAGAATGCGCGTTTCCTGGTCCTCGCTTGGATAGTCGACGTAGTGATAGAGGCAGCGCCGCCTCAGCGCGTCGGACAGTTCGCGCGTGCCGTTGGAGGTCAAGATCACGCGGGGGATGGAACGAGCGGTCACCGTGCCAAATTCCGGGATCGAAACTTGGAAATCGGCGAGCACCTCCAGTAGCAACGCCTCGAACTCCTCGTCGGCGCGGTCCACCTCGTCGATCAGCAGCACCGGTGGCATGTCCTGCCGGATCGCCGCCAGCAACGGCCGTTCCAGCAGATACTCCTCCGAGAAGATCGAGCGCTCGATCTCCTTGGCGTCCTGGCCGGAGGTCTCGCGCGCCTTGATGGACAGCAGCTGGCGCTGATAGTTCCACTCATAGAGCGCGGCGCTGGCATCCAGCCCTTCATAGCATTGCAGGCGGATCAGCTTCGTCCCGTGTGCGGCAGCCAGGGCCTTGGCGGTCTCGGTCTTGCCGACGCCCGCCTCGCCTTCCAGCAGCAGCGGCCGGCCGAGCAGATCCGTCAGCCACAGCGCCATCGCGAGGTCCGGCCCCGCGATGTAGCCGTGTTCGGCCAGCCGCTCTGCGATCTGTTGGCGGTCCATCAAGACGAACCGACCAGCCCCAGCTTCTGCGCCGTCTTCCATACCCGCCAGGCGTCGTGCGGCATCTGGGTGTGCACAAGGCCCAGATGCGCGAACGCGTCGTTGACGGCGTTGGAGAATGCCGGCACGCCGCCGACATTCGGGCTCTCGCCGACGCCCTTGGCGCCGATCGGGTGATGCGGCGACGGCGTCACGGTGTGGTCGGTCTCCCAGACCGGCGTCTCGACCGCGGTCGGCAGGAAATAGTCCATCAAGGTGACGCCCTGCACGTTGCCGGTCGCCTCGTCGTAGGCGATCTCCTGGCCCATGGCGATGCCGAACGCCTCGGTCAATCCGCCATGCACCTGGCCTTCGATCACCATCGGGTTGATGCGCGTGCCGCAATCGTCCAGCGCGTAGAACCGTCGCACCTTGGTGCCGCCGGTGTCGATGTCGATATCGACCACGCAGATATAGGCGCCGAACGGATAGGTCATGTTGGGCGGATCGTAATAGTCGACCGCCTCGAGCCCCGGCTCCATGCCCGGCGGCAAGTTGTTGTAGGCGGCCCAGCACACCTCCTTCATGGTCTTGACCTTTTCCGGCAGGCCCTTGACCTGGAAGCGGTCGACATCGAACTCGACGTCGTTCTCTCCCACCTCCAGCAGGTGCGCGGCGATCTTCCGCGCCTTGGCCTGGATCTTGCGCGCGGCCCGTGCGCAGGCGGCGCCCGCCACCGGTGTCGAGCGCGAGCCGTAGGTGCCGAGGCCGTAGGGCGCGGTGCTGGTGTCGCCTTCCTCCACCGCGATCATGTCGGCCGGGATGCCGGTCTCGGTCGCGATGATCTGGGCGTAGGTCGTTTCGTGCGCCTGGCCCTGGCTCTTGGTGCCGAAGCGCGCAATCGCGGCGCCGGTCGGATGGACGCGGATCTCCGCCGAATCGAACATCGCGATGCCCAGGATGTCGCAGTTGCGCGACGGCCCGGCCCCGACGATCTCGGTGAAGAACGCGACGCCGATGCCCATCAGTGACCGCGTCTTGCCGGCCTTGAAATCCTCGCGGTTCTTGGCCTGCTCCGCGCGCAGCGCCTTGTAGCCCACCGTCTCCATCGCCTTGTTGAGCGCAGTGGCGTAGTTGCCGGAATCGTATTCCCAGCCGAGCGCCGACTTGTACGGGAACTGCTCCGTCTTGATCAGGTTTTTCAACCGGATCTCCGCCGGGTCCATGTTCAGCTTGCGCGCCAGCACATCGACAATGCGCTCGATGCAATAGGCCGCTTCCGTGACGCGGAACGAGCAGCGATAGGCCACGCCGCCCGGCGCCTTGTTGGTGTAGACGCCGTCCACCGCCAGATGCGCGGTCGGGATGTCGTAGGAGCCGGTCACGATATTGAAGAAGCCGGCAGGATACTTGCTCGGATCGGCGCAGGCGTCGAACGCGCCGTGGTCGGCCAGCACGTGACAGCGCAGGCCGAGGATGTTGCCGTCCTCGGTGGCCGCCAGCTCCGCCGTCATGTGATAGTCCCGCGCGAAAGCGGTGGCGGAGAGGTTCTCGATCCGATCCTCCACCCATTTCACCGGCACGCCCAGCACGATCGAGGCGACGATCGAGCACACATAGCCGGGATAGACGCCGACCTTGTTGCCGAAGCCGCCGCCGATGTCGGGCGAGATGACGCGGATCTTATGCTCTGGAATGCCGGAGAGAATCGCAGCCACCGTCCGCACCACGTGCGGCGCCTGGAAGGTGCCCCACACCGTCAGCTCGCCTTTCACCTTGTCCATCGAGGCGACGGAGGCGCAGGTCTCGAGCGGCGCCGGATGGACCCGCTGGTAGGAGATCAGCTCCTTCACCGTCACGGGTGCCGACGCGAACACCTTGTCGGTCGCGGCTTTGTCGCCGACCACCCACTCGAAGATATGATTCGGGTGCTTGCGCTTGCCGTGCGCGCCGTCGAGCTTGTCCTTGATGTCCTCGCGCAGGATCGGCGCGTCCGGCGCCATCGACTTGAACGGGTCGACCAGCGGCGGCAGCGGCTCGTATTCCACTTCCACCAACTCCACCGCGTCGGCCGCGATGTAGCGGTCCTCGGCGATGACGAAGGCGACCTCCTGGTTGGCGAACAGCACCTTGCCGTCGGCCAGCACCATCTGCACGTCGCCGGCGAGGGTTGGCATCCAGGCCAGCTTCACCGGCTTCAGCTCCTCGGCGGTCAGCACCGCCTTGACGCCGGGCAGGGCCATCGCCTTGCTGACGTCGATCTTCTTGATGCGTGCATGGCCGTAGGGCGAGCGCACGAAATCGCCGTGCAGCATGCCGGGCAGCTTGAGATCGTCGACATAGTTGCCCTTGCCCTGGATGAAGCGGGCGTCTTCGGTGCGGCGGCGGGCAAAGCCCATGCCTTTGAGGGCGGCTTCGCGCTCGGTGCGTGACGGAGCGGGCGCGTTCATTCTGCGGCCTCCTTCTTCTTGAGGTTCGCCATGGTGTCGGCGGCGGCGCGGATGGCTTTCACGATGTTCTGATAGCCGGTGCAGCGGCAGAGGTTGCCGGAAATGCCCCAGCGGATTTCCTCGTCGGTCGGGTTCGGGTTCTCCTGCAGCAGCCGGTGCGCGCGGGTGATCATGCCCGGCGTGCAGAAGCCGCATTGCAGTCCGTGATGCTCGTGGAATGCCGCCTGCAGCGGATGCAGGCTGCCGTCGGCGGCCGCCATGCCCTCGATGGTGAGGACGTTGCCGCCTTCCGCCTGGATTGCAAACACTGTGCACGACTTCACCGACTTGCCGTCCAGATCGACGGTGCAGGCGCCGCAATGGCTGGTGTCGCAGCCGACATGCGGGCCGGTCAGGTTGAGATGCTCGCGCAGGAAATGGATCAGCAGGGTGCGCGGCTCGACTTCGGCCGACACCGAACGGCCGTTCACATTCATCGCGACCCGCACTTTGGATTCTGTCGTCATGATTTCAACTCCTTCAGCGGGCGCGGGATTTTGCGCGTTCGATGGCGCGGCGCACCATCACGCCCAGCACGGACTGGCGGTATTCCTTCGGGCCCCGCGTATCTGCGACCGGATCGGAGATCGCCATGGCAGCCTTGGCCGCAGCGTCGATCGCGTTCTTGTCAAGGCTGCTGCCGACCAGTGCCTTGGCGGCGTCGGCGGCCAGCAATGGAGTCTGGGCAACATTGGTCAGGGCGACGCTGGCGCTGGCGCATTTGCCGCCGGAGACGGTCAGCATGACGGCGGCCGCGGCGACCGCATAGTCGCCGACCTTGCGCTTCAGCTTCTCGTAGGCCCAGCCGTGACCGGCGGCCGGCGCGGCGAAGCGCAGCTCGGTCACAATCTCGCCGGTCTTGAGCTTGGTGAAGAACGCCGCTTCATAGAACTCGCGGGCCGCGACCTGCCGATTGCCGTTCGGCCCAGTCAGTGTGTAGCGCGCATCCAGGCACAGCATCAGGCCCGGCATGTCATTGCCCGGGTCGCCGTTGGCGACATTGCCGCCGATGGTGCCGGCATAGCGCACTTGGGGGTCGGCGATGACCTTGGCCGCTTCGATCAGGATTGGCACCTTTTCCCCCAGCAGGGCGGAGCCTATGATCTCCGCCTGGGTGGTCATGGCGCCGATGACGATGTCACTGCCGTCCTGCCGAATGCCCTTGAGGGCGGCTATCCGGCCGAGATCGACCAGATGCTCGGGCTGCGCCAGACGCAGCTTCATCATGGGGATCAGGCTGTGCCCGCCGGCCAAAGGCCGCGCATCGTCGCCCAAGCTGGCCAACAGCTTGACCGCCTCGCTCACCGACCCTGGCCGGTGATAGGTAAAACGACCCGGTATCATCTGACTCCTCCCAGAGCCCAAGAGAATAGATAGCGGGGCACCTTGCCGGCGCGCCTCGCGGGAGGAAGTCTAGGTCGATCAGTGGGTTGCGATCAGCGATCCCGAAACGAATGTGCCTTGCCCGGCACGAAATGCGGGCGATGGTGCACGAATTACGACAGCGGAGTTGTCGCTTGTCGTTCCGCGAATGTGCGTTCCGGAGCACTTAGCCGGGCCTTCAGCTTGGGTAAGGCGCTGCGGCTGACGGGAATCGCGACCTCCATCTTGTCCCCGACCGTGACAATCGCACCGTCGCCTTTCCGGCGCATGGATTTGACCTGCCGCACCTGGACGATGTGCGAGCGGTGTACCCGCAGGAACCGCTCGGGATCCAGCCGGCTCTCCAGGTCCGTAATCGAGAGATTGCAGAAATATTCCCGCACCCCGTCCTGGAGGTGCGTATACCGCCCGTCTGCCCGCACGGCGCAGATCGCGGCCGGGTCGAGCAGCACCGTCGCCCCATTGCTCTGGGCGGGGATCCGGACCTGACCGTTGACCGCTTCGCCATTGATGGCTGAACCGCCGGGGGCAGGCACGGTCGTGTTGCGTTCCCACACCAGGCCGCCGGCCGCGCCAGCCAAAGCATGATCATCCTGGACCGTCACCGGCCGGGTCGGGACCAGCAGCAGCATCGAGGTGGCGCAAATCACGAACGCGACGATCGCCACCACGATTGCCAGCAGATTGCGGTCGAGCACGTGTGCGGTCGCCGCGTCGGGCAGGCCGGTCGGCACGATCATGGTCCCGTACATTGCCGAGTAGTGCATGCCGGAGATCGCGAGGCCCATGGCGACCGCGCCGAGGACCGCGCGCGCCTGCAACTTGGTGCCGAAGGCGAGATGCAGGCTGATGCCAGCCGCGACGATCCCCACCAGGACGCTAATTGCGACCCACAGCGGCTGATAGCTGAGCGCTATCGGCCCGGTCAGCGCCGACATGCCGACATAGTGCATACCGGATATGCCGCCGCCGGTGAACAAGGCCGCGGCCACGTCGCGCCAGTTGCCGCTGGGGATGACCGTCATCACGCCATAGCCGATGCCGACCGCCAGCACCGCGATCAGGAACGACAGCAGCGTCAGGAACAGATCGTAGGTCGCTTCGACCGGCATGTGATAGGCGAGCATGCCGATGAAATGCATGGCCCAGATCGAAGAACCCAGCGTCACCGCGGACATCGCCAGCACCAATCGCCGCCGCGCCCCTTCGAAGCGCACGACCTCGCGTGCGAGCACGAGCGAGACGAAGCTGCCCTGAATGGCGATCAGGACAGACAGCGCCATCAGCGTCGGATCGTGAGCGCCATGATGCATGTCAGCGCCAGCTTGCTTCCATCATTGAACCGCGGCGATGCCGGCTGCCCATCGCCGCGTGAGGCAACGAGTATAGCGCGATGTGGGCCCAAGCCAGCGGGAAATCGCGGGTTGCTCGGCCGCCGTTAAGTCCCTGGCGCAACGGGATAAACGGTTGCTGATCCTACGCGATCAGGTCGCCGGCAAACCGCTCAGCCAGTCGGAAAGCGGCCAGATCACGAACTGGCCGATCACCACGTCGATAGCGACCAGCGCGACCGCCTGCCAGATGACGAGGCGCATCGCGACAACGAACAGGAAGCCCTCGATCACCAGACTCGCCACGAAGATCGCGAGATTGAGCAATCCCCCCACGTCTTGCGCGACGCCGAACAAGTCGGCGATCGAACTTGGCATCTGCAGCACGGCCCACAGAACGCTGAGCCAGTTGTAGATCGCGATGCACCCTGGTGCCTCGCTGTCGCGGTCCAGAAATTGCCCCGTCAACAGCAGGACGAACGGAAACAGGATCCAGCCATAAGCGTATCCGACGGCCTTGGCGGCGAGGAACAGACCGATACTGGAGACCGGTTGGTTGAGTCCGATCCAGATCTGCCACAGCGTCACCGGCAGCAGCGGCAGGAACAGTCCGAACGATCGCAGCGCACCGGCAACCGAACGGTCGAAACAGCCGAGGAAACTGCGATCGAGAAGCGCCAGGCGATAAAGGCCCCGGCAGGCAAGGCGGAACTCAAGCCAGCTTGGCATCGAAATAGGAATCGAGAACACGTTCGTAAATGTCCGAGAGCTGGAGAATATCGGCGATCGTCACGTTCTCGTCCACCTTGTGCATGGTCGCGCCGGCCAGCCCGAATTCGATCACCGGGCAATGGTCCTTCATGAAGCGCGCATCGGAAGTGCCGCCGGTGGTCGAAAGCTCGGGCGTAAGCCCTGTCACCGCCCTGACCGCGTCGGCGAGGAGCTGGCTCAAGAAGCCAGGTGGGGTGACAAAGGAAACGCCGCGACAATCCGCGCGCAGCTCGTATTCTCCACCGACGGAATCAAGGCGCCGTCTGACTTCCGCTTCCAATGTTTCGGGCGTGAAGCTGTCGTTGAACCGGCTGTTGAATGTGGCGTGCGCTTCGGCTGGGATGATGTTGGTGGCCGGGTTGCCGACATCGATAGTGGAGACCTGCAGCGTGCTCGGATCGAAGTGCGCGGTCCCGGAATCGAGCGGCGCCTCCGTCAGCGCGACGATCATGCGCGCGAGCCGATGTGTCGGATTGTCGGCCAGGTGCGGATAGGCGATGTGGCCTTGCACGCCCTTGACAGTCAGGTGTCCGGTCCACGATCCGCGCCGGCCGATCTTCGCCATTTCGCCGAGGCGTCTCGGATTGGTCGGCTCACCCACCAGGCAAGCGTCAAATCTCTCGCCCTCCGCAGCCAAAGCTTCGACTACCGGCTTGGTGCCGTTGACCGATGGGCCTTCCTCGTCACCGGTGATGAGGAGGGAGATTGCTCCGTCAAAATAGCCGCCGGTCCTGGCGAAGAAGCGCGCGGCAGCGGCGGCAAACGCCGCGACCGCGCTCTTCATGTCGGCAGCGCCGCGGCCATAGAGCCGGCCGTCGATGATCTCCGCCGCGAACGGGTCGACGCTCCAGGCTTCGCGCTTGCCGACCGGCACGACATCGGAATGGCCGGCGAAGCAGAAATGTCTGCCGGGTTTTCTGCCTCCGATCTTGGCGTAGAGATTGTCGACCCGCGCTGTGCCCGGCGCTTCGAACGGCATGCGTCGGCACGCAAACCCGACCGGTGCCAGCGCATCGGTCAGCACGTCCAGCGCGCCAGCGTCCGCCGGTGTCACACTAGGGCAGCGGATCAGCGCCTGAGCAAGGGCAACGGGATCGATAGATGCCTGCACGAGTATGCGCTCGCTTCAATGCTTGGCGTCGTACCCGAAATCCCGCAACAGGTCGGTGATCGCTGTTTTCGAGCGGGTCTTCTCGTCGACGCGCTTCACGATCACCGCGCAATAGAGACTAGGCCCCGGCTCGTTGTTGGGGAACGGCTTGCCGGGCAACGCGCCCGACACCACGACAGAATAGGGCGGTACTTTGCCGTAATGCACCTCTCCGGTAGCGCGGTCGACGATCTTGGTGGAGGCGCCGATGAAGACGCCCATGGAGATCACTGAGCCTTCGCCTACCACGACGCCTTCGACCACTTCGGAGCGCGCGCCGATGAAGCAATTGTCCTCGATGATCACCGGACCGGCCTGGATCGGCTCCAGGACGCCGCCGATGCCGACGCCCCCGGAGATGTGACAGTTCTTGCCGATCTGCGCGCACGACCCGATGGTGACCCAGGTATCGACCATGGTCCCGCTGTCGACATAGGCGCCGACATTGACGAAGCTCGGCATCAGGATGGCGCCGGGCGCCACATAGGCGCTGCGTCGCACGACGCAGTTGGGCACGGCGCGGAAGCCGGCCGCGCGGAACCTCTCGGCGTCCCAGCCGGCGAATTTCGACGGCACCTTGTCGAACCACGCGGCCTGGCCGAAATGCGGATAGTCGCCGCCGCCCGGGATCAGCTCGGAATCCATCAGCCGGAACGACAGCAGCACGGCCTTCTTGAGCCACTGGTTGGTCTCCCACTTGCCGTCACGCTTCTCGGCGACCCGCACCGCGCCGCGGTCCAGCGCGTCGAGCGCTTCGTGCACTGCCTCCAGCACGTGGCCTTCGGTCTGCGGATTGATATCGGCGCGCCGCTCCCATGCGGCGTCGATGACGTGCTGCAGCTCAATCGTCTTCATGCCCTTGGTCCGTCCTCGCTGATTGCGTGAAGCCAGTCCGCCAGATTGTCGGCGACGTGATGGATGTAATCGGATTGCTCGACCGGCTGAGCCCAGGCGATATCGGTCTTCACCCAGACCGTCGTCATGCCGAGCTCCGCTGCAGGCGCTAGGTTGCGCGGCATGTCGTCCAGCATGACCGCCGTGGCGGGATCGATGCCGTGCCGCGCGATCAGCGCGCGATATGCAGTGATCTCCGGCTTTGGCACGAAGGCCGCCTCGGCGATGTCAAACACGGTTTCGAAATGATGCGCGACGCCCAGTCGACCCATGACGTTCGCCGCATGCCGGACCGAGCCGTTGGTGTAGATCAGCTTGCGCCCGGGCAGCCGCTCCAGCGCCAGGCTCAGCCGCTCGTCGGCAGCGACCGGGCTCAAGTCGATCTGGTGCACGAACTCCAGGAACTCCTCCGGCTTCACGCCGTGATGGATCATGAGGCCGTTGAGCGTCGTCTGGTGGTCGCGGAAATATTGTTTTTGCAGGGTGCGCGCCGCCTCCGGCTCGAGATCGAGCAATTGCTGGACATATTCGCCGATCCGCCGCTCGACCTGGTCGAACAGCCGGCACGACGCCGGGTAAAGCGTGTTGTCCAGGTCGAAGATCCAGCACTGGGCGTCGGCGGGTCGCATGAGACGATAGTCATTTGTTCCGGGGCAAGTCGGCCGGCACGTTAAGGACCCCCTCCCGCAAGCGCAAGAGTCCGAGCGACGGTTAACCGCGTATTAAGGCCGAGGTTTCAGGGTGCGAGCATGGTCCGTTCCATCTCCAGCCTGCCGCCTGAGCCCGCCGGCCCTTCCGCGGACGCCGGATCGCCGGTCCTGGACAACACCCTGCGTGCTGCCCTCATCGAATCCCGGCAGCGGATGAAGGAATTGCTGGAACTGTCCTGCGACTTCGCGTGGGAAACGGACGCCAACGGCCTGTTCAGCTTTGTGACGGCGGGTGGGGCGCTCGGACACGAGACGCTGGATCTATTGGGCAGCGATCCCGCCGACCTGGTGCTCTCGCCCGAGGATGGGCGGCACTTCCAGGCCGATTCTCCGAAAGAAGGATTGCTGGTCTGGGCAGCCGCCAAGGATGGCACGCCGCATTGTCTTCACTTGAAGGCACGGGCGATCTTCGATCAGGAGGGCGCGTTCCACTGCGTGCGCGGCGCCTGCCGCGACGTGACGGCGGAGCAAGACCGCGATGTCGCCCTGGCGGCGGCGCGTCACCGCGAGCGCTCGCTGATCCAGCTGTTCCGTGCGCTGCGCCAGGCTGCCGACCCCAATGCCGCCATGGAGATGGGCGTCGCGACGGCGGCGCAGGCGACCGGCGCCGCTGGCGCGATGCTCTGCACGGTCGCGGATGGCGAGCCGCGCGAGGCGATCGCACAATTCGGCGCCCCGGTCGCTGCTCCCGAGCTGGCGCGCCAGGCGATCGCCAGCAGGCAGGCCTGTCGGTCCGTCGTTGATGGCCGCCGTCTGCTCGTCTTGCCTGGCGAATTGGGTGGGCGCGTGGCCGGTGTCCTCGTGTTGTGGCGGCCGGTGGACCAGCCGGATTGGCCGGAGGATGATCTGTTCCTGCTGCGCGAGCTGACCGACCAGCTCGCTGTCGCGATCGCTCAGGCGGAAGAGCAGGCGGCACTGGCGAAGCTCAGCCAGACCGACGCCTTGACCGGGCTGCTCAACCGCCGTGGTTTCGAGGCGCGGCTCAAGGACGCGGTCGGCGCCGCGCATGCCGCCGACAAAGGCGGCGCGCTGGTCTATGTCGATCTCGACAACTTCAAGCAGATCAACGACCGCCACGGTCATGCCCAAGGCGATGCCGCCCTGCGCGCGGCGGCCGAATTGCTGCGCCGCTCGGTGCGCGCCGGCGATCTGGTGGCGCGTGTCGGCGGCGACGAGTTCGCGGCCTGGCTGGATGGCGTCGACCGCAACGAGGCGGAGCGCCGGGGCAATGAACTTGTGCGTGCCGCAGCGTCGCTGCAGCGCTTCGCGCCGGAGGCCGAGAAGAAGGTCGGCTTCTCGGTCGGCATCGCCCTGCTGCGATCCGGGCAGCAGGCAAGCCACGGCGACCTTGTCGCGCTGGCCGATCGTGCGATGTATCAGGTGAAACATGGCGCCAAAGGCGGCGTCGCTCTGCTGGACGAGTAAAGCCGTGGACTACGAGAAAGCAAAGCAGCTCTCGACCGACGCGGACGCGAAAGTGCGCCGCAATGTGGCGCAGCAGCGGGATATGAAGCCCGAGATCCTGTTCTACCTGGCCGACGATGCCGATTCCGGCGTGCGCCGGGCGGTGGCGGAAAACCGCACGACCCCCCGCCAGGCGGATCTCATCTTGACCCGTGACGGCGACGAATCCGTGCGCGAACGCTTGGCCGCCAAGATCTCCGCTCTGGTGCCGGAATTCGCGAAGGAGGAGCGCGAGAAGATCAAGGCGCTCAGCCACACGGTTCTGGAAACCTTGGCGCGCGACCAGGCAGTCAAAGTGCGTCAGGTGGTGGCCGAGGCGCTCAAGGATTCGGTCGACGCGCCGGTCGCCGTGATCCAGAAGCTGGCGCGCGACATCGAGATCAAGGTGTCGGGCCCGATCCTCGAACATTCCCCACTGCTGACGGATGAAGATCTGCTGGAGATCATCACGGCCGGCCCGATTCGCGGCGCCCTGACCGCCATCGCCAATCGCCGGCAGTTGAGCGACAAGCTGAGCGACGGCGTCGCGAGCGCCGCGCTCGCCGACACCGGTGCCGAATCCAACACCGTGCGCAAGCTGCTGCAGAACAAGAGCGCGCAGATCCGCGAGGACACACTCGACCGCATCCTCGATCACGCCCGCACCGTTCCGACGTGGCACGAGCCGCTGGTCGAACGCCCGACCTTGCCGATGAACGCGATCAAGCGCCTGGCCGCCTTCGTCAGCCGAAGTCTGCTCGAAGCCTTGCAACAGCGCCCCGATCTCGACGCCGCCACGGCGAAGGATGTCGCGAAGGCGGTGCAACGCCGGCTGGAGGCGGAGGGCGCCGGTTCGAGCGCGCCACCGGTCGGCGAGGATGCGATCGCGGCGGCGATCGGCGCCGGCAAGCGCGACGCCGTCGCTGCCGCCCTGGCGCGCGATGCCAAGCTGCCCGCCGGTGTCGTCTCGGCGATCCTGGCATCGAAAAGCGCCAAGGCCGTCACTGCCCTGGCGTGGCGCGCCAAACTGCCGATGCGCCAGGCCCTGCAGCTGCAGTTGCGCGTCGCCCACATCCCGCCCACCGCCGCCCTCAACCCGCGCGGCGGCACCGACTATCCGCTGACCCCGGCGGAGATGGAATGGCAACTCGGGCTGTTCGGGACGGCGTGACGCGCAATCGGGCGCGACTGCGCTGCGACGAAGCAAGCGTTCCGTGATGTCGTGTGTGTTGCGATTAACGCGCTGCGACGAGTGCCGCGATCATGTCATCGATCGCCATGCGGTTCCGATAGTCCGGATCGACGAAGCGCGCAGCGATGATTCCATCGGTCCCGACGATGAATGTTGCCGGGATGGGCAAGGTCCAGTCGTTGGTGCCCTGGGACACGGCGGGATCCCAGCCGGCGCTCTCCATCATCGATTTCATGGTTTCGCCGACCCAGATCGCGAGATCGAGAGACGCGGCATAGCCATTGTCCATGTCGGTCAGGATGGGAAAGGGCGCATCGGCATCGGCCTTCAGCCACGCCGCGTATTTCTGCCGATCCGGCACGATCGCGACGATATGGCCCCGCTGCTTGCGGCTGTCCTGCTCCGCTCTGGCGAGAGCTGCGACATTCATGCGACAATAGGGACACCAATGGCCGCGGTTGAAGGAGAGCGCAACGGGGCCCTGTTTCAGCAGGTCCTCCAGCCCCACCAACTGCCCCTGTTCGTTGGGGAGCAGGAACGACGGCATGGCATCACCCGGCTTGGGGGCCGTCGTGCCCGCGCCGTTTTCCATCAGCCGGTCGACCAGATCGTCTACGGCCGTCGCGAAATGCGGTCCGAGCCGCCGGACTTCATTGGCGAAAGCGAGCAGGCGATCCGCAAGCGGCGCATCCATCAGGCTGCATTGGCGGAATTTCTCGTCGAGAACGTCGCGCAGGCCATCGGTCGTCATCGTCGTGCTCCCGGGACCTGGCCGACCGACGACCAGTCGCCGGCGCGTAGCAGGTTGAGCAGGGTCGCGCCAGCGGCGGAGCGCTGCCGACCGGCGACACAATAGGCCGACACGGTTCGTGTTGCCGCCCCTTGCAGCGGCAGCCGGTACAGGCGTTCCGAACGCGCGACATTGGCTGGCACAACGGCAACCCCGAACGCGGACTCCAGCAGGGCGATGAGGTCCGTTTCCGTGGCAACTTCATGGACGCGCGGCGACTCGACCCTCAGCACCTCAATGACGTCGGCAGCTCCCTCGTCGAATTCGCAATGCGTCAGCCGGACGATGCGTTCTTCGGCTAGTTCCTGGCGCGCGACCGACTTTCGCCCGCTGAACCGATGTGCGCGGCCGAACACGAGTTCGAACGGTTCCTCGAACAGCGGGAACTCGTCAAATCGATCCCACTGCTGCTCCAGCGGACCTGCGACCGCTAGCTCTGCTTCCCCGGACTTGAGAAGTTCGGCCACGCCTGGCCCGCTGCTGCGGTACAACTTTAGCTGCAATCCCGGCAGCGCCCTCGTCAGCTCTTGCAGCTTGGGCGCGACCAGGCCGGCATGAATGGTGTGCGATAGGGCAAGCGAGAGCGGGGCGACGCCGCCTCGCTTGACCGATTGGGCAAGCGACTTGGCGGCCAGGGCGGACTCATGGCACTTGCGCATGATCGGCAGCACGCGCTCGCCAAGCTCCGTCAGATGCGACAGCGAGCGCTCGCGCCGCAGCAACTCGCCGCCGAGTTCTTCCTCCAACATATGGATGGCGCGGGTAAGCGCAGGTTGCGTGACGTTGCACTGCTCCGCGACGCGCGTGAAGTTCAGCGTCTCGCCGAGCGCGACGAAATACCGGATCTGATTCATTTCCACGCGAACAGCATCCCCCGCGCGAGGCGTTGCGCCGGCACAATCTCCCATGCGTGGCCCAGCGCATGCAAGGCACGACGCCGTGATCCTGCTTGGGAGGTGTTTCCTCGCGGCGCCGCGTGGTAGGTGTGACAGGGCTGCCGTAAGAATGATTCACCCTTACATCCGCAAGGGAATGAGGGTCACGAAGGACGGGATTGTCAGCCCTTCGTGATCAGCGTGCCGACGCCCTGCGGGGTGAAGATTTCCAGCAGCATCGAATGCGGCACGCGGCCATCGATGATGACGGCGGCTTCGACCCCGCGCTCGACCGCCATCAGGCAGGTTTCGAGCTTTGGGATCATGCCGCCGGAGATGGTGCCGTCGGCGGCCAGGGCGCGCACCTGGCTGGCAGTCAGGTCGGGGATGAGCTGTCCGCTCTTGTCGAGCACGCCCGGCACGTCGGTGAGCGCCAGCAGCCGCGCCGCGCCCACCGCGCCGGCGATGGCGCCGGCCGCCGTGTCGGCATTGATGTTGTAGGTCTTGCCGTCCGGGCCGAAGCCGACCGGGGCGATCACCGGCACGATGCCGGCCTGTTCCAGATAGTTGATGATGCGTGGGTTGACCTTGTCCGGCTCGCCCACGAAGCCGAGATCGACCTGCTTGCCGTCCTTCACCAGCTGTGCCGGCCTGGCGAGCAGCAGATTGTCATCCTTGCCGGAGAGGCCGACTGCGTGGCCGCCTTCGGCGTTGATCGCCGCCACGATCTGCTTGTTTATCGATCCGGTCAGGATCATCTCCACCACCTCCACGGTGGCAGCATCGGTCACGCGCAGCCCGTCGACGAACGTGCTCTCGATGTTGAGCCGCTTCAGCATCTGGTTGATCTGCGGACCGCCGCCATGCACCACGATCGGCAGAATGCCGACCTGCCGCAGCAGCGCGATGTCCTCGGCGAACACGCGGCTCAGCTCGGGGTCCACCATCGCGTGTCCGCCGAATTTGATGACGAACCGGCGGCCGGCATATTTCTGCATGTAGGGCAGGGCGTCGGTCAGCGTCCGCGCGGTGCGCAGCCAGTGCTTGGTGTCGGTGTAGTTGATCTGAGACATCGCGGCCTCGGGCCCCTCCAGGGAAAAAGCGGGAGAGACCATGGGGATTCCGTGGCTGGAAATCAAGCGGCCAACTGGACTAGGCGGCGAAGGACGCGAGCTCCTGGCGCAGCTCCGCAACACCGGTCCCATCTTCGGCGCTGGTGACCGGAATCTCCGGGTGACAGGCCGGTCGCTTGCTGAGCCTCGCCGCCAGCCTTGCGCGCATCTTCTCCAGCTCCGCCGGCTTCAGCCGGTCCGCCTTGGTCAAGACGACCTGGTAGGAGAGGCCCGATTCGTCCATCAGGCTCATCAACGTGTCGTCAGCTTCCTTGGTCCCGACCTTGGCATCGACCAATAGCAGCACGCGCCGCAGGTTCGGCCGGCCGCGGATGTACGCGTCGACCAGTCGGGTCCAGCCTTTGACCTTGGATTTGGAGACCTGTGCATAGCCGTGGCCCGGCAGATCGACCAGCATCAGATGTCCGCCGAGATCGAAGAAATTGATCTGCTGGGTCCGCCCCGGCGTGTTGGAGACGCGCGCGAGGTGCTTCCGTCCGGTGAGCGCGTTCAGCAGGCTGGACTTGCCGACATTGGAGCGGCCGGCGAAT
Source organism: Dongiaceae bacterium (assembly GCA_041398065.1). GTDB lineage: Bacteria > Pseudomonadota > Alphaproteobacteria > Dongiales > Dongiaceae > Dongia_A. The sequence continues at coordinate 34,210 of JAWKVL010000013.1, read as the reverse complement.
GCGACCTCCGGCAGCCCTGGCGGCGGCAGGCGGTCGAGCGTGTCCGAGCCGGCGACGAACTGGCATTCCTGCGCGAACAGCCAGGCTCCATCTGACGCTTTGTCGTTCGCCCTGGCCGCATTCATCGGATCAGGGCTTGACGCCCATGCGCCACATGATGAGGCGCTGCTGCGCGATCGACAGCGTGTTGTTCCATGCCCAATAGATCACCAGGCCGGCATTGAAGCTCGCCAGCATGAAGGTGAAGACGATCGGCATCAGGCTGAACAGTCGCGCCTGCACCGGATCGGGCGGTGTCGGGTTGAGGCGCATCTGCAGCCACATGGTGAAGCCCATGATCAGCGGCCACACGCCGATCGAGAGCAGATGGAACATGCCGCCCACCACCGGAATCGCGAACAGCGGGTGGAAGTCCCAGGGGATCAGCCCAAACAGATTGAGGACGCTGGTCGGATCGGGCGCGGACAGATCCTTGATCCACCCGAAGAACGGCGCGTGCCGCATCTCGATGGTGGTGTAGATGACCTTGTAGAGCGAATAGAACACCGGGATCTGCACGACGATCGGCAGGCAACCCGCCGCGGGATTGACCTTCTCGCGCTTGTAGAGCGCCATCATCTCCTGATTGAGCTTGGCCTTATCCTCGCCGTACTTCTCGCGCAGCTCCGTCATCTTCGGCCCGAGGATCTTCATCTTGCTCATGGAGCGGTATGACTTGTTGGCGAGCGGGAACATGCAGGCCTTTACCAGGACCGTGAGGCACAGGATCGCGATGCCGAAATTGCCGACGAAGCGGTAGATCGTGTCGAGAATCAGGAACAGCGGCTTGGTGAGAAAGAAGAACCAGCCGAAATCCACCGCCCGGTCGAACAGCGGCAAGTTCAGCGTATCCCGGTAGTTCAGCAGAATCTTGACGACCTTGGCGCCGGCAAACACGTGATCCGTCCGCGTGACGCTCCCGCCCGCCGGCACCTGTTGCTTCGCCGATGCGTACTCAACCTGATAGAAGTCGCCTTTGGGGTCGTAATAGAACTTGGCATTGAGCGCCTCGTCCTGCTGCGGGATCTGCGCCACCAGCCAGTACTTGTCGCTGATGCCGAGCCAGCCGCCGGTCGATGGATAGGTGTAGCTGTTGCCGTCCTCGCCTTCGCTCTTGACGTCGCTGTATTTGTGCTCCTTGAGCGTGCCGTCGAACACGCCGATCGGCCCTTCATGCAGCACGTAGCTCCGGCTGGCGTTCATAGGCGTGCCGTAGCGCTTCACACGGCCGTATTGGATGAGGTCGACCGGGTCGCCGCCCGCATTGGCCACGGTCTCGCTGACCGTGAACATGTAGTCGGCATCGATCTCGAACTTGCGGGTGAAGGTGAGCCCCTGGCCGTTGTTCCAGGTCAAGGTCACCGGCTTGCCGGGGGCAAGTTGCGTTCCGTCAGCCTGCCACACGGTCTCGCTGTCCGGCAGCGCGACGCTGCCGCTTTCGCTCAGCCAGCCGAAATCCGAGTAGTAGCCGTTTTCCGTATCGGCGGGCGAGAGCAGCACGATGTTGTCGCTGCCCGGCTCAACGGTCTCGTGATAGTCCTTGAGCACCAGATCGTCGATGCGTCCGCCCTTCAGCGCGATCGAGCCTGTCAGCCGCGGGCTGTCGATCGCGACGCGCGGGCTTTCCTTCAGTGCCTCCTCGCGGCTCACGATCTTGCGGCCCGCTTCCTGCGGGACGGCTGGCTGTGCCTGTTCCGGCTGGGCCTGCTGCTGCACCGCCTGCTGGGCCTGTTGCTGCGCTTGCTGCTGAGCCATGCGCGGGCCTTGGACGAAAACCGTCCACACGATGATGATGGCGGCGGACAGGGCGATGGCCAGGATAAGGTTTTTGTTGTTTTCCATGTCGCTTCGGCGTCTTCGTGTTGGGGCGCGGCTCCGCGCCGGTCTTAATGGAAATGATGGGCAGCGTGATGACGGTGACGGTGCGCGGTCCGGTCAGGCCGTGGCACCGGGTCGTAGCCGGCGCCGCCCCACGGGTGGCAGCGCAGGATGCGTTTAACCGCCAGCCAGCCGCCGCGCAGCGCGCCGAGCATTGTGATCGCTTCGGCGGCATATTCCGAACAACTCGGCGCGTAGCGGCAATTGACACCGAGCAGCGGCGAGAGTGTCCACTGATAAAGCCTGATCGGCAGGATGAGCACGTTGCGCACGATTTTCATTGCGGCCTTCCCCGATAAAGCTTCAGCCGCTTGAGGCCCGCGACCAGGTCGCCGACCAGGGCCTGATAATCGCGGTCCACCGTCGCCGGCCGCGCGATCAGCACGAAGTCCGTTCCCGGCTCGGCATGCGCGTTCAAGACTTCCGATGCGACCGCGCGCAAACGCCGACGCGCGCGATTGCGCTGCACGGCGTTGCCGACCTTGCGGCTGGCGGTGAAGCCGACGCGCACGCGCTCGCTTAGCGTGGCCTGTTCGCTCGAAGTTTCGGAGGAAGGTTGACGGCGGACCTGAAGGATCAATCCGGGGGCGACCCACTTGCGATTCGCCGCCGCCACCTGCAGGAATTCGGCCCGCCGCTTGAGGCGGCCGATCACGGTTCTGGTCTCAGGCGCTGAGCTTCTTGCGGCCCTGACGGCGCCGGTTGGCGATCACCTTGCGGCCGCCGACCGTCGCCATGCGCGAGCGGAAGCCGTGGCGGCGCTTGCGGACCAGAGCGCTCGGCTGATAAGTGCGCTTCACGACAAAACTCCCTTGATTTCCAAATGCTTCGTAAATTGCGCGCGGTGTATAGACATTGTGCCCGCGCAAGTCAATGCGACTCTCGCCCCGGGCGGCTAGCGCGCGGCCCTGTCTTCTAGGGAGTAAGCCCCTGTTTCCTTTACGCTTTCCAGAACGACGGAGGACCGGATATTGGCCACCTCGGGGGCCTTCATCAGGTGCTCGGACATGAAGTCGGAGAACCGTTTCAAATCCTTGACGACGATCTTCAGCAGGTAGTCCGCCTCGCCGGTCAGGGACTGGCATTCCACCACTTCCGGCAGGGCGCGCACCCGCTCGTGGAACGCCTGCATGGAATCGCCGGCATGGATCTTCAGCGTCACCAGGCAATAGACAGTGAGGCCGAGCCCCAGCTTCTGCCGGCTCAAGACCGCCTGGAACCGCTCGATGAAGCCATCTTCGATCAGCCGCTGGACCCGGCGCGAGACCTGGGAGGCGGAGAGATGCACCCGCTCCCCCAGCTCGGCGTTGGTCAGGCGGCCGTCCTGCTGCAGCTCGCTCAGGAGCTTGAGGTCGAACCCATCCAAGGTCGATGCATCATTCATGCATTAATCCGGCCAGTTCCGCGTGCTTTGTGCGAACTCGATCACAATGTAACACCAGAACACACAAAATCCGCACGCAAAATGCACTAGAATGCTCAACTATATTTTCGAGCTGTTCCAGGAGCTTGCGTAATGGCGGATCAGACTTTCAACCCGATGGGCACCCGTGGCTTTGAGTTCGTCGAGTTCACCGGACCCGACGTCTCGGCGCTGACCCGCGTGTTCCAGTCCCTGGGCTTCATGCCCATCGCCATGCACCGGTCCAAGAACGTGACCCTGTTCCGCCAGGGCGGGATCAATTTCATCCTGAACGGCGAAGGCAAAGGCTTCCCCCGCGAGTTCCGCGACCAGCACGGCCCCAGCGTCTGCGCGATCGCGATCCGCGTGGATGACGCGCCCAAGGCGATGGCCCGCGCGCAGGAGCTGGGCGCCAAGGCGCTTGTCAATGAGCCCGGCCCGATGGAGCTGATGCTGCCCGGCATCGAAGCGATTGGCGGCAGCCGGATCTTCTTCATCGACCGCTATGACACGGTCGGCTCGATCTACGACATCGACTTCAAGCCGATCCCGGGCGCGAACCAGCATCCGGAGGGCGCCGGTCTCGCGGAGATCGACCACCTCACCAACAATGTGTTTCGCGGCCGGATGGATCACTGGGCCCAGTTCTACGAGCGGCTCTTCAACTTCCGCGAAATCCGCTACTTCGACATCGAAGGCAAGCTGACTGGCCTCAAGTCGCGCGCCATGACATCGCCCGACGGCAAGATCCGCATCCCGATCAACGAATCCGCCGACGACAAGTCGCAGATCGAGGAATATCTGCGCGAATACAAGGGCGAGGGCATCCAGCACATCGCGATGTCCACCAGCAACATCTACGAGACCGTGCGCCGCCTGCGCGCCAACAACGTGGAGCTGATGGCCCCGCCGCCGGACACCTACTACGACATGCTGGAAACCCGCCTGCCGGGCCATGGCGAGGACGTGGCGAAGCTGAGGGAACTCGGCATCCTGCTCGACGGCTCGCCGAGTGGAGGCCTGTTGCTGCAGATCTTCACCCAGACCATGGTCGGCCCGATCTTTTTCGAGATCATCCAGCGCAAGGGCGATGAAGGGTTCGGCGAAGGCAATTTCCGCGCCCTGTTCGAATCGATCGAGCGCGATCAGGTGAAGCGTGGGGTGTTGAAGGATACCGCCGCCAAAGAATCGGCAGCATGAGCCGGATCGAGAAGAAAAGCAGCGAGCCTTCCTTTACCGTCGCCACCACCAGCCACGAGCTGCGCGGCGACTATTCGAAGGCGGCCGCCGATTTCACCATCCAGCAGGACTGGAACGCCTACACCGAGGCGGAGCACGCGCTGTGGCGCAAGCTCTATCAGCGCCAGATCGCGCTGATGCCAAAATACGCGGCCAAGGTCGTGCAGGATTCGCTGGCAGATCTCGATTTCGGCAGTGCGATCCCGAACCTCGACGCGGTGTCGCGCAAGCTGCAGGCGGCGACCGGCTGGCGCATCGTTGCCGTTCCCGGATTCATCCCGGATACGGCCTTCTTCGCGCATCTGGCGCAGCGGCAATTTCCGGTCACCATCTGGTTGCGCAAGCCGGAGGAGATCGACTATCTGGTCGAGCCCGACATCTTCCACGATTTCTTCGGCCATGTGCCGCTGCTGTTTGATCCGGTGTTCGCCGACTTCCTCCAGCTCTACGGCGTCAAAGGCGCGGAGGCCGAACGCCTCGGCATGACGCAGTACCTGGCGCGGCTCTACTGGTACACCGTCGAGTTCGGCCTGATCCGCGAAGGCGGCAGGATGAAAGCGTTCGGCGCCGGCATTCTCTCCTCGTTCGCCGAGACGTCTTTCTGTATCGACGATCCCAGCCCGAACCGGATCGAGTTCGACTTGGAGCGGGTGATGAACACGCTCTACCGGATCGACGATTTCCAGGAGAGCTATTTCGTGCTGGAGAGCTTCGGCGACCTGTTCGCCGCCCTGCAGCAGGATCTGCGACCGATCTACCAGCGCGTCAAGGCGCTACCCGACCACGTGCCAAACGACGTCATCTGCCGCGACTGCGTCTACTGGCGCGGCACTGGCGCCTGGAAGAAGCGCAAGCAGGCGGGCTGAGCACCGCTATCGTTTCTCGGTGCTGATGATCAGCGCCGGCATGTCGAACGTGATCGCGCCATCGGCGTCGACGAACGGCTTCAGCGTCTGCTCCGATTCCGCGAGTAGGCGCGCGAACTGATCGTCGTTGAGGACGCCGCCGAGCGTCCAGACGCAGGCCCGCTCGGTCGAGACCATCGCATCGATGGACGCGAACCGGACCTTCTCGTTGCGTTGCAGGATTTCGGCGCCGGCAAGCCCGGCTTCCTCGCAGATCGCGCGCAGCTTCCCGGGGTCGCCCAGGATGAAAGGCGCGCGGAAGGCATCGGCGATGTCCTTGCCGAACAGGCGCTGCAGCAGATCGGCGAAGGCTCCATAGCCAGGCGAGTGCTCCACGGCGTCGCACACGGCGACCGCCAGACGCCGCCCTGGGCGCAGCACCCGCATCATCTCGCGTAGAGCCTGCGCGCGATCCTCGAAGAACATGAAGCCGAACTGGCTCACCACCGCATCGAAGCTCTCATCGGCGAACGGGATCGCTTCGGCCTTGCCGTCGCGCCATCCAATGTCGGGGCTGCGCCGCCGCGCCACCGACAGCATGTCGGGATTGGGATCGAGGCCGACGACCGCGCCTTTCGGCCCGGCGCGTTCCCGCACGGCGCGCGTCAGCGCGCCGGTGCCGCAGGCGACGTCCAGCACGCGGTCGCCGGACCGGATTCCGGCGATCTCGCACATGATCGGCCCCCAGTGCGCAAACAGCGCCGGCACGAATTTCTCGTCATAGATCTCGGCGGGCGTGGGCGTCTTGTGGGCGATGTTCATGACGAACCTCCCGGCATCGGTGGATGTATCGTGCCGCGTACTGTAGGCTTGGCCATGGCTCGGACCCATGACCAGGCGTCCGGATCGCTTGCCGGTTCGTCCGACGCAATGCGCGATGCGCCTTCGACGCATTCGCCCCACGATCCCGCGCCCGCCAGTGCAGGCGACGTGGCGGGAAAGGACCCGCTGTCCGAGGTGCTGCGCACGGTGAAGCTGACCGGGGCCTTGTTCTTCCTGGTCGACGCAACTTCGCCCTGGGGCGTCGAGGTCCCGCACGCGCGCACGTTTGCGCCGATCATCCTGCCGGGCGCGCAACACGTGGTCTCCTATCACATCGCACTCAAGGGCACCGGTTATGCGAGCATACCGGGCACCGCGCCGGTGCGGTTCGAAGCCGGCGACGTGATCGTGTTTCCCCACGCCGATCCCTACGCGATGCTGAGCAAGCCCGGACAAGCGCCGGAGATGACGCCGGAGACCGCGCTCGATTTCTTCCGCGCCATGGCTGCCGGCAAGCTGCCCTTCGTGATCGAGGAAGGTGGCGGCGGGCCGGAGCGCTCCCAGTTCGTGTGCGGCTTCCTCGGCTGCGACGTGCGGCCGTTCAACCCGCTCCTCGGCATGCTGCCTCGGTTGCTGCACATGCCGCGGCCATCAAGCGCGCAAAACGACCTGCTCGAGCGTCTGATCGACCTCACTTTGGCGGAGACGCAGGTCCGCAATCCCGGCGGCGAGAGCATCCGCCTCGGCCTCAGCGAGCTCATCTTCATCGAAGTCATCCGGCGCTATGTCGCGACCCGCCGCGCGGATGAAACGGGCTGGCTCGCGGGGCTGCGCGATCCGGCGGTCGGCCGCGCGCTCGCCTTGCTGCACGAGAGTCCGGCCGATGCCTGGACCCTGGACATGCTCGCGGATCGCATCGGCATATCGCGCTCGGTGCTGGCCGAACGTTTCGCCCGGCTGGTCGGCTATCCGCCGATGCAATATCTGACCAACTGGCGCATGCAGCTGGCGGCGAGGCAGCTTTCCGACGGCCGGAAGAAGATCGCCGCGATTGGACGCGAGGTCGGCTACGAGTCGGAAGCCGCCTTCAGCCGCACCTTCAAGCGCGTTGCCGGACTCTCGCCCGCGGCTTGGCGCAGCCGGCGGTCGGATCCCGCCACTAAGGCTGCTTCACCGTCTTGACGAAGTGCACCATGAAGCCTCCGCCCTTGATCGGTTCTTCGCGTTCGAGCGTGTAGCCGAGCTTGGTGTAGAACTCGACGTTGCTGGCAAAGGCCTTGTTGGTATAGAGCCGCACCTTCGGCAGGCCGCGTGCGCGGGCCAGCGCTTCCACGCGCGCCATCAGCCGCCGGCCGAGTCCCTGGCGCTGGCGCGGCGGCGCGACCGCGAGATTCTCCAGCAGCAGATGATCGGGTGCTGGGATCAGTTCGATGACCGCCACCAGCTGGCCGTCCTCGTAGACCATCTCGATGAGGTGCGCCCGCACCGCATGCTCGTAGTCGGCATTCATCGGTTTGGGCCGCCGGCCGATCACGTTTACCCATTTCGCGTAGGCGGCGTGCGTGAAGTTGCGGACCAGCTCCGCGTCGTTCTCTCCAGCGCGGCGGAAGACGAGTTCGCTCATGTGACCTCCAGCACCGGTTTGCCCAGCACGTCGAAGCGCGGCGCGGTACCGAGGCCCGGCTGATCCGACGCCTTGGCGCGCCCCATGACTCGCTTGGGCGCGCCCTCCGCGATCGAGCGGGTGACGTAGGAGTTGAAGTCGGTGGCGGAGAACAGGAAGTCCGGCGGGGTCGAGTGCGCGAGATGCGCGATCGCCGCCGTGACGATGTCGCCGCCCCAGGTGTCCTCGATGGTCATGGCGATGCCGAGGGCAACGCACAGATCGCGGATCTGCCGCGCCCTGGTCAGGCCGCCGACCTTGGAGATTTTCAGGTTGATCACGTCCATCGCGCGGTCCTCGTAGCCGCGCAGGACAGCCGACAGAGAATCGATCACCTCGTCCAGGATGAAGGGCCGTTGCGTGCGATCCCGGATCGCCCGGCATTCCTCGTAGGTCATGCAGGGCTGCTCGACATAGACGTCGATGTCCTTCACGGCGTCGACCACGCGCGTCGCCTGGTGCATCAGCCAGCCGGTATTGGCATCGGCGATCAGCACGTCGCCCGGCTTCAGCTCCTTGGAGGTGGCGCGGATGCGCTCGATATCCACGTCGGGGTCGCCGCCGACCTTGAGCTGGAACTTGGTGTAGCCCTCGGCGCGGTACTGGTGCACGCGCTTGGCCATGTCGGCGGGGCTCTCCTGCGAGATCGCGCGATAGAGCAGGAAGTCCTCGCCATAGCGTCCACCCAGCAGCGTGACGACGGGCTGGCCGGTCGCCTTGCCGAGGATGTCCCAGCAGGCAACGTCGATCCCGGATTTCACGTAAGGGTGCCCACGCAGCGCCTGGTCCATGCGGCGATTGAGAACGCCGAGATCGCGCGGATCGAGGCCCAGCAGCTTGGGCCCGATCTCTGCGAGACCGGTCCGTACCCCAGCGGCATAGGCCGGCAGATAGGCGGGGCCGAGCGGGCAGACTTCGCCGTAGCCGGTAATGCCCGCGTCAGTCTCGACTCCCACAATGGTCGAGTCGAACACCGTGACAACATTGCCGCCCGACCATTTGTAGCTGCCCTCGTGCAGTGGCAGATCGACCTGGTATGCGCGAATCGCGGTGATTTTCATTTGTGCGCGGCGACCGGTTCGGGAAGGATGGCGGCAGAGTGCTGCCTGACGCTGATCGCTGTCAATCGCCGGGCCGCGCTGAACTCGAAGGGTTTTGAGATGAATTTGTTATCAACGCTTGGCGCCGCTGTCATTCTAGCGATGGCGATCGGCGAAAGTGCCGTCGCGGCCAGCACAGATGCCCAAGTGGAAAAGGTGTTCACCGACACTTGTGTCGTCAACGAAGCGGGCTGGATCGGCAAGGACGGCAAGACCATCGCCGCCAACTGCGCGTGCAAGGCGAAGACAGAGGTCCGCCTGGCCGATCCCGCTTTCAAGGAGGCGATTCTCAAGCACCAGCCCTATGACAAGTTCCCGTTCGGTGATTCGATCGAATACCAGAAGCAGGTCCTCACCGACTGCCCGGCCCTGCGCCCATTGATGATCAAGGCGATGTGCGAAGATCCCGCCGCCCCGCCGGACGCCTGCGCGGCGGTCAAGGATATGATCAGCAAGCTTAAGTGATCGGACGCCGGTCCGACGCCCCGTTGCATTCGGAAATTGCAATATAAATCAATTAGTTGATCGACAAGTCGAGTTCCCTCGGATCCCAAGAATTCATTAAGATTTGTCCGCTACAGTGCCGTCCAGACAGATCAGGGATTGGGCATATGGAAGTCCCCTCGCTCGGTAGCGCCGCGCAGTCGGCAATCGAAGGCCTCAAGCGGGCCGAAGACAAGACTCAGAAGGCGGCGCAGAACATCGCCGAAGGGGCGCTCAATCCCGAGGATGTCGTCTCGCTGTCGCTGGCCGCCGTGGATTTCAAGGCCAACGCGGCCGTGCTCAAGAGCGTCAACGAGCAGACCAAGTCGCTGCTCGATATCATCGCCTAGTCAACGGAACGCCCGCTCATGGACATTGCCGCGCTCGGTGCAGCAGCCACCCAGCTTTCCGGCGCTCAGCGCCAGCAGCAGGCCTCGCTGTCCGGCATCAAGTCGGCGCAGGTGCAGGCGCAGTCGCTGATCTCCATTCTGACGGCCGCCACCAGCCAGGCGCCGCAGACCCAGGCCGCCGCGCAGCCGGTGAACGCCACCACCGACGCCAGCGATGGGTCCACTGCGGACCGCCGCCTGCCGCGCGGCTCGATCGTCAACATTCTCGCCTGATCTCGCTGTAAGCCTCGTTTTCCAGGTGTCCTCGGTCCGGTCCCTCCTCTAGGATCGCGCCAAAGAGCTGGCGTGGGCGGGCTGACCGGTCTGGGGGCTTGGTGGCGACACTTGACACATTGCAGTCGGCGCTGACGGCGCTTGCCGACGGGCGGCTCGACGAAGCGCGCGCCGGATTCGAGCGTGTCCTGGCGGGCGAGCCGGACCATGCAACGGCGCTGCACTGGGTCGCAGTCATCGCCTATCAGCAGGGGGCTGCGCCGGACGCGGTCCTGGGACAGATCGAGCGTGCAATCGCACTCGATGGCGAGCAGGCGCTGTTCCACAACTCGCGCGGCGCCTTGCTCTACGCCCTGGGGCGCGACCTCGAAGCGGCAGAGAGCTTTCATCGCGCGGTCCAGCTCAACGACCAGGACGGTGCGGTGTGGAACAATCTCGGCAACGCGATGCTGCGCCTCAACCGGATCGAAGAGGCGGAGAATTGCTATCGCCAGGCGCTTGCGGTGACCCCCGGCCTCATCAGCGCCATCAACAATCTGGGCGTCGCGCTCAAGCGCCGCGGGCGGCTCGACAAGGCGCTCATCTGCTTCCGCGAAGCCATCCTGCACATGCCGGATTTCCAGGACGCGCACTTCAATCTCGGCGAGCTCTATTATCACCTCGACATGATCGACGAAGCGGAGGGCGAATTCCGCCGCTGCATCGAGCTCAACCCCGATCTCCGGCCTGCCCACGCTTCGCTGGCGCAGTGCCAGCACGACCAGGGCAAGCGCGACGAGGCGTTGGAGCTGCTGCGCGCAGCGCACGCGCGCTTTCCGGACGATGAAGACATCGACTTCATGCTTCGCCTGCAATTCTCCTCGATCGCGCCGGCCTGGCATATCCCGATGGTCAATGATGACGAGCGCAACCAGGCCTATGACTTGGCCCTGCGCCGCGCGGTCAAACCCGGCGACCTGGTGCTGGAGATCGGCACCGGGTCCGGCCTCGTTTCCATGATGGCGGCGCGCGCTGGGGCGGAGCGCGTCGTCACCTGCGAGGTGCTGCCGCTGATGGCCGATATCGCCCGCGAGGTGGTTGAGAAGAACGGCCTCTCCGAGCGCATCACCGTGCTGAACAAGAAGTCCACCCAGCTTCAGGTCGGGACGGATCTGCCGGATCGCGCCGATGTGTTCGTGTCGGAGCTGATCAATATCGGCATGCTGTCGCCCAACATGATCCCGGTCCTGCAGCATGCGCGCGAGACGCTGCTGAAGCCCGATGCCAGGATCGTTCCGGCTGGCGCGATTGTCTATGGCGCCTTGATCGAGGCGCCGCAGCTGGCCCGTATCAATCCGGTTCGGCAGATTTCAGGCTTCGACTTGAGCCCGCTCGACCAGCTGCGCTCGCCCGGCTATGCGCAGATCGACCTTGGCGCTGACCTGGTGCGGCAGATTTCGCAACCCTTCAAGGCGCTGGAATTCGACTTCCGCACCGACCTGCCCGAGCGCGACGCACGCATCCTGCAGGTGACGGCGAGCAGCGCGGGACTGGCGCACGGCATCGCTTTCTGGTTCGATCTCATCATGGATGAAGAGGTCGTCTATTCCTCCGCCAGCGCCGCCCGCACCAATCACTGGAAGCAGGCTGCCGAGTTCTTTCCGCAGCCGATCGCGGTCCAGCCGGGCGACCGGTTGATGGTGATCACCGGTTACGACAACACGCGGATCTTCTTCAAGAGTGCGGCGCTGTGAGAGGACATATCCTCGGATTGCTCCATACGGCCGATTCGCATCGCGGCCGCTTCGACCGGTTGATGACGGAGCAGGCGCCGGCCAGCATCGGCTGGGTGCATTGCGTGCGCGAAGTGCTGCTGCGTCAGGCGCTGGACACGTTCCCCGTCAAGACGATCGCCGCCGGCATCGAAAGCGCACTGACGACGTTGCAGAGCCAGGGCGCGAGCCAGGTGCTGTGCACCTGCTCCAGCGTCGGCGGCATGGCCGAACAGGTCGGCCGCCAGATGGGGCTGCCGACCTTGCGGGTCGACCGGCCGATGGCCGAGGCGGCGGTGAATGCGGGGCGCCACATCCTGGTTGCGGCGTGCCTGTCATCGACTCTCGGCCCCACCACGCAGCTGCTGAACGAAGTGGCGCACGCGCGCAACCGTCGGATCGTAATCGAGACTCTGCTGATCGAGAACGCCTGGCCCTTGTTCCAGGCCGGCAACGAAGCGGGATTCTCGCATCACATCGCCGCCATCATCCTGAATACCAGACCCCAGCCCGACGCCATCGTCCTCGCGCAGGCATCGATGGCGCCGGCTGCCGATCTGCTGCGGGAATCGCCCGTTCCGGTTTTCTCCTCGCCGCGGCTTGGGGTCGCGGAGGCGGTGCGCCGATTGACGGAGAATGCCGGCGAGGCTGACATGACTCGTTCCGAGCCGGTGGAACGGGGGCGGATGGCATGAAGGGAAGAGTGAGCTGGGTAGAAGGCGGCCGCTTCCTGGCGGAAAGCGGCAGCGGCCACGCTTTGCCGATGAGCGCCAAGATCCTCGGCGACGAAAGCGGCGTCGCGCCCTCGCCGATGGAATATGTGCTGCTGGGCACCGGCGGCTGCAGCTGCGTCGATGTCGTTCATATCCTGAGCAAGGGCCGGCACGACGTGCGCGACTGCTGCGTGCTGCTCGATGCCGAGCGCGCGCCGGAGGACCCGAAGGTCTTCACCCACATCCACATGCATTTCGTGGTGACGGGCAAGAACCTGAAGCCGGAAGCGGTGGGGCGCGCCGTCGAGCTCTCGGCTGAGAAATATTGCTCCGCGTCCATCATGCTCGCCAAGACTGCGAAGATCACGCACGATTTCGAAGTGAAGGACACCGAGTAGAGACGCGGCCGGTGCGGTCATGCCCTGCAATCTCGGGGCGCGTGTCCGGCGTCATTCCTGCATCCAATCCACGTCTTCCGGGTCTGGCGGGACCACCGGTTTGGGCTCGAACATGTTGGCGCGCTTCTGCGCGGCTTCGACTTGCGCGGGCGTCAGCGCGGCGGCAACGCTCTCGCGCCGTTTCATCAAGTCGGTGCGCTCCGCACTGTCCGGCAGCTGCGCCGCGGCGATGTTGTACCAGTAGTAGGCCTTGGACGGATCGGCCGGGACACCCAATCCTTGAAAATACATCTGCGCGGTCGGCGCGAAGGCCGCGAAATAGCCTTGGTCGGCCGCCGCCTCGAACATGGCACGCGCCTTGGCGTAATCCTTGGGAATGCCCTGGCCGAAGAAATAGATATTGCCCATCAGCCACTCCGCCACCGGATGACCCAAATCGGCCAGGCGCGCGAAGATCGGCACGGCGCTCGGAAAATCGCCCTTGATATAAGCGTGCCACGCGACGTCGGTGCCCTTTTCCAAAGGCGCCCAGGACCGCACTTCGCCATCGATCAGAACGGTGATCGACTGCATGGGCTGCGGTGCGTTCCGATCGGTCGCGGGATTGGGAATCTCGTAGGTCTTCGCGTCCTCCGGCGCTGGCGGCGTCGCCGCAGCCGTTTCCTCGGCAGCGGCGGGCAGGGCGAGAGCGCAGCAGAATGCGGCGAGCAGGACCGGGCGAAGCATGCGGCAAAAGCTAGGAGAACTTGGTTAACGAAACCTTCACCCTCCCATTGGCGGGGTCTTGCAATGGGTGAAAGGCGGGCCATATGGACATTCCATGGCCCAGGATCTGACGCCCGTCGAAGCGGACAAGCTGAGGAGGGATCGCAACCGCGTGGAACGCGACTTCTGGCAAAAGCTTAAGGCGACGGCCCGCAAGATCCCGTTCATCGACGATCTGACCGCGGTCTATTTCTGCGCGATCGACCCGGCGACGCCGTTGCAGACCAAGGCCATCCTGTTCGGGGCGCTGGCCTATTTCGTGTTGCCGTTCGACGTGGTGCCGGATTTCATCGCCCTGTTCGGCTATGCCGACGATGCAGCCGTGCTCTATGCCGCGATCCGTACGGTTCTGCCGCACATCAAGCCGGAGCATCGCGACCGCGCCAAGGATGCGCTCGACAGGCTGCTGCAATCGAGCGTCTGACGCCGGCTTTCAGCGAGCGGCCTGTTCCAGAATCCACCGACGGAACTTGCGCGACTTGGATGGCAATTCGGTGTCGCTTGGATAGTTCAGAAAGTAATTGGCGCCGGTATTGATCCGGGTCGCGAATGGCTGGATCAACCGGCCCGCTTCAAGATCGTCTGTCAGCATCTCGGCAAAGAACAAAGCGACTCCGTGGCCGTCCAACGCCATGCGCCGCAGAGCGTGACTGTCGCTGAGGCGCAGGCTCTCGACAGCCGGCATTTCGACGCCGCACGCGTCGAACCACGCGTCCCAATCGCCGAGATCGAATTCGTAGTACAGCGGCGGCCGCAGCAATTGCCGCGGATCCGTGAGCCCGCCTGTTCGAGCGGCCAGGGACGGGCTCAGCACGGCGGTCAAGTCGCCCGCGAGCACCAGGTCGATCTTCGCATCCGGCCATAGGCCGGTACCCCAATTGATCCCGATATCGATGCCTTCGCGCCGGAAGTCCGCAGGCTGGTACGAGTGATGCAGCCTGAGGTCGATCTCGGGATGCCGGCGAAAGAACGACATCAGGCGCGGCGTCAGCCAATAGGCGGAAAAGTACGGCGCGACGCTGACGTTCAGGATCTCCCTTCCGCCGCTGCCGCTGATACGATCAACCGCCTGCTCGATCGAATCGAAGGCGCGGTGAATGCCGCCATAGAGCACCTCGCCGGCGTCGGTCAGCGCGTTCTGCGCTTTTCCGCGCACGATCAAGGTGACCGACAAGGCCGCCTCGAGCGCCTTGATCTGCCGGCTGACCGCTGCCTGGGTAACGCTGAGTTCGGCCGCCGCCTTGGTGAAGCTGAGCGTGCGCGCGACTGCCTCGAAGGTTCTGAGCGCAGTCAATGATGGCAGGCGGCGGGCCGGTCTGACCATAATTTCAAGTTATGAGCATTATCGAAAAAGCATTGGAATTAAGGCTGCTCGAATCCCAATGATGCACCCCAAGTAATCTTTACTGACTGGAGCTATAACATGGCAAGCGCCACTACGGAACCGCTGGCGCGCGCCGCGGCCGAGATTCGCAAAGGCGAACTCGATGTGCTCTGTCTCAGCGAGGCCGAGGTTGCTGAATTGCTCGATCCCGGCGCGTTGCTGGATGCGTTGGCCGAGGGCTTTCGACGGCTGGCGCTGGGCGAAGTGCAGGCGCCGCACCGTCCGGAGGTCCGGGTTCCGGGCTTCGGTTTCTCACTGGCGATGCCGGCTTGGGGCGAGGGCATGAACATCGCCGTGAAGATCGTCAATGTCTTCGACGGCAATCTGGCGCTCGGCCTCCCCAGCCATCTTGCGACCATCATGCTCTTCGATCCGCGGACCGGGGCGCCGCTCTGTGTCATGGATGGCACGCACATCACCGCAATGCGTACCGCGGCGTCGGCGATCTTGTCGGTGCGAGTGCTGGCGCGGCCCGATGCGAGTGTCGTGACAGTAATCGGCGCAGGTGCACAGGCGCGCGAACATCTGCGCCTGCTCCCTCTGCTCCGAACCTTTGGCGAAATCCGCGTTGCGTCGCTGCATGCCACGGACGCGGAGCGGTTGGCGGCCCGGTTCCCGAACGTGCGCGCGGTGAGCGACGCCGAGGCAGCGGTCCGGAGTTCCGATGTCGTCTGCCTTGCCACGCACGCGCCCGACCCGGTGATCCACGCCGATTGGATCCGGTCGGGAACGCACGTCACCTCGGTTGGATATTTCCCGCCGCGTGGCGAGCTGCCGGTGGAACTGGCGCATCGCTCCCGCCTGTTCGTCGAGAGTCCTGATTCTTTCGCGCCGCCGCCGATCGGGTGCGCGGAGCTGCAGGGGCTGGATGCCGGCCAGGGGACCTGCGTCGGTGAGGTTCTGCTGGGGCGTCGCTCGGGGCGCGATTCCGCGGAACAGATCACGGTCTACAAGGCGATGGGCGTCGCGATGGAGGATCTGGTGGCGGCGGAGCTGGTCTATGCCGCGGCGCGGCGGCGTGCCGTTGGCCGCTCTGTTGCGTTCTGATCGGGAGCTATTTCGCTTGAGAGCCGGCGATCCGGTTCACCCGCGCCTCGCGCCGCGCGATATAGATCGTGCTGGCGACGATCGTGCCGCGCCAGCAGCGGAAATCCTGGGTCAGGCACTTCGCCGAAGACGCGAAACCAGGCACACACGAAAACAGCAACCGCAGATAGTCGAACAGGGCGACGCCGGGCTCGCCGCTGCCGGAGCGCGACAGTCACCAATATTGCGACAGGGCCCCCGTAGTGCCGATCGCCGCCAGCGACGAGGCCGGTTCCGCTCGGCCAGGTCCAGTGGGCAGGAGGCGAGCACTGGGCTGACCCGGCGACGACACCAGGCCGAAATGGAACAGCATTGCCAGCGGCCGCTCGCTTAGGCCGGCAGCTCGCTGGCTGGTGACGAGGATAGCCTGGACATCGCCTCGCCCAGCTGCGAACAGGCCGTTGGGATCGAACGCGTCGAGTGCCGGGCCGCATCATCACACCATGACGCCGAGGAACCAGCGAAGGTGCGCGACCCAGCGCCGCCAGCGCACCGTCTCATGCAGGACGACGACGGCGGCGGGGATGGCGGGTAGCAGCGACTGGCTGACGGTTATAGGCGGCGAGCGGCATGCGGCTGAGCCCGAAATAGGCGACCATGGCGGTGGCGCCAAGCAGCCCGCGCCAGGCATGCATGCCGAGATGCCTCAGTACGCAGGCCGCGCCGATACCATGCCAGGCATCGCGGGCGCCAGCACCAGCAGCCCGAGAAGCAGCGGAAGAAGGTGATCTCGAACGGATTGATCTCGCGCGCCGCGAACTTCACGAACGTCGCCATGACCGAAAAGCCAGCCACAGGACAGCGGCAGCCACGAGCCCTGAACGTTCGGGCTGAGATTGGACCAGCGTTCGCGCGGCAGGACCAGCGTCATGCGGCGCGCTCCCCCGGGCGTTCTCCAGGGCGCTCGACCGTGCGTGCCGGATCGCCGGAGGCCACCACGGCTTCGCGGGCCGCGCGCTGGTTCAGCATCGCCTCGCGCCGCGCGATATAGATGCCGGCCAGCACGATGATGGCGGCGCCCAGCAGGGTGTAGCGATCGGGCTGCTCGGCGAACGCCACCATGCCGATGGCAATGGTGAAGATCAGGCGCACATAGTCGAACGGCACTACGACCGAAGCATCGCAGATCGAGATGGCGCGGGTCCAGCACACATGGCCGATCGTCCCGGCCAGTCCCATGCCGATCACGAACGGCCAATCGCCCGCCTGTGGCCAGCTCCAGAACGGCAGGGCAACCGCCAGCGACATCGGCGTCAGCAGCAGCACCATATAGGCGACGATGGCGTTGCTGGGCTCGGTGCGCGACATCTGCTTGACCACGATGATGACGGCGGCGGTCAGGAAGGCGCCCGCCAGGGCCAGGATCTCGCCGATGCTGATGCCGCTGACGCTGGGCCGGAGCACGATCAGGACGCCGATGAACCCGACCAGGGTCGCGGTCCAGCGCCGGCGTCGCACGGTTTCGCCCAGCACTAACGCGGCCAGGACGGTCGCGAACAAGGGCGCGGTGAAACTGAGCGCCGTGGCGTTGGCGAGCGTCAGATAGCTCAAGGAGGTAAAGCCGCACAGCATGGACGCAAGGCTCAAGGCCGAGCGCAGGGTGAACATCCGGATGCGCGGCCAGGAGAGTTCGCCCAGTCCCTGGCGGATCAGCCAGGGCAGCATGAAGAACAATCCCCAGAAATTGCGCCAGAAGGTGATGACGAAACCGTGCAGGTCGCTGGAAAGGAACTTGACCTGGGCGCTGAGGCTGGCGAAGCACAGAGCGGCGAAAACCGTCAACCCGGCGGCGATCAGCACATGGTTGACCTCGCCCCGCGCTTTAATCTTGTCAAGGAACATGGTGGGTCGGCACATTAGTGACAAAGACGTACCGCCGCCACTGTCGAGCTTGAATTGGCGTTATGCGGCGCACGCAAAGGGAGGTTAAGTCTCGCACATGAACGAACCGTTGTGGCGGCCATCTCCCGCCGCGATCGCCGACGCCAACATGACGAAGTTCCGTCAGAGGGTGGCGCGCGACTGCTCGGTCGAGTTGCCTGATACCGACGCGCTTTGGCGCTGGTCGGTCACCGACATCGAACGCTTCTGGCTGACCTTCTGGCGCTTCTGCGACGTGATCGGAGAGCCGGGGACTGTGATCCTGAAGGATCGCGACAAGATGCCGGGTGCCCGGTTCTTCCCGGACGGCCGTCTGAACTATGCCGAGAACATGCTGCGCTTCTCGAAAGAGGGTAGCGATGGCGACGCCATCGTGTTCTGGGGCGAAGACAAGGTGAAGCGCCGGCTGTCGCACGCCGAATTGCACGACCGGGTCAGCCGCCTCGCGCAGCATCTGCGATCGCTGGGCCTGAAACCGGGCGACCGGGTCGCCGGCTTCGTCCCCAATGCGCCAGAGGCGGTGATCGGCGCCTATGCGGCTGCGGCGATTGGATGCATCTGGTCCTCCTGCTCGCCGGACTTCGGCGTGCAGGGGGTCCTCGACCGTTTCGGCCAGATCGAGCCCAAGGTGCTGTTGACCGCCGACGGCTACTGGTACGGCGGCAAGCAGTTCGATTCGCTGGCGCGGGTCGCGGAATTCTCAGGGAAGCTGCCGAGCCTGCAGCAGATCCTGGTCTTCCCCTATCTGAGCGACAAGCCCGACCTGTCAAAATTGCCGAAGGCCAGGCTGCTGCCGGACGCCCTGGCGGACCATCCTGGCGGACCGATCGACTATGAGCGCGTGGCCTTCAACCACCCGCTCTTCATCATGTATTCCAGCGGCACCACCGGCGTGCCGAAATGTATCGTCCACGGCCAGGGCGGCACCTTGCTGCAGCACTTGAAGGAACATCGCCTGCATGGCGACGTGAAGCCGCACGACCGCGTATTCTATTTCACCACCTGCGGCTGGATGATGTGGAACTGGCTGATCTCCGGCCTCGGCTCCAACGCCACGCTGCTGCTCTATGACGGCTCGCCCTTCGCGGCCGGCGGCAACATCCTCTACGACTATGCGGAAGCGGAGCGCTGCACCTTGTTCGGCACCTCCGCCAAGTAAATCGACGCCTGCGCCAAGCAGGGGCTGGACCCGATCCGCACCAACGATCTCTCGACCGTACGCATGGTGACTTCCACCGGCTCGCCGCTGGCGCCGGAAGGGTTCGAGTACGTCTATGAGCACGTCAAGAAGGACGTTTGCCTGTCATCGATCTCCGGCGGGACGGACATCATATCCTGCTTCATGCTGGGCAACCCGACCGGCCCGGTGTGGCGCGGCGAGATCCAGATGCGCGGCCTCGGCATGAAGGTCGAGGTGTGGAATGACGAGGGCAAGCCGGTGACCGGCGAAAAGGGCGAGCTGGTCTGCGCGGCGCCGTTCCCATGCATGCCGGTCGGGTTCTGGAACGATCCCGACGGCAAGCGCTACAAGGCCGCCTATTTCGAAACCTATCCCAACATCTGGCGCCACGGCGACTATGTGGAGCTGACGGAACATGGCGGCATCATCGTCTATGGCCGATCCGATGCCGTGCTCAATCCCGGCGGCGTGCGCATCGGCACGGCGGAGATCTACCGCCAGGTCGAGCAGCTGCCCGAGGTCGTCGAAAGCATTGTTATCGGCCAGGATTGGGACAACGACGTGCGCGTGGTGCTGTTCGTGCGCCTGCGCGAGGGCACGACCCTGGACGAAGCGCTCAAGGACAAGATCAAGAAGCAGATCCGCGCCAACACCACGCCGCGCCACGTTCCGGCCAAGATCGTCCAGGTCGCCGACATCCCGCGCACCAAGTCCGGCAAGATCGTCGAACTCGCCGTGCGCGACGTGGTCCATGGCAAACCGGTCAAGAACAAGGAGGCGCTGGCCAACCCCGAGGCGCTGACGCTGTACGAGGGGCTGAAGGAATTGCAGTCATGATTGCGCTCCCTTCAAGCGAACCACCCCTCTCCCCTTGCGGGAGAGGGATGCGCAGCCTTGGCGAACGCAGTGAGCCTAGGCGAAGCCGGGTGAGGGGGCCGCGCCGCCAGGCGCGCAGCGCGCGAGCGCTCCTGCAATCTGGCGCTCTTCCGAGCGCGCGCATCTGTCGGTGCGCAACCCCTCATCCAGCTACGCCTAAGCTCGGCTCCGCCTCGCTAAGGCTCCGCATCCTTCCCCCGCAAGGGGGGAAGGGGTACTACTTTATGAGCTAGCTATGACCACCGCACCCCGCTACCGCCTCAACGCGCTCCTCGCCGGCGTGGCCGAGCCTGCCATCGCCGAGGCGCAGGCCTGGATCGCCGGGCGCACGTTTCCGCAAGACAAGCCGCTGATCGATGTGTGCCAGGCGGTGCCCGGCTATCCGCCGCCGGCCGCACTGACCGATCACCTGGCGCGCATTGTCTCGGAGCCGGTGACCTCCCGCTACACGGACATCTGCGGACTGCCCAAGCTGCGCGCATCGCTGGCCGAGGATATGACGCGCTTTTACGGCGGCGTGGTGGCACCGGAGCAGGTGATGATCACCGCCGGCTGCAACCAGGCCTTCTGCCTTGCGATGATGAGCCTCGCCCAGGCGGGCGAGGAGATCGTGATGCCGGCGCCGTTCTACTTCAATTACGAGATGTGGCTGCAGATGCTGGGCATCCGCCTGGTGCCGCTCTCGTTCCGTCCGGACGCGGGCGGCGAGCCCGACCTCGCGGAAGCGGCGCGCGCCATCGGGCCGAAGACCAAGGCGATCATGCTGGTTTCGCCCAACAATCCGACCGGCGCCATCTACAAGCCGGACACCTTGCGCGCATTCTATGACCTGGCGCGCGAGCGCGGCATCGCGCTGGTGCTGGACGAGACCTATCGAGATTTCCTGCCCACTGACGGCGCGCCGCACGATCTGTTCGGCGATCAGGCCTGGCCACAGACGCTGATCCACCTCTACAGCTTCTCCAAGGTGTTCGCGATGACCGGCTACCGGGTCGGCGCCATCGCCGCGGGTGGCGCCTTCATCGACCACGTTGCGAAGGCGATGGATTGCGTCGCGATCTGCGCCCCGCGCATCGGACAGGAGGCGGCGCATTTTGGCCTCGGTCACCTGGCCGACTGGCGCGACGCCAATACCCGCATGATGCGGGACCGGCGCGCGGCACTGCTGAAAGCTTTCGCGCGCAACGATCTTGGCTACGAGTTGATCTCCGCCGGCGCCTATTTCGCCTACCTGAAGCATCCGCATCGCGGTCGCAAGGCGACGGAGGTCGCGCGCCGGCTGGTCGACCGGCAAAACCTTCTCGCGCTACCGGGCAGTGTGTTCGGTCCTAAGCAGGACGATTACCTGCGCGTCGCCTTTGCCAACGTCAATGCGGCCCTGATGCCGGAGATCGCCGCGCGCCTAGCCGCCGATTCCGCCGACCAAGCCTGATTGTAGCAGGACAATCCACCATGCCGACCGTCATCGAGATGAGGATCTACAAGGCGAAGTCAGGAATGCGGCAGCGCGTCATGGAGATCCTGGTCGAGCGGTCGTTCCCGGCATTTCGGCAAATCGGCATGTCGGTCCTGGGTCCGTTTCCGTCAGTCGAGGACCCCGATGTGTTCTTCTGGATGCGGGGCTTTGCGGACCTCCCGTCGCGCGAGGCGATGAGGAACGAGTTCTACGACGGGGTTCTCTGGAATACCGAACTGGAAAGCCTGATCCTTCCGCTGATTGAGCGCTATGAAGCGGTGGTAGTCGAGGATCCGGCCCACCAACTTCGCAGGGCGTTCCAAGGCGTTTCGGGTTGAGCGTTGCCGAGGCGTTTCGTCGCGCACGCATGACCGCCATGCGCGGGCCGCCAATTGCAAGACAGCCGCCCGCTCCGATAGCCTGCGGCCCTCTCGGGAATTGTCCGCATGCCGACCTGGGCGCTCTACACCACGACCGTTATCGTTTGGGGCCTGTCCTGGCACGCCATGATCTATCAGGTCGGCGTGGCGCCGGAACTGTCGATCGCCTATCGGTTCGTGATGGCGGCCATCATCATGGTGGCATTCTGCCTCGTGACTGGCCGCAAGCTCATCTACCGCGGACGCGACTACGCTTTGATGCTGGCGCTGGGCTTGTTCCTGTTCTGCACCAACTACATCCTATTCTACTACGCGGCCGGGTATCTCGCGACCGGATTGCTGGCGGTGGTCTTTTCCATGATCACGGTCCTCAACATGGTCAACGCCGCCATCCTGTTCGGCCAGAAGATCGAGGGCAGGGTCGCGGTCGCCGCCGCCTTTGGCCTGGTCGGGCTCGCGCTCACCTTCTGGTCCGACATCGTGGGGCACGGGATGAACCACGGGGTCCTGATCGGCCTTGGACTGTCGCTGCTTGGCACGACCAGCGCGTCGCTCGGCAACATGGCTTCCATCGCCTTGGGACGGCGCGGCATCGGGGTCGTCGAATCCAATGCCGTGAGCATGAGCATCGGCGCGGTCGCATCCTTCCTGTTCGCGATGCTGCATGGCGCGCCGCTCGTCTACAACCCGGCGCCGAGCTACACCATTTCGCTGCTGTTCCTCTCCTTGTTCGCCACCGTGATCGGCTTCGGCTCCTTCCTCACGCTGGCGCGCCGCATCGGCGCGGCGCGCGCCGCCTATTCCTCGGTCCTGTTCCCGATCCTGGCGCTGGCGTTGAGCGCCTGGTTCGAGGACTACCGGCCGCAGCCGGAAGCGATCCTCGGCGTCGCCCTGATCCTGATCGGCAATGTCTTTGCGCTGCGCCGCGTTCCGCGCGCCCAGCCCGCCACCGCAGAGTAGAGGTGAGAATGCCGCCGCTGAAGATCCGTCCCGATATCGCGGAGCTCGAGGAATCGCAGATCGTCGAGGTCTGGCGCATGGGCTTCGACATCCCCGACGTCATCGGCATGTGGGTGGGACAGGGCGATTTGCCGACCCCGCGCTTCATCTGCGATGCGGCGTCGCGTGCGCTCAGTGCAGGCGACACCTTCTATACGCACAAGCGTGGCATTCCGGAGTTGCGGCAGGCGCTGATCGACTATCATCGCGGCCTCTACGGCGTGGAGATCGCCGATTCGCGCATCGCAGTGACCAGCAGCGGCATGAACGCCATGATGCTGATCGTGCAGACCCTGGTCTCCCCCGGGGACAACATCGTCTGCGTGACGCCGGTTTGGCCCAACATCTTCGCTGCGATCCAGATCCAGGGCGGCATCGCGCGCCATGTGCCGATGACCGGCACCGATCACGGCTGGGAGCTGGACATCGATCGCCTGTTCGTGGCGTGCGATGAGCGCACGCGCGCGATCTACATCGCTTCGCCCGGCAATCCAACCGGCTGGGTCATGCCGGAGGGGCAGCGCCGCGCGGTGCTCGCCTTCGCGCGGCAGCGCGGCATCGCCCTGATCTCGGACGAGGTCTACAACCGGCTCATCTACAACCGTGCGGTCGCGCCGTCCTTCCTGGAGATCGCGCAGCCGGACGATCCCTTGTTCGTCGTCAACAGCTTCTCCAAGACCTGGGCCATGACCGGCTGGCGGGTGGGATGGATGGTGATGCCTGAGGGCCTCACCGACCAGGTCGACCGCCTGATCGAGTTCAACACCTCCGGGGGGCAAAGCTTCCTACAGGCCGGCTGCATCGCCGCCATCCGCGAAGGCGAGCCCTGGGTCAAATGGATGGTGGAGCGGTGCAAGCACGGCCGCGACCTGGTGCTGGAGCGGCTCAGAGCCATGAACCGGGTGTCGGTGATCCCGGCCGACGCCTCCTACTATCTGATGCTGCGGGTCGAGGAGATGGGCGACCCGGTCGCATTCTGCAAGCGATTGGTGCGCGAGGCGCGCATCGGCTTGGCGCCCGGCACCGCTTTCGGTGCCGGCGGCGAGCACTATCTGAGGCTGTGCTACGCGCAAGGCGAAGAGCGCTTGAGCGAAGCGATGGACCGGCTGCAGGCGTTCCTGGGAAGGGCCTGATCGCCGACCCTCCAAGCGGACAATACGAGAACATCACAGGAATTTGCGGCGTACGGGCGGTGAATCCCGCTACCCACATTCATTTTTCTTATGCTAGGGTTTTGACCGAGCCGATCGGGACGGGCCTTCCCATCGGCCAACCAACAAGAGTGGCCCGGGAGGCAAAGGCCGGATCGGCCATTCACATCAAGGGACTTGAGGAACATGAAGAAGCTCATCGGTGGTCTCGTCGCCGGCGCGGTGCTCGCGTTCTCGGCGGTGACGGCCCAGGCAGAAGCGGTGAAAATCGGCGTCGCGGCGGAACCCTATCCGCCCTATTCGTCGAAGGACGCCAGCGGCACGTGGGTCGGCTGGGAGATTGATCTCTACAAGGCGGTCTGCAAGGAAGAGAAGCTGGACTGCCAGCTGGTCGAGGTGGCGTGGGACGGCATCATCCCGGCGCTGCAGGAAAAGAAGATCGACGTGATCTGGTCGTCGATGACCATCACCGACAAGCGCAAGGAAGTCATCGACTTCACCCAGTTCTACTATGATGCCCCGACGGTCGAGATCGGCGCCAAGTCGGACGACACCAAGATCGACTTCAACAACGCGGACAGCGTGAAGGGCAAGATCTTCGGCGTGCAGACGGCGACCATCCATGCTGACTATGTGCAGAAGTATTTCGGCAGCGCTGCCGAAGTGAAGCTCTATGACACGCTCGACAACGCCCTTGCCGATCTGAAGGCGGGCCGCATCGATTATGTGCAGGAGGGCCGCACCTCGCTCGCGCCGTTCCTGGCCACCAATCCGGACTTCGAGGAAAAGGCGATCTGCCCACAGGATCCGCTGCTGGGCTATGGCGTCGGCGGCGGCGTGCGCAAGGAAGATACCGCCCTGCGCGACAAGCTGAGCGACGGCATCAAGAAGGTGGTGCAGAGCGGCGAATACGACAAGATCACCGCCAAATATCCGGAGCTGGAAGGCCAGCTGGTGAAGCCCAGCTTCTAAGCGGAGCCTAGCTCCACTCGGTCAACGCCGCCTGGACGAAAATCCGGGCGGCGTTTTGCTTTTCGTATGCTAGTGTTCGTTCCGGGAAATGGGTGGCGGCGCAATGACCGCCCGGCTCGCGAACAGGGAAGGGTGGGGGAAGCATGAATCCACAGCCGTCTTTGTGGTCGCTGATGGCCTATGGCGACACCGGCTTCGGTGACGAGTTCCTGAAGGGCGTGCTCTTCACCCTACAGATATCGGTCTGCGGCTATCTCCTGGCGTTTATTCTCGGCTTGCTTGGCGCCGGGGCCAAGCTTCATGGCAACAAATGGCTGTACCGGGCCGGCGATCTCTACACGACCTTCGTTCGTGCCATCCCCGAACTGCTCCTCATTCTGATGGTCTACTACATGGGCGGCCGCGCCCTGACCCAGTTGTTCGTCGGCATCGGCGTTGCGGGCGAGGATTTCCAGGTATCGCCGTTCGCGGCGGCGGTTGCTGCGCTCGGGCTCATCTATGGTGCGTACCTCACGGATATTCTGAGAGGCGCGATCCAGGCGATTCCAAGAGGCCAGATCGAAGCCGCGCGCGCGTACGGCATGCATGGGCTGATGCGCTTCCGCCGCATCATCTTCCCGCAGATGATCCGCTATGCCATCCCCGGCATGGGCAATCAGTGGCTCAACATCACCAAGGACAGCTCCCTGGTCAGCACGATCGGCGCATTCGAGCTGGCCTTCGCCGCCAAGAGCGCGGCCTCGCAGACCAAGCACTACATCTTCTTCTATTCCGTAGGCGCGCTCTGCTTCCTCGGGATCACGATCTTCTCGATGATCATCCTTCAACAGATTGAACGCCGTGCCAGTCGCGGCGTGCGGCGGGCTTGAGGGAGGCGGCAATGGGCATTGAGCAATGCTACGCCTTCCTGCACACCGAACCCGGACCGGGATTCAACCTGTGCTTCATGCTCTGGACGGTGTTCCCGGCGCTGATCGGGGCGGTTCCTCTGTCGCTCTTCCTCGTGGTCACGTCCGGCGTCGTCGGCAATCTCATGGCGGTTCCGGTCGCGGTCGCGCGGGTGTCGAGCAATCCCGTGCTGTGGATGCCGTCCTACGCATTCATCCTGCTGATGCGCGGCACGCCGCTCCTGGTCCAGATCTACCTCATCTACTATGGCCTGGGGCAGGTGTTCGGAGACATGACTCTGTTCGGCAAGCCGCTGATGCGGGCATTGCCGTTCCTGCGTGAAGGCATCTACTACGCGATATTCGCGCTCAGCCTGAATACCGCTGGCTATACCGGCGAGATCCTGCGCGGTGCGATCCTGGCTGTCCCGCATGGCGAGATCGAAGCCGGCAAGGCTTTCGGCATGTCGCCAT
The DNA here is from genome assembly GCA_041398065.1 of Dongiaceae bacterium. Lineage (GTDB taxonomy): Bacteria > Pseudomonadota > Alphaproteobacteria > Dongiales > Dongiaceae > Dongia_A. The sequence continues at coordinate 7,763 of JAWKVL010000013.1, read as the reverse complement.
GGCTGATCTTCCGCCGCATCACGCTGCCGCGCGCCCTCCGAATCTGTTTGCCGGCCATGAGCACAGAAACCATTTTGCTGCTCAAGGCCACGGCATTGGCGTCCACTATTACTGTCTACGAGGTGTTGGGCACGGCGCAGTTCATTCGCTCGCAGACCTATCGCATTTACGAGACGCTCATCAGCGCCGGCATCGTCTATATCGTGCTGGTCTTCATCCTGACGCGCATCCTCAACTGGCTGGAGCGCCGCCTCAACAAGGACCGCGAGCGGCCGGTCGCCGTTCCCCTTGCGCAGACCGTGAGGCCGTAGCGGCATCGTCCTTGCCCGGCTGCCGGACCGGCAGTAAGAAGAGGTCAAGGCCAATAAACGGCCGCCGCTCGTATCCACGTCTCATGAGCAAGGTAGATGGGCCTCCTGCGCCGATTGAGAAGCAACGGCCGCTTCGTCAGCGGCAGGTTGAAGCGAAGTGTCCGGCTCATCAGCCGACGGGTAACAGAGAGTACTCTGTCGCCGGACTACTATCAGAGGCTCCACGAAGAGAATCAGAGCTACCAACAGAACAATTGGCTGGTTCCCGAGACCGAAGCTGTGCTCGCCTGCCGCCCGAGAACCGTGGTCGAAATCGGCTGTGGAAACGGCCGGTTTCTGCGCGAGATCGCTTCGTGCGTGGAGCACGTGATCGGTCTCGATTGGGCTGTCTCCCCGATCGCCGATACCCTGCCTGAAAACGTCTCCCTTGTGCAGGCGGACGTTGCCAAGGATGCTATACCCGCGGCCGATTTGGTCTGCTCGGCCGACGTCCTGGAACACTTCCATCCGAAAGACATCAAGGCAGTCCTCGCGAAGCTTCACGCCGCCGCGCCCTTCAATTTCCACGTAATCGCCTGCTACGATGATGGGCGTGGCCACCTGACGATACAGTCTCCCGAACGCTGGCTCGCGGCGTTCAAGGCGCTGGCGCCGACCTACCGACTGATCAAGACGTCCAGCCGTAGCAAGGACAGAGTGGTTTGCGTCATTGCCAACTACTGACTGCTGGAAAGACGTGGCCGACATCCACGCCTGATTGATCCGCGCCCGGGGCGAGGCGAGAGCAGCCGCGATCCGGTCGATCAGAGGGCATGCCCATGATTGCTGTTCCGCATGCCCAAACCGTCGAGCCTTGCAAGACAAGAAGGCGTGGAAATTGCTTTAGTTTGCAGTTGTTCGATGCCATAAGTCATAACTCGCGCTGGCAATACTTCTCTCAATGCGTGCTCTGACTGGCTGGTCCGCCGATGAGATTCAGAGTCGCCAGGCATGGAACATCCTCATCTCCCGCTCTGACCTTCGAGGTGAATGGGCGCAGCCTCGGTCCGTCTTTTCACCCGGACCACCTCCAGGTTCTCTTCGGGTTCTGCCTGTTCGAGGTGGCATTTTATGTCGCCTATCGTTGCGGGATGTCCTTCAGCCAGGTCGCCGCGTCGCCGTTCTGGTTTCCCGATTCAGTCCTGCTGTGCGCGCTGCTGGTGACGTCGCCGAAGCGGTGGTGGATCTTCATCCTGCTGCCGCTGCCGATCCGCCTGTTCTCCGAAGTTGCCCAGGGAATCCCGCTGTGGTTCTTGTTGACGACCTTCTGGATCGATTCGGCCAAAGGGCTGATTGCAGCCTTTGCGTTGCGCGGCTTCGTTGCTCGCACGTTCCGCCTGGAGACGGCGCGGGAGATCGGCGCGTTTTTCGCATTCGCAGTGGTGCTGGTTCCCGCGGCATCCGCGTTCTTCGGCGCCACCGCGCGGAGTGCCCTCGGCCACGAGTACTGGCAGTCGTGGGAGCAATGGTTCCTGGGAGACGCCCTGGCGCAGATGATCGTAACACCGGCGATCCTTCATTGGGGCCTTGGTCTTTCGCTGAAGTCGAAGATGCCGGACATCAAGCGCCGGCTCGAGATCGTCGCGCTCACGCTCGGACTGCTCTTGGCCAGCTATGCCGCGACCAACACCGGGCCAAGCTCGATCGATTTTGCCGGCACCCGCGCCTACCTGCCGGTGCCGCTCCTGTTCTGGGCGGCGTTTCGCTTCGGCATGCGGGGCGCTTCAGGCGCCGTCGCGATCACCGCGATCTTCGCGGTCGATGGCGCGCTCCATGGCCGTGGCCCGTTCTCCGATCTGTCGCCCCCGGATATCACACTGGCTCTGCAGAATTTCCTGCTGTTGCGATCGGTGCCGCTATTCCTGGTCGCCGCCGTGATCGCGCAAAGAAAGGAGGTCGAGACGCGCCTGCTCGAAAGCGAAGACCGCTTCCGCAACATGGCAAACGCCGCGCCGGTCCTGCTATGGGTCTCTGGCCGCGACATGCAATGCGAATTCGTCAATGAGAGCTGGCTGGAACTCACGGGGCGGTCTTTGAACGAGGTCTCAGACGAAGGCTGGCGGCAGGATGTGCACCCGGATGACCAGCAGCATCTGCGCGAGACATGTCAGCTCGCCCAACACACGCGACAGCCGTTCGAGATCGAATATCGCTTGCGACGACACGATGGCGAGTATCGTTGGGTGGTGCATCGAGCGGCGCTGCGTTACGCAGCCGATGGCGAGTATCTGGGTTATATCGGCTCGGTCATCGATATCACAGACCGCAAGCTGGCGGAGGAGAACGCACGTCACCTGTCGCATGCACAGCGCTTGGTCATCGTGGGTGAGTTGAGCGCCGCCATCGCGCACGAAGTGAGGCAGCCCCTCAGCGCCATCCTCAGCAACGCCGGCGCCGCCGAGGCTCTGCTGAAATCACCCGGCCCGCCGTTGGACGAGTTGCAGGAGATCATCTCCGATGTGCGGGCTGACGTTCTGCGCGCCGACGAGATCGTCGGCCGGATCCGCGAGTTCCTGCGCAACCAGACGACGCGCACGCAGTCGGTGGACGTCAACGCGGTCGTTGGGGAGGCCATACATTTCATCTCCGCCGACGCCCGGCGGCGGCGCATCCAAGTCAGGACCGATCTGGCGCCTCGGCTTCCGGCCATATCCGCCGATCGGACCCAGTTGCTTCAGGTCCTGCTGAACCTCCTGGTCAACGGCATGGACGCGATGGAGGACACGGATCAGCCGGATCGCTATCTGACGATTCGAACGATGCCGCACGGCAGCAGCGACATCGAGATCACGGTAATTGATCGAGGCCGCGGCATAGCGCCCGACGAGTCGCGCCGGCTGTTCGAACCCTTCTTCACCACCAAGAGCGCAGGCATGGGGCTGGGACTGTCGATCGTGCGCTCCATCGTGATCGCGCACCGCGGGCACATCTGGGCGGACAACAATGCGGATCGCGGCGCCTCGTTCCACGTTGTCATGCCGGTGACCGGCGACGGGCCGTCATAGTCCGCACAAGTGTCGCTGCAGTCGCGTGAACCTGGGGGCCGCGCCTCTCCGCCGGCCGGGACTGCTATCTCGCGTATTTTTCCGCGTTTGCGAGTGCGATGATCTGCTGCACGCCGAGCCGCGGATCGCCAGTCGCCGGACGCATCGGCGCGAACATCTGGAGCATGCGGCGATAGCCGTCGAGCGTTGGCATGTGCGCCGTCAGGTTGCGCCCCTGGAATCGCTCGAACCGGTCCGTGGTGTCGATCAAGGTCTGCGCCAATTCGCGGTGGCGCTTTTCGGTATCCTCATCGAAGCCGGAGAACCGGACGCCTCGCCCGAGCGGCCCGGCGCCCGCTTCGACCTCGCGCTTCTCTTCGACCGTCAGTCGCTTGTAGCCGCGCTCGATCGCCGACCACATGTCGAGGATCTCGGCCACTTCCGCGGTCGGGTCTACCGCCGCGACGCGGGCCGGGACGGCGCCATTGGTGGCGGGCCTGGTGCCTTGAGATTTCTTCTCCGAAATCGCGGCCCTCACCGCATCAATATCGACTGCGCCCTTGAGGTTCAGTGCCTTGTGGATGTCATAGAGCATCGCAAGGATGAGTTTCTCGCCTTCGGTAAGTTGCATGTTGGCCCCCATGCTGAACATGCCGCATGCGCTCTCCAGCGTGCTGCGGCTATTGCGCGCCCCGAGCGCGCAAGGGTCATTCCAAGGCAGGCGAGGTGAATGCGGCCTGAATTAGCGTAGGAGGGGATGCGGCGCGCGCCAGCCGTCGCCTATCGCACGTAACTGGCGCCGTTGATGTCGAAGGTCGCGCCGGTCAGGTGCCGGACCTGGTCAGAGCAAAGGAACGCCGCCAGCGCGCCGCATTCCTCGGGGCTCGCCATGCTGCCGAGCGGGATCTCGGCGATGATCCGCTGGATGCCCGCATCGTCGAGCCCGGTATAGGCCATGTCCGTATCGGTGAAGCCGGGTGCGATTGCGAAGGCCAGCACGTTGTCCTTCGCAAAGCCGCGCGCGATCGTCTTGGTCAGCGCCACCAAGGCGCCCTTCGAGGCGGCATAAGGCCATTGGTCGGGCGCATCGCCGCGATGGGCGGCGCGGCTTGCGATGTTAATGATCTTGCCGCCGCCGTGGGCGCGGAAATGCAGTATGGCCAGCTTACACAAGGCGGCCGGGGCATAGAGGTTGACCTGGATGACGCGCGTCCAGGCACGGTCCCAGGCATCGCTCGGTGCGTCGACGGAGACCGGCTCGAAAATGCCGGCATTGTTGACGACAACATCGATGCGCGGTGCAGCGTCGTTGGCGGCCCGCCACAGGGCGCCCGCCGCACCCGGCTCACCCAGATCCGCCTGCAGCAAATGGCAACGATCGGGGCCGGCGGCCCCCCGGACCGCCTCGGCGGCATCGCGGCTCCTGCCGTAGTGCAGCAGGACCTTGGCGCCGGCAGCGGCAACCGCGCGGACGATCGCCGCGCCGATGCCGCGCGAACCGCCAGTCACCAGGACCGTCTTGCCGGTGAGGTCGATCACGTCGAATGTCCTCGCATCGTTGCCCGCGGGAACAGATGTGGCAGAGCGCCGCCTATTCGGGCTTGTCGTCTTTCGGCCGGTTGGACTGTGCCAGCGTTTCCAGCTGTTTCTGGAGCGCCTGCATCTGCGCCTTGAGATCGTCGAGTTCACCGGACTTGGCCTCGGGCTTGGCAGGCGGTGCGGCGTTGCCGCCCTCTGCCCCCTGGTTGCCGCGGAACGGCGACCACATGCGCATCGCCTGCTCGAAGAAGGCGATGTTCTGCTTCGACATTTCCTGGAACCGGTCGAACGGGAAGATGCCGCCGAAGCTCTCGCGCATGTATTGGCGCATCTGCTCCTGGTTCTTGGCGAAGGCTTCCATGCTCTGTTCCAGGTAGCGCGGCACCAGGAACTGCAAATTGTCGCCATAGAGGCTGATGAGCTGCCGGAGGAAGTTGATGGGCAGCATGTTCTGCCCCTTGGCTTCCTCTTCGACGATAATTTGGGTCAGGACGGAGCGGGTGATGTCCTCGCCGGTCTTGGCGTCTTCGACCGTGAAGTCTTGTCCCTCGCGCACCATCTGCGCCAGGTAGTCCAAGGTGACGTAGGACGAGGTGGCGGTGTTGTAGAGCCGCCGGTTCGCGTATTTCTTAATACGCACAGCCGGCTTGCCGTCCTTGTCCGGACTGTTGGTCATGCGCGAAACTTCCTTCTCCCTGTATGCATCGCAGCATAGCAGCACCGACCCCCCATTTGGCAATGCAATAGCTGCATTGCGAAAGGTCGGAATCGCCCCCTATTATTGCCCGAAAAGCTGAGGAATCATGGCTGCCGATCCGCAACAGGCCGCCCGTGCGGGCGCGCAGGACGAGACACAGGAACTGGCGCGCAAGCTGCTGGATCTCTGGCAGGATCACCTGTCGGCCCTTGCCCAGGATCCGACCCTGATGGCGCAGGCGCTGAAGCTAATGGCGGCCTACTCGCCTTTCCCCTGGCCACAGCCGGGGGCGACGCCAACCGGAGGACCCGGCTTTGCCCCATTCCCAGCAACCCCGTTCCAGTTCGGCTTCCAACCCGGTGCAGCGCCAGGGTCCACGTCTGGGGCCGCGCCCGCTGCCGCAGCATCTGATGCTGGCGCTGGCACTGTGGGGGAACTCCGCCGCCGCGTGGCCGAGCTTGAAGGCCGCCTGGCAGAACTCGAACGCGGCGGGACCAAACGGCCAGCCAAGCCCGCTCGCAAACGCCCTCAAGGCGCTGGCACCCGAACTCGGAAAGACGGATGAAGCCGCGCTCATCGAGGCGCTGACGGCCGAAGGGCATCGCCGGCTCGGGCATTTTCTCGACGGGGTCCTGACCTATCGACGCTATCCGCGCACGCGCACGATGGCGGAACGTCCCGTGATATGGCGCGAAGGCACGACCCTGCTGCGCGACTACCGGAACGGCGCTGGCGCCGCGGCACCCCGCGTGCTGGTCGTGCCGTCGCTGATCAACCGCTATTACATCCTGGATCTGGAGCCGCAGAGCAGCTTCCTCGCCGATCTGGCTGGCCGCGGCTACGCGCCTTTCGTGGTCGATTGGGATGCGCCGGGCGCCGAGGAACAGGGCTTCGACCTCACGCGCTACATCGCCGGCCGTTTGGAAGGTGCGTTAGACGCCGTTAAGCGCGAGCCCGGCGGGCCGATCATCGTCATCGGCTATTGCATGGGCGGCAATCTCGCGCTTGCCCTTGCGCTGCGGCGGCAGCGGGATGTGGCGGCGCTGGCCTGCCTCGCGACACCCTGGGATTTCCATGCCGATGGCGAAACCCAGGCTCGCCTGATTGGCGCCGTCGGCGGCCACATGGATTCTTTGTTCCGAGCGCTCGGCGAGATGCCAGTCGACGTGCTGCAGAGCTTTTTCGCTTCGCTCGATCCGCTCTCCATCCTCGCGAAGTTCCGCCGCTTCGCCGACATGCCGGCAGAGGGCGAGAACACGCACAAGTTCGTTGCGCTGGAGGATTGGCTGAATGACGGCGTCGGGCTGGCGGCGCCGGTCGCGCGCGAGTGCCTGACGCAATGGTATGGCGAGAACACGACCGCGCGCGGCGCGTGGTTGATCACAGGCAAGCCGGTGCGGCCGGAAGAATTCGACCTGCCGGCTCTGGCGATGGTGCCGAGCGCCGATCGGATCGTTCCACCAAAGAGCGCCACGGCCTTGGGCGAGCGCCTGCCGCGTTGCGAAATCATGACTCCCGCCGCTGGCCACATCGGCATGATGGTCGGCGGCTCCGCCCGTGCCCGGGTGTGGGATCCGCTCGACGCATGGCTCCGGCGAATTGCCGCAAGTTGAGAGCCAAGCTTGCGCCTGACTTGCAAGCGCCCTAACGTCGTTCCAAGAGCATTTTGTAGCCAGTCTCAGGCGTTCCCCGCCTGACCCCCAATGGAGTTTATCATGACCGATGTCGTCATCGTTTCCGCGGCCCGTACCCCGATCGGCTCCTTCAGCGGCGCGCTCAGCACTTTGCCGGCGCACGAGCTCGGCAAGATCGCGATCGTCGAGGCGCTGAAGCGCGCCAAGGTCGAAGCGGGCGAGATAAGCGAGGTGGTTCTCGGTCACGTTTTGACAGCTGGCGCCGGGCAGAACACCGCGCGCCAGGCGGCGGTTGCGGCCGGCATCCCGACCGACAAGACCGCCTTCGTGGTCAACCAAGTCTGCGGCTCGGGCCTGCGCACGGTGGCGCTCGGCTATCAGGCGATCCGCAACGGCGATTCCGACATCGTCATAGCGGGCGGGCAGGAGAGCATGAGCCTCGCGCCGCACTGCATGCATCTGCGCAACGGCGTGAAGATGGGCGACACGCAGATGATCGACACCATGATCAAGGACGGCCTGTGGGATGCCTTCAACGGCTATCACATGGGCGTCACCG